>JBFXAJ010000015.1:0-83495 GCA_050184415.1 Bauldia sp.
GTCGCACGACCGCCCAGAAGCGCCTCGGCCAAACTGATCTGACCCGTCTTCTTCGTCGCCATCCCGCGAATCCCTCGCCTGCCCAAGCAGAGGGAATCACATCCAACAAACCACGCAACAGTCCCCTGCAAGGGGGGAGAAGGAGCGCAACGCACGGGCTGGGATGGCCGCTAGTGCCGGAAATGGCGCTTGCCCGTAACCACCATCGCGAGGTCGCGCTGGTCGGCGGCGTCGATGACGATGTCGTCGCGCATCGAACCGCCGGGATGGATCACGGCGGTCGCGCCGGCCTCGGCGGCGACGATCATGGCATCGGGGAACGGGAAGAAGGCGTCGGAGGCGACGACGCAGCCGGCCGCAAGCGTGTGGCCTAGGCCGGCGGCCTTGCCGGCCTCCTCGGCCTTCCGCGCGGCGATGAAGGCGGAATCGACCCGGCTCATCTGGCCGGCGCCGATGCCGACGGTGGCGCCGTCCTTGGCGAGCACGATGGCGTTCGACTTGACGTGCTTGGCGACGGTGAAGGCGAAGATGAGGTCGGCGATCTCCGCCGCAGTCGGGGCGCGCTTGCTGACCTGCTTGAGGTCGGCCTCGCCGGCCTGCGCGGCATCGCGATCCTGCACCAGCATGCCGCCGGCGACCCACTTCACCATCAGGCCGGGAGCGGCGGGATCGGGCAGCGCGCCGGCAAGGAGGAGGCGGAGGTTCTTCTTGGCCGCGATGATCGCGATCGCCTCGGGCGAGGCGTCAGGCGCGATGATAACCTCGGTGAACACTTTTACGATTTCGGCCGCCGCCTCCGCGTCGAGCGGCCGGTTGACCGCGACGATGCCGCCGAAGGCCGAGACCGGGTCGCAGCGGAGCGCCTTGCGATACGCTTCGGCCAGCGTGGCGCCGGTGGCGACGCCGCACGGATTGGCGTGCTTGATGATGGCGACGGCGGCGGTCTTCGCCGGGTCGAACTCCGCCACGAGCTCATACGCGGCATCGGTGTCGGCGATGTTGTTGTATGAGAGCTCCTTGCCCTGGAGTTGCCGCGCGGTGGCGACGCCCGGGCGGGCATCCGCGGTCGCGTAGAACGCCGCGCTCTGGTGCGGGTTCTCGCCGTAGCGCAGCGTTTCCCGCAGCGTGCCGGCGAAGGTACGGCGGGCCGGGTTGGCATCGCCGGTGACCGAGGCGAACCAGCCGCCGATCGCGGCGTCATAGGAGGCGGTGCGGGCGAACGCCTTGCCGGCGAGCCGGCGGCGGAGATCGACCGGCACCTTGCCGCCATTCGCGTCGAGAGCGCCGATCACCGCGGCGTAGTCGGCCGGGTCGACCACGACAGTCACATAGGCGTGGTTCTTGGCCGAGGCGCGGATCAGCGCCGGCCCCCCGATGTCGATGTTCTCGACGATCAGCGCGGCGTCCGTGCTCGACCGCACGGTTTCCTCGAACGGATAGAGGTTCACCACCACGAGGTCGATCGAGCGGATGCCGTGCTCGTCCATCGATGCGACGTGCTCGGGATCGTCGCGGACGGCGAGGATCCCGCCATGGACCATCGGGTGCAGCGTCTTGACCCGGCCGCCCAGCATCTCGGGAAAGCCGGTGAGCGAGGCGACTTCCGTGGCCGCAATGCCGGCCTCGACCAGCGCCTTGTGGCTGCCGCCGGTCGAGACGATCTCGACGCCGTGGCGGCCGAGCGCCTGCGCAAAATCCACCATGCCGTTCTTGTCGGAGACCGAAATCAGCGCGCGGCGCACCGCCACGAATTCGGGAACGGGATAGCTCTTGCCGAGGGCGACCATCAGAAGCCTTGGAGGAAGGTGGGAAAGCGCGTGCGCGATAGCACGAAACGGTTTTGCGGCAAACGCGACGGAAATGCCGCCGCGAGCGCCGTCCCCAGGTTCGAGCCTTTCGAAGTCCGCGGCGCCGTCAGCTCTCCATGCGCTCCGCCCGTCGCCGCGGCGGAAGGCCGACGCGCTGCAGCCACCAGCTCGCGGTATCGCCCGTCTGGGCGACGCCGCTCAGCACGATCTGGGTCGAGCGCCGGTTGCCGTGGGTGGCGGAGAAATAGATGCTTTCCTCGAGCTCGGCCGGGTGGTCGGAGGCAAACTGCCAGGTTTCGCCGTCCCCCAGCGTCAGTAGAATCTCACCGGGGTCGTCGAGGGCCTGCGCCCGCACGGTCGGATGGAGGTGGAAGCGGACGGTGAAAACGTCCTTGCCGGTCCCGGGCCTGACCTTGGCGCCGCCGATGTAGCGGAAATGGTCGATGCCATCGAGGCGATGGCCGCTCGTCGACAGCTTCAGGCGCCGCTCGTGGATGATGCCGAAGCGCTGGACGTAGCCGTCATGGCTCGCGGCGACGATCTGCGCGCCCTGCTCCTCGTCGTGCTCGACCGGCACCTCGGTCGGCCCCTCGACGATCACCTCGCCCACCCGCCGGGCCATCGCGGAGCCGATCAGGAAGCGGCAGGACGAGCCGTCATTGATGGTGACGGTCGAATGCGCCGCGGTGGTGCGCGACAGCCGGCGAATCCGCGATCCGGGGACCCCGGCCGCCCCGCAATTGACGATCAGCCGCTGCCGCCCGGAGCTCAGCTCGAAGGACAGGCACCCGGCATGGGCCTCGCCGGACAGCTCGATGGGCGGCGGCACGCCGGTGTCGACGATGACGGTCGCCTCGCCGGCGGCGAGGCGCTGGAACCCGCTGTGCGGCGCGGTGCTCACCGGCGCGCCGCGGGCATCGTCATAGGCGAGGATCGTCGCGATCAGGTCGACGGGGGTGTCGCTGGTGCCGTTGAAACGGGCGAGGGCGCCGTCGCTGTGCCGGAAGAACCGCACCATCGGCATCATGCGGTCGATCGCGGTCAGCACGCCCTGCGGCGGCTGGAGGCCGCGGGCGCTGTAGGCCTGCCGCAGGGGCAGGAGATCGGCGAGGAGGTCGAGGATCGCGCCGGGGCTGCGGCTGAGGTGCCCGCCGTCGGGCAGGATCTGGTAGGCGAGCTCGTCCTCGAGCCACTTCGCCGCCTGCTTCATGAACTTTTCCTGGTCGGGCAGGGCGACGGCGGCCGCGGCCAGGGCGATCTTGATCGTCATCCGCGGCGGACCGGGCGGGACGTCGGTCGCGATGCGGCGGAGGTGGCGGACCTGGGCGGTCAGCGACCGCATGAAGCGGCGATAGAAGGCGGCGTCGCAGCCGTCGAGGATCAGCGGCGACTGCGACAGCCAGGCGATGATCCGCCGGGCGATGATGACCGGATCGCGGGCGAGCGGGTGGGTGCGGTTGCCCTGCCGGATCCAGTCGCGGACCAGCGAGCGCGCGTTGGAGCGCGACACTTTCAGCTCCGATGCCCGCAAATGGCGGAGCCAGCCAAAACCGTGCAGCTCGCGGCACCATTCCTCGTTCGGCGGATCGATGGCAAAGACCGGGATACCGGAAGCGTCCACCGCGACGCCGGCGAGGATGAAGCGGCCGGCATAGATGTCGTGGGCGAGGGTCGCGTCGCTGGTGCGGAGATCCGTCGGCGCGATCAGGAGCCGGTCCGGCGTCGGCCCGTAATACCGTGGACGGTAGATCAGGCTGCGGTGATAGCGGAGCGATGCGCGGCGAAAGCTCTCGCTCAGGGCGAAGGACATCAGGCGCCTTCGCACCGAGGTCGATTCAGCCATCCGCAAGACTCCTCAAACTGGCACCCGAGCCTCGTGAATCATAGGCACTCGGCGCGAACCGATAAAGACGGGTCCGCCCGCTCAGACGCGCACGAAGCGCGCGGCGAAGAACCCGTCCATGCCGCCCGCGATGCCCCCCGGCTCCGAGGATGGGAGCGTCCTCAGGACCCCGTCGGAACGCACGAGACCGGCCGGCAGACCGGAGTCCTCCGCGCGAATCGGGGAGAAGGCCAGGGGAAGGCTGCCGTTCGCTTCCTGCGCGAGGCGCTCGCCCTCCTCCGGCTCGAGGGAACAGGTCGCATAGACCACGACACCGCCCGGGCGGACAAGGCGCGCCGCCCGCTCGAGGAGTTTTGTCTGGAGCGCCGCCATGGCGGGGATGTCGGACGCGCGCTTCAGGAACGGGATGTCCGGGTGGCGGCGGATCGTGCCGGTGGACGTGCACGGCGCATCGAGGAGGATGGCGTCAAAGGTCCGGCCGGGGTCGTAGTCGAGCGCATCGGCGACGACGCACTCGGCCTCGAGCCGGAGGCGCGAGAGGTTGCCGCGGAGGCGCTCGACGCGGTCGGACGCGGCGTCGACCGCCGTGACCCTGGCGCCGGCCAGCGCCAATTGCGCGGTCTTGCCGCCGGGCGCGGCACAGAGGTCGAGCACCGTCTTGCCGGCGACGTCACCGAGGAGCGTTGCCGGGAGACTTGCCGCGAAATCCTGCACCCACCACGCGCCCTTCTCGAAGCCGGGCAGCGCCTCGATCCGGCCGCCGCCGGGCAGGCGAACGGTGCCATTGGGCAGCGCCACCCCGCCGAGGCGCTCGGCCCAGCCCGGAGCATCGCCTTTGACCGTGAGGTCGAGCGGGGCTTCCGCGAGGTGGGCTTCGGCCACGCGCCGCGCTTCCGGCTCGCCATACGCTGCGACCCAACGGTCGAACAGCCAGCCCGGCGTATTCAGCCGGGCCGCATCCTGGCGGGCGAGGATCGCGTCGCGCTCGCGGACCAGCGTCCGGAGGACGCCATTCGCCAGCGCCTTGAAGTGCTGCGCCTTGGCATCGGCAGCGGCCGCCTCCACCGCGACCGAGACGGCGGCATGATCCGGGACATCCATGAACAGGATCTGTGCCGCGGCGACCTCGAGGATCGTCGGCAGCCCGCCGGCCCGCGGTGGCAACGGCCGCGCCAGGAGGCCCGACAGCGCGTCGCGGATCTGGCCGCGGCGGCGAAGGCCCGTCGTGGCGATGGCGCGGGCGAAGGCGCGATCGCTGCCTTCCAGCGCATCGAGCGGGCCGCGGTCGACCGCCAGCGGCTCGCGCCGGTCGACCACGCCGCGGACCAGCTCGGCCGCGGCCTCGCGCACCGCGAGGCCGGGAACGGTCCGGCGCTGCGGTCGCCGCGGACGGCGCGCCTCGCTCAACCCCACGGACCGCGATCCGCCGAGGGTCCGGCGCTGCGGCCGACGCGCGGCGGCTGGGCGGGCCGGCCGGTCGTGTCGAACGTGGCCGCGGCGCCTCCCATCGCCCGCTCGAATTCGAGGAGCCGCGCGACGCGGTTCTCGGTCGAGGGGTGCGTCGAGAAGAGGTTGTCCATCCGTTGCCCGGTCAGCGGGTTGACGATGAACATATGCGCGGTCGCAGGCGCCCGCTCGGCATCCATGTTGGGGATGCGCTGGACGCTGTTGGTGATGTTAACGAGCGCCGAGGCGAGCGCCCGCGGCCGCCCGGAGATCTCGGAGCCGAGGCGATCCGCGCTGTATTCGCGCGTCCGGCTGATCGCGAACTGGACGAGGGCGGCGGCGATCGGCGCCACCACCACGGCGACAATGACGCCGATGATGCCGAGGCCGTTGTTGTTGTTGCGGTTGCCGCCGAACAGGAACGCGAAATTGGCCAGCATCGAGATCGCGCCGGCGATCGTCGCGGTGATCGTCATGATCAGCGTGTCGCGGTTCTTCACGTGTGCGAGCTCGTGGGCCATCACGCCCTCGATCTCCTCGGGCGGGAGCCGCTGCAACAGGCCGGTCGTCGCGGCGACGGCGGCGTGCTGCGGGTCGCGGCCCGTGGCGAACGCGTTCGGCTGCTGGTTGTTGATGAGATAGACTTTTGGCATCGGCAGGCCGGCGCGCTGCGACAGGCGCTGGACGATGCCGTAGAGCTCGGGCGCGCTCCGCGCATCGACCTCCTGCGCATGATGCATGCGGAGGACGATCTTGTCCGAGTTCCAATAGCTGAAGAGGTTGATGCCCGCCGCGATCAGGAAGGCAATCACAAGGCCGCCCGTGCCGCCGAGCAGATAGCCGACGCCCATGAAGAGCGCCGTCAGCGCGGCCAGCAGGATGCCAGTCTTGAGGATGTTCATCGGTCTCCCATGGCGGGATCGACGCAACCAAGCGCGCCGCTCCGCCCCGAATATGATGGGAATTGCGGTCGCCGGCAGCAAGGGATGGCGCGGCGCGGGGCGCGAATGTTGGCCGACCCCAGCGTGGGCATTCATGTCGCCGAGGGCCGCTTTGCATCTGGCAGCTCTGGTATCGGCGCGTTCCGGTATTGTTCCGGCACTCCGCTCCGACTAGGATTTATTTCCTAGGTGGAGCGCCCTGCCGATTCGCCGTCTCGTCACCCTCGCCATCATCGCCGGAGCGTCCGCCAGCGTCGCAGGCACCGGGCGCGCGGAGCCGATTGCCGGTCCCGTGCTTGCGGAGACGATCCGGGTCGTCGACGGCGACACGATCCGCGTGCGTGCGCTGATCTGGATCGATCTCAGCCTCGAGGTGCTGGTCCGTATCCGGGGCATTGACGCACCGGAGCTCAATGGCGGCTGTGCAGAGGAGGAGACGCTCGCGGTCGCCGCAACGGGCGTCCTCGCCGCCGCCCTGGGAGCGGACATCCTCCTCCTGACGGACATCGACGAGGACAAATATGCCGGCCGGATCGTGGCGGATGTGGCGACCGCGGGCGGCGCGGACCTTGCAGCCGCGATGCTGGCGAGCGGGACGGTCCGTGCTTACGACGGCGGGACGCGGCTGCCATGGTGCCCGCTCGCGATCGGCGTCCTCGCTACACCGTGAGCGGACCTGTGGCCTCGACCACGTTGATCCTGACATCGGGCGGCCGATGGGCCTGATCCGGATCCCTGACGACCATCAGGAGAACGAGGCCGGCCATCACCGACAGAAGCGCTTTGGAAGGCCCGGACATGGCTGTACCCCGTTGTGTGGGCAGACCATGGTCCGGATCGGCTGAGGGCCGCCTGAATCTCGGGTTCAGAAGCGGTTCATCGGCCGAACGGGGGAAGAGAGACGGGGCCCGGGGGATCGGGCTGGGAAGCTGAGCGACGACAGAGGCGGCGCGGACGAACCTCGGGCGGGTACCAACCCTAGGCCGCCGGCGTCACGGATTGCCGCGGAACGCCATCGCCTTCGGCCGGACCTGCTTGGTGGTCGACCGCCGTTTGTCGACGACGGCGTCGGCGCGGCCGCGCTCGGTCTGGATGAGCAGGCGCCACAGGACCGGCCTCTCCGATCCCTCGTGCGGACGGTGGTCGGCGGACGGCAGGAGATCGCCGGAATTGGCGACGATCTCGTCACGACAGCTGGTGCAGGCATAGATGCCGGAATACGGCGCGATCGAGCCGGGCCGGTGCATGACGTCGAACTTCGGATCGACCGAATGGCTGAGTTCGTTGCCGTTCTGGTATTTGGCCATAGATCCTCGTCTTCGCCGGGTGCGAAGGCGGCAAAGCAATGCTTGGTGCAAAAGGACGTGTCATACCGCCAGGTCGGGCGACTGCCCCTGCCGGGACGTCACAACCACCGCGGTAAATTACTAGCCGTATGGTTGCGGTGCCGCACTTGTGGCATGATTGTGGCCGGATGTCGTCGCTCGTAAGAATTCGAGCTAGGGGCTCGCGCGGTTCATCCGGTGGGCCACGAGATCGTCCACCACCGCGGGGTCGGCGAGGGTCGAGGTGTCGCCGAGCGCGCCCGGCTCGTCCTCCGCGATCTTCCGCAGGATGCGGCGCATGATCTTGCCCGAGCGGGTCTTCGGAAGCCCAGGCGCGAACTGGATCAGGTCGGGCGCGGCGAAGGGGCCGATCTCCTTCCGCACCCAGTCGCGGAGTTCCAGGCGCAGCGGTTCCGTCGGCTCCGAGCCCTGCATCAGCGTCACATAGACATAGATGCCCTGGCCCTTGATCGGGTGCGGATAGCCAACGACGGCGGCCTCCGAGACTTTCGGATGCGCGACCAAGGCGGACTCGATCTCGGCGGTGCCGAGGCGGTGTCCTGAGATGTTGAGGACATCGTCGACGCGGCCGGTGATCCAGTAGTCGCCGTCCTCGTCGCGGCGGGCGCCGTCGCCGGTGAAGTACATGCCGGGGTAGGTCGTGAAGTAGGTTTCGACGAAGCGGCGGTGATCGCCATACACCGTGCGCATCTGGCCCGGCCAGGAATCGGTGATCACGAGATTTCCGGCCACGGCGCCCTCGAGGATTTTGCCGCCCGGATCGACGATCGCCGGCTTCACGCCGAAGAACGGCTTGTTCGCCGAGCCCGGCTTGAGGTCGGATGCGCCGGGCAGCGGCGTGATCACGTGGCCGCCGGTCTCGGTCTGCCAGAAGGTGTCGATGACCGGGCAGCGGCCGTCGCCGACCACGCGCCAGTACCAGTCCCACGCCTCGGGATTGATCGGCTCACCGACGGTGCCGAGCACCCGCAGCGACGCCCGCGAGGTTTTGGTCACATGGGCGTCGCCGGCACCCATGAGGGCACGGATGGCGGTCGGCGCGGTGTAGAAGATGTTGACGCCGTGCTTGTCGATGACCTCCCAGAATCGGCTCGGCGTCGGGAAGGTCGGCACACCCTCGAACATCAGCGTCGTCGCCCCGTTCGCGAGCGGGCCGTAGACGATGTAGGTGTGCCCGGTGACCCAGCCGACATCGGCGGTGCACCAGTAGATGTCGCCGTCATGGTAGTCGAACGAATACTGGTGGGTCATCGACGCCCACACGAGGTAGCCGCCCGTGGTGTGGAGCACGCCCTTCGGCTTCCCGGTCGAGCCGGACGTGTAGAGGATGAACAGCGGGTCCTCCGCGTTCATCGGCTCCGGCTCGCAGTGCTCCCATTCGGTCGCAGTAAGCTCGTGGTACCAGTGGTCGCGGCCCGGCTTCATCGGGACGTCGGCGCCGGTGCGGCGGACGACGATCACCTCCATCGGACCGGTCCGTGCCAGCGCCTCGTCGGCGTTCGCCTTGAGCGGCACCTTCCGCCCGCCGCGGACGCCCTCGTCGGCGGTGATGAGGATCGTCGACCCGCAATCATTGATGCGGCCCGCGAGGGACTCGGCCGAGAAGCCGCCGAAGACGACGGAATGGATCGCGCCGATCCGCGTGCAGGCGAGCATCGCATAGGCGGCTTCCGGGATCATCGGCAGGTAGATCGTGACGCGGTCGCCCCTCCGGACGCCGCGGGCCTTCAGCACGTTGGCGAAGAGCCCGACCTCGAAGGCGAGCTGCCTGTAGGTGATCGCCTGGTGCTCGGCAGGATCGTCGCCCTCCCAGAGGATCGCGACCTGATCGGCGCGGATCGCAAGGTGCCGGTCGATGCAGTTCTGGCTGACATTGAGGACGCCGTCCTCGAACCAGCGGATCGACACGTCCGGCGGGCCGAACGTGGTGTTCTTCACCGTCGCGAACGGCGTCATCCAGTCGAGCCGCTCGCTCGCCTCCTTGCGCCAGAACCCGTCCGGGTCCTCGACCGACCGCCGGTACATCTCGGCATAACGCGCCTTGTCGATGAAGGCGCGCTGCTGCCACTCCGGACTGACCGGATGCACCGTACCCGCCATCGAAATCTCCCCGTTCCGCGTTCTTGCTGGCGACGCGCCGGCGCCATTATGCGAAGGCCGGAAGCGATGGCGCAACACCGGCGGCGAGCGGCCGGAGACCTTGGCGGGATGGCGGGATACGCGGAGAGGCTTCCACCTATCTCTTCGGCGGTTGCGTGTTCGGCCTGCCCACCGAACCACGGACTGACAGTCTCTTAGCGGCCGCAACCGCGAGGTCCGGACGGAGAGGCCCGAACCTCGTGGCGTTTTGCCGATAGGCTACGGCAGCGTGTATTCGATGACGAGGCGCGGCGGGGGCGCGGCAACGGTGCCGGCAGCCTCGGCGGCCACCACTTCGACGCCGCCGGTGCCGGTGTAGACGAACACCCAGCCGAGATTCGGCTCGCCGGCGGCATAGCGCTGGAGGCTCGGCGTCACATCGATGGTCTGGATGCCGGTATCCCCCGGCACGTTTGCAGCTACCGGCGTCTCCGCATAGTCGATGCCGGCGCGGACCGTCTGCCCGTTGCCGAAGTTGCGCATGGTCGTGGTCTCGTTGTCGAAGGCCGTGGGCTGGCCTTCGGTCCCGGCGTGAAGCTCGTGCAAATTGCCGATGTCGCCGCTGTCGATGAGCTGGATCGTGATGGTGGCCGACTGGATCGCAGTCCCGGGCGGGATCTGGTTCGGCCCGGTGCCGATGATCTCGTCGAAGCGTAGCAGGCCGAAATTCTGGCCGCCGGCATCCTCGCCGTCCCACTCGAAGTGCTCTTCGCCGCCCTTGACCTCTTCGGCGTCATCGCCGGTGTTGAGCCAGGTGTCCACGGTGCCCTGGTAGCCGTTGATGCCGTTCCGGAACACGAACTCACCGGCTGCGGTCTGAACCGTCAGCGTCGGCGCGACCGACGTCGAGACGTTGGACGAGGCGATCCCGACCCCGCCGGTGCCGCCGGGAGCCACGATCCATCCGTAGTTGGGCAGCTCGCCGCGGAACCAGCGGTCGACGCTCGTCGTGACGTCGACGGTCAGGACGTCGCCTTCCTCAGGACCGGGGATCTCCGCAACGGTTGCCGCTTCGAAATCGGCGTCGGCCGTCGGCTCCGGATTGGTCGTGAAGGTGCTGAGATTCATGAATTCGCTGAACGGACGGAGGAGATTGTGCAGCGTCGCGATCTCCGCGGCGTCGCCGCCGTCGGTCACGCCGAGGACCAGCTCCGCCCGCACGATTGTGGCATTGGGCGGCACCTGGTTCGCAGCCGTGCCGAAGAGGCCATTGAAGCGGAGCAGTCCGTAGTTGCGGCCGTCGGCATCCTCGCCGTCCCACTCCCATTCCTCGGCCTCGCCATTGGTGGCGGCGGGATTGCCGGTCTGGAAGAAGGTGTCCGCCGTGCCGGTGTAGCCGTCCACGCCCTGCTCGAACGTCAGCGTGGTCGTCTGCGCCTGCGCCGTGGCCGCCATCAGCGCCAGGGCCGAGACCGTGGCCATTCCTGCGATTGCTCTTTTGTGCATCTGCCTCTCCAAGGTTTCGTTCCTCGACGTCTCACCGAGAACCGTCCTCAAGGGCATGCAGTCTGTAAACTCTGCATGGCAGTGGGATTATTCTTGAATGACTGTTTGATGAACGGGGGAGATGCTGGACATTCCGGTGTATTCTGTCCGCTCACAATCCCAAACAATTTGGGTCAGGTCATCCAATTGTCGTCTGCACTTCATCGAACGGCGTCAGTTTCATCCGATCCGTCAATGGATGCAGTTGATCCTGAATTCCGCTCGTCGAGGAGAGACAATGAACCCCCAATCAACCCGCCGCGGCTTCCTGAAGGCCCTCGGCACCAGCGGCGCCGGCCTCACCATTGCGCCGCTCCTGGCGATGAACGCCCGCGCCCAAATCGGCCCAATCGCCGACGCCGGCTTCGGCCGGCTGGTGGCGAAGCTGCCGCTCAATTCCGACCTCCTGGTGAACGAGCTCGGCGACCTCCGCGGCATGCCGGTCCTCGCGCTGCCGGAATCCTTCGACTACTGGATCATTTCGAGCACCGGCGACGTGCTCAGCGACGGCGTCGGCCGCGTTCCCGGCGCCCATGACGGCATGGCCGCGTTCCGGGGTCCCGGCGGGTCGACGGTGCTCGTCCGCAACCACGAGCTGGGCGGCTCCGGCCCCGGCGACATCCGTGCCGTGGTGCCGAGCGGCACGGCCTACGATGCGACCGCCTTCGGCGGCACCACGACCATCGTCCTCGATGCCGAGGGCCAGATGGTCAGCCATGTCGGCTCGCTCGCCGGCACCTCGACCAATTGCGCCGGCGGCCTCACCCCGTGGAACAGTTGGCTGACCTGCGAGGAGACCTTCGAGGACGGCGATACCGGCGTCCGGCACGGCTATGTGTTCGAAGTGCCGATCGACGGCGAGGGCTCGATCGAGCCGTTCAAGGACATGGGCCGCTTCAGCCACGAAGCGGTGTGCATCGATCCGGCGACCACCATCGTCTATCTGACCGAGGATCGCGGTGACAGCCTCCTCTACCGGTTCCGTCCCAACATCTATGGCGACTACCGCTCCGGCGGCGTCCTCGAGGCGCTGAAGCTCCGCGACTTCCCCGACGGCGTGAACACCGGCGAGGGCTTTCGCGACAGGCTGTTCCAGCCGATGCCGGTCGAATGGGTCGCCATCGACGTGGTCGATCCGGACACCGAGGACAACGGCAACTCGACGCGCGCGCAGGGCCAGGCCAAGGGTGCGGCAGTCTTCAGTCGTGGCGAAGGCGCGTGGTGGGGCAATGGCAAGGCCTACATCGTGGCCACCAATGGCGGCGACGACGGCGCCGGCCAGGTGTGGGCCTACAACCCGACCGACGACACGCTCACGCTCTTCGTCGAGTCCATCCGCGATCCGAACGATCCCGCGCTCGCCGACAATGAGGGCTTCCTGGTCGCGGCGCCTGACAATGTGACCGTCGGTCCGAACGGGCGCCTCTTCCTGTGCGAGGACGGCAGCGGCATCGAGAAGGTCGTCGCGGTCAACACGGATGGCAGCATGTTCGAGGTCCTGCGCAACGTGCTCAGCGACGGCGAATTCACCGGCGCCTGCTTCTCCCCTGACGGCAACCTGATGTTCGTCAACATCCAGGACCCGGGCTTGACCTGCGTCATCCGCGGCAGCTGGGCGTAGCCGTCCGAACGGGTGAAACGATCTGCTCCGCTCGTTCCCGCGGAATGAGCGGAGCTCGCCCCGTCGCGCGTCGCAGCCCGACCGGCCTTGCACAGCGAGCCCGGCTGATCGGCCGAACCGCGCCGACGCGGATCAGTCCGCGACGATCGGCTGGACGGTCCAGAACTCGACCGCCTCGTCGAAGCACACCCCGAGCGCGGCCGACCAGCCCGCCGGGAATGCCGGCTCGATGAAGGTCAGCTCGACCAAGCCCCAGGTCCAGGCCTCGTTGCCGGCAGCGTCGATGATCGGCATCGGGCAGATGCGGGCATCGTCGGTGCTCGACCAG
The DNA here is from genome assembly GCA_050184415.1 of Bauldia sp. Taxonomy (GTDB): domain Bacteria; phylum Pseudomonadota; class Alphaproteobacteria; order Rhizobiales; family Kaistiaceae; genus JADLGL01. The sequence goes on from JBFXAJ010000015.1 coordinate 12,958, forward strand.
TAGCCGCCGAAGGTGGCGCGGCTGGTGTCGGTGCCGACGAGGCCGTTGAGGAAGATCCGGCCGCTGCGATGGATTTTCGGGTCGTCGATCGTGAATTCGAAGACGGCATAGTCGCCGGCATTCTCGACCCAATAGACGTTGGTGTTCCGGTTGGCCCAGACCTCGTCGGCCTTCGCCGCGGGCGCGAGAAGGACGCCGCCAAGCGCGGCGGCCATAGCAATGCGGTTGGTCTTCACGAAGAAAGCTCCCCGAGTTGCCCCGGGGAGCTTGTAGCATGTCGCACCGCGCGCCGGGATGCGGGCCTACTCCGCGGGCTGCGGGGTCGGGTTGCCGGTGGGGCGGAGGCGCCGCATCAACTGCTCGCCCTCGACGTCGACATTGGGGAGGATGCGGTTGAGCCAGCGCGGCAGCCACCAGCCGGCGCGCCCGACGAGGGCCATGAAGGCGGGCACGATCGTGAGCCGAACCACGAAGGCGTCGACGAAGACGCCGAACGCCATGGCAAAGCCGATCGACTTGATGATCGGATCGCCCGCCAGCACGAAGCCGACGAATACCGAGATCATGATCAGCGCCGCGGCGGTCACGACGCGGGCGCCATGCTTGACGCCGCGCACGGCGGCTTCGGTCGGGCTCGCCCCGTGGACGAACTCCTCGCGCATCGGCGTCACCAGGAACACCTGGTAGTCCATGGCGAGGCCGAACACGACGCCGATCATGAAGATCGGCAGCATGCTCATCACCGGCCCGGTCGCCTCGACGCCGAACAGACCGGCGAGCCAGCCCCACTGGAACACCGCGACGACCGCGCCGAAGGTGGCCCCGATCGTGAGCAGGAAACCGACCGTCGCCTTGAGCGGCACCAGGATCGACCGGAACACGAGGAGGAGCAGCACCAGCGCGAGGCCGACCACCACGAGCATGTAGGGGATCAGCGCGTCGGCAAGCCGGGCCGAGACGTCCTGCTCGATCGCAGGCTGACCAGTCACGCCGACGTCGACCCCGTCGATCGTGAAGGCGCGGATCTCGCCGACGAGCTCATGCGTCGCCGGATCGGTCGGCGCGGTCGTCGGGATGATGTTGAAGATCGCGGTGTCGCCGGCGGGGTTGAGCTGCGGCGGCGAGACCATGACGATGCCGTCGAGGGCTCCGAGCTCCTCCCCGAGCGTCGCGACGGCGGCCGTGCGGTCCGTCGCGACGGTGAGGTCGGCGATCACGAGGAGCGGGCCGTTGAAGCCGACGCCGAAGCCGTCGGCGAGGAGGTCATAGGCCTTGCGCTCGGTCGATTCGGGCGAGGCGGTCGCGGGGCCGGGCAGGGCGAGCTCGAGCTGCAGGGCCGGCGTTGCGATCGCGCCGAGGCCGAGGACGGCGACGATGAGGACCGCGACCTTGTTGCGGGTAACGAACCGGCCCCAGCGCTCGCCGGCCGCGGCCTTCGCATTGGCCGCTTCGGGCGTTGCGCCGCGGCGGCCGAGGATCCGCCGGCCGGCAATGCCGATCAGCGCCGGCAGGAGGGTCAGGGCGATCAGGACGGCGATGCCGACGGTGAACGCTGCCGCAAGGCCCATTGCCGTGAGGAACGAGATGTTCACGACCGCAAGGCCGGCGAGCGCGATGATCACCGTGAGCCCGGCGAACACGACGGCGGAGCCGGCGGTCCCGACGGCGCGGCCCGCGGCCTCCTCCGGAGCGAGGCCGGCGCGGATCTCCTTGCGATAGCGGGTGAGGATGAAGAGCGCGTAGTCGATCGCGACCGCAAGGCCGAGCATCATCGCAAGGATCGGCGCCGTCGAGGACAGCTCGATGAAGCCGGTCGCCGCCGTGATCAGCGAGATGCCGATGCCGACGCCGACAAGGCCCGTGATCAGGGGAAGCCCGGCGGCGATCAGCGAGCCGAGCGTGATCACGAGGACGACCGCGGCGACCAGAAGGCCGAGCGCCTCGGTCGCGGCAGCTTCGGGCACTTCCTGGAGGACGTCGCCCCCGATCTCGACCTGGAGCCCGGTCGCGCGCGCGGCCTCGACGACCTCGGTCAGGTGTTCGCGAGTCGCGTCTTCAAGGGCGATCGACGGCGCGGCGTACTGGACGCGGGCGAAGGCGATCCGTCCGTCGGGCGATACGGTCTGGCCTGGGATCGGCGGCACCACCGCCGCGACCTGGTCGGTGCCCTCCAGCCCGGCGATGACCGCCTGGATCGCAGCCTGCCGCTCCGGCGTCGAAAGGGTTTCGCCTTCCGGCGCGGCGAAGACGAGTTGCGCCATCGCGGGCATGCCCTCGCCGATATTGACCTCGGTGCCCGGCGGCGAGAAGCGCTCGACTTGGAGCTCGTAGGCCTCGATCGCCGGCACGCCCGGAATCGAGAAGCTCTCGCTGGTCGGCCCGCTCAGCGTCGATGCCGCCGTGCCGGCGCCGATCAGGATCAGGACCCAGACGCCGAGCACGGCCCAGCGGTTGCGGAACGCGAACCGGCCGAGCCGGTAGAGATAGATCGCCACGGGAAGTCTCCAGAGCAGACGCCGCACCCGCGGCGCCGGGGTTCAGGTTGCGCGGTCCCTGCCGAAGCGGAGGAGCATGCTCCGCACGGCATCGGCGGCGGCCGCGTAGAAGGAGGCGAGGCCGCAGAGGCGGGCCTTTGCCGCCGCGCGCTCCTCGGGGAAGCGGTCGGCGGAATCGGTCAGGAAAGCCCCGATCGTCGTCATGCGCTCGACGACGCCGGTGAGCATTCCTTCGAAAGGCGCCTCGGGGAGCTGGTAGTAGTCCTGCCGGTCGCCCTTCACGCCCACGCGCTCGAGAAGGCCGAGCTCGGCCAGCATCCGGGTGTTGGTGCTGACGCTGGCCCGGCTGACCTCGAGACGGTCGGCGACTTCGCGGAGGCTGAGCGGCCCGCCCTCGACGAGGAACAGGCCAAGGACGCGGCCGGCGATGCGCGGCATCTGCTCGCGCTCGCACAGCACGCCCATCTGCTCGACGAAGCGGGACACCTCGTCGGTGCCTTGGGTGGCCTGGGCGCGGGCGACGGCTGTTCCGGTCGCGGGTTGAAGGGGTTGGTTCATCCCCCGGAGGTGGGTGCGTCAGTTCATTCAATCAAGACTGAACGACGCTTTCGCCTCCGCGGCGGCCGGTCGCAGGGCGGGCCCCCCACGCATGCGCGCAGGTCAGGCCTCTTCTGTCTCCCGCCGGACCGGGTCCGCTGCGGTCGCCGGCTCGTTGTCCGCGTCCGTCCGGAAGAACCGCTTCAGCGGCCCGGCGATCAGCGCCGGCAGTACGATGAGGTCGCCGAGCATGGCGATCGTCAGCGTCGCCATCGTCAGGAGCCCGAACTGCGCCACCGTGACGAGGCCGCTGGTGAGGGTCATCGACAGCCCGACCACGATGACGAGCGTGGTGCCGAGGAGGACCGGCCCGATGTGGTGCGCGGTGCGCACCAGGCGCTCGCGGACGGTGCCCTTCCGGTCGCGGAGGAACAGATTGAGGAAGTGGATGGTGTCGTCGACGGCGATGCCGAAGGCGAGCGTCAGGGACAGGACGCTCGTGATCTGCATGCCGGTGCCGAGGAGAAGGAGGATGGTCCCGGTCGCGGTGATCGGCAGGAGGTTCGGGATGATGGCGACGATCCCGACCCCGAGGCTCTTCATCACCAGCGCCATCAGGAGGATCGCGACGACGATTGCCTCGCCGAAATTGATGGTGAGCTGCCGGATCGTCCGCGTCGCCTCGCGGGCATTGACCACCGTCGACCCGGTCACGATGGACTCCGGCACCGCGGCGTGCGCAGCCGCCTCGACGTCGTCGATGATCGCCGCCGTCTCCGCAGTGGGCATCTCGCCGATGTTGACGGTCACCATCGCGCCCGGCGCGCCGAGGAGCCTGCTGAGGGTCTCGTCGGGCAACTGGTTCACGAGTGTCGCGAGCCGCTCCTCGACCGGCGCCGCGCCGTCGCCGAGCCATGCAGCAAGGCTCCACAGCGACAGCGGCCTCGAGACCCCGTCCACGGCCCCGACCGCCTCATGGACGGCCCGGATCCGGGCGAGCCCTTCGGGCGACAGCGGATCGAGCCCGTCCATCGGGACCACGACCTGGATCGGGAAGGCGCCGCCGAGCTCCTGGTCGACGACGTTGAGGGCCTGGCTCGCGGCGCTGCCACGCGGCAGCGTCTCGCGGACCGAATGCTCCGGTGGCACGAGAAGGAGGCAGGCGCCGAAGACGATCGTCAGCGGGACGACGATCGCGGCGATCGGCTTGGCGTGCTTGGCGACGAAATTGGTGAGGTCGGCGACCGGCCGCGCGGCGCGGTCGAGGATATTCACCGGCGCATCCTCGCCGACCTTCCAATAGCGGCCGATCAGCCGGGTGACGATGAGATGCCCGACCAGCACCATCCAGGTGCCGAAGAACGTGCCGATCGACCCGACCAGCGCGAAGTCGCGGAGGATCTGGACGTTCGAGAAGAACATCGAGAGGAAGGCGACGATCGTCGCCAGCGCCGAGAGCATGCAGGCGGGGCCAACCTCGACGAAGGACAGCCATTCGGCCTTCCGGAAGTCGTTCCCCTCCTGCCGGTATCGTCGGAACGCCGACGTGAGGTGCATGCCGTCGGCATAGCCGATCACCATGATGAGCGCCGGCACGACGTTGGAGAGGATCGTCACCGGAACGCCGAAGAGGCCGTTGAAGCCGATGATGAGGAGCGCGCCCATCGCCGCCGGCGCCGCCGTCATGATCGCCCCGACAATGGAGCGGAAGAGGATCAGGCTGAGGACGAGGCCGATGATCCCGCCCGAGCCGTTCAGCACGAGCTGGTCGCGCTTGAGGAGCGCCACGATCTCGGTGCGGAGGGCGGCAAATCCGGTCAGCGTCACCTCGAGGCCGCTCGATGCGAGCTGGGTCGCAACGAGGTCGTCGATCCCGGCGATGAGCTCGTTGTGCTGGTCGAGCGTCGCCTTCGGCTCGGAATGGGTGACGACGAACACCATCGCCGAGCCGTCGGCCGAAAGAAGGCTCTGGCCGGCGATCGGATGGGCGCGGATCGATGCGATCAGCTCAGGCGTCAGCCCGGCCGACGGCTCGGCGACGAGCGCCTGGGTCTGCCCTTCGGCGTCCGGCGGCGTCCTGAGCGAGAACAGCGAATAGACGCTGCCCGCGCCGTCGAGCAGCGTCAGCTCGAACTGGAAATCGAGGAGGCGCTGGAGCGTCGCCGGCTCCCTGATCGCGTCGCCCTCGACCAGCACGATGAGCTGGTTCTCCGGGTCGGCGAAGGCGTCGGTCATCGCGACATAGGTGCGATAGGCTTCGCTCTCGCCGCGGAACATGTCCCGGAGGTCGCGATCGACCGAGAGTCCAAAGATGCCGTAGATCGATAGGCCGACGATGATCGCGAGCAGCACCCCGGCGATGCGGGGGTGCCCATAGACCAGGCGGCCGACGTGGAGGACGCCGAGGCCGAAAGACGGGGAGCTCTTCTCTTTCACGGGACCAGTGCCCTAGCCGGCCGCCTCCTGCGTGACAAGCCGCAAAGACGGGAGCCGGCCGCCGCGTTCCACGGGACGCCAGGTTGACACCGTCACGCCGAGACCGTTTGTCGGTCGGTCAGGACAGCGCCGCGGCCGGGGGCCGGTGCGCGAGCGCGAGGAGCGTGATGGCGAAGCCGGCGACCGATACCGCGTCCGCGCTTGCGGCAGCGGCCCGCAGCGCCCAGCCGGCATCCGCGGCCATCCGCGACGCCAATTTCCAATGGTACCTCGCCCGCGCGCGCCACACGGTCTACTTCGCCGCCTTCTCCGCGCTGCGGATGACCTATGACGACTTCCGGCAGATGGTCGCCAATGTGACCACGCTGGCACCGCAGCTCCACTTCCGCCACGACGACAAGGGGCAGGCCCATGTCGACGCGCGGCCATACCGGATCGAGGAGATCATCGACTATCACGAGGTCCCGTCCTTCGCCGGCTACCCCGACGCCGTGCTTGGTCCGGAGCATTTCGACCTCTTCTCGGACCCTCGCCTCCCGAATTTCAGGGCGTCCTGCCACGTGCTTCCGGAGGGCATGGCGGACGGATCGGGCAACCGGACGCTTCTGGTCTTCCGGGCCTCGCATGCGCTGATGGAAGGGGTGGATTCGGCAGCCGTCCTGCGCGGCCGGCCGGCCGACCATCGGATCCCGCGCAGCGAACGAAAGCGGCTCTGGGCCCGGTTCGTGACCGGCCTCGTCTCGGTCGTGACCGTGCCGGCGAACCTCGTCATCGCCGGCGTCCAGTGGCGGACGCTCGACGCCTATGCGCTCCGGACCATGAGCTTCGGCAGGGCCGCGCTGAAGCAGGCGGCACGCCGCCTCGGCGTCCAGCAGCGCAGCCTCCTCTTCGCCCTCGTGATGTACGGGCTCCACCATGTCGGCCCCGACGGCCCGCCGACCAAACGGCGGCACCTCGTCGGCTATTCCAACCTCGACGTCGAGCGCCATCGCGGCGACGACGACTATGTCCGACTGCGGATGCAAATCTCGACGCTGCCCTACCACGAGCGTTTCGCGCCCTATGTCCGCGAGGTCGACAAGCGGCTGACCAAGGCGGGCAACAAATCGGTGCATCTCCAGATGCACTACAACGCCATCATGGGCGTCCACCGCCGCTTCGCGCGGGTGCTGCCCTTCCTCTACGGCCGCCGCTTCTTCAATTTCGTGCCGTACGACTTCGTGCTGTCGCTGGTGCCGCCGCACATGAATGGCGGCATCTTTGCGGAGCTCCGGCTCAACAATGTCTATTGCGGCTCGCACACGCCGGGCGTGAATTGCTGCGTGTTCGTCGCCAGCGGCGACCGCGTGACGCTGAGCGTCTACGGGCCCGACCGGCTCCTCGACCGCATGGGCGGCATCACCGCGCTCGTCGAGGCGCTCGACATCCCGGTCTTCTCCGCGCCGCCGGCCATCGCCGCCACGAGCGCCCTCTCCTCCGGCGTCGCGTAGTCGCGGTCCCAGATCACGAGGCGCTCGGCCATCTTCTTCCGGAACAGAGGCGGGAAGAGCGACATCGCGGCCATGATGAAATAGCCGTTCGGCAGCTGCGGCGCGTCGGTGCGCGCCTCGAGCTCCCAGTAATTCCGGTTCGGGCGGACATGATGGTCCGAATGCCGCGGCAGGTTGAACAGGAGCCAGTTGCTGATCCGGCGGCTCGAATTCCAGGCATGCCGTCCCTCGACGCGGGTCCCTTCGACCCGTACCAGCCCGTAATGCTCGATGTAGTTGGTGATCTCGAGATAGAGCTTTCCGAACAGCGCCAGCACGATGAAGATCGCGACCCCGCGGACGCCGTCGGCGGCGGCGAACAGCACGATCCACAGCAGCGACATCAGCTGGCCGGTGATGAACCGGTTGTGGAAGCTCCACACGCGCTGGCCGCGCTTCTCGAGGAAGCGCTTCTCGATCAGCCAGGCGTTGCGGTTGCCCTGGTAGAGCATGCGGACGAAGAACGTCCAGAACCCCATGCCGCGCGGCGCGGTGGCGGGATCCTTCGGCGTCGCCACGTTGATGTGATGGCCGTAGAGGTGCTCGAGCGCGAAGCCGGTGTCGAGCGAGAAGGAGAGGAGCCACCGCCCGGTCCACACCGCAAAGCGGTTGTTGCGGTGGATGAGCTCGTGGGCGACGTTGATGCCGGCGATGCCGTAGAAGACGCCGATGGCGAAGAGCGCCATCGCGAGCTGCCAGAACTCCGTCGCCCCGCGCGCCGCATTGATCGTCGGCCCGAGGAACGTCCAGTCGCTGAGATAATAGGCGAGAAGGACGGTGACGATCGCGAGCGTCGGGAGCTGGGCGTAGAGGATGGCCTTGAGGACGAAGGGCCGCTTCTCGTCGATCCGGGCCCAGTTGTCGCCGACGATCTCGTCCATCGGGATCGCGATGATCCACATCAGGACGAGCGTCGAGGCGAGCCAGTACTCGCCCAGGAAGAAGGTCACGGCAAAATAGGCGGTCAGGAACGGAAGGAGTAGATAATACAACGGACTAGCACCCACTGACCAGGATCGCCCGGCCGCATCATAGTCCAGCCCCCATGGCGCCGCAAAGCCGCCCGACCGAAGGTTCGCACCCTGGTGTTCTTCCAGGATGGCAACGGCAGGCGGACCTCGGGTTCCACGTTCAGCGGGGGTTCATGCGGGACCCGTACTTTTGCCGCCTTGCCCGGATAGCGACTGCCCGTCGGTCTGGTCCCGGACGATCCGGAACCAATATCCATCCTGTCCCTTGAGACGTGCCGGCGCCCCGATGCGCGACGGCGCAGGAGTCTTGTCATGCGTCTTCTGACTGCCGCCTTCGTCGCCGTCGCCACCCTGTCGGCGCCGGTCATCGCCGCCGCCCAGACCCCGGTCACCAACCAGACCGAGGCCCAGGCCTTCCTCGCCCTCTACCAGGGAAGCTGGCGCGGCCGCGGCGAATCCCGCAACGGCTTCGACGAGGCGATGGAGAATGCGCAGTGCAACCTCGACGTCGTCTTCAACACGGCCGAGCTGACCCTCACCAATGACGGCCGCTGCGCGAGCACGCAGGGCGGCGTCGACGTCGACGGCACCCTGACCCTCAACCCCGACGGGACGCTGAGCGGCGGCTTCTTCAGCCGCTTCGAGCGCGCGACGCTCCTGTCGTCGAGCGGCCGCATCCTCACCAACCAGATCGTCGTCGAAGCGACCTACAGCGCCGAGATCCGCCGCCAGGTGCAGGAGCTCGTTGTCCGCGTCTCGATCGGCAAGCCCGGCCCGGCGCCGGACGGCACCCAGGCCTTCGGCATGATCGTGGAGGTCCGCGACCCCAGCACCGGCGAGTTCGTGAACTTCACCAACATGGTCTTCACGCCGCGCACCTAGCCCGGCCAACCGGCCTCCCCAACCCCGTCGCCGCCGCGCCCGATTTGACGCGCGCGGCGGCGCTTGCAATCGTGGGGACCTTCGGCGATATAAGCGCCCTCCCGGGGGCAGCCGCGGGAACGGAGCGAGCGGGTGTAGCTCAGGGGTAGAGCACAACCTTGCCAAGGTTGGGGTCGAGGGTTCGAATCCCTTCGCCCGCTCCAGTCTTTCCGCATCGACTTGCCACAGCCGCGCCAGGCCGACGGATGATCCGGTGCCGATTCCGGCACCCGACAAGACGCCCGTCCGACCCCCTGGCCTCCGCCGCCCCAATCTGCGTCGCTTGATCGTTGCGTGCCCTTGAGGCATCGACTCCCGTTGACCATTCAACGATGCTCCCATGACCTTGGGGGACAGAGTCCATGCTGATGGGCAGGTGGGCAGCGCGCGCCGTCTCGACTGTTGGGGTTCTCGTGTCGTTTGTGGCGTCCCCGCTTGCGCTTGCTCAACCGGGCGGGGCCATGTTTACCGGCTATGATCTCCAGGCCGAGTGTCGGGTCGCCGACCCGATCGTCTGCCGAACCTATATCCTCGGGATCGTGCATGGCGTGATGGCGGGCCTGTCGCTTCGCCACCAGCGGTTCGCCGACATCGGCGTCTGCTTCACGGAGGAAACTACCTCGGGCGACATAAACGCCGTCGTCATCGGCTACATGGAGGCCAATCCGAAGGTCCTCTCGCGCGTCGCCACTACTGTGGTCCTCGTCGCGCTGATCGAGGCGTTCCCCTGCCCCGTCGCCTAGGCCCGGGCCGGGGGTTCCGACATCTGCCGACCGATCGAGGTCGCTCATTGGTCCGCAGCGGAGGCCGTACGGGAGGGTACGAACGCACCGCCCGGTGTTGCCGTCAGCCCACACCCCGCGCCGATATCGCAAATCGCTTCCGAGACTTGTGATCCTTTTGGCCAGACGCGCGTTGGGCTGCCGGTTGGGGGCGGTATCAATGGAGTTTGCAATGGCCTCTCGGACCACTCTTCTCGCCGGCGCAGCAGGATCGGCCCTGCTCCTGGCCGCGTCCTCGGCGTTCGCTGCCGACGTCATCGCCGTGCCCCCGCCGCCGCTGACGCCGCCGCCGGCTCTCGCCGCGCCGATCCCGGGCTCGCTGTTCTCCGGCCCGTATATCGGCGCGATCTTCGGCGTCGGCACCGGCCAGGCCGCCTGGGACAACACCCCCTACGGACCGTGGGAAACCACCGAGCATCGGCTGAGCGGCATCCTTGCCGGCGTCGAGGCCGGCTTCCGGTTCCAGCCGGGCGGCGGTCCGCTCGTGGTCGGCATCGAAGGCGACTGGGCGTGGACCAACATCGATGGGGCCGACGATTGCGGCCCGCTCGACGCCTACACCTGCACGACCAACCTCAACTGGCTCGCCACCCTGACCGGCCAGGTCGGCATCGCCCCGGGCGGCGGCAACCTCCTCCTCTATGGCGAAGCGGGCTTTGCCTGGGCCAATCAGGACTTCACCGTCGAGGGTGACGGGGTTGCGCTCACCGGCGACCGCCGGAACAGCGGCTGGCTCGTCGGCGGCGGCGCGGTGTTGGCGATGGACAACGGCCTCTACCTCAAGGCCGAGTACAACTACATCAATTTCGGTACCGAGACCGCGATCGGGATGACCGGTGACGGCGGAGCGGCCGAATTCGATCTCACCCAGCACGCGCACGTCTTCAAGGTCGGCGTCGGGCTGCAGTTCTAGTCGAAGTCGGATGTTTCCGACTTCGACCAGTTGAGGCCCTCCCTGGGCGAAGCAATCGGGACCGGAGGCCGCGCGCCTCCGGTCCGGCGCGCTCGATCACCGCCACGGTAAGGTTCCGTTAACCAATCCGCGTCTCAATTCCCGTGGGCGGGCTCCACGGAGTTGACGGACAATGCTGACCCTTGGCGAAGCATCGAAGCAATCCACGCTGAGCAAGACGGCACTGAGGAGGGCGATCGCATCGGGTCACCTCCGGGCGACGCGGATCGACGGCTGGATCTATCAGATCCGCGAGGACGACCTCGATCGCTACGCGTCGCGGCTGCAGGTGCGGACCCTCGCCCGCGAGCTCGGCCGCTCCGAAGACCGGCTGCCTTTCGCCCATCTCGATGAGTTTCCGGCAGCGCGGCCGTCCCTCTGGCGGCGAACGCTCGACGCCATCCACCGGCGCATCCAGTCGCTCCGGCCGGCCCGCGGCCTCGCGACGCCGAGCTAGGCGGATTCCGGCGCGCGTCGCCTGACCTCCGCTTCCCAGCCGAACACGCTTCGCCCGCCATAGTCAGGCGAACGCCGGCGCTCCTCGGCGACGAACGCATCAAGGCTCGGCCCCGTCGCGCTCCGCTCCAGCCGGCGCGACTGCACGTCGAGCCGGCGGATGGCGTCGAGGCGCTCGTCATTGCCGAGCCTTGCCGCCGATAGTGCGGCTTTCAGCACCGAAATCGTCCGGTCGAGCACCAGCGTCGGCACTGCGAAGGGCTGGCGGTCCTTGCCGCCATGGGCGAGCGAGAAGCGGCCGGGATCGTCGAACCGGCAGGGCGCACCGTGGATCACCTCCGCAACGAGCGCCAGAGACCGGACCGTGCGCGCGCCTACCCCAGGCACCAGCAGCAGCTCCGCAAAGTCGCCGGGGCCGGCGTCGGCCGCGGCGGCAAGCGCACCATGAAGCCGGCGCAGGATCACGTCCTTCGGCCGCACGTCGTGATGAGCGGGCATCACGAGGTGCGGCAAGAGCGGCTGGTCGTCCGGAACAGCCGGTCGCTTCGGCGCTTCGAGCGCCGCAATTTCGGTGGCGATGCCGTCCGGCCCGAGATCGCGAAGAAGGTCGAGCTGCCGCTCCCGCGACGCCGTCGCACGGCGGTCGGTCAGGTTGACGATCGTCCCCTGGTTCTGCCCGTCGATCGCCGCATGCGGCGCGTCCACGAAACTTTTTAGGTCCTCCGAAAGCCAATGATAGCGACGGGCGATCCTGCCGCCGCCGTTCATGCCCTGCTGGATGACGGTCCACTTGCCGTCATCGGCGACGACGAAGCCGTGGAGGTAGAGGTCGAACCCGTCCTGGACGGCCGCGCTGTCGACCTTGGCGACGAGCCGGCTCGCGCGGGCGAGCGCCGCCCCGTCGAAGCCGACGCGGTCGCCGATCGCCACCAGCTCGTTCGGCGTCTGTCGCGAATGACTGCCGCGGCCGCCGCAGACATGGAGGCCGAGATCGCTCGCGAGCGGCGCGAGGCCCCGCTTGAGGGCGCCGATGACGCTGGTGGTGATGCCGGACGAATGCCAGTCCATGCCCATCACGGCGCCGAACGACTGGAACCAGAACGGGTGGGCGAGGCGGCGGAGGAAGTCGTCGCGGCCATAATGGTGGACGATCGCCTCCGCGATCACGGCGCCGAGGCGCGTCATCCGCTGGCCGAGCCAGGCCGGGACGCGGCCGTGATGGAGAGGCAGGTCGGCGCTGCCCGCGCGGGTGGCCAAGGTCGCCTCCGAACAAAGAGGGAACGCGTGTTGTAGCACGACCAGCGCCGCGCGAAACCCCCTAAAGCCGCTCGGGCGGCGGCGCCGTCGGCGGTGGCGTCTCGCCGGGACGATCGGCCGTCCGCTGCCAGATCCCGACGTCGCGCCACGCGCCGTGCTTGTGGCCGACCTCGCGCAGCACGCCCACGGAGCGGAACCCGAACGCCTCATGCAGCGCGACGCTTCCCGGATTGGGCAGCGCGATCAGGCCGAGCTGGGCGTGGAAGCCGAGGCGGTCGAGGAGCGGGATCAGCACGCCGTAGAGCGCACGGCCGATCCCGCGGCGCCGCGCGGCGGCATCGACATAGACCGTGACCTGCGCCGACCAGTCATAGGCGGCGCGGGTATTCCAGACCCCCGCATAGGCGACGCCGAGCACGGCCCCCTTCGCGTCGCTCGCGACGAGCCAAGGATAGCGGCCGCGGCTGGCACGCCAGTCGGCAACCCACTCATCCGCCGTCTGCGCGGCCGTCCGGAAATTGTATGCGGTCGTCGTGATGTAGTGGTTGATGATCGACGCCACGGACGCCATGTCGCCGGCCTCCGCAACCCGCACGACGAATTCGTCCGCGGCGCTCGTTTTCGCTTCCGGCTCGGGCACGTCCTTTACCAACGCAGTTGGCGTCAATCGCGAGCATCGCCGAATGCATCGCGCAAGGCCAGCGCGACGCCCTATGCGCGCGTAGTTGATGGACCTACACTCATAGGTCTCTCCGCGACGGGAAAAGAAGTTTCCCGATCGTATAATTCCTCGACTCGGCCGCAATCTTGGCCAAGAGTTGTCGCAATTCGTCCCCTTGATGCCGGTCCAGCGGCTGGGGGAAATTCGGCAGTCAAATACCTGACGTGCCTAGCGTTCGCGGATTCGAGGGCGGCAAAAAAGTTGAATTGGGAACCAGTCATAAGGCCGGCTGATCTTGCGCCGGCCATTGACCTCAATCGACCATGGCCTCGTCTCCCGAAAAGGAAGACCAAGCCATGCCTCTGGTACCTCTGAAACGACTTGCATCCGAACTTGACGAGGACGGACCCGCACCGCGGAGACGCCCTGTCCTGGTTGCACGAAGCCGTCCCGCGGGCGGTACCGAGGCAACGCCGGCCGAGGCCCATGCGCAATGGGAGAATCTCGCGACCGATTTCCCGGACCTGATCAAGGCCGAAGTCGACCTCGTCGAGGAACTCGAGAACATTCTTCGCGGCGACATCGACGCCACCGATGCTGATCTCATGCGCCGTCCGGACCCGTGTGACGACGAGCCGGGCGTCGACACCCCAACCGCGCTCGATACGTTCCTTGCCGACCCGTGGGACGACGAACCGGCCCAAGCTGCGGCTATGACCGACCCGACGGCGATGCGCCTTGGCACGTGGGACAACGCCGAGGCGATGAGCGGGGTTCCCGCGTCGGCCGACGATGAGCAGCAGCGCTTCTGGCGCGCGGCGCGCGAAGGCACCACGGCCGGGAGGATCCGAGATCGGCGCCGCCGGTCGGTGCGCTCCGACGTCGTCGTCATTTCCGGACTCGTCCTCCTCATCGCAGGCGTCGGTGCCTACTCCGCGTTCCGCGACTGGACGCCGAACGATGCCACCGCCGCGGCCACCCCGCTCGTGCAGGCGGACGCGGTGACGGCGGCCGATGCGACCGCATTGGCCGGGGCGGAAGGTGCGGTCGCCGCACCGGCGCCGACCGAAACCGTCGCCCCCGCCGCCGAGGCCCCCGCGACCCCGGCACCGGCAGTTGAGGCCGCGGCGCCGGCCCCCGCGGTCGTCGACCCGTTTGCGGCGGAGCCGCGGACCGTCGCCGTCGTTCCGATCCCGGCCGACAATATCCCGCCAACGGCTCCGGCCGAGCCCGCGACGCCCGCGGCCGATGCGCTCAGACCGGCGACGCCGCCGCCGGCCGCAGCGGCCGACCGCGTCGACACCACGCCCCAGCCGATCGACCTCCTGACCCAGACCCCGCTGGCCGAGGCCCCGGCAACGCCGCCCGAGCCCGCTCCGGCACCGGCGGAGCCGGCTGCAGCCGCACCGGCTCGCGAGCCTGTTGCGGCGGCGCCAGCTCCTGCCCCGGCACCGACCCCAGCTCCGGCGCCAGTCCAGGCGGCCGCCGCTCCGCCGACCGGCGGGACGGTCGCGGTCGCCAACACCTGGGTCAACATGCGGGCCGGCGCGAGCAGCGGGAGCCCCGTCGTTCGCGTGGTCAGCCCGGGCACGGCCGTGACCGTCGTCTCCTGCGACGGCTGGTGTGAGGTCGTCGTGGACGGCGCCACCGGCTGGATTTACCAGGACTTCCTTCGCGGCAACCGCTAGGACCACGCCGCGCGCCCCAAGGGGCGCCGCGCGAGGTGCATCAGCCCTTCGCTTGACCACCGGCCGACCGGCCGCCAAGGTCGAGCGGAGGGCTTTTTCGTTCGAGGCAGTGCAATGGGTGGCCGCGCGGTCCATCGGTCGGCGATTCTTGCGATCGCCGTGTTCATCCTTGCCACGGGCCTCCCGACGGAACGAACCAACGGCCCCGGAACGACGGCGATCGCCGAGGAGGCGGCACCGGGCTGGGCCTTCGGCGATGCGACTGCCGAGATCATCCGCCTCCGCGACAGCCTCCTCCACCAGGACGGGCCGGCCGACAAGCTGCCGGCCAGTCTTGCCGGCGCGGTCGGGACCGCCGGCTATGCCGGGGACGATACCTGCCAGTTCGCCAATGACGGCGAGTGCGACGATCCCGGCATCGGGACCGGCGCCTGCGCGGCCGGCACGGACTATTCCGACTGCTGGCGGATCGTGACGGGTGTCGAGGACGATTCATGCCGCTGGGCGAATGACGGCGAGTGCGACGAAGTCCATCTCGGGACCGGCGCGTGCACGCAGGCCACCGACCGGACCGACTGCGGCGCGGTGGCCTATCTTCGCAACCAGACCGACAGCTGCCGGCTCGCGTGGAACGGCGTGTGCAACGAGCCGGGGCTGGGCGACGGGGCGTGCGATCCGCGGACCGATCGCGGCGACTGCATCGGCCGCGACCGCCCGCTGACGATCGAGGACCATTTCTTCGGCCGCGACGATCGCGTGACGATGGATACGACGCAATTCCCGTGGTCGGTGATCGGCATGCTGGTCGGGGAGACCACGGGGTCGTGCACGGCGACGCTGGTTGCCGACGACGTGATCCTGACGGCGGCGCATTGCATCGAGGGCGAACGCGGGGTCGATGCCCGCGCCGAGTTCCAGGCCGCCTTCACGCCGGACGGCTTCTACGCCCGGGCGAACGTGATCGCCTATCTCCAGTCGCCCGACCGGGTGCGGGAGCTGACGTCGGGACAGGAGCCGGCCGGCACCGACTGGGCACTCCTCAGGATCGACCAGCCGCTCGGCGCCAAGCTCGGCCATGTCGGCGTCCGGCCGCTCCTTGCCACCTACGGTGAAGGCGCGCTGACGCTCGACCTGTTCCAGGCCGGCTACAGTTGGGACACCGGCGCCAATCTGTCGGGCAATATCGGCTGCCGCTTCACCGTGCTGGAGGACGGCAACCGCGTCCTCCACACCTGCGACACCACGCATGGCGACTCCGGGTCCCCCTTCATGGTCCGGGACGGCGACCAGTATTTCGTCCTCGCCACCGACTCGACGTTCCGCGCGGTCCCGAACGAGCCGCTGGTCAACGTGGCCACGCGGACCGACGCCTGGGCCGACCTCCTTCCCGACTTCATCGCCGGCAGGATCGGTTCGGAGACACTGGTCACCGTCCTGCGGAAATAGGCTCATCCTCCGATCGCGGTTTGGCAGCGGCCCGCGTCGGGATTATGGGCGTTCAGATGAGCAGCGCGGAGCCCGGCACGGCTGATCCAAGCGCGCCCTTCCAAGGCGTCATCGTCCTCGGCATGCATCGCTCTGGCGCCTCGGTCGCCGCGGCAATCCTCGCGGCCCTTGGGCACGCGTTCGGCCCGCCCGGCGCGCTCGCGACCGCGGCCGGCCGGGCTCGGGAGGGGGTCTTCGAGCGACACGACATCCGAGCCGCCGCCGATGCACTGCTTGCATCGGTCGACGCCGACTGGTGGCGGATCACCGGCTTCGACCTCGCGGCGATCCCCCGATCGGAACGCGCCGCCGCGCTCAGGGCCTTCCGGCGCATCGTCGCCGCCTTTGCCGGCCGGCCATGGGCCGTGAAGGAGCCCCTTCTGTGCCTCCTCCTTCCGCTCCTCCGGGAGGCCGTGCCGCGCGCACGGATTCTCCATCTCTATCGCCACCCGCTCGAGGTCGCCCGTTCGCTCCGGCGCCGCTTCCGGACGCCGCTCCTCGCCGGCCTCGCTCTGTGGGAGGCATACAACAGCGCCGCGCTCGAGCACTCCCGCAACGCCGACCGGCTCTTCGTCGGCTATGGCGACCTCCTCGCCGACCCCAAGGCGGCGGTCGCGCGGATCAGCGCCTGGCTTGCGCCGGCCGGCGGCCATTCCGATCGGCAGTTGGCGGACGCTGCAGATGCGGTGAAGAGCGAGCTGCGCCGGGAAAGGGCGGAGGATCGCGACCTTCGCGAGGCGCTCACGCGATCGCAGCGCTGGCTCTGGGATATCCTGACGACCGGCGCCCCCGTGGAGATCCCATCGCGCTCGCCGCTGTCGGCCCACGCCCTCCGCGAGTTCGAATCCGACGAGGCGGCGCGGCGTCAGGCGGAGGCGCGGATCGCGGAGCTGACGGTCGAGAACGAAGGCCTCCGTCGCGAGCGCGACGAAGCGCGGGCCGGCGCCATGGCCGCCGCGCCGGCGGGCCGACGCGAGCAATAGGTTCGAAAGCGTCGTCCGGGCCGGCGAAGGGGCCCGCCGCTCTGCTCGCCTGAGGCTTGTGCGGCGGCGGGCAGGGTGACATTGCCAGCGACCGGCGTCGGGCAAAGCGCCTGCGCCAAATTGCGTGTCGAATCACTGCATGAGCCAAGACCGCAGCGAGACCTTGCACGCCCCCGGCGACGACCCCGGGCTCTTCGTCTATTGGGGACGGCGCGGCCCGCTCAGCCGGCTGGTTGCGGATCTGGCGCAGTCCATCGCGGCCTCGGGCAGACGAGACGCCGTGTCCTATTCCCCCGACAATGAGCTGGCGGCGGACATCGCCGCTGCCAGTCCGCAGGCCTGGCCGTTTCCGACCTTCAAGTCGGGCCTCGGTGCCGTGACCGGGCTTCGGCGCTTCCTGGGGCAGCGCCGCCGCCTGTTGTCAGACCTCAAGGCCGGCGGCTTTCGGGCCGTCGTGGTGCTGATGCCGCATGCGTGGACACCGCTCCTCGGCCGCGCCGTGCGCCGCACGGGCCTCCGCTATGTCGTTGTCGTCCATGACGCCCGGCCACACCCCGGCGACACGACCTCGTCCGCCAACCGCTGGCTCGCGCGGGACGCCGACACCGCCGGCCTCGTGGTGACGCTGACGGAGGCGGTCGAAACCCAGCTCATCGAGGACCGTCCCTCCCTCCGAGGCCGCACGGCGGTCGTCCCGCATCCGACGATGGCCTATGGCCAGGCCGCCGCCCGCGGCGACGGGCCGTTGCGGGTCCTCTCCTCGGCCGGATTATGACCTACAAGGGCCTGCCGCTGCTCGTCGAAGCGATGGAACGGCTGCGCGATGGCGGCATCCTGGCGACGCTCGGCATCTATGGCGAGGGCGACCTCGGGGCGCTTCGAAGCCGGATCGCCGCTCTCGGCGCGACGGTGGTCGATCGCTGGATCGAACATGGCGAGATTGGCGGCATTCTCGCGCAGCACGACGTGGTGGTCCTGCCCTACATCGAGGCCAGCCAGTCGGGCGTGACGCCGGCGGCGCATGGCGCCGGGCTGCCGGTGATCGTCACGCCCGTGGGCGGGCTCGCGGACCAGGTGCGGCACGGGGTCGACGGCCTGGTCACGGCGACCTCCACCGCCCCGGCGATCGCCGACGCCATCGCCGCCCTTGCCACGGACCGCGCGCTGGAGAAGCGGCTCCGCGCCGGTGCGGCGGAAACCCGAAGCTTCGATGTGCCGGCCTTCGCGAACCGGCTGCGCGAACTGGCGCTCGGCGCGCCGGACCCGCGCTAGAACCGCCGCGTCGCCCGTTCGAACACGATGATCTCCGGCAGCTCGCTCATGTGCCGGGCGATACGGTCCGCGCCGGCATCGAGGAGCCGGCGGTGATGGTCCGGCCGACAATGGCTGCCGCCGACGAAGCCGATCACCGCCATGCCCGCCGCCTTCCCCGCGCGGACGCCGGCGACGGAGTCCTCGACCACGATGCAATGGACGGGCTCCGCGTTCATCGCCCGAGCGGCGTAGAGGAAGAGGTCCGGTGCCGGCTTGCCTTGAGGCACTGAGAGCACGCTGAAGATCGCGTCGCCGAAATGGCGGTCGAGGCCGGTCAGTCGCAGCGACTGCGCGATGCGGTCGGGATGCGAGGAGGACGCGACGCATTTCGCCGCGTGGATGCGCGAGAGGGCCTCGTCGGCACCGTCGGTCGCGCGCAGCTCGGTCTCGAAGGCGGTCATGATCGCTGCGCGGCGGAGTTCCGTTGCGTTTGCCGGCACCGGCAGGCCGCGCTCGGCGAAGATGGTCTTGGTGACCGTCGCGGCGGCGACGCCCGCGAACCTATCGAGCATCTCCGCAGCGTCGATCGACGCGCCGGCCTCGGTGAAGCAGGCCGCCGCCACACGGGCCGCGATGAGCTCACTGTCCACCAGCACGCCGTCGCAGTCGAAGATGATGCAGGTCTCGGCCATGGTCCGTCCCGGTGATCGGGGAGGGGTTTTGTGCCTGTCCGGCACGCCCGCCGCAACGGAGCGAAGCCGTTTCCGCTTCCTGAACGCCAGATAACAACCGCCTCAGATCGCGTTCAGAGGGCGTGCGTCAAAACCACGCTCATGAATTCACCGCGGCGCCGAAACCGGACCGCCACAAAAGCTCTGAGGAACACCCCGATGAACATCTTCGCCAAGACCGCTGTCGCCTCGACCCTCGCCCTCGGCACCGTCGCCGGCTCGACCTCCGCCTTCGCCTACGGCCCGGTGCCAGTCCAGCAGGTCGTCGTGGTCTCGCAGGCTGCCTGCGACAGCTACGCCCAGTCCTACGCGAACGGCGCGGTCGGGCCGCGGGCCCGTCCGGTGGTGGTCGGCACCCTCCTCGGCGCCGGCGCGGGCTTCCTGATCGGCGGCTATGGCTTCGGCGCACCGGGTGCGGGCGCTGCGATCGGCGCGGGCGTCGGTGCCCTCGGCGGTGCCGCCATCGGCAACCCGGCCTGGAACAACGCCTACACCGCCGCCTTCGGCGCCTGCATGCAGGGCTACTACCTCTAATCCAAGTTCTCTGCCGGAGCGGCGGCCACCGCCGCTCCCCTCCTTCCTGACCTCGGCTCTTCTGTCCTCTCTCCTCCTCACCCCACTGGACCCGCCGCCCCCACGGCGGGTTCTTTTTTCGGGCGGGGCGCAGCCCAGCCTTGTCGCACGGCCGGTTGATGGGGCGGTCCGGACGGTCTAAGCCGCTCGGCCTGAAGGGCGGCCGCACCGGCCGCCCCGGCAAGGACCAGGATGAGCGCAGCGAGCGTGCCTTCCGCATCGACCCGGCCGGTTGCCATCGCCGTCGCCCCCAATGGCGCGCGGCGGACCCGCGCCGAGCACCCCGGCGTCCCGCTGACCCCGCGCGAGATCGCCTACTCCGCAGCCCAGTCGGCCGAAGCCGGTGCGGCGATGATCCACCTCCATGTCCGCGACAAGAGCGGCGCTCACACGCTCGATCCGGGCATCTATCACGAGGCGATCGCCGAGATCCGCCGCGAGGTGCGCGACCGGATGATCATCCAGATCACCACCGACTCGCTCGGCCAGTACAATCCGCGCGACCAGATGACGGTCGTCCGCGACGTTCGTCCCGAGGCGGTGTCGCTGGCGCTCCGCGAGCTCTGCCCCGACGACCGGGCGGAGGCCGAGTTCCTCGATTTCCTCACCTTCATGAAGCGCGAGCGCATCGCGCCGCAGTTCATCCTCTACGACCCGGTCGACGTCGCCCGCTTCGCGCTCCTCCAGGAGCGGGGGATCATTCCGTATGAACGGCCGCCGGTGATCTACGTCCTCGGCCGCTACCTCCTCGAGGGGCGCCCCGAAGCGCCGGATCTGCTCCCCTATCTCCAGGCAGCGCAGCCGCACGCGCTGTTCTCCTGCTTCATGGTGTGCGCCTTCAGCGCGGCCGAGGCTGCCTGCGGCCTGGCCGGCGCGCTCCTCGGCGGCGATGTCCGCGTCGGCTTCGAGAACAACATCCTCCTTCCCGACGGACGGCGGGCACCCGACAATGCCGCGCTGATCCGCGCGGTCGCCGATCCGCTCGCGGCCCTCTCTCTGAGGCCGGAAGAGGCTGATTCGATGCGGGAGCGCTACCTGGTGTAGCCTCGCCTTCGGAGGGCGCATGAGGATCGATCGGCGGCAGACGCTCGGGCTGATCGGAGCCGCTTCGCTCGCAACGCTCGCTGCCCCGCCTATCGCGCGAGCGGCGGCAGGAAGGATCGTCATCATCGGCGGCGGGTTCGGCGGCGCCACCGCTGCGGTCCGGCTGAAGGCGCGGAATCCGGCCCTTGCAGTGACGCTGGTCGATCGGCGCCAGACCTATTTCGCCTGTCCGCTCGGCAATGCCTTCCTCGGCGGCCTCTACGACTACGCGCCCCTCGAGCAGCGCTACGATGCGCTCCGCGACGTGTGGGGCATCGACATCGTCACCGCGACTGCCGAGGACATCGACCCGGCGGCGCGGGCGGTGCGCCTGTCGACGGGCGACATCCTGGCCTATGACGCGCTGATCCTTTCGCCCGGCATCGCGATCCGCTGGGATGTCCTCGACGGCTATGACGAAGCGGCGGCCGCAGGCGCGCCGCATGCCTGGGTCGACGGCGCGGAGATCCTCCAGCTCCGGGCGCAGCTCGAGGCGATGCCCGACGGCGGCCTCTTCGTCATCACCGCGCCGGACAATCCCTATCGCTGCCCGACCGCGCCCTATGAGCGAGCGAGCATGGCCGCCGCCTATTTCAAGGCGGTGAAGCCTGCCGCAAAGGTCCTGATCCTCGACGCCAAGGATTCCTTTCCCATCGACCTTCGTTTCCTGTCCGCCTGGCCGGAGCTCTATGGCGGCATGGTCGAATGGATCGGCCGTTCGAATGATGGCCGCATCGTCCGCGTCGATGCCGCGGCACGCGAGGTCGAGACGGAGTTCGGCGAGCGCATCCGCGCCGACGTGCTGAACATCGTGCCGCCGCAGAAGGCGGGTCCCATTGCGGAGCGAGCGGGAGTCGTCGACGCCACCGGATGGGCGCCCGTCCATCACGAGACGTTCGAATCGACCCTCGTTCCCGGCATCTATGTCATCGGCGACGCGGCACTGGCGACGCCGATGCCGAAATCGGTCTCCAGCGCCGCGATCCACGCCGAGATCGCCGCCAGCGCGATTGCGGCCCGGCTCGCCGGTGATGAACCGCCGCCGGTCGGCTCCTTCGCCGGCGCCTGCTACGCGCTCGTCGCGCGGGACTATGGCGTGTCGTCGGTCGGCCTCTACCGCGTGGTCGACGGCTTCCTCGCCGACATCGGCACCGAGAGCGGGATCAGTCCGCCGCATGGCGGGCCGTTGTTCCGGGCCCACGAAGCCGAGTTCGCTTTCGGATGGTTCCGTTCGGCCACGGCGGCCGCGTTCGGCACCGTCTGGCCGCGCTGAGCCAGATTGCCGCAGTCGGATCGACGCAATAAGGTCGGCCGCAAGGCCCGCATCGGGGGGATGGGCCGTGGAGGATACCAATGAAGCCTTCGCTGTTGCTCGCGGCCGGAGCCCTTGCCTTCGCGCTGTTCACGGTCCCCGCCAACGCCATCGACGTGCAGGACGGCGGGCCCACGGCGGACGCCTTCATCGGTGCTGCGGTCACCGATGAAGACGACGTCGTGGTAAAACCCTGCGACTGTGAGCCGGTCGCCAATCCGGGGCAGTTCCGCGTCAGGAACGCCGGTGGCTCGATGGTTCGGATCCATTACGAGGTGCTGGAAGGTTTCGAGATCACCACCACGGACGGCACCGTCGTTGGCACCATCGCGTCGGTCCAGAACATATCCAGCGGGAATGCGATCGTGCTGATGGTCAATGTGACGCCGGGCCTCCTCGGCGAGGTCGACCGGATCGCGGTGCGGCGCACCGGCTTCTACTGGACCGGATCGGCTGCGGTGATCGACACCACCATCGACGACCTTCGCGCCTCGATCCGCGGGCTGGGACTGGCGGCCTAGCCGCCAGCCCTGCTCCAGCCTGGCAGGCAGCCGGAGCCGCCGGCTGCCCACCGACTTCGGGCGCGCGTGCCCACTTCCGCGCTGCCCACTCCTTGCCCACCGTTGACCCTGCGCTATTTGTGGATAGCCTGCCCACTGCTGTTGGGCAGGCCGGACTTGCCACTGGCAGCCCATCCACCAGGCCAACGACGATGCACGGGACCGCGCCGAGCGACCGCAGGCTCAGCTTCTCCTTCGAGTTCTTCCCGCCCCGGACCGAGGCGATGGAGGAGACGCTGTGGCGTTCGATCGAGAAGCTCGAGCCGCTGCAGCCCGACTTCGTGTCCGTCACCTATGGCGCCGGCGGCTCGACCCGCGAGCGCACCCACGCCACGATCGCGCGCATCCTCCGCGAGACGAAGCTCGAGCCGGCAGCGCACCTGACCTGCGTCGCGGCCTCGCGCGCCGATGTCGATGAGGTCATCGCGACCTACCGCGACCTCGGCGTGAAGCGGATGGTGGCGCTCCGCGGCGACCCGGTCACCGGCGTCGGCACGAAATACGAGGCGCATCCCGACGGCTATAGCGGCTCGGCCGAGCTCGTGTCGGCGATCCGGCGCATCGGCGATTTCGAAGTCGCGGTCGGGACGTACCCAGAAAAGCACCCAGAGAGCGGCTCGCTCGACGAGGACATCGAGATCCTGCGCCGCAAGGTCGACGCCGGGGCGTCCGAGGCGATCACGCATTTCTTCTACGACAACGAAATCTTCGAGGCGTTCGTGAACCGAGTCCGAAAGGCCGGGATCACCGTGCCGATCGTGCCCGGCCTGATGCCGATCAACAGCTTCAAGCAAGTCTCCGGCTTTGCCGCGAAGGCCGGCGGCACCATCCCGCGCTTCGTCGCCGAGCGCTTCGAGCGGGTCGGTGACGACCCCGAGGCGCAGAAGGCGGTCGCAGCCGAGCTCGCGGCGGCGCAGGTCCACGACCTCATCGGTCGCGGTTTCCGCCGCATCCATTTCTACACCCTCAACCGGGCGGAGCTGGTCTGGTCGATCTACGACAGCCTGGGCCTTGCTCCGAAGCTGACGGGAAGAGTCGCATGACCAATTCGACCGCAGTCGCCGAACCTGTTGCCGCCATTCCGTTCCCCAAGAAGCGCGACGCCGGCAAGAGCATCCGCAGCTTCGCGGCGGAGCGCGTCCTCGTCCTCGACGGGGCGATGGGAACGATGATCCAGGAATACAGGTTCGACGAGGCGGCCTTCCGCGGCGAGCGCTTCAAGGACTGGCCGCGCGAATTGCGCGGCAACAACGACCTCCTCAACATCACCCAGCCGGACACGATCCGGGCGATCCACCGCGCCTATTTCGAGGCCGGCGCCGACATCGTGGAGACCAACACCTTCTCCTCGACCAGCGTCGCGCAGGCCGATTACGGCATGTCCGACCTCGCCTACGAGCTGAACCTTGCCGGCGCGACCCTCGCCCGCGAGGCGGCCGATGCGATCGCGACGCCCGACCGGCCGCGCTTCGTGGCGGGCGCCGTCGGCCCTACCAACAAGACGGCGTCGATGTCGCCGGATGTCGGCGACCCCGGCTACCGCGCCATCACCTTCGACGAGCTGCGGCTGTCCTATCGCGAGGCGATCTCGGGCCTCCTCGACGGCGGCGTCGACATGCTGCTGTTCGAGACGATCACCGACACGCTGAACGTGAAGGCCGGCCTGTTCGCTGCGGAAGAACTGTTCGAGGAACGCGGCATCAGGCTGCCGATCATGATCTCCGGCACCATCACCGACCTCTCGGGCCGCACGCTGTCGGGGCAGACGCCGACGGCGATGTGGCACTCGGTGCGCCATGTCGCGCCGCTGACGGTCGGCCTCAACTGCGCGCTCGGCGCCAAGGAGATGCGGGCCTATCTCGCGGAGCTGTCGCGGGAATCGGACACACTGATCTGCGCCTATCCGAATGCCGGCCTGCCCAACGAGCTCGGCGCCTATGACGAGACGCCGGAATCGATGGCCACGCAGCTCGGCGAGTTCGCCCGCTCCGGCCTCGTCAACATCGTCGGCGGCTGCTGCGGCACGACCCCGGCGCACATCGCGGCGATCGCGGCGGCCGTGAACGGTGTCACGCCGCGCCACGTCCCGACCAGGGACGCGCGGCTCCGGCTGTCGGGGCTCGAGCCTTTCTCGGCGGCTTCATGACCGAACGCACTGCGTCCTTCATCAACGTCGGCGAGCGGACCAATGTCACGGGCTCGGCGAAGTTCCGGAAGCTGATCACCGACGGCAATTATGCTGCCGCGCTCGACGTCGCGCGCGAGCAGGTGCAGAACGGCGCCCAGATCCTCGACGTCAACATGGACGAAGGCCTTCTCGATTCCGAGAAGGCGATGGTCACCTTCCTGAACCTCCTCGCCGCGGAGCCCGACATCGCCAAGGTGCCGGTGATGATCGACTCCTCGAAATGGTCGGTCATCGAAGCGGGCCTGAAATGCGTCCAGGGCAAGCCGATCGTGAACTCGATCTCGATGAAGGAGGGCGAAGCCGCCTTCGTCGAGCATGCGAAGAAGGTCCGCCGCTATGGCGCGGCCGTCGTCGTGATGGCCTTCGACGAGAAGGGCCAGGCCGACACATTCGAGCGCAAGACCGAGATCTGCGCCCGCGCCTACCGGATCCTGACCGAAGACGTCGGCTTCCCGCCCGAGGACATCGTCTTCGACCCCAACATCTTCGCGATCGCCACCGGGATCGAGGAGCACAACAACTACGCCGTCGACTTCATCGAGGCGACGCGCTGGATCAAGGAGAACCTCCCGCACGCCCATGTCTCGGGCGGCGTCTCGAACCTCTCCTTCTCGTTCCGCGGCAACGAGCATGTCCGCGGCGCGATGCATGCGGTGTTCCTCTACCACGCGATATCAGCCGGCATGGACATGGGCATCGTCAATGCCGGTGCGCTGCCGGTCTATGACGACATCGAGCCGGAGCTCCGCGAGCTGTGCGAGGACGCGATCCTCAACCGGCGGCCGGACGCGACCGACCGCCTCCTCGAGGCCGCACAGCGCTACAAGGGCGGCGCTGGCGCACAGCGTACCCTCGACCTCGCCTGGCGCGAATGGCCGGTCGAGAAGCGGCTCGAGCATGCGCTGGTCGCCGGCATCACCGAGTTCATCGAGGTGGATACCGAGGAAGCCCGGCAGAAGGCCGCGCGCCCGCTCCATGTCATCGAGGGCCCGCTGATGGCGGGCATGAACGTCGTCGGCGACCTCTTCGGCTCCGGCAAGATGTTCCTGCCGCAGGTCGTGAAGTCGGCCCGCGTCATGAAGCAGGCGGTGGCCTATCTGATGCCGTTCATGGAGGCCGAGAAGGCCGCGGGCGGCGGCGACGGGCGGCAGAACGCGGGCAAGATCCTGCTCGCCACCGTCAAGGGCGACGTCCACGACATCGGCAAGAACATCGTCGGCGTCGTGCTGCAGTGCAACAACTACGAGGTCATCGACCTCGGCGTGATGGTGCCGGCGCAGAAGATTCTTGCCACGGCGCGCGCCGAAGGGGTCGACGTGATCGGCCTGTCCGGCCTGATCACGCCGTCGCTGGACGAGATGGTCAACGTTGCGGCGGAAATGGAGCGCGAGGGTTTTGATGTGCCGCTCCTCATCGGCGGCGCGACCACGAGCAAAGTGCACACCGCGCTCCGGATCAGCCCGGCCTATCATCGCGGCGCGACGGTCCATGTCCTCGACGCGAGCCGCGCCGTCGGCGTCGCTGCGAGCGTCATCGGCGAGAACCGCGACGCGTTCCGGAAGCAGGTCGAGGCCGACTACGCCAGGGTGATCGAGCAGCATGGCCGCGCCCAGGCCGACAAGAAGCGGCTGTCGCTGGCGGACGCCCGCGCCGATCGTTTTGCGACCGACTGGAGCACGATCCGCCCAGTGCGGCCGTCCTTCATCGGAACGAAGGTGTTCCGCGACTATCCGATCGCCGATCTCGTCCCGTTCATCGACTGGACGCCGTTCTTCTCCGCCTGGGAGATGACCGGGACCTTCCCGATGATCCTCGACGACAAGAATCTCGGCGCTCCCGCCCGCGCGCTCTATGACGACGCGCAGGCGATGCTGCGGAAGATGGTCGAGGAGAAATGGCTGTCGGCCAATGCGGTCATCGGCTTCTGGCCCGCCAATGCCGCGGGCGACGACATCCTCGTCTACGAGGACGACAGCCGGGCGACCGTGCGGGAAACGCTGTTCACGCTGCGCCAGCAGATGGCGCGTGCGACGGACCGGCGGAACCACGTGGCGCTGGCGGACTTCGTCGCGCCGGCCGAGACCGGGATCGCCGACTATGTCGGCGGCTTCGCCGTCACCGCAGGACTGGGCGAAGAGGCCGTCATCGCCCGCTTCGCCCGCGCCAATGACGACTACTCGAAGATCCTGTCGCAGTCTCTCGCCGACCGCCTTGCGGAAGCCTTCGCAGAGCACATGCACATGCGGGTGCGGCGTGAATTCTGGGGATACGCGCCGGACGAGACCCTCAGCAATGCCGAGCTGATCGCCGAGAAATATGTCGGCATCCGCCCGGCGCCCGGCTATCCCGCGCAGCCGGACCACACGGAAAAGCCGACCCTTTTCCGCCTTCTCGACGCGGAGGCGACTACCGGCATCAAGCTGACCGAGAGCTATGCGATGTGGCCGGCCTCCTCCGTCAGCGGTCTTTATTTCTCCCATCCGGACAGCCACTATTTCGGCATCGGGAGGATCGGACGCGATCAGGTCGAGGACTACGCGGCCCGCAAGGGCTGGGACGTCCGCGAGGCCGAGCGCTGGCTTGCTCCCATCCTTGGCTACCAGCCTGACGTGGAGCGTGCGGCATGAGCGGATCGGACGAGGCGGGCGGAGCGCCCTTGCGCGAGACGCCGCTCGACGCCCTCCACAAGGAGCTCGGCGCGCGCATGGTGCCGTTCGCCGGCTGGTCGATGCCCGTCCAGTACAGGGACGGCATCATGGCCGAGCACCGCCACACCCGCGAGGCGGCCGGGCTCTTCGACGTGTCCCATATGGGCCAGGCCGAGCTCCGCGGGCCGGACTACGCTTCGGTCGCAGGCGCGCTCGAGATGGTGACGCCGGGCGACTTCCAGAACCTCGCGCCGGGCCGGATGCGCTACAGCCTCCTGCTCACGCCCGAAGGGACGATCGTCGACGACATCATGGTCGTCCGCCCCGCCGGCACGGATGGCCGTCTCAACATCGTCTTCAACGCCGCGCGGGTTGCGGTCGACGAAGCCTTTGTCGGAACGCACCTGCCGGCCGGGATCAACCTGCACCTCCCCCCGTTCCGCGCGATGATCGCGCTGCAGGGACCGAAGGCGGTCGATGCGCTCGGGCGCCACGCGCCGATCGCCGACCTTCGGTTCATGGAGGTCGTGGACACCGTGTTCGACGGCAGGGTCCCGATCTCGGTCTCGCGGTCCGGCTACACCGGCGAGGACGGCTTCGAGATCTATCTCGGTGCCACCGACGCCGAGACCGTCACGCGCGCCCTCCTCGCCGAGCCGGAGGTGAAGCCGATCGGCCTTGGCGCCCGCGACTCGCTCCGGCTCGAGGCCGGGTTGCCGCTCTACGGCCACGACATCGACGAGACCACGACCCCGGTCGAGGCCGACCTTGCCTTCGCCATCGCCGCCCGCCGGAGAGCCGCGGCCGATTTCCCCGGCGCCGAGCGCATCCTCCGCGAGTTGCAGACCGGTACGCGCCGCAAGCGCGTCGGCCTTCGTCCCGAAGGCCGGCTTCCCGCCCGCGAGGGCGCCCAGATCAAGAACGGCGACGGCACGGCGATGGGGACGGTCACCTCCGGGGGCTTCGGCCCGACAGTCGACGGGCCCGTCGCAATGGGCTACGTCGATCCCGCCTATGCGGGCTCCGGCGCCATTGTTGCGATCGAAGTCCGCGGCAAGGCCCTGACCGCCCACGTGGCGCCCATGCCCTTTGTTCCCCACCGCTACCGCCGCCGGGCGGGATGACGAAAGTCGCGAGAGGCTCATGACGACCCGCTACACCAAGGACCATGAATGGATTGCCGCCGCCGGCGGCGAGGCGACCGTGGGCATCTCCAACTACGCCCAGGACCAGCTCGGCGACGTGGTGTTCGTCGAGCTGCCGGCGGTCGGCAAGGTCCTCAAGAAGGGCGACGTCGCCGCGGTGGTCGAATCCGTGAAGGCCGCGAGCGAGGTCTACGCGCCGGTTTCGGGCGAAGTGGTCGCGGTGAACACGGCGCTCTCGGACGATCCGGCCATGGTGAACCGCAGCCCGGAGGCCGATGGCTGGTTCCTGCGACTTCGTGTCAGCGATACCGCGGACGTCGAGGGGCTAATGGACGAGGCCTCATACAAGAACTTCGTCGAAACGATCTGATCGGAGCGCCGATGGCGCACGAGTATTTCGCCGAGATCATCTGGTCGCGGAGCGCCTCGGACTTTCCCGACGGGCGCTACAGCCGCGCCCATGTCTGGCGCTTCGATGGCGCCGAGATCCCGGCATCGGCGTCGCCGCAGGTGGTGCGGCTGCCGTTCTCGCGCGCCGATGCGGTCGACCCCGAGGAGGCCCTGGTGGCGGCGGTCTCGAGTTGCCACATGCTGAGCTTCCTCTACCTCGCGGCCAAGGCCGGCTTCGTGGTCCAGTCCTATGTCGACAATGCGGTCGGCGTGATGGGCAAGAACGCGCGCGGCCGCGAGGCGATCACCGACGTCACACTTCGTCCGGCGATCGTCTTCGCCGGCA
Source organism: Bauldia sp. (assembly GCA_050184415.1). Classification (GTDB taxonomy): domain Bacteria; phylum Pseudomonadota; class Alphaproteobacteria; order Rhizobiales; family Kaistiaceae; genus JADLGL01. The sequence goes on from JBFXAJ010000015.1 coordinate 42,341, forward strand.
GGGAACCGGACGCCGACCAACTCCATGCGCTGCACGAGCGCGCGCATGACGACTGCTATATCGCCAATTCCGTGACGGCGCGCATCCGCGTCGACGCTCCGGAACAGGCCCACGCGAAAGAGACCTCGCACTGATGCGCTTCCTCCCCCACACCGAACAGGACCGCGCCGACATGCTGGCGCGGATCGGCGTCACCAATATCGACGCCCTCTTCGCCGACGTCCCCCCCGGCAAGCTGGTCGACGCTCCGCTCGGCCTTCCGAACGCACAAGGCGAGATGGCCGTCGAGCGCCATCTCGGCCGCCTCGCCGCGCGCAATCTCGCTGCAGGGGCCTCCGCCTTCTTCGTTGGTGCGGGCGCTTACCGGCACCATGTGCCGGCCTCGGTCGACCACCTGATCCAGCGCTCGGAGTTCCTGACCTCCTACACGCCGTACCAGCCGGAGATCAGCCAGGGCACGCTGCAGACCCTGTTCGAGTTCCAGACCCAGGTTGCGCTCCTCACCGGCATGGAGGTCGCCAATGCCGGGATGTATGACGGCTCGACCGCCGCGGCCGAGGCGGTGCTGATGGCGCGCCGCGTCACCGGCCGGTCCAAGGCGGTGCTCTCCGGCGGGCTTCATCCGCAGTATCGCGACGTGATCCACACGGTGTCGGACGCCTCGTCCGGCGTCCTCGACATCTTGCCTGCAGACCCGACCGGGCGTGAGGACATCATCGGTCGCATCGGCGACGACACCGCCTGCGTCGTCGTCCAGTCGCCGTCCTTCTACGGCAACCTCATCGACCTCCAGCCGATCGCCGACGCCTGCCACGCCAGGGGCGCGCTCCTCGTTGCCGTCGTGACCGAGATCGTGGCGCTTGGCGCGATCGAGCCGCCCGGCGCCCAGGGCGCGGACATCGTCGCCGGCGAAGGCCAGTCGCTCGGCAATCCGCTGACCTATGGCGGCCCCTATGTCGGCCTCCTCGCCACGCGCGAAAAATTCCTCCGGCAAATGCCGGGACGCCTCACCGGTGAGACCATCGATGCTGCCGAGCGCCGCGGTTTCGTGCTGACGCTGTCGACCCGCGAGCAGCACATCCGCCGCGAGAAGGCGACCTCCAACATCTGCACCAGCTCGGGCCTCTGCGCCCTCGCCTTCTCGATCCACCTCACGCTCCTCGGCACCGCCGGGCTGACACGACTCGCCGCGATCAACCACGCCAATGCCGTGACGCTCGCCGAAGGCCTTGGCCGTATCAGCGGCGTGAAGGTGCTCAATGACACCTTCTTCAACGAATTCACGATCCGCGTTCCCGGCAACGCCGCCACCATCGTGGAGCGCCTGACGGAGCGCGGCGTGCTGGGCGGCCTGCCGGTGAGCCGGCTCGAGCCGGGCCGGCCGGAACTGGCCGATCTCATCGTGGTCGCGGCCACCGAACTGACGACGGCGGACGACCGTGACCGGCTCGTCATCGCCCTTGCGGAGCTTCTGTAGATGCTGACGACCGCCGAGCGCGTCCGCCCGACCTCGCCCGAGGCCGTATCCGCCGACGCCAAGCCGAGCCGCAGCGGCAACCACGGCTTCATGATCGAGGAGAAGCTGATCTTCGAGATCGGCCGCGAGGACGTCACCGGCGTCGACCTCCCGCCACCCGAGCCGGTGCAGAGCCGCCTCGGCAAGCATGCGCGGAAACTCCCGCTCGGCCTGCCCGGCCTGACCGAGCCCGAGACGCTCCGGCATTACGTGCGGCTGTCGAAGCAGAACTACGCCATCGACATGGGCGTCTATCCGCTCGGCTCGTGCACGATGAAGCACAACGCCCGCCTCAACGAGAAGATGGCGCGGCTGCCCGGCTTCGCGGACATCCATCCGCTGCAGCCGCTCTCCACCGTCACCGGCGCGCTCGGCCTGATGGAGGAGCTGTCGCACTGGCTGGTGACGCTGACCGGTATGGAGGCGATCGCCTTGAGTCCGAAGGCCGGCGCCCATGGCGAGCTGTGCGGGATGATGGCGATCAAGGCCGCACTTCAGGCGCGCGGCGAGGACGCCCAGCGCACCACGGTGCTCGCGCCGCAGTCAGCGCATGGCACGAACCCCGCGACCGCGGCCGTGCTCGGCTACAAGATCGAGCCGATCCCGGCCCGCGCCGACGGAACGGTCGACCCCGAGGTCGTGAAGGCGAAGCTCGGCCCGCATGTCGCGGCGATCATGCTCACCAATCCCAACACCTGCGGCCTCTTCGAGCCGGACGTCATCGCGATCGCGGACGCGGTCCATGCCGCGGGCGCCTATTTCTACTGCGACGGCGCCAACCTCAACGCGATCCTCGGCAAGGTGAAGCCGGGCGATCTCGGCGTCGACGCCATGCACATCAACCTCCACAAGACGATGTCGACCCCGCATGGCGGCGGTGGCCCCGGCTCAGGCCCGGTCGTTCTGTCCGGCGCGCTGGCGCCGTTCGCGCCGGTGCCGTTCCTCCGCCGCGAGGGCGATCGCCTGGTCCTCGTCGAGACGGCCGACGCAGCCGAAGGGGCCGAGAAGCCGCTGGGCCGCATGACGGCCTTCCACGGCCAGATGGGCATGTGGGTGCGCGCGATGGCCTACCTCCTCTCCCACGGCGAGGATGGCGTGAAGGCCGCGTCCGAGAACGCGGTACTGAACGCGAACTACCTGCGGGCAAACCTCGCCGACGTGATGACCCAGCCCTTCGGCAACAAGGTCTGCATGCACGAGGTGGTCTTCGACGACCGCTTCCTCGAGCCGCACGGCATCACCACGCTCGATTTCGCCAAGGCGATGATCGACGAGGGCTATCACCCGATGACGATGTACTTCCCGCTCGTCGTCCACGGCGCGCTCCTGATGGAGCCGACCGAATCTGAATCGCGGATCGAGCTCGACCGCTTCATCGCGACGATGCGCGAGCTCGTGCGGCGCGTGGTCGATGGCGAGGCCGACTACTTCAAGACCGCCCCGCATTTCGCGCCGCGCAATCGCCTCGACGAAACCCGCGCCGCGCGCCAGCCGAAGCTGCGCTGGAAGCCCGCTTAGTCGGAGGGCGTCGATCATTCCGGGAGGCGCTGTTGCGCCTCTTGGAACATCAGATATATCTTACGATACGTCACGATATATGGCCCGGTCGGGGGACGCCCTGGCGTGCGTGGACAGATCATCAGTGCGATCGCAACCGGACCTCGACCGCCTCCTCCTGCAGCTGTTCGACGTCGCGGCATCGCCTCAATGGGGCGAGTGGCTGGAGGATGCGCGGCAGTATTTCGGAGCGACATCGGCGGCGATCTCGCCGCTGGTTCCGGGCGGCGCACGCTGGATGTCCGGCGCAAGCGCCGGCGTCGAGGCGGGGCGAGTTGATGCCTATCGGCAGCACTTCTTCCGGGTCGACAAGTGGATGCAGCGCATCCGGAACCAGACCCCGGGCGTCCCGCACTCGCTGAGCATGCTCGTGCCCGACCACGAGCTGATGGAAAGCGAGATCTACAACGACTTCATGCGCCCAGGAGGCCGCCGCTACGGCCTTGGCGTCACGGTCGAGTCGGGCAACGTCCGCTTCATCCTCAATTTCGGGCGGACGCTCTCCGAGGGCGACTTCGACGACACGCATTTCGCGGCGCTGTCGCGCATCGCGAAGTTTGTGCCGAAGGCGCTCAACACGCAGCGCACCCTCCACGCCGCCGAGGCCAACAACGACGCATCGCAGGCGGTGATGAACCAGTCGCCGCGCGGCGTGCTGCTGCTCGATTCGGCACACCGCGTCGTGTTCGCGAACCGCGTCGCGAACGACCTCATCAATGCGGAGCAGTTCCTCGGCATCCGGCGCGGCCAACTGGTCGCGCTCGGCGAGGGCGAGGAACGCAGGTTCCGGGACGCACTCGACGCCGCCTCGCGGGAAGTCGGTTTCCACACGATCCTCATGCTCGGCGGCGCCGGGACCGAGAACCAGGTCGCGACCTCGATCGTCGGGATTTCGGACGGCTCGTCGCCGATCCTTGACCTTGGCGTGAGCCGCCCGACCGTCCTTGTCGACATCGTCAATCATTCCGAGCAGCCGGCGATCCCGCCCGAGCACCTGATCGCCGCGTTCGGCTTCACCATGCAGGAGGCGCGCACCGCGAGCCTCCTCGCCAGCGGGCTGAGCCTGCCCGAGGTCGCGGCGCGGCTTTCGATCAGCCGGGAAACCGTGCGCTACCACCTCAAGGGCCTCTTCGCGAAGAGCGGCGCGCACAGCCAGCGCGAGCTCGTCCAGTTCATCACGGCGCTCCTGCCGCCAATCGCGATGGTGCCGCCCTTCAGGGCCGCAAGTTAGGTCACCTCCTCAATCGGGTGGGGCCGCCTCTTCCGGCGGATGGTGTACTGCGTCCGCGTCCGCGTCCGCGCCCGCGGTCCGTCGCTGTCCCTTGAAGTCCTGCGAGAATGCCCGCGGATGTCGCAGCACAAGCCGCTCATCCATTCACCCGAGGTCATCGAGATCGAGGTCTCGCCGCCCCGTGCCGCGGATTGCCCCGACGCGGCGGCTTTGGAGCGCTCGGACGCGCTCCGGGAGGCCATGGCAGCGGCGACCGCTCTCCTGGCGGACTGTCCGCCAGGCGAAACCGCGCTGTTCTACGTATGCCGCGGCGCTCCGCTCTGCGGCGTGCGCGGCCAACCGCCTGGCTTCAACGCGGCCTGCCAGATGTGCGAATGCATCGCCGTGGCGGAGGACGGGACGATGTCCTTCCCACGCGCCGGGACCGCCTGAAGCGGATCTACACCTAATCGTGATGATGGTGGACGGCGTGGCCGCCATAGGCGCCGCCTTCGGGATCGAAGGGGGCGGTGATCGCGGTCACCGTTCCGCCGAGACCCTCCACCATCGCTTCGATGACGTGGTCCCGCCGGATCCTCAGCCGGTCGCCGAGCACCTGGGTCGGGAGATGCCGGTTGCCGAGATGCCAGGCGATGCGGACGAAGGTGTCGCGGTCGGGCGCCGCGATCTCGGCGAGGTCCTCTGCCGCGGACTCGACCAGGACGATGGTCCCGTCCTCGAGGGCAAGGCCGTCGCCATGCCTGAGAATCACCGGTTGCGGCAGGTCGAGGAGAATCTGAAGCCCGCCGACGGCCTGGAACAGCAGCCGGCGCCGATGGCGGCGGTCACGGTCGAGCACCACGCGGTCGACCGGCGTCGCGGACCACGCCCCCGCCGGCAGGACGGCTCGCGCGGAAATCATTCCGCCGCCTCGATGCGGCGTGGCCGGAGGCCGCCGGCCTCCTCGAGGAAGGCGATGATGGTGTCGAGGCCTTTCCGCCGCAGCATGTCGGTGAACACGAACGGCCGCGCGCCGCGCTGCGTGCGCGCATCCGCGTCCATGAGGTCGAGATTGGCCCCGACATAAGGCGCAAGGTCGGCCTTGTTGATGATCAGAAGGTCTGACCGCGTGATGCCGGGACCGCCCTTCCGTGGCACCTTCTCGCCACCCGCCACGTCGATGACGTAGAGCGTGATGTCGGCGAGCTCCGGCGAGAAGGTTGCAGCGAGATTGTCGCCGCCGGACTCGATGAAGACGACGTCGAGGTCCGGGAACCGGCGCACCATCTCCGCGACCGCGGCGAGGTTGATCGACGCGTCCTCGCGGATCGCGGTATGCGGGCAGCCACCGGTCTCGACGCCGAGGATGCGGTCCTCCGGAAGCGCCTGGACCCGGCTGAGGATCAGCGCGTCTTCCTTGGTGTAGATGTCGTTGGTGACGACCGCGACCGAGTAGCGATCGCGCATCGCCTTGCACAGCATCTCCGTCAGCGTCGTCTTGCCAGCGCCGACCGGGCCGCCGATGCCGACCCTGAGCGGGCCGTTCGGGGAACGCATGCCATCGATCATGAGCGGAACACTCGCGAATAGAGGGTTTCGTGGCGCATGGAGGCGATGTCCGACAGGATCGCCGCCGAGCCGAGATCGTCGAGCGTCGAGCGCTCCGCGCGGACTGCGGTCGCAAGGATCAGCGGTTGCAGCGCGGCCTGGATTCTGAGGCCGGCCGACTGGCCGAGCGGCACGAGCCGGACCGCGACGGAGACGAGGGTGGAGACGAATGCGTTGAGCGACAGCGCCAGCGTATCGCCGAGCGGCAGGTCATGGGCGGCGGCGGCAACGCCGACCGCGACCGGGTAGGGCATCGCCTCGCCCGCCGCGGCCATCGCGCCGGAGAGCGCCGAGGAGGGCCATCCGGCCATGACGGCTTTGAGGAACGCCTCGCCGAGCGCCGTCGTCTCGCGTTGGCGCTCCGCGGAAGGGCTCATCGCCGTGCCGAGCTCGGCCGCGCGCCGGATGCGGCCGAAGTCCCCGTCGGCCGCAGCACGCCACGCCTCGGCGAGGAGCACCGCATCGCCCCACCCGCTGCCGTTCGTGAGGAGCGCTGCGATCCAGGCCTCGACCTCTTCCGGGGTCCTAAGCCGCCCATCGGCGATCGCCGTCTCGAGGCCATGCGAATAGCTGAACGCGCCGGTCGGGAAGGCCGGGGAGAGCCAGGTCGCCAGGTTCAAAGCGGAGCGCGAATGGACACGCCCGAGGCCGCCGATCTCGCGCTGCAACGGGGCGAGGATGACCGCGGCCAGCTTCATTAAGCTTTCGGAACGAAGGCGGGATCGAGGACATCCCCTATCGCGTACGGGCATTCTTCGGGAAAGGTCTCCAGCGGCAAGCCGGTCTCGTCGGCGGCCTTGAGCCGCGCCAGCTCATATTCCTCCCCAAGCACCACGGCCGGATATCGCCGGAGACTTGGGCTTTCGGCCACCAGCTTGGCGATCCGCCGCCGATGCTCGGCGACGCTGCTCATCCAGCCGGGCTTTCGCGCTTGCTCCTGAAACTGCCACTTGAGCAGATGAAGGAGAATGACGGCGAGATTGCTCTCTATGGTCCGCTTGTCGGAGCGCCCCAAGCTTTCGATCTCCTCGGCCGCGTTCTCCCAATCGATTCCAGCCGGCCGCAGCGCGCGCAGGAGCCGCGCCTGTTCCTGCGTCCACGCGAAGAAATCGCGCTCGTAGAGATTGTCGATCTCGGCCTGCGAACGCTCGGCAAAGCCGGTGACGGGATGGTTGGTCATGGGCAGCTCCGAAGCCGCATTGACTGCCGAAGGATAGGCTTCGGCCAGGCTCAGAACAAGAAATAGCGCTGCGCCATCGGCAGGAACGGCGCCGGCTCGCAGGTGAGGAGCTGGCCGTCGGCGAACACCTCGTAGGTCTCGGGATCGACTTCCATCGCCGGCGTCGCCGCATTGTGGACCATCGACGCCTTCGAGATGCCGCCGCGGGTGTTGCGAACCGGCAGCAGCGTCTTCTGCACGCCGAGCGAGCCGCGAATGCCGGCGTCGAGTGATGCCTTCGAGACGAAGGTCACGGCCGACATCGCGGCCGAACGGCCAAAAGCCCCGAACATCGGACGGTAGTGGATCGGCTGCGGCGTGGGAATGGACGCATTGGGGTCCCCCATCAACGCCGCGGCGATGGTTCCGCCGAGGAGGACGAGGTCGGGCTTCACGCCGAAGAAGGCAGGATCCCAGACCACGAGGTCGGCGCGCTTGCCAACCTCCACCGAGCCGACATGGTCCGAAATGCCATGAGCGATCGCCGGGTTGATCGTCACCTTCGCGATGTAGCGCTTCACCCGGAAATTGTCGTTCTGGCCGGTCTCTTCCGGCAGAGGCCCGCGCTGGACGCGCATCTTGTGGGCGGTCTGGAAGGTCCGGATGATCACCTCGCCCACCCGGCCCATCGCCTGACTGTCCGAGGCGATGATCGAGAACGCGCCAATGTCGTGGAGGACGTCCTCGGCCGCAATCGTCTCGCGCCGGATCCGGCTCTCGGCGAAGGCGATGTCTTCGTGGATCGTCGGATCGAGATGGTGGCACACCATGAGCATGTCGAGATGCTCGTCGAGCGTGTTCACCGTGTAGGGCCGTGTCGGGTTGGTCGATGACGGCAGGACGTTCGGCAGCCCGCAGACCTTGATGATGTCCGGCGCATGCCCGCCGCCCGCGCCTTCGGTGTGGAAGGCGTGGATCGTGCGGCCCTTGAAGGCGGCGACCGTGTGCTCGACGAAGCCGGACTCGTTGAGCGTGTCGGTATGGATCATCACCTGCACGTCGTAGTCGTCCGCCACCTGTAGGCAGCAGTCGATCGCCGCCGGCGTCGTCCCCCAATCCTCGTGCAGCTTGAGGCACGCCGCGCCGGCGAGCACCTGCTCGACGAGGCCTTCCGGCCGCGAGGCATTTCCCTTGCCCGAGAAAGCGAGGTTCATCGGGAAGGAATCCGCGGCCTGGATCATCCGCGCCAGGTGGAACGCGCCTGGCGTAGAGGTCGTGGCATTGGTGCCTGTCGCCGGCCCGGTGCCGCCGCCGACCATCGTCGTGACGCCCGAGTTCAGCGCCTCCTCGATCTGCTGCGGGGCGATGAAATGGATGTGGGTGTCGATCGCGCCGGCAGTGACGATCTTGCCTTCGGCGGCGATGACCTCCGTCCCGGGTCCGACGATGATCGTGACGCCGGGCTGCGTATCCGGATTGCCGGCCTTGCCGATGCCTGCAATGACGCCGTCGCGAAGGCCGATGTCGGCCTTGTAGATGCCGGTGTGGTCGACGATGAGCGCGTTGGTGATGACGGTGTCGACCGCGCCCGCGGCGCGCGAAACCTGGCTCTGCCCCATGCCGTCGCGGATCACCTTGCCGCCGCCGAACTTCACCTCCTCGCCATAGATGGTGAAGTCCCTCTCGACCTCGATCAGGAGCTCCGTGTCGGCCAGCCGGACGCGGTCGCCGACCGTCGGCCCGAACATCGCGGCGTAGTGGGGGCGGGGGATGCGGGCGGGCATGTCCGTTCAGCTCGGAAGGAGGACGAAGCCGGGCGACCGCCCGGCCTCGGCATCGAAGGTATAGGTCGGAGCAGCGCCCTGATTGGTGCCCTGCGCGGCGATGAGATACTCGGCGAAGTCGGCCGGGCCATTCTCATAGGCGTCGAGCGCGGCGAGAAGGCCCGGCACGTCGCGAAATCGCAGATTCGGATTGTCGGCCAGTTGACGCAGCACCGATGCGATCGCGCCGCGGTCGACAGGTTTCCGGCGCCCGAGGACCCAGACGACCTCGGCGATCGCCACCTCATGGACAAAGGCGGGTCTCGAAGGCGAGCAGACGTGGTCGATCAGCTCTCGCGCGCTTCTCGCGTGACGCGGATCGTCATTCAGAACATATCGAAGCAGGATGTTCGTATCGACCGCGATCATCTCACTCGGGCTTCTCGAAACGCTCAGCCAGCGCCTCGTCGATCGCCTCGCGAACGGCAGGGGCATCTTTCGGTGCGTCCGGCCATGCGAACGAGCCGGCGCCGGCGCCCTTCCTGGGCCGGCGGACGTGGATCCGCATCTGCCCGTCGAGGCCCTTGTAGAAAACGATGTCGTCACCCTTTGCGATGCCGAGTTCCTCGCGGACGGCGGTGGGAATGGTGATCTGGCCCTTGCTGGTGACCTTGGCGGTACCGCCCATGACAACCTCACGGAGATTGGGAAGGCTCCTTTCAATTTAACTATCGCCTTACTCGTCCGCAAATGCATTCCTACAGGCCGCCCATGACCTTCTGGTTGAACCCCCACACCTCGCGCTTCCCGGCGAACGGCACCAGCGTCACCTCGCGGGTCTGGCCCGGCTCGAAGCGGACAGCCGTGCCCGAGGCGATGTCGAGCCGCATGCCGCGCGCCTGTTCGCGGTCGAACGAAAGGAAGGGGTTGGTCTCGTAGAAGTGGTAGTGCGAGCCGACCTGGACCGGCCGGTCGCCGGTGTTGGCGACCAGCAGCGTCACGGTTGGCGCACCGGCATTGATCTCGATGTCCGGCGCGTTGGCCGGATAGACCTCTCCCGGAACCACCGCCGCTACACCACGCCAGTCGCGAGGCCGATGCCGAGGGCCGCCGCGATGCCGCCGAGGACACGCGCGATCGCCTGGCCGGTCTTCTTCGGCATGACGATGCCGGCGCCGATCAGGAGGCCGATCCCGATGCCGACGATGTGGAGGAGCGAGGTCGCCGCCGCGAAGCCGAGGCCGTACTCCAGATGGGTCGCCGCGCCGATCTCGCCGCCATGGGCAAAGCCATGGAACAGCGCGAACGTCCCGACGACGATCATGCCGATCTCGGTCGGGAGCTTCACCGCGGTCGCGAGGAGGAGGCCGAGGGCGATCACCGAGGCGAGGATCGCGGGCTCGACGAAGGGCAGCGCAATGCCGGTAAAGGCGAGGAGGAAGCCGAGCGTCATCGTGCCGACGAAGGACAGCGGCACGAGGGTGACCGCGCGGCCGCCGATCATCGCGGCCCAGAGGCCGACCGCCACCATCGCGAGGATGTGGTCGAGGCCGAACAGCGGGTGGGAGAAGCCCGCCATGAACGAGCCGTGCTCCTCGGGGCTGAGATGGGCGAAGGCCGGCGCCGCGCCGGCGAGGAACACGAGGCCGGCCAGGGCCAGCGGCTTCAGCAGGGATCGCATCGGGCGTTGCCTCTCTGTCTCTCTTATCGGATCGGATTGTGGACGGTGACGAGCTTGGTCCCGTCCGGAAATGTCGCCTCGACCTGGACGTCGTGGATCATCTCGGCAACGCCCTCCATCACCTGGTCGCGGCGCAGCACCATCGCGCCGGCATCCATCAGCTCGGCGACCCGCCGACCGTCCCGCGCGCCCTCGACGACGAAGTCGGAGATGAGGGCGATCGCTTCGGGATAGTTGAGGCGGACGCCGCGTTCGAGCCGGCGGCGCGCCACCATCGCGGCCATGGCGATGAGGAGCTTATCCTTTTCGCGGGACGTCAGGTTCATCGGATCCGCCTCAGAGCTGCCAGGCTTTCGGAAGCGGCCTGCCGCCACGAAGCGCGATGATCGCCGGGACCAGCCGGCGCCGCAATTCCAGCCCGTCCTCGGCAACCACGCGCGCGACGAGCTTGCCCGCAAAGGCGCTCGAGCCGCCGCGATCGCCGATGGCCCCGCGCACCGCTTCGAGGTGGCGCTCGCCGTCCTCGCCAACATAAATCACCGTCGCCATCGCGCCCGCGCCGGCGAGGACCGCAGCGCGCTGGGCCAGCTCGGTGATGCCCCCCTCCATGCGGAGATCGTCGGCGTGGAGCAGGCGCTCGGCCTGTCGGATGCGCCAGCGATCGTGCAACGCCCCTTCGCGAACCTCCTCGCCCATCGCGCGGCGGCCGAAAATGACGGCCTCGACCGCGAGAAAGGATGCGTTCGGCGCGAGGTCGACGTCGATCCGTCGCGCGAGGCGCGCACGATCGAAGAGGATCGTCTCCTGCGGCAGCCAGGCGAGCTGCGCACCCGGCCCAACCTTCAGCCTGATGGAGACCTCCGCTGCGCCGGCGAGGCTGCGGTAGACACGCTCGCAGGCCTGGGTCGTGATCGTAGCCGCGGCGCCCGCACCGACATCGACGGCAAATGCGAGCTGGTCGCCGCCCGTCAGCCCGCCGGCGCTGTTGATAAGGATCGCCTCGGCGTCGGCGGCGTGGGTCTTGGGGAGGCGGATCTTGGCGGCGCCGTCCTGGTAGAGGACGCCCAGCATAGTGCCGCGCGGCGTCGCCACGAAGCTGACGCGGCCGGTGCCGCGCGCCCGTTGCAGCGGAACGATGGTCCGGGCTTCAGACGGTGAGGTGACGGCGAACATCCTGCTTGTCCAGGTCCGCCGCGGGTCCGGCGAAGACGATCTGGCCGCGGTCCATGATCGCAACGGTGTCGGCCAGCTCGCGGGCGAAGTCGAGATACTGCTCGACGAGGAGCACCGCGAGGCCGAGCTTCTCCTTGAGGAAGACGAGGGCGCGGCCGATGTCCTTGATGATCGACGGCTGGATGCCCTCGGTCGGCTCGTCGAGCACGATGAGGCGCGGCCTTGTGACGAGCGCACGCCCGATCGCGAGCTGCTGCTGCTGGCCGCCGGAGAGGTCGCCGCCACGGCGGCGGAGCATCGATTTCAGCACCGGGAAGAGCTCGAAGACATAGTCGGGCACGTTGCGGTCGGTGCGCGCGACATTGGCGTACCCGGTCTCGAGATTCTCGTGGACCGACAGCAGCGGGAAGATCTCGCGGCCCTGCGGGACGTAGCCGATGCCGCGCGCGGCGCGCTGGTATGGGGCGAGCTTGCCGAGCGGCTGGCCCTCCCAGACGATCGCGCCGCCGGAGATCGGGTGGATGCCCATGATCGCGCGGAGGAGGCTCGACTTGCCGACGCCGTTGCGGCCGAGGAGGCAGGTAATCTTCCCGCTCTCGGCGGTCAGCGAGACTTTCCGCAAGGCCTGCGCGGCGCCGTAGTGCAGGTCGACCCGTTCGATGCTGAGCACGGACGCATCCGCGGCGCGTTCCGGAGCCGGCATCGGCGACGACTGCGGTGGAGGGGGCGCGACGGCCGGTTCGGCGATCCTGTCGGTCATCTACGATACTCCGCTCATCGCTGTGGCCTTCGCGGATAGTGACCGCCACGGCGCGTTCGTCAGCGGGGGCGGGAACCCGGCGCGGCCCTTACCTCCCCCTTGCGAGGAGAGCCCGCCCTCGGCTGTGGCTTCACCACCCACGCGCTCCGCCAAGGAGCGCTTCGCAAGCCAAGCATGGTGCGTGGCGAGCAACGAAGGCCGATCGGTGGCAGACAAGCCCATCCACAATCTCCTCCCCGGCCCGCGAGCCGGGGCCCATTGGCGGTTCGTCGGACGCGGAATCGACTGGATTATTCGGACCTTTGAACTCGAGGAGAAGCCAATGGGCCCCGGGTCAAGCCCGGGGAGGAGTGTGTCTTGTAGGCTGCGCTTCGACCGAGAGACCGAACTCGGCAACTCTCCCTCGCAAGGGGGAAGAAGGAAGCCGCCTATGCATGAAACCGCCATCGTCATCGGCCGAGATAGACTTCGATGACCTTGGGGTCGCTCGACACATGGTCGAACGACCCTTCGGACAGCACCGAACCTTCGTGGAGCACGGTGACCTTCACGCCGAGGCCGCGGACGAAATCCATGTCGTGCTCGACCACGACGACCGATTTGGTCTTCGCGATCTCGCGCAGCAGGATGCCGGTCTGGGCGGTCTCGGCGTCGGTCATGCCGGCGGCGGGCTCGTCGACGAGGAGAAGCTTCGGCTCCTGCGCCAGCAGCATGCCGATCTCCAGCCACTGCTTCTGGCCGTGCGAAAGATTGGCGCCGAGCCAGCGCTGCTTCTCGGTGAGGCGGACGATCTCGAGGATCTCGTCGATCCGGTCGATCTCCGCCCTCGAACGCCGATGGAAGAGGGTCGCCAACACGCCGCGATTGCCGGCGAGGGCGAGCTCGATGTTGTCACGCACGGTCTGGCTCTCGAACACGGTCGGCTTCTGGAATTTCCGTCCGATGCCGAGAAGGGCGGTCTCGGCCTCATCGAGGCGCGTGAGGTCGACGGTGCCGTTGAAATAGACATCGCCGGCGTCGGGCCGCGTCTTCCCGGTGATGACGTCCATCATCGTGGTCTTGCCGGCCCCGTTCGGGCCGATGATGGCGCGCATCTCGCCCGGCTCGATGATGAAGGAGAGGCTGTTCAGCGCACGGAAGCCGTCGAAGGAGACCGTGACGCCGTCGAGATAGAGGAGGGAGCCGGTGGCCTTCTCAGTCATGTCTTCTCTCCGACCGGACGGCTGAGGTCGGGCGCCGGCGGACTCCGCGTGGCCGACACGTCGACCGGCGGATCGGTCATGGGCAGCGGCGCCGGCTCGCCCGGATCGGGATCGGGCGTCTCGGTGTCCATGCCCTCCTGGGCTTCGCGGGAGGCGCGGCGGGCCTTCAGCGCGTTCCAGCCATAGGCGACGGTGCCGACGATGCCCTTGGGCAGGAACAGCGTGACCGCGACGAACATGCCGCCGAGGATGAAGAGCCAGTATTCGGCGAGCGGGCCGGAGGTGAAGAAGCTCTTGGCCCAGTTGACGAAAATGCCGCCGACGATCGGCCCAACCAGCGTGCCGCGCCCGCCCACCGCGACCCATACCACCGCCTCGATCGACCGCGCCGGCGCGAACTCGCCGGGGTTGATGATGCCGGCCTGCGGGACGTAGAGCGCGCCGGCGATCCCCGCCATGCAGGCCGAGAGCGTGAAGACGAACAGCTTGTAGCGGTCCACACGGTAACCGAGAAACCGCGCCCGGCTCTCGGCATCGCGGACGGCGATGAGGACCTTGCCGTATTTCGAGGCCGTCACCGATCGGCAGATCCAGTAGCCGATCGCGAGCGCGATGGCGGAGGCCGCGAACAAGGCGGCCCGCGTACTCGGCGCCTGGATGTTCGCGCCCAGAATGTCCTTGAAGTCGGTGAAGCCGTTGTTGCCGCCGAAGCCGACCTCGTTGAGGAGGAAGGCCTGCCACAGCGCGAAGGTCAGCGCCTGGGTGATGATCGAGAGATAGACCCCGGTGACGCGCGAGCGGAAGGCGAACCAGCCAAACAGGAACGCCAGCAGCCCCGGCACCAGCACGATCATGATGGCGGCGAACCAGAACTGGTCGAAGCCGTTCCAGAACCACGGCAGCGCGTCCCAGTTCAGGAACACCATGAAGTCGGGCAGGACCGGATGGCCGTAGACGCCGCGGGTCCCGATCTGGCGCATCAGATACATGCCCATCGCGTAGCCGCCGAGCGCGAAGAACGCCGCGTGGCCGAGCGAGAGGATGCCGCCATAGCCCCAGACGAGGCCGACCGAAAGCGCGAGGAGCGCGAAGCAGAGATACTTGCCGACAAGGATCGTCGTCGCCGTCGAGAGGTAGAACGGCGAGTCCGGCGAACCGGCGCTCAGCGGCACCGCGATCGCCGCCGCGACCAGCACGCCGATGACGAGGAGGGCCTTCCAGTCGAGGCCGCGGAGGAGGAAGGACTGGCTCATGCTTCGATCGCCCGGCCCTTGAGAGCGAAGAGGCCGCGCGGCCGTCGCTGAATGAAGAGGATGATGGCGACGAGCACCACGATCTTGGCGACCACCGCGCCCGCATAGGGCTCGAGGAACTTGTTGGCGACGCCGAGCGACATCGCGCCCACCAGCGTGCCCCAGAGATTGCCGACCCCGCCGAACACCACGACCATGAACGAGTCGATGATGTAGGTCTGGCCAAGGTTCGGGCTGACATTGTCGATCTGGCTCAACGCCACGCCGGCGAGACCGGCGATGCCGGAGCCGAGGCCGAAGGTCATGGCGTCGACCCACGGCGTGCGGATGCCCATCGCGCTCGCCATCCGGCGGTTCTGCGTGACCGCCCGCATCCTGAGGCCGAGCGCGGTGCGCCGGAGGATCAGCATCAGGGCGACGAACACCGCGATCGCGAAGATGACGATCCAGAACCGGCTGTAGGTGATGCTGATCTGGCCGATGCTGAACGACCCGGACATCCAGGACGGATTGCTGACCTGGACGTTGGTCGGGCCGAAGATCCCGCGCACCGCCTGCTGAAGGATGAGCGAGACGCCCCAGGTCGCGAGCAGCGTCTCCAGCGGCCGGCCGTAGAGCCAGCGGATCAGCCCGCGCTCCATCGCGATGCCGATCAGCGCCGTGACGAGGAACGCCGCGGGGAGGGCGACCGCCAGCGACCAATCGAAGGCACCGGGGAAACTCTGGCGGAAGATGTCCTGCACGACGAACGTCGTATAGGCGCCGAGCATCACCATCTCGCCATGGGCCATGTTGATGACGCCCATGACGCCGAAGGTGATGGCAAGGCCGATGGCCGCGAGCAGCAGCACCGAGCCGAGCGAGAGGCCGAACCAGACGTTCTGCCCGACGCCCCAGAACTGGAGATTGGTTTCGATCGCCGAGACCCCGCGCGCGGCGGCTTCGGCAACGGGGCCCTCGCCGGCCGCGAGGCGGTTGAGGATGTTGAGTGCGGCCTGGTCGCCGCGGCTTCGGATGATTTCGACCGCGGCCAACTGATCGGCTTCGGCAAGGTCGGGATCGTTGATGATGATCGCCGCCCGGGCCTGCTCCATGACGCGAAGCACGCCGGCATTGGTTTCGTTGGCGATGGCCTCCTCGAGGAGGGGCAGCACGCTTGCGTCGCGGGACGCGAAGATGGTTTGCGCGGCCTGGCGGCGCGTCGCGGCATCCTCGGACAGGAGCGTGAGGTTGCCGACGGCGTCGCGGACCGCGCGGCGGACGGCGTTGTTGACCCGGATCCGCGTCGCCTCGCGCGCGGCGACCTCGCCGAGCGGCTCGGCGGTGATCGGATCGGTCATGATGAGGCCGGCACCGCCTGCGGTACCGGCAAAGACCAGGTCGTCGGCGTTACGGAAATAGAGGCCGCCGGCTTCGAGGGTCTGCAGCACCGCCACGGCATCCGAATTGCCGTGGGCGGCGATCCGTCCGACGATCTCGCTGATGTCGCGATAATTGCCCTCGGCGGCGACGAACTCCTGCATGAGGGCGCGGAGCTCGGCATGTTCGGGATTTACGTCCTGGGCGGTGGCCGGCAGCGCGACGGCCAGGACCCAGAGGCCGAAGGCGGCGAACAGGGGCAGGAGCCGCGCGAGCGCGCGCTTGGAACCCGAGAGAGCGTGGACTCGTGTCATGGACCCGGCGTTGCTTCAGACGAAAGGGGAGGGGCGGCGCGCCGCCCCTCCCGAGGATGACCGAAGAGCTACGGCGTGGCGGTGCCGGCGCCGCCGCAGGTGCCGGTGGCCACGTTGAAGTTGCCGCAGGAGAGCGGAGCGCGCCAATCGGCGATCAGCGTGCGCGAGTCGGGCAGGAAGTCCGACCATTCGTCGCCGACCACAAGGCCGGTCGTCTCCCACACCACCTCGAACTGGCCGTCGGCCTGGATCTCGCCGATGAAGACCGGCTTGGTGATGTGGTGGTTCGGCATCATCGTCGAGTAGCCGCCGGTGAGGTTCGGCACCGAGACGCCGATGAGCGCGTCGATGACGGCGTCGGCATCGGTGGTGCCGGCCTTCTCGACCGCCTGCACCCACATGTTGAAGCCGATGTAGTGGGCTTCCATCGGATCGTTGGTCACGCGATCCGCGTTGCCGGTATAGGCGTGCCAGGCTTCGATGAAGGCCGCGTTCTCCGGCGTGTCGATCGACTGGAAGTAGTTCCAGGCGGCGAGATGGCCGACGAGCGGGGTGGTGTCGAGGCCCGCGAGCTCTTCCTCACCGACCGAGAAGGCGATGACCGGGATATCGGCAGCGTCGACGCCCTGGTTCGCGAGTTCGCGGTAGAACGGCACGTTGGCGTCGCCATTGATCGTGGAGACCACGGCGGTGAACTTGCCCTGCGAGCCGAACGCCACGATGTCCGACACGATGGTCTGCCAGTCGGAATGGCTGAACGGCGTGTAGTTGATCATGATGTCCTCGGGCGCGACGCCGGCGTCGAGGAGGTACTGCTCGAGGATGCGGTTGGTCGTGCGCGGATAGACGTAGTCGGTGCCGGCGAGCACCCAGCGCTCGACACCCTGCTCCATCAGATAGTCGACGGCGGGGATCGCCTGCTGGTTCGGCGCGGCGCCGGTGTAGAAGATGTTGCGGGAGCTTTCCTCGCCCTCATACTGGACGGGATAGAACACGACCGTGTTCAGCTCCTCGGCGACCGGAAGGATCGACTTCCGCGACACCGAGGTCCAGCAGCAGAACACCACGTCGACACCCTGGACGGTGACGAGGTCGCGGAGCTGCTCGGCGAACAGCGGCCAGTCCGACGCCGGGTCGACGATCACCGGCTCGAGCATCCGCCCGAGGAGGCCCCCGGCCTCGTTCTGCTGCTCGATGAGCATCTGCATGACTTCGCTGAGCGTCGTCTCGGAAATGGCCATCGTTCCGGACAACGAATGGAGGATGCCGACCCTGATCGGCCCCTCGTCCTGGGCCGCCGCCGGCATTGCAACCGTCGCAATCGACGCTGCCGCCGCCAGGCCCAGGAGCGACTTGCGGTACTTCACCATCAATAGAACCCCCTGTTGTTAAGGCGCCGTGGGAGGGGGCGCCTGCCTTGGTTCGGCAAGTCCCATGCCACGCGCGGGGTCAGGGGTTTTTCCCAGCACACCTGCTCATTGCCCGAAAATTAGGCAGCAGGGCGCCTAGTCAAGAAGCAGGCAACGCAAAGCTGCATACATCGTTTTCTTGACGCAAGCCGACGGACGCGCAAGTATGACTCCTCAAGTCATATTTTGACGCTGGAGAATGGGAATGTCGCTGGAGAAGGACTTTGGCCGGTCCTGCTGGAACTGCAGCTACGGGCTTTCCGCCGATCAAACCCGTTGTC
Organism: Bauldia sp.; assembly: GCA_050184415.1. Taxonomy (GTDB): domain Bacteria; phylum Pseudomonadota; class Alphaproteobacteria; order Rhizobiales; family Kaistiaceae; genus JADLGL01. Next base: position 60,586 of record JBFXAJ010000015.1, read on the forward strand.
CGCGTTGTGGAATCCCCACTCCGACAGCGGCCCGGCCCACGGCATCGGCGGCTCCTCCCGGCAAGGGACGGAGCCAGGACACGCCGCGCCGGCGCGGCGCGACCCCTCCAGCGGCACGCAAGACGACGCCAAAGGCAGCGGCGCCTCGCATGGAGATCATTCCGCCAAAGCCCCCGGCCCCCGGTCAGCTCGCCAAGGTTGGCGCGTCCGCCGGAAGGGGACTGCTGAAATCCTTCGACGTCGCGAAGCGCATCGGCTCCGCCGTGACCAGCGCTTCGGGCAAGGCGGCCACCCGGGCTGCTAAGCTTCTGGCCGGGACGGCCGGCTCGGTGTCCAGAGGCACGGCGCAGCTCGTAGCGTGGCGGCCGGGCCAGTCGTCGCGCGGCGCAATCGACGTCGATGCTCTGCGCCGCGAAAACGCGCGGACGCTCACCGATGTCGCCGAACTCCTCCTGCGCGAAACGCGCGAGGAAAACGAAGGCCTGAAAGAGCGCCTGTCCCGGCTCGAGGCCGCCATCGGGACCGATGCCGGCGAGGCCACGCTGAAAGCCATTCCAGTCGAGACGCCGCCGGGCAAGCCGACGCCGGCCGCCGGTGGAAGACGGGGGAAGGCGAGCACAAATCGCACATCGGCGAAGCGTGGGACGCCGGCCAAACGGCGGTCCCGCCGGTCGCCGGCCCAGCAGGAGAGTCTCGTGCCCGAAACCGCGCCGATCGCGCTGGCGCCGGATCTCGGACCAGATCTCCGAGCATCGGGGGACGCGAAGGTCGTTCGCATGGAAAGCCGGCGGAACGGCGCCCGGCGCCGCCGCGTCTCGAGCCCGGTCGAGGCGGCCGGCTAGGGCCGCCTCGTCAAGGCCGGTCGATCACATACTGTCCGACGTCGCAGGCGCCGGACCGGAAGCTCGCCTCGCAGCCGCAGAGATAATACGCCCACATCCGGCGGAAGCGCTCGTCGAATCCGAGGGCGGCGACATCGGGCCAGCGCGCCCGGAAATCGTCGTACCAGCGGGCGAGGGTTTCGGCATAGCTGAGGCCGAAGAAGGACGTCCCGCTCAGCGTCAGCCCGGCCGTCGCGACCTCGCGCGACAGGATGGCCTTCGACGGCAGCATCCCGCCCGGGAAGATGTAGCGCTGGATGAAGTCGACCGCGCCGCGATAGGTCTCGAATCGGTCGTCCGCGACCGTGATGATCTGGAGGACGGCGCGGCCGCCGGGCTTCAGCCGGTCGCGCACCGCGTTGAAATAGACCGGCCAGTTCTCCTCGCCGACGGCCTCGAACATCTCGATCGAGACGATCTTGTCGTAGGTTTCGGGGACGTCGCGATAGTCCTGGATCCGGATCTCCACCCGATCCGACACGCCGGCCCGCGCCATCCGCTCCCTCGCGAAGGCCGCCTGCTCCCTCGACAGCGTGATGCAGGTGACACGGCACCCGGTCTCGGCGGCGGCGAGCTCGGCGAAGCCGCCCCAGCCGCAGCCGATCTCGAGCACGTGGTCGGTCGGCTTGAGGTCGAGCGACCGGATGATGCGGCGGTATTTCTCGGTCTGCGCCTCCTCGAGCGACCATGACGGGTCATCGAAGACCGCCGAGGAATACGTCATCGTCGGGTCGAGCCACAGCGCGTAGAAGGCGTTCCCGAGGTCGTAGTGATAGGCGATGTTGCGCCGCGAGCCGGCGCGGGTATTGGCGCGGAGGCGGTGCCAGAGGCGGATCAGCGGCGCGATGACGGGCGACGCCGTCATCGGCCCGGAGAGGGCGGTCTCGTTCGCGTAGCCGAAGGCGAGCAGCGCCTGGAGGTCCGGCGTCGTCCAGTCGCCATCCATGAAGGCTTCCGCAAAACCGACGTCGCCGCGGGTCATCATCCGGCGGACCACCCGCATCCGGTTGACGGCGAGAGTCGCCGAAGGACCGGGCTCCTTACCGCGGAAGGTGCGGCGCGAGCCGCTCGGAAGGAGGAGCGTCAGGTCACCATGCGTGGCCGCCTGCGCCCAGCGCGTGGCGATCTTGCCCCAAAGGCCGCGGATCGGACGACCGTCCTCCTCTGCACGGATATCGGCGACGCTCGCCACGGATGTCCCCTCTTGCCCCTCGCGAGCGGATCAGTCCCTCTCGCTGCCATTCTTTCCGAAGATAGGCGGTCACGCCCGATAGCGCGAGCGGGGCGGGTCAACAAGGGAGCGCGGCACGACCCGGCGAATTGCCTCAGCCGCCAAATCGCCGGCGCGGGTCGAAGGCGATCGTGGCGAGGACGAAGCCGACAAGCGCGCTCCCGGCGACCACGGCGAGCGCCGTGAAGTCGAGCCCGCCATAGGCGGCGGCGCGGATCAGCTCCACCGCATGGCTGAACGGGTTGGCCGACGCGATCACATAGAGGTACTCGGCGCCGTTATCCCGGAACTGCCACAGCGGATAGAACGCCGGCGACAGGAGCAGCACCGGGTAGACCACGAACTTCATGGTCGTGGAGTAGTCGCGCACCTTCGCCAGGAGCACCGCCACCACCATCGTGACCGCCGCGAGCATGAACCCGCTCAGGAGAACCGCGGGAATGGCGGCAAGCCATCCGATCCAGGGCACGTCGATCGCGGGTATGACGATCCCGATCGCGAACGCGACGAGGAGGAACAGATAGGCCTGGACGAGCGTGATGATGGCGCTGGCGAACAGCTCGCAGAACAGGAGGTAGGGGCGGGGGAGCGGCGCGGTCAGGAGGATCTTGGTCTCGCCCTCCGTCCGGCTGGCGACCAGGCGGGTCGAGAAGCGCATGGCGCCGAAGAGGAGGGCCATCCCGACGAGGCCGGGAATGACGTATTCCTGGTAGGGCTTGTACGCGCCGTCATAGGCAGGGGCCGCCAGCGACCCGAACACCGCCTCGACGCCCGCGGCAAAGATCACCAGCCACAGCGTCGGCCACACCACTGCCCCGACCAGTTCCGCCGACGCCCGGACCGACCGCTCGACCTCCCGGACCACGATGGCCCGCATCGCGCGCAAGCCGCGGATCGGGGCCGCGGCCCTGGGCCTCGGCGCGAGTCGGTCGTTCCCCATGCTGTCGACGGTTTCGAGGGTGCTCAAGACGGTGCCGGATTTTCTGGCGTCGGGCCTGGCGCCGGGCCGATTCTAGCGGCGGAGGCGCGGACCGGCAAACCGGAAGGGCTGGCGGCGACGGCCGCGCGGGACTATCTCCTGCCCGCCCAGGAACGGTCCGCCAAGGGAGTCTCCATGAATACGCCGCTACCGCGGGGCAGCGCCCCCCCGGCGCCGCTGGCCGAAGGCGTCGCCTGGTCCTCGGCGCACCCGGCCGGCGACGCGCCGGCCCTTGCGATCAACGACCTCCGCAAAGTCTATGCGAGCGGGACGGAGGCGCTGAAAGGCGTGTCCTTCGACATGCCGCGGGGCGATTTCTTCGCCCTCCTCGGCCCGAACGGCGCCGGCAAGACCACCGTCATCGGCATCGTCACCGGGCTCGTCAACAAGACCGGAGGCACCGTCTCGGTGTTCGGCGAGGACCTCGACCGCCGCCCGCAATCCGCCCGCCGTCACATCGGCGTGGTGCCGCAGGAGCTCAACTTCAACATCTTCGAGCGCGTGATCGACATCGTCGTCAATCAGGCCGGCTACTACGGCATCCCACGGCGGATCGCGATTCCCCGCGCGGAGATGCTGCTCGACCAGCTCGGTCTCCTCGACAAGAAGGACGAGCGCTCGCGCAACCTCTCGGGCGGCATGAAGCGCCGCCTGATGATCGCCCGGGCCCTGATCCACCAGCCACGGCTCCTGATCCTCGACGAGCCGACGGCCGGCGTCGACGTCGAGCTCCGGCGCGGCATGTGGGATTTCCTCCGCCAGCTCACGGCCGGCGGCACGTCGATCCTCCTCACCACGCACTATCTCGAGGAGGCCGAGCAGCTCTCCCGGCATATCGCGATCATCAATCGCGGCAGCATCATCGTCCGCGGCACGGTCAAGGACATCCTCGGTCGGCTCCACACCGAGGTGGTCATCCTCGACCTCGTCCGCGAACAGGCCGAGGCGGCGGCAGCGGTGCTTCCGGCGTACCGGCCGAACGTCGTCGATGCGACCACCCTCGAGATCGAGATCGACAGTGGCGGCGCCATCGGAACGGCGATCGTGGCCCTGGAGAATGCCGGCATTCCGGTCCGCATGACCCGGTCAAAGAGCGGACGGCTCGAGGAGGTCTTCATGCGGCTAACCAGCGAGCAGGCCTCGTGAACCCTTTCGAAGCCTGGATCTCGTTCTACACGATCGTCCGCAAGGACCTCGTCCGCATGGTGCGCATCTGGCCGCAGACCTTCCTGCCGGCCGTCGTCACCTCCACGCTCTATTTCCTGATCTTCGGGACCGTGCTCGGGTCGCGGATCGGCGACTTCCAGGGCGTGGCTTACGTTTCCTTCGTGGTGCCGGGCCTGATCATGCTCCAGGTCATCACCAACGCGTTCTCCAACGTCGCCTTCGTGATGTTCTCGTCGAAATTCTTCGGACGGAACATCGACGAGCTCCTGGTCTCGCCGACCCCGCCCTGGGTGATCGTGGCGGGCTTCGTTGCCGGGGGCGTCGCCCGCGGCGTCCTCGTCGGGGTGCTGGTCTATGTGACGGCGCTCTTCTTCGCCGACTTCAGCATCCACAATGCCGCGGTCGTCGTCCTCTTCCTAGTCCTCACCAGCATCACGGCATCCCTTGGCGGCCTTCTCAACGGCATCCACGCCAAGAGCATCGACGGCATCAACATCATCCCGACCTTCGTGCTGGCGCCGCTGGTCTATCTCGGCGGCGTCTTCTACTCGGCAGACCTTCTGCCAGGCTTCTGGCAGGGCCTCACCCATGCCAACCCCGTGTTCTACGTCGTGGACGGGTTCCGCTGGGGTTTCCTCGGCATCTCCGACACGCCGCTCTGGCTCAGCTCGGGCGTGCTGCTCGGCGTCACGCTGATCCTTGGCGTCTGGTCGTGGTACGAAATCAAGGCCGGGCTTCGCCTGAAGCAGTAGGGCGGTTTGAAAAACGAAGCACGAAGGGCCACTTATGGCCCTCGGGAAAGCTCCGGAGACATGACATGGGCGACATGACGATCAACGCGGCCGCGACCTCGGCCAACGGCGCCGACGCGCTCGTCATCGACACCACGACACGCGATTTCGGCCGCGACGTCATCGAGGAATCGCGCCGCCGGCCCGTGCTGGTCGATTTCTGGGCGCCGTGGTGCGGCCCCTGCCGGACACTGTCGCCGATCATCGAGAAGGCGGTGAAGGCCGCGAACGGCGCGGTCCGCCTCGTCAAGATGAACATCGACGACCATCCGTCGATCGCCGGTCAGATGGGGATCCAGTCGATCCCCGCCGTCATCGCCTTCGTCGAAGGGCGCCCGGTGGACGGCTTCCTCGGCGCCATCCCCGAGGGCAAGGTCAAGGAGTTCATCGACAAGGTCGCGAAGAACGCCAAGGAGCCGGTCGACATCGAGGCCGTGCTCGTCGAGGCGGAGGCCCTGCTTGAGTCGGGCGACGCCAACCGCGCGGGCGAGCTGTTCGCCGGCGCGCGCGACGCCGTGCCCGACGACCCGCGGGCTCTCGGCGGCCTGATCCGCGCCGCGGTCCGGATCGGCGACTTCGACGCCGCGCGCCAGTTCCTCGCGATGACGCCGCCGGCGAAGGTCAATGATTCGGCGATCGCCAAGGCGCGCGCCGCGATCTCCCTCGCCGAGCAGGCCGCCACGCTCGGCGACCCGCGGAAGCTCGCCGCGCGCCTCGACGCCGATCCCGCGGACCATGCGGCGCGTTTCGACCTTGCGGTCATCGAGAACGCGCTCGGCAACCGCCGCGCGGCCATCGATCATCTCATCGAGATCATGAAGGGCGAGCGTGGCTGGAACGACGACCAGGCCCGCAAGCAGCTCGTGCAGTTCTTCGAGGCGTGGGGCCCGAAAGACGAGGCCACCATCGCCGGGCGGCGCCGGTTGTCCTCGCTTCTTTTTTCGTAGGAGTCGCAGTCCCGGAATGAGCGGCAGGGCCTACACCGTCGCGGACCTTCCCGAGGTGATCCCCGTTTTCCCGCTGTCGGGGGCGCTGCTCCTGCCGCGCGGACAGATGCCCATCAACGTCTTCGAGCCGCGCTACCTCGCGATGGTCGACGCCGCGCTCGCCGCGGACCGGATCATCGGCATCATCCAGCCCTCGGAGGACGGCCAGAACTGGGTCGGCAATCCGGCGCTGCGGACCGTCGGCTGCGCCGGCCGGATCACCGGCTTCGCCGAGACCGGCGACGGCCGCTACCTCATCACCCTGACCGGCATCGCCCGTTTCCGCACGATCGAGGAGGTTCCCGGCCGCACGCCGTTCCGGCGCTTCCGGATCACCGCCGAGCCCTTCGCCGGCGACTTTGCCGTGACGGGAGAGAGCGAGGTCGATCGCGACACCCTGATCGGCGCCTTCCGCGCCTATCTCGAGGCCAACAATCTCGAAGCGGACTGGGAGAGCGTCGACAACGCCTCCAACGAAAGCCTTGTCAACGCGCTCGCCATGCTGAGCCCGTACGGCCCGGCCGAGAAGCAGGCGCTCCTCGAGGCCCCCGACCTCAAGACCCGTGCTGAGACCCTCGTCGCCCTCGCCGAAGTTTCCCTCGCACGATCCTCGAACCGGCCGGGGACGCTGCAGTGACCGGCGCCCCCGAGATCGACCCGCGCCTCCTCGAAATCCTGGTCTGCCCGCTGACCAAGGAGACGCTGGAATACGACCGCGCCGCGCAGGAACTGATCAGCCGCAGCGCGAAGCTCGCCTATCCGATAAGAGACGGCATCCCGATCATGCTGCCGGAGGAAGCGCGGCCGATTTAGGCCGATTACGCCGGCGTCTTGGCGAAGATCGATGCCGACAGGGCCGCAACCCCTATCGCGGCGGCCGATTCCGTTCCGTCCGGCCGTCCGCGCCGAAGGCGTAGGCGATCGCCGCCCACCGATGCGCGACCGCCAGCACGAAGATCGCGAGGCCGACCGGCGAGCCCCAGCCATGCCAGCGCAGGTCAGGTCGGCATACTTGAATTCTTCCTCACGCGTCAGCTCGGGTTGACGAACGGCCATGGCGAGGAAATCCGCAAGCTCACTGCGGGCTAGATCCCCTCGCCCCGCAACAGCCGCGGGATCGCGCCGCTGATCCCCGCCGCTTCCCCGATCATCATCCGCTTGAGGACCGGTGTCCGGTCGACGAGGCCTAGGCCGATGTCGCGCACGGCGCGGACGATGGCGTTGTCGTTGGAGAACAGGCGGTTGAGGCCGTCGGTCACCGCGCCCATCTCGGTCGTGTCGAAGCGTCGCCAGGCCTGGTAGCGTTCGAGGATGTCGACCGCGCCGGGATCGAGGCCGAGCCGAAGGGCTTCGACGATGGTCTCGGCGAGCGCGGCGACATCGCGGAGGCCGAGATTGAGGCCCTGGCCGGCGAGCGGGTGGATGGAATGCGCGGCATCGCCGACCAGCGCGAAGCGCGGCTTGACGTAGTCGCGGGCGAGGCGGAGCGCGATCGGGTAGCCCTGCCGGCCGCCTTCGAGCCGGACTTCGCCGAGATGGTGGCCGAGCCGCTGCACCAGCTCGGCGAGGAACGTCGCCTCGTCCCCGGCAAGGAGCTCTTTGGCCCGCGCCGTCGGTTCTGTCCACACCAGCGAGGACCGGTTGCCCTTGAGCGGCAGGGTCGCGAACGGTCCGCCAGGCAGGAAGTGCTCCTCGGCGCGGCCATGATGCGGGCGCTCGTGGGCGATGGTCGCGACCAGCGCCATCTGGCCGTAGTCCCATTCGAGCGTCCGGATCCCGGCAAGGTCGCGGAGCCGCGAGCGCACGCCGTCGGCGGCGACGAGGACGGACGCCTGTCGCGTTCCGCCGTCTCCGAGCGTCAGCGTGACGCTGTCGTCGCCGGCGGCAAACCCGGCCACGCTCTGCGGCGCGGCGATCACGACGCCCGACCGCGCCGCGGCCTCGGCAAGGGCCGAGGTGAGATCGCCATTCGGCACCATATGCGCAAAGGGCTCGCCATCCTCGACCGTGCCGTCGAAGGTCAGGAACACCGGCCGCGCGACGTCCGCCGTCCGGCTGTCGGTGACGATCATTTCCCGCAATGGCTCGGCCGAATCCGCGACGGCGGCCCAGACCCCGAGATGCTCGAACATCCGCCTGGCCGCCGCCGAGATGGCCGAGGCCCGCCGGTCGCCCCGTTTGGCGCCACCCTGGTCGTCGACGAGCAGGACGCGGATGCCGGGCGCTTCCTGCCCCAGCGCCACGGCGAGCGTGAGCCCCACGGGCCCGCCCCCGGCGATCGCGATGTCGAACTGGCTCTCGTCGGTCACGCCCGTCGTCTCCCACACGCTGACCCAGAGGTCGCCCCTCGCCGCAGCAAGGTCAAGATTGGCGGACACGAAGCCTTCCGGACGGGATTCCTGTGGCCCGGCCGAGCCAAGTCGCCGCATCGGCGCGCGAAGGGTTGCGGAAATCGGTCCCTTTCGCCGAAGGTTGGCACACTGTTTGATTGTTTTGGGGCGACGCAGGGGTCGGGCTGAGACCGATTGCGGCCGCTCAAGAGACGCGCCAGGCGCGCCTCCATAACGAAAGGGATGACAAGCATGAAGATTGTCATGGCGATCATAAAGCCGTTCAAGCTCGACGAGGTGAGGGATGCGTTGACGGCGGTGGGCGTCCACGGCCTGACGGTGACCGAAGTCAAGGGATACGGCCGCCAGAAGGGCCATACCGAGATCTATCGCGGCACCGAATATGCCGTCAGCTTCCTGCCGAAGCTGAAGATCGAGGTCGCCATTTCCGACCCGGCGGTCGACACCGTGATCGACGCCATCACCAACGCCGCCAAGACCGGCCAGATCGGCGACGGCAAGATTTTCGTCTATTCCATCGAGCACGCGGTCCGCATCCGCACCGGCGAGACGGACGACGCCGCGCTCTAGGATTGCCTGCGGTCGCCATCAGCCATTGCCCAGTTTCTGATCGACTGCCCTTCCGTTCTGCCTAATCCGTAAGCGCTGGCGGCCCGCGATTGATCGTTGGCCGCTGGCGCTGCCTTGCTTTCGCGCGCCCCGCCTCTTTGGCATGCGCCTTGTATTGCTCCTCCCATCGGCTGCGCAGTTGCTGGGCGTAGCCTGCACAAAAGGGGGGCAGTAATGGAAGCCGGCGCCAATGTGTTCTTCGTCCTCATGGGGGCGATCCTCGTGTTCGCGATGCACGGAGGCTTCGCGTTCCTCGAGGTCGGGACGGTCCGCCAGAAGAACCAGGTCAACGCGCTGGTCAAAATCCTCGCCGATTTCGGCGTCTCGGTCGTTGCCTACTTCCTCATCGGCTACCTCATCGCCTATGGCGTCGGGTTCTTCGCGCCGGCGGCCGATCTCGTCGGCGCCGACCAGGGCTTCGCCCTCGTCAAATTCTTCTTCCTCGTGACCTTCGCCGCCGCCATCCCCGCCATCATTTCGGGCGGAATCGCCGAACGCATGCGTTTCGTCCCCCAGGCGCTCGCCTCCGCCGCGATCGTCGCGCTCGCCTATCCCTTCTTCGAAGGCATCGTCTGGAACGGCAATTTCGGCATCCAGGCCTGGCTGACCGACACCTTCGGCAGCCCGTTCAATGACTTCGCCGGCTCGGTAGTGGTCCACGCGGTCGGCGGCTGGATCGCGCTCGGCGCGGTGCTCCAGCTCGGCGCCCGCCAGGGCCGCTATTCCCCCGACGGCCGGGTGACCGGCATTCCGCCGTCGAGCATCCCGTGGCTCGCCCTCGGCTCGTGGCTCCTCTGCGTCGGCTGGTTCGGCTTCAACGTCATGAGCGCCCAGAGCCTTGCCGGCGTCTCGGGCCTCGTCGCCATGAACTCGCTGATGGCGATGGTCGGCGGCATCCTCGCGGCGCTGGTCGTGGGGCGGCTCGACCCCGGCTACGTCCATAATGGCGCGCTGGCCGGCCTCGTGGCGGTCTGCGCCGGGTCCAACGTCATGCATCCCGCCGGCAGCTTCGTCGTCGGCGCCATCGCCGGAATCATCTTCGTCAAGGGCTTCGAGCTCTGCCAGAACCGGCTCAAGATCGACGACGTCCTCGGCGTCTGGCCGCTGCATGGATTGTGCGGCGCCTGGGGCGGCATCGCGGCCGGCATTTTCGGCCTGACCGCGCTCGGCGGCCTCGGCAATGTCAGCTTCATGTCGCAGCTGATCGGGACCTTGGGCGGCGTGATGTTCGCGCTCGTATCCGGTCTCGTCGTCTACGGCGTGATCAAGGCCGCGGTCGGCCTCCGACTGACGCCGGAACAGGAGCGGCGCGGCGCGGATCTCTCGATCCACAAAATAGGCGCCACGCCGGAAGGCGATATCCTCCGCTAGCCGCCCGGACTTCCCCTAGGCTGCCTATTCCTTGTGCAGCGTTGCCCGGGAGGCCGGACAGGGGTTCCAGACCTCTTCCGGCCTTTCGTCGGATTCGAAATCGTGGCACGCCCCTTGCTTTGCCAGTTCGCTAGGCACGAATTTTCCTGCCCAAATTGCATGCACTTCGGCAAGAATGGGGATTTGCGACACATGAACCGAAACATACTGAAGCCAGTCCTTGCGGGCGTGGCGCTGCTGGCCGGCTCGGCGGTGGCGTGGGCGCAGGACGTGGTCCCTCCGGTCGTCGAGGCCGTCGAGGAAGCCGCGCCGGTCCTCCCCAACCCAGGCGACTCGGCGTGGATGATGGTCTCGTCGATCCTCGTCCTCGCGATGATCATCCCCGGCCTAGCCCTGTTCTACGGCGGCATGGTCCGCTCGAAGAACGTGCTCTCGCTCCTGATGCAGTGCACGATGATCGCCGCCGTCGTCATGCTGGTGTGGGCGTTCTGGGGCTACTCGGTCGCCTTCGGCGACGCCACGAACCAGTTCTTCGGCGGCTTCGGGAAGGCGTTCCTCTCCGGCGTGACGCCCGAATCGATGGCGGCGACGTTCACCACGGCCGTCATTCCCGAATACGTCTTCATCGCCTTCCAGATGACGTTCGCCTGCATCACCGCGGCGCTCATCGTGGGCGGCTTTGCCGAGCGAGTGAAGTTCATGCCGCTGATGGTCTTCATCGTGCTCTGGGTGACGGCGGTCTACTTCCCGATCGCCCACATGGTGTGGGACTCGGACGGCCTGATGTTCAATTGGGGCATCCTCGATTTCGCTGGCGGCACCGTCGTCCACATCAATGCGGGCATCACCGGCTTCATCGGCTGCATCGTGATCGGCAAGCGCCTCGGCTACGGCCGGGACAACATGGCGCCCCACAATCTGCCCTTCGTGATGATCGGCGCCGCGCTCCTGTGGGTGGGCTGGTTCGGCTTCAACGCCGGCTCCAACCTCGAGGCCAATGGCGCCCAGCTCGCCTTCATCAACACCTTCCTCGCCACCGCTGCCGCGGCCGTCGCCTGGTGCGTTGTCGAGGGCATCGTGAAGGGGAAGGCGTCGATGCTCGGCGCAGCCTCGGGCATCGTGGCGGGTCTCGTCGCGATCACCCCGGCGGCCGGCTTCGTCGGTCCGATGGGCGGCATCATCCTCGGCATCGTCGCCTCGGTGGTCTGCTACTTCTTCGTGGCGGTCGTGAAGAAGGCGCTCGGCTATGACGACAGCCTCGACGTCTTCGGCATCCACGCCATCGGCGGCATCATCGGCGCCCTCGGCACCGGCATCCTCAACGATCCCGGCCTCGGCGGCATCGGCTATGGCGGCCTTTCGATCGGCGCCCAGCTCTGGATCCAGATCCAGTCGGTGCTGATGACGATCGCCTGGACCGGCGTGATCTCGACGGTCCTCTACCTGATCGTGAAGGCGGTGATGGGCCTCCGGGTCTCGCCCGAAGCGGAACGCGAGGGCCTCGACTACACCAGCCACGGCGAGGTCGCCTACCACAACACCTGAGCCGGTCTTCCGGCTGGACGCGAAGGCCCCGGTTCGTCCGGGGCCTTTTCGTTTGTCGGGAGCCGGCCGGACGCCGATGGTTAATGCCGACTTAACCAACGGGCCGCTACGACTTTCCCAGCACCACTACCCGACGGAACCTGCCTGACCCATGGCGCGCGCGATTCCACCGACGGCCCGCGAGATCGTGCCGGAGGACCCCCTTCTCCGCCGCTTCCTTCGCCGCAACCTGAAGAGCCTGATCGGTCTCGGCCTCATCGCCGTCGTCGGTGCCGGCATCGTGGCGCTGGCGACCTGGCATGTCGACGATCCGAGCTTCAGCAACGCCAACGGCCAGGCCGCGCAGAACATGCTCGGCTATCCCGGCGCGGTGATCGCCGACCTCGTGATGCAGTTCCTCGGCATCGCCGCCCCGCTCCTGCTGATTCCCGGCCTGCTCTGGGGCTGGCGCCTCCTCACCGGCGCGGAACTCCGCTTCAAGCGTTTCACACCGCTGACCTATCTGGGCGGCGTGATCCTGGGCGCGGGTGCGGTCGCCACCCTTCCGGTTCCCGCAAGCTGGCCGCTGCCCAGCGGGCTCGGCGGCGCGACCGGCGACCTCCTTCTCGATCTGCCCATCGGAATCTTCGGCGGCGTCACGGGCGCCGTCGCGGTCCTCACGGGCGTCGTATTCACCCTGGCGTCCGCGTTCCTCCTCCTCCACGCCACCGGCTTCTACGGCCGCCGCCAGCCCCACGCGCCTGCGGTGGGACGCGGCCGCCGCGCGACGCCGGAACCGAAACGCGCGGCCCGGGGCCGCCGGGCACCCGAGCCGGAGCCGGTCTTCGACGACGAGGAAAGCGATGGGAAGAGCCGGTTCTTCGCGCTGGCGGCAGGTGCGGTTGCGCATGCCGGCTACAGCGTGGTTGCCAGCGCCGGCCGCCTGATCGCACGCTGGCGTCGGCCGAAGACCGACGAGTTCGGCTATGTCGAGCCGGTGCTGAGCCGGTCGGCATCGCGCCGCCAGCCCCATCTGACGGCGCGCGAGCTTCCGGCCGACGACCAGCCGCTCGAGCGCGCGGCCGACGACGAGTTCGACGACTATGGCGTACCGGCGTTCGACCCGGCCGATGACGCGTTCGGCGCCGCAGCTCCGGTCCGGCCGGCGACCCGCGGCGCTTCGGGAGCGAGGCCGACGGTCGCTGCCCCGCTACCCGCCGGCGCGCCGCCGGGTACCGCGCCACGGCGCCGCGTGGCGGCAAAGCAGAAGGGTGCCGGCGGCCATTACGAGCTGCCGCCGCTCGAGCTGCTCGCTCCGCCGAAGCAGGCCAAGCACGCCCACATCACCAAGGAGGCCCTCGAGGAGAACGCCCGGCTCCTCGAATCCGTGCTCGACGATTTCGGCGTCCGCGGCGAGATCGTCAACGTCCGGCCCGGTCCCGTCGTCACGCTCTACGAGCTCGAGCCCGCCCCCGGCATAAAGTCGTCCCGCGTGATCGGCCTTGCCGACGACATTGCCCGCTCGATGAGCGCGATCGCCTGCCGCGTCGCGGTCATTCCCGGCAAGAATGCGATCGGCATCGAGCTGCCGAACGAGTTCCGCGAAACGGTCTTCCTCCGCGAGCAGCTCTCCTCGAAGGACTTCATCGACACCAAGGCCCGCCTGCCGCTCTGCCTCGGCAAGACCATCGGCGGCGAGCCGGTGGTCGCCGACCTGTCGCGCATGCCCCATCTTCTCGTCGCCGGCACGACCGGTTCTGGCAAGTCGGTGGCGATCAACACGATGATCCTGTCGCTGCTCTACCGGCTGACGCCGGAGGCGTGCCGGCTGATCCTGATCGACCCGAAGATGCTGGAGCTGTCGGTCTATGACGGGATCCCGCACCTCCTGACCCCGGTCGTCACCGATCCGAAGAAGGCGGTCGTGGCGCTGAAATGGACGGTCCGCGAGATGGAGGACCGCTACCGCAAGATGTCGAAGCTCGGCGTCCGCAACATCGACGGCCTCAATGCCCGCATCACCCAGGCGATGGCGAAGGGCGAGACGATCACGCGGACCGTGCACACCGGCTTCGATCCCGAGACCGGCGAGCCGATTCACGAGACCGAGGAGCTCGATCTCAAGCCGATGCCGCACATCGTGGTCATCATCGACGAGATGGCGGACCTGATGATGGTGGCGGGCAAGGACATCGAAGGCGCCGTCCAGCGCCTCGCCCAGATGGCCCGCGCCGCCGGCATCCACGTCGCGATGGCAACCCAGCGCCCGTCGGTCGACGTCATCACCGGCACCATCAAGGCGAACTTCCCGACCCGCATCTCCTTCCAGGTGACGTCGAAGATCGACAGCCGCACCATCCTCGGCGAGCAGGGCGCCGAGCAGCTCCTCGGCCAGGGCGACATGCTCTACATGGTCGGCGGCGGCCGCATCCAGCGCGTCCACGGCCCGTTCGTGTCCGATACCGAGGTCGAGAAGGTCGTCGCCCACCTCAAGGCGCAGGGCTCACCAGACTATCTCGAGGCCATCACCGCCGACGAGGACGACGAGGACGGCATGGCCGACGGTGGCGGCGCGTCGTTCGGCGACGAGTCAGGGGACCTCTACGACCAGGCGGTCGCGGTCGTCCTCCGCGACCGGAAAGTGTCGACGAGCTATGTCCAGCGCCGCCTCGGCATCGGCTATAACCGCGCGGCGTCGCTCATCGAGCGGATGGAGAAGGAAGGCGTGATCGGTGCTGCAAATCACGCCGGCAAGCGCGAAATCCTGGTACCGGCTCAGGAAGAGCGGTTCTGACGCTCGGACGGCTCACCGAAACGTCAGCCCCGCTGTCGCAGAAATGCCACTCCGGAACCCTAAGCGGGTCCCGGGGGTTCCCGACCCAAAAGGAGCACCGGCCCTGCCTGCTATCCTCTCGCGCCTCGTCGCGCCAATCCTCGTCCTCGGCCTTCTCGCCGCGCCCGCGGCTGCCCAGGCTCCATTGCCGCCCCCCGGCCCGGTGCTGTCCCGGCTTTCGCCTGACCAGCTCACCGCGCTGAACGCCGTCAACGAGTACTACAATTCGATCCGCACGCTGCGCGGCGAGTTCATCCAGATCGGCCCCGAGGAGAGCCAGCTCTCGGAGGGCGTGTTCTACATGTGGCGCCCCGGCCGGGTGCGCTTCGAGTACTACCCGCCGTCGCAACTCCTCGTCGTTTCGAACGGGTATCTCATCGAGGTGAACAACCCGGCGACCCGGACCCGCGACCAATATCCCCTGGCGCGCACCCCCCTCGCGGCGCTCCTCGCGAGCCGCACCGACCTCGCCGCCGAAGCCAACATCCGCGACGTCATCCTCGAGAACGACCTCATCGCGGTCGTCCTGACCCAGGCCGAGGACGGCGGCTGGCTGACGCTCTATTTCGACCGCGCGACCTACGAGCTCCGGCAGTGGGTGACGATCGACCCCCAGGGCAACACGATCACCTTCGTGATCTACAACCTCGCGATCAACCAGCCCGTCGCCGACAATTTGTTCCAGGTCACCGAGCGCACGACGCCGGGCTAGCGGAAGCCGAGTGCGCGCTGGACGGCGTCGGGATCGATGGGGCTGACAAGGGCCGCAAGCACAGCCACTGTGCGGTCGGCAGGCGAGAGGTCCCAAAGCGCGGTGATCGACAGGACCCCGACGTCGCAGAGCGGGCCGGGATCCGTCAGCTCGGCCCCGACGCCGATGGCGGCCGCGGCCTGCAGAATCGCTTCGGCATTGGGCGCGGTCTGCAGCTTCTCCAGGAAGGCCCTCTCATAGGCCGCCATCGCCTGCTGGACGATCAGGCCGCTGCCGAGAGTACGGGGCGCCGGTGTAGCATGGATTTCCGCCGTGATCGCCGCGGCGACAATCGTCATGTGCCCGTCGAGATAGGTCTCGCCCTCCGCAGCGTAGAACTGGAACTCGAGCTCGGCCAGAGGACGCGCCGCGGCAGCGATCGCCGGAAGGATGGTCTCGCCGGCCGCGGCTATGATCCGCGCGCCGCGATCCACCTCGGGGCAAGCCTCGGGCTGGTTCTCGCTGATCCACGAATACACGTCGGCGCCAACGCGAAGATAGACTTCCTGCTCCGTCTGCGGCAGTCGGAGCATGCCGTAGGCGAGAGCGTTCCCCCAACCGACGAAGGCGGCAAGAGTGGCGTCGACGACAGCCGGATCGAGGGCCTCGGGCAACCGCTCCGTGACGTAGGCGGCGTAGGCGGGGTCCTCGATGACCGGCATCATGTGCCGGGCATAGACCGCCCAGATATCGTCCTCGATCGGACCGGAGATCGCTTCGATGGCCGCTCGGAACGTGTCGGCGTCCGTCGCGAGCGCCGCGTAGAATTCCGCGATATAGGCCGCGTCCGCGCTGGCCGTTGGCTGAGCCCAAGCCGGAGCCGAGGAAAGGGAAGCCAGGGCGACGGCAATCGTTGATGCGCGGCTGACGGTCTTCACGGAACGCTCCCTATTGGCGCGGCGATCGTTCCAGAGGTTGGCTACGGTTTGAAGTCAAATCCTTGCCTTGCCCCTCGGGCACCGCGCGGCCTATCTACCGGCCTCCCCAGCGCCCGGTGAAGAATGCCCCTGACCATAGCAACCTGGAACATCAATTCGGTCAGGTTGCGCATCAGGATCGTGGGGGATTTCCTCAAGGCCTACGCGCCGGACATCCTGTGCCTCCAGGAGATCAAGTGCGGCGACGGACACTTTCCGACCGCAGCCTTCAAGCGCCGGGGTTATCGGCACATCGCGGTCAACGGCCAGCGCGGCTACCACGGCGTCGCGATCGTCTCGAAGGTGCCGTTCCTCGCAACGAGCCGCCAGGGGTTCTGCGGGAAGGATGATGCCAGGCACATCTTCGCCACGGTGGCCGACGGCGACGCCGAGATCGACATCCACAATTTCTATGTTCCGGCCGGCGGCGACGAGCCCGACCCGCTGGTCAATCCGAAATTCGCGCACAAGCTCGCCTTCCTGGAGGAGATGAAGGCCTGGCTCGGTCCGGAGCGGACGGGGCGGCGTGCCGTCCTCGTGGGTGACCTCAACGTCGCGCCGCTCGAGCAGGACGTCTGGTCCCACCGCCAGCTCCTCAACGTCGTGAGCCACACGCCGGGCGAAGTGGAGCGCCTCAATGCGCTCGTTGCCCATGGCTCATGGGTCGATGTCGGCCGGCGTTTCGTGCCGGCCGACGAGAAGCTCTACACGTGGTGGAGCTACAGAGCCCATGACTGGGAAGCGTCGAACCGCGGCCGCCGGCTCGACCATGTCTGGGTCACGCAATCTCTGGCGACGCGGCTGGCCGGCTACGAGGTCGTCCGTGCCGCGCGCGGGTGGAAGCGGCCGTCCGATCACGTGCCGGTCATCGTGCGGATCGCCTGAGCCGGCGCCGCATTGCCGCCTCACCCGACCGTCACCGTCGCGCAACGAGCTCTGCGGTGAGGGAAGGCGCGCCGATGGCATTGGCGGTGACGTGGTGGATCATCCTGTTCGGCGTCACCCCGGCGGGTGCGGTGGAGCAGGTGGCGTTCCTGCGGACGCCGCCGGACGTAGAGACCTATGAGGCGTGCCTGGCGGTCATACCGACGCTCAGCGTGGCCTTGTCGGAGCGCGGCGGCCTCGCGTCGTGCTTCCAGGCGCCGGAGGGCGTCGACATCGGCACGATCGCCGGTCGCGTCGTCCCGATCCCTGCCGCCCCGGCACCGTAGGCCTTGCGCGCTGGCCGCGGGAATCCGATCGCGGCGCTGCCGCGATCGGCGCTTATGCGGCCGGCCGGGTCTGCAGGTCGATATGGACGCTGTCCGAAGCGATCGTCGCGCCCTGATAGGCGAAGCGATCCTTGAGCGCGAGGTGGCGCACGGTGCGGTCGCCGCGGCGCACATAGACGACGTTGCCTTCGGCCTTGACGGTGACGTCATTGGCAAGCGGTCCGTCGATCGCCATGGCGAAGCGGTAGCGGTCGCGGCCGGTCTGCTCCAGGCGGTCGCCCGGACGCATCGCCGACGTCGAATCGAGCACATCCGACGGCACCAGGCCGATGAGCTGCGGCCGGCTGACGAGGTCAAACTGGATGGTCGTCATCACGAAATCTCCGATCCTGTCGGCCCCCAGAGAAGAGCCTGCCCTAACGGCACTGATGTCGGTCGGGCGCTTACCCGATCTAATCAGAAGAATATGACTTTCAAGGTCATAATCTGTGACGGTTTCCATTTCGTGATCGGGCCGCCGCTCACGGCCCGCGTGATGATCTTCGAATGATCCCAAGGGCTTAGCGCTCGCGGACCTCGGATCGGCACGCTTGCCGGGGCGCCGCGCCGCGAAGCGCGTGTTGGCCCCGCCGCAAGCCCGGAATCTAGGGCGCGAGCCGGTAACCGCCGCCTTCGGTGATCAGGAGCTCCGCCTGGGCCGGCCGGCGCTCGATCTTCTGCCGCAGCCGGTAGATATGCGTCTCGAGGGTATGGGTGGTGACGCCGCTGTTGTAGCCCCACACCTCATGGAGGAGCACGTCGCGGGTCACGACCTTCTCCCCGGCGCGGTAGAGGTACTTCAGGATCGCGGTTTCCTTCTCCGTCAGCCGCACCTTCTGGCCGTTCGGATCGACGAGGAGTTTCGCGCTTGGGCGGAATGTGTAGTGGCCGAGGGCGAAGGTCGCATCCTCGCTCTGCTCGTATTGGCGGAGCTGGGCGCGGATCCGCGCGAGGAGCACGGCGAAGCGGAACGGCTTCGTCACGTAGTCGTTGGCGCCGGCTTCGAGCCCGCCCACGGTGTCGGCCTCCGAATCATGCGCCGTCAGCATCACGATCGGGGCCCGGAACGCGTTGGCACGGAGCTGTTTGACGACCTCGCGCCCGTCGATGTCGGGCAGCCCGACATCGATCACGACGAGATCGGTCTGCTCGGCCTTGACCGCCGCCAGCGCCGCCTTGCCGGTCGCGGCCTGAGCGACACGGAATTCCTCATGCAGCGCAAGCTGTTCGGCGAGGCTGTCGCGCAGCATGTCGTCGTCGTCGACGATCAGGATGCGGCGCGTGGTGATGGTGCGGTCCATGGAAACCTCCGCCAATCGGCCGCGTGGGCCGGTTGAAACCCCCGCAAAATGTGGCCCTCCGCAGCCTTTCGGACAAGCGCGGGGAGCATATTCAACCACTGATACGCGATTCGGAGCCTTCCGGTTTCACGCCGCCGCGAGCGGCGGCCGGTCGCCCATCAGCGCGCTGCCCACACGGATCTCCGTGGCTCCGAACGCGATGGCGGTCTCGAAATCCCCGCTCATCCCCATCGAAAGCCGCAAAAGCCCGGCCTCGCGGGCGATCTTGGCGAGAAGCGCGAAATGCGGCCCCGGCGACTCCTCCGCCGGCGGGATCGCCATGAGGCCGACGATCGCGAGCCCATGCCCGGTCCGGCACCGCGCCACAAACGCCGCCGCTTCTTCCGGCAATACGCCGGCCTTCTGCGGCTCGGCGCCGGTGTTCACCTGTACGAACAGGTCGAGCGTGCGCCCCTGCTTCCGCATCTCCGCGGCCACCGCCGCCGCGATCTTGTCGCGGTCGATGGTGTGGATCGCGTCGAAGAGGGCAACGGCCTCCGCGGTCTTGTTCGACTGCAGCGGGCCGATCAGATCCAGCGTCAGGCCCGGCCGCTCCGCGCGGATCGCCGGCCATTTCCGCTGCGCTTCCTGAACGCGGTTTTCCCCGAACGCGGCCTGCCCGGCCTCGACCAGCGGCAGGATCGCCTCGGCCTCGAACGTCTTCGTCACGGCGACAAGACGCACCTCCGCAGGGTCGCGGCCCGCGTCGTGCGCGGCTTTCGCGATCCGGGCTCTGATCTCGGTGAGGCGGCTCTGGACGGTCATGGGCTCTGAAAAGGACAATCCGGTTGTCATGTCCACCGTTAGTTGATTTTCCCCCCCTTTCGGCCGATGGTCCCGGCCCTTGAAAGTCGCGGGTTCTCGCGGCGCAGATCTAGCGAACCATCATGAGCGGCAGGCAGCGCTACAATCCGGGCGAAGCGGAGAAGATTTGGCAGGATGCCTGGGCGGAGAAGGGCGTCTTCACCACCCGGAACGACGACCCGCGCCCCCGCTACTACGTCCTCGAGATGTTCCCCTACCCGTCGGGGCGCATCCATATGGGCCACGTCCGCAACTACACGATGGGCGACGTCGTCGCCCGCTTCATGCGCGCCAAGGGCCACAACGTCCTCCATCCGATGGGTTGGGACGCGTTCGGCATGCCCGCCGAGAACGCGGCGATGCAGAACAACATCCATCCCCGCGCCTGGACCTACGACAACATCGCCGCGATGCGGGGCCAGCTGAAGCTGATGGGCCTGTCGCTCGACTGGGCGCGCGAGTTCGCGACCTGCGACGTCGCCTATTACCACCAGCAGCAGAAGCTGTTCCTGGATTTCCTGAAGGCCGGCCTCGCCTATCGGAAGAGCGCGAAGGTCAACTGGGACCCGGTCGACCAGACCGTGCTCGCCAACGAACAGGTCATAGACGGCAGAGGGTGGCGCTCCGGCGCCGAGGTCGAGCAGCGCGAGCTGACGCAGTGGTTCTTCAAGATCAGCGCCTTCAGCGACGACCTCCTCCGCTCGCTCGACACGCTGGACCGCTGGCCGGACCGCGTCCGCCTGATGCAGAAGAACTGGATCGGCCGCTCCGAGGGCCTCCGCATCCGCTTCGAGCTGGACGCCGCTGCCGAAGGCAGGGACACGCTGGAAGTCTTCACGACGCGGCCGGACACGCTGTTCGGCGCCGCCTTCGTCGCGGTCGCGCCAGACCATCCGCTGGCCTCGGCGCTGGCAGCGAACGACGTCGACCTCGCCGAGTTCATCGCCGAGTGCAAGCGCGGCGGGGTCAGCGCGGAGGCGATCGAGACCGCCGAGAAGATGGGCTTTGACACCGGCGTGAGGGCAAAACACCCCTTCCTGCCGGGCGAGACGCTGCCGGTCTATGTCGCGAACTTCATCCTGATGGAGTACGGCACCGGCGCCATCTTCGGCTGTCCGGCGCATGACGACCGCGACTACGAATTCGCCCGGAAGTACGACCTGCCGATCCGCCCGGTCGTCGCGCCGGTCGACCGCTTCGAGGACGGCGCCGAGGTCGCGGCCTGGGTCGAGCAGTTCGCGACCGGCGACGAGGCCTATCTCGGCGACGGCCTCCTCATCAATTCGGACTTCCTCGACGGGATGAGCGTCGGCGAGGCGAAGGAGGAGGTCGCCCGCCGGCTCGAGGCCGCGACGGTGGCCGGCGCGCCGCAGGCCAAGCGCGAGGTCAACTATCGCCTCCGCGACTGGGGGATTTCGCGCCAGCGCTACTGGGGCTGCCCGATCCCCGTGATCCATTGCGACAATTGTGGCGTGGTGCCGGTGCCGGCCGCCGACCTGCCGGTCGTGCTGCCCGACGACGTGTCGTTCGACCTCCCGGGCAACCCGCTCGACCGCCACCCGACCTGGAAGCACGTCCGCTGTCCGCAGTGCGACGGCCCGGCCCGGCGCGAGACCGACACCATGGACACCTTCGTCGACTCGTCCTGGTACTACGCTCGCTTCACCGCGCCGGACTTTCCCGAGCCGACCGACCGCAAGGCGGCCGATGCCTGGCTGCCGGTCAACCAGTATATCGGCGGCATCGAGCACGCGATCCTGCACCTCCTCTATTCCCGCTTCTTCGCGCGGGCGATGGAGGCCACCGGCCATCTCGGCCTCAAGGAGCCGTTCGCCGGCCTTTTCACGCAGGGCATGGTCGTCCACGAGACCTATCGGCGCGGCGACGGCTCGTGGGCGAGCCCCGCCGAGGTCACCATCTCGGAGAAGGACGGCGTCCGCTCCGCGACCGACAAGGTCACGGGCGAGCCGGTCGAGATCGGCTCGATCGAGAAGATGTCGAAGTCGAAGCGCAACACGGTCGACCCCAGCGAGTTCATCACGACCTATGGCGCGGACACCGCCCGCTTCTTCGTGCTGTCCGACTCGCCGCCGGAGCGCGACGTGATCTGGAGCGCCGCCGGCGTCGAAGGCGCCCATCGCTTCGTGAACCGCGTCTGGCGGCTCCTCGGCGAAGCCCTCGACATCGACGGCTTCCCGGCGGCGGACGCCGTGATGCCGAACGCCATTTCGGCGCCGGCGACGGGTCTTCGCCAGATATCGCACCGGACGCTAAGGGCCGTAGGCGAGAACTACGCCGCGCTCCGCTTCAACGTCGCGGTGGCGCGGATCTACGAGCTCGTCAACGCCCTCGGCGCGGCGATCGCCGCCGCGACCGAGAAGGGCGCCGAGCGCGATGCTGCCCTCCTCTTCGCAATCCGCGAGGGGCTGGAGCTCGCCGTGCAGATGATGGCACCGATGGTCCCGCACCTCGCCGAATCGGCCTGGCAGGAACTCGGCCACAGCGACCTCCTCGCCGAGGCCGCTTGGCCGGACGCCGACCCCGCCCTCGTCGCCGAGAGCCAGATCACGCTGCCGATCCAGATCAACGGCAAGAAGCGCGGCGAGATCGTCGTCGACGTCGCCGCGACGCCCGCCGCGGTCGAGTCGTCGGTGCTCGCGCTCGACTTCGTCATCAAGGCCCTGGAAGGCCGCCCGCCGAGAAAGATGATCGTCGTCCCCGGCCGCATCGTCAACATCGTCCCGTGAGCGGAGACGGCGCCAGCCCCGGCGCGAACCTCCCCCTCAAGCGGAGGTCGATTGCGCATGGCCGATGTTTCGTTGGGGAGCCTCGGCGGACGCGCGAGTCGCCCCTCACGACTTCGGTTCTCCGCTTTTCTCCCCCCTTGCGGGGGAGACCGGGAAGCTTGGCTCGCGCAGCGAGCCTAGCGTACCGCGTGGGGGGTCTGCGGCTTTGCGTGACGCTATGCCGGCCGAACCGCCGCATACCCCCCACGCGCGACGCTAAGGCCTTCGGCCTAGGCTCTGCGGTCTCCCCCGCAAGGGGGGTGAACAGCGCGGCGATGCTATCCGGCTGCAGACGTCGCCCGCATGCGATTGCCCTGGCCTTGCGGGTGATCGATCAGG
>JBFXAJ010000016.1:0-82087 GCA_050184415.1 Bauldia sp.
GGCTGGAGCCTGCCCCCCAACACCTCTCCCCGGCGGGGAGAGGCGGGAGATTGCCGCTCGTTCCGGCGATACGCACACCCTTTGCGGGACGGCTGCTTGGGAAGCGCGCTGGTGCTCCGCCTCCCCGCCAAGGGAAAGGTGGCCGGCCCGCCCCTAACCCGCCTTGCCAAAGCGGGCGAAGCAGTGTGGAACAGGCGGGTCCTCGAGGCCGCGGTCCGCCGTAGCACGCATCCGCGAGGCGGTTGGCCGGAGCCTCGTCCGGCGCGCGCGGCCGGGGGCGCTTCGACTTGCTGCAGGTGATCGTCGACAGCCTCAGCCGGGCCGCGGAGCTGACGCTTCTCGCCGTCGGCGTGACGCTCGTCTACGGCATGCTCCGCTTCGCGAATTTCGCGCATATCGAGTTCGCGACGGTCGGCGCCTATCTCGCGCTCTTCCTCTCGGTATCGCTCGGCATCTTCCTGCCGCTCGCGGCGGTGATCGCGATCGTGACGGTCGGGCTCCTCGGCGTCCTGACGGACCAGCTCATCTTCAAGCGGCTGCGGAAGGCCGAGCCGATCATGCTGATGATCGCGAGCTTCGCCCTCGGCATCGTGCTTCGGGAAACGATGCGGGCGATCTACGGCCCGTCGGCCTATTTCTACGACATCGGGATTCCGCGGCCGTGGACGCTGGCACGCGACGTCGGCCTTTCCGCGAGCTTCGTTTACGCCGTCGTCGCGATTGCCGTCCTCGCGGCGCTCTACGCAACCCGGCACCGGCCGCTGGGCTCCCGGATCTTCTGGATTGCCGCGCCGGCCGTCGTCGGTATCGTGACGATCTGGTCGCTTGCCGGGACCCTGTCGCCAACCGCGTTCATCGAATTCGGCGGCATCCGGATCACGCCGACGCAGACGATCGTCATCGTCGCCTCCGTGCTGGCGATGATCGCGTTCCACTTCATGCTGAGCCGCACGAAGCTCGGCGTCGCGATGCGGGCGACGGCGGAGAACGTGCCGCTGGCGCAGGCGAGCGGCATCCATTCCGACAACATCATCCGCCTGGTGTGGCTGATCGGGACCGGATTCGCCGCGCTCGGCGGCATCCTGGTCGGCCTCAACACCCAGATCAACGCCGACATGGGCGTCGGCCTCATCATCGAAGTGTTTGCCGCCGCAATCCTCGGCGGCATCGGCAACCCCTATGGCGCGATGCTCGGCGCCCTCATCATCGGATTTGCCGAGAACATCAGTCTCTTCATCAACTGGGGCCCCCTCCTCCAGGCCCTCGGCTTCGACGCGGCCAACTTCCTCTTCATCCCGACCAGCTACAAATCCGCGATCTCGTTCGTCATCCTGATCGCCGCCCTCCTGATCCGGCCGCAGGGCATCCTCGGAGCGCGGCGATGACGGACTATCTCGTCTATCTCGTCACCATTGCCGGCATCTGGGCCATCCTGTCGCTCAGCCTCAATCTGCAGTTCGGGCTCGCCGGCCTCGTCAATCTCGGCCACATCGCCTTCTTCTGCCTCGGCGCCTACACCTCGACGATCCTCGTGATGAATGGCGGCCTCCCGATCTGGGCCGGGGCGCTCGGGGGCATCGCGGCGGCGGCCCTCTTCGGCGTCCTGATGGCGCTGCCGACGGCGCGGCTCCAGCAGGATTATTGGGGAATCTCGACCCTCGCCGCCGCGGAAATCGTCCGCGTCATCTTCCTCAACACATCGATCGGCAGCCCCTATGTCGGCCAGGCCTTCGGCATCTCCGGCATCCCGAAGCCGTTCCGGCAGTGGTTCAACGAACAGGGCTACTCGATCGCGGCGTACAATCTCTTCTACATGGGGCTGGTGCTGCTCTGCCTCCTCCTCGTGTTCCTGTTCTGCATCTGGCTGGCGCGCACCCCGTTCGCCCGCACCCTGAAGGCCCTCCGGGAGGACGACGCGGTGCCGCTCGCGCTCGGCAAGAGCGGGGAATCCTTCCGCATCCGGGCGATGGCGATCGGCGGCGGCATCGGTGGTCTTGCCGGGGCGCTGTTCGCCCATTTCAACGGCTTCATCGAGCCGGAGCTGTTCCGGCCGATCGAGACCTTCCTGATCTGGGCGATGGTGATCCTCGGCGGCGCCGGCAACGCGCTCGGCGCCATTGTCGGCACGTTCCTGGTGATGGTGATCTACACCGGCACCCGCTACGTGCTGCCGCTCCTCAACATCGAGCCGCAGATTGCCGGGTCGCTGCGGATGATCATCATCGGGGTCCTGATCATCCTCGTGATCCTGTTCCTTCCGAAGGGGTTGCTCCCGGAAAGGCGACGACGGCTTGACCGCTGAACCGCTCCTCAAAGTCCGCGGCGTCACCAAACGCTTCGACGGCATCCTCGCCCTCCACGACGTCTCGCTCGACGTACCGGCCGGGCTCGTCTCCGGGCTGATCGGACCCAATGGCTCGGGCAAGACCACGCTCTTCAACGTCGTCTCGGGGTTCCTTCGCGCCGACGCCGGCGAAGTCACCTTCGACGGCGTCGCGGTGCTCGGGAAGAAGGCGCACCAGGTCGCGCGGCTCGGCATGTGCCGCACCTTCCAGGCGACCGCCTGCCCGCAGCGGATGACGGTGCTCGAGAACATGCTGCTCGCGCCGCAGGACCAGGAGGGCGAGAGCATCGCGCGGCTGATCCTCCGCGGCGGCGCGGTCCGCGCCCAGGAGCGGGCCTATCTCGAACGTGCGAAGGCGCTGCTCGCGATTGTGAACCTCCGCGAGAAGGCCGACGAATATGCCGGCAGCCTTTCGGGCGGCCAGCGGAAGCTTCTCGCGCTCGCGCAGATCCTCATGGCCGACCCGAAGCTGATCCTCCTCGACGAGCCGGTGGCGGGCGTGAACCCGATCCTCGCGGAGGAGATCGCCGCCGTGATCCGCCGTCTCCGCGACGAAGGCCGCGACTTCCTCATCGTCGAGCACAACATGCGGTTCATCCGTTCGACCTGCGACCGCGTCGCGGTGCTCGACGCCGGCCACATCATCGCGGAAGGCACCCCCGCCGACGTCCTCTCGCAGGAGGAGGTGCTGCGAGCCTATCTCGGCCGCCATGTCGAGACCGCTGAAGGCGCCCGGGCATGAGGCAGCTCCGATGTCCGTGATCGAGGTCGAGGACGTCTATGCCGGCTACGGCGCCGCGGAGATCCTCCACGGCGTGACCCTCCGGCTCGCCGAGGCAGAGATCGTCACGATCATCGGCCCGAACGGGGCGGGCAAGAGCACGCTGCTGCGGGTGATCATGGGCTATCTGATCCCCCGGAAGGGCGTGGTCCGCCTCCGCGGCGAGACCGTGACGAACGTCCGCCCCGACCGCCGCGTGCGTGCCGGCATCGCCTTCGTCCCGCAGCTCGACAACGTGTTCCCCTCGCTCACCGTCACCGAAAACCTCCGCATGGGCGGCTATCTCCTCCCGCGCGGCGCCCTCTCGGCGCAGATGGACAAGGTTTTTGCCGAGTTCCCCGTCCTTGCCGAGTTCGCTTCGAAGCGGGCGCGGAACCTGTCAGGCGGTCAGCGCCAGATGCTGGCGATGGCGCGGGCGATGATGACGGAGCCGTCGATCCTCCTCCTCGACGAACCATCGGCCGCCCTGTCTCCGCGGATGGCCGGCGAGATCTTCGACAAGGTCGCCGAGATCAACGCCACCGGCCGCACGATCCTGATCGTGGAGCAGGAGGCGCATCGCAGCCTCGGCGTTTCGCATCGGGGCTATGTGCTGGTCGATGGAAGGAATGCCTATGAGGGTCCGGCAAGAGGTATCCTCGAGGACCCGAAACTGAGAGCGGCGTTCCTCGGCGGCGGCACGGACGAGAATGCTTGACCGTTCGTCACGGAGTTCCTGCAATGCCATTCCCGCGGCTTCGGCCTTTGGGCTAAGGTCCGATTCCATTCCGGCCATGTCGCTCTGTCGTTCGTAGGTGGCCGCGCATGCCAAAATCCAACATTCCTGACAGGAGACTTGCTCGCATGACTAAGGGGATGAGAGCGTCCACTCTCTTGGGCGCCGTTGCCGCGATCGCGGTCGGCCTGGCCGCGCACTCGGCCTCGGCCCAGGAGAGCGTGAAGATCGGCATGTTCACGCCGCTGACGGGCGCAAGCTCGATCGTCGGCATCGACATGTTCCGCGGGGTCGAGCTCGCCGTGAACGCGGTCAATGCCGGCCTGATGGTGCCCATGACCGACGGCACGACCGTCGATCTCGGGCCTGGTCTTCTCGGCGCGCCGATCACGCTCATCGTCGAGGACGTGGAATCGCGGCCGCAAGCGGCGATGGATGCCGTCCGGAAGCTCGTCACGGTCGACAATGTCGCCATCATCCTCGGCGAGTATTCGTCGGGCCGCACGCTGCCGGCCGGCCAGTACACCAACGAGAACGGCGTCCCGCACATCTCGATCGGCGCCAACTCGCCGCTCCTCCGCGACGTCGGCGGCGACTATTTCTTCAACGCCATCGGCCTTGCCGGCCTCCAGGGCTACCGGCTGATCGACATGGCGCAGGAGGAGATGGGCGCGACCACCGTCGCCACCCTCTTCCCCAACAATCCGTGGGGCGTCGGCGTCGAGATCGCGACCTGCGAGGCGGCGGCCGCCGCCGGCATGCAGTGCGTCTCGACCGTTCGTTACGAGGAGCAGAAGACCGACTACCGCGCCGAGCTCCGGCAAACGGAGGCTGCGGGCGCCGACGTCGTCATCTTCTTCGCCTATGGCGCGGACGCCATCCTGATCCTCCGCCAGGCCTACGAGATGGGCGTCGACGTCGCCGGCACGTGGCTTGCGGCCGAGATGTCCAATTGGGCCGCCGACGTCACCCCGACGCCGGAAATCGGCGAAGGCATCCGCGGCGTCGAGCACGCGGTCACCGGCGAGCTCTACGATGCCTACGCCGCCGCCTACCAGGCGGCCTATGGCGAGGCCCCGCTGACGGTGTTCGGCGCGTTCGGCTACGACGCGGCGATGATCGCGGCCCTCGCGATCGCCCATGCCGGATCGACCGACCATGCCGCGATCCGCGACGCGATCCGGGTCGTTGCCGAGACCTATCTCGGCGTGACCGGCAACGTCGCCTTCGACGCCGATGGCATGCGCCTCGTCCAGGACTACGGCACGTTCATCTATCAGGGCGGCCAGATGGTGCCCTACACGGCCACGCCGTAGCGCATCCGACGCTGATGCCAATGAAGGCCCGCGGTGATGCCGCGGGCCTTTTGCGTTTCATGCCCTTCGGGCATCGCCTTTGCGGCTCTGCCCGGCCCTTGCCGAACCCGCGTTCCGCCCCCATCTGGCGCCGTCTGTCCGACCGGACGAATTGACAGTCCCCCGGTCAATGCGGAATGTCCGCGCTTCCACGAGCCAGCATCGGTGCGTTTTCTGCGTGAGCGGAGGAGCGATCGGTTGGCCGAAAGAGAGCCCGCTTGAAGAACGTCGTCATCGTCGAATCGCCGGCCAAGGCGAAGACCATCAACAAGTATCTCGGCAAGGACTACGAGGTCCTCGCCTCGTACGGCCACGTCCGCGACCTGCCGCCGAAGGACGGCTCGGTCCGTCCGGACGAGGATTTCGCGATGAGCTGGGAGGTGGACGGCAAGGCGAACAAGCGCCTGTCGGACATCGCCGCCGCCGTGAAGGACGCCGACCGCGTGATCCTCGCGACCGACCCCGACCGCGAGGGCGAGGCGATCTCCTGGCACGTGCTGGAGGTGCTGAAGAACAAGCGCGTCCTGAAGGACAAGCCGGTCGAGCGCGTCGTCTTCAACGCCGTCACCAAGCAGGCGGTGACCGCCGCGATCGCCGCCCCGCGCCAGATCGACGAGGCCCTGGTCGACGCCTATCTCGCCCGCCGGGCCCTCGACTATCTCGTCGGCTTCACGCTGTCGCCGGTGCTGTGGCGGAAGCTGCCGGGTGCCCGCTCGGCGGGCCGCGTCCAGTCGGTCGCGCTCCGCCTCGTGACCGACCGCGAGACCGAGATCGAGACGTTCCGGGCACGGGAATATTGGTCGATCGCGGCCGCGCTGGAGACGCCGCGCGGCGACCGGTTCACGGCGCGCGTCGTCGGTGCCGACGGCAAGAAGCTCAGCCGCCTCGACATATCAGACGAGGTGTCGGCCCGCGCCATCGAGCAAGCGCTGAAGAACTCGGAGTTCGCGGTCGCCTCGGTCGAGGCCAAGGCGCAGAAGCGGAACCCCTACCCGCCCTTCACGACTTCGACCCTGCAGCAGGAGGCCTCGCGAAAGCTCGGTCTCGCGGCGGCGCGCACGATGCAGATCGCCCAGCGCCTCTATGAGGGCATCGAGATCGGCGGCGAGACGGTCGGCCTCATCACCTATATGCGCACCGACGGCGTCCAGATGGCGCCGGAGGCGATCGCCGCGGTGCGCGGCCAGATCGGGCGCCAGTTCGGCGACCGCTACGTCGCCTCCGCGCCGCGCATGTACCAGACCAAGGCGAAGAACGCGCAGGAGGCCCATGAGGCGATCCGGCCGACCGACGTCTCGCGGACGCCGGACGAGGTCACACGCTACCTCGATCCGGAGCAGGCGCGGCTCTACGAGCTGATCTGGAAGCGCACCGTGGCGAGCCAGATGGCCTCGGCCGAGGTCGAGCGTACCACCGCCGAGATTCTTGCGCACGGCGGCGGGATGGAGGTGAACCTTCGCGCCACGGGATCGGTGATCACCTTCGAGGGCTTCCTCACGCTCTACCAGGAAGGCCGCGACGACGAGGAGGACGAGGAGTCCGCCCGCCTGCCGCGCATCGACAATGGCGACCGGCTAAAGAGCCACGGCATATCAGCCGAGCAGCATTTCACCGAGCCGCCGCCGCGCTACACCGAGGCCACCCTCATCAAGAAGATGGAGGAGCTCGGCATCGGCCGGCCGTCGACCTACACCGCGACGCTCTCGGTGCTGCGCGACCGCGGCTATGTCCGGCTCGACAAGAAGCGCCTCATTCCCGAGGACAAAGGCCGGCTCGTCACCGCGTTCCTTCAGAGCTTCTTCGCCCGCTACGTCGAGTACGATTTCACCGCCGACCTCGAGCAAAAACTCGACCAGATCTCCGCTGGCGACCTCGCCTGGCGCGACGTGCTGCGCGACTTCTGGCGCGACTTCTCCATGCAGGTCGAAGGTACGCGGGAGCTCCGCGTCTCGGAGGTGCTGGAAGCCCTCAACGAGCTCCTCGGCCCGCACATCTTCCCCGACCGCGGCGACGGAACCGACCCGCGGACCTGTCCGCTCTGCGGCACCGGCCGGCTGTCGCTGAAGCTCGGAAAATTCGGCTCGTTCATCGGCTGCTCGAACTATCCGGACTGCCGCTACACAAGGCAGCTTGCGGCGCCTGGCGACGGCGAAGGCGGGACCGAGGGCGACGGGACGCGCGTCATCGGGCTCGATCCCGAAACCGGGCTCGAGGTCGCGGTAAAGGTCGGCCGCTTCGGGCCCTATCTCCAGCTCGGCGAGGCCGAGGGCGACGAGAAGCCCAAACGGGCGAACATCCCGCGGGGGTACGACCCGGCGACGATCGACCTCGACACGGCGCTCTCGCTGCTGTCGCTGCCGCGCGAGGTCGGGATCCATCCTGAGAGCGGGAAGGCGATCACGGCCGGCATCGGCCGCTTCGGCCCGTTCGTCCAGCATGACGGCACGTTCGCCAATCTCGACAGTGTCGAGGAGGTCTTCAGCGTCGGCCTCAACAGGGCCGTCACCCTCATCGCCGAGAAGAAGCAGGGCGGCGGAAGGCGCAACGCGCCCCTCCTCATCAAGGCGCTCGGCGACCATCCGACCGAAGGCGGCCCGATCACGGTCCGTGCCGGCCGCTACGGCCCCTATGTGAACCACGGCGCCATCAACGCGACGCTCCCGCGCGCGGCGGACCCCGAGAAGGTGACGCTCCAGGAGGCGGTGGAGCTGATCGCGAAGAAGGCCGAAGCCGGGCCGGGCAAACGGCCCGCGCGTGGCGGCGTCCGCAAGGCGGCGGCGACGAAGGCAACGGCCGCCAAGACGACGAAGGCGAAGTCGACCGCGAAGGCCGCTCCCAAGGCCAAGGGCACGCGGAAGGCGAAGGCCGAGGCGGTATAGCTCCGGTTCGGCCAATCTCACGAAGGGGAGTACGGGGGCCAAGCGAAGAGGAGGCGACGATGAGGTTCATGTCGACGCTCTTGCATGGCGTGGGCGACTACATCGGCAGCCTCGTGCTGATCGCCTCGCCCTGGCTGTTCGGCTTCGCCGAAGGCGGCGTCGCGCAGTGGCTGCCGGTGGCACTCGGCGCCCTTGTCCTGGTCTACAGCCTCTTCACCAATTTCGAGCTCGGCGTGTTCAGGGTCCTTCCGGTATCGGCGCACCTTGCGTTCGACGGCGCCGGTGGCCTCCTCCTCGCCGGCTCGCCCTGGGTGTTCGGGTTCGCCGACACCGTCTTCGTCCCCCATCTCGTGTTCGGGCTCCTCGAGATCGGCGCGAGCCTCACGCCACTCGAGATCGGCGCGAGCCTCACGACCCGCACGCGGACCGGCGGACCGCTCCTCGGCAGGGCCTAGCCCGCGACAGCGAGCCTCGGCTCGCTTGCCTGCGGCGTGGCCGCCCTCCTTCGCCCGACAAGATCCTCCCGCGAAAATGTCGATGTCGCCCGATCCCGTTCGTCGGGCGTTGGAGGGATGCGGGACGCATCCCCTTCAAGGAGGACTGAGATGTTGAAGCGAACGCTTGCCGCCGCGGCCCTGATCCTCGGCGTCTCGACCTTTCCGCCGCTGGCCCAGGAGGCCCAGGCGGACACGGCCGCCATCAACGGTCTTGAGATGTACTACGAAGTCCACGGCGAAGGGCCGCCCTTGGTCCTGATCCACGGCGCCTACATGACGATCCCCACCAACTGGGACGCGCTCATCCCGACGCTGGCCGAGACGCATCAGGTGATCGCCATGGAGCTGCAGGGGCATGGCCGCACCAGCGACCGGGACACCCCGATCAGCTACGAGGGCATGGCGGATGACGTCGCCGCCCTCCTGGATCATCTGGCGATCCCCGATGCGGCGATCTTCGGCTACTCGATGGGCGGCGGCGTGGCGCTGCAACTGGCCGTGCGCCATCCGGAAAGGGTGAACCGGCTCGTCGTCGCGTCGATGCCGCTCACCTACGCCGCCTACCCCGACGACTTCCATGCGATGATCGAGGGCATGACGCCGGACATCTTCGCGGGCGGTCCGATGGAGGCCGCCCACCTCGAGCTCGGGAAGACCCCGGAAGAGTTCCTCACCCTCTTCACCAAGCTGCGCGCGCTGGACCTTGAGGACTTCGCCTGGCCCGAGGCCGACTTCGCTGCGCTCACGATGCCGACGCTCCTCATCTTCGGTGACGCCGACGTCGTCGGGATGGATCACATCGCCGAAATGCACCGCATCTTCGGCGGCCACACCAATGGCGACATCAGGGGTCTGCCGAAGGCACAGCTCCTGGTCCTGCCCGGGACCACGCATATCGGCGTGTTCTTCACGCCGCAGAGCCTGGAGATCGTGAGGCAGGTCGTCCCGACCTTCCTGGCGCAGGATCTGCCTCAGCCGCCGGCGCCGATGTAGCCGGCATCTCGCCGCCTCAAGCGTCGAGCCCCCGGGACTTGATCCGGGGGAGGCTAGAGCCGGAGGGTGAGGGGGAAGCGGCCGTGAAACACGCCAAGGCCTCGCGTGGCGCGCCCCTCATCCAACCCTTCTCCCCGCTCGCGGGGAGAAGGAGCTTCAGGCGTTGTGCTCCACCGCACGATCGAGATCGCCGCCGCAGAGTGGGACAGGCTCCGCTCGCCTTGACGAGCAACCGTCGTCGCGGCTACTTGAGCGATCGATCAAGGCGAGTCGCGGTGGACACGAGAACGCGGATCATTCTGGCCGCCATGGAGCTGTTCGGCGACAAGGGGTTCAACTCGACGTCGGTCGCCGACATCCTGTCGCGCTCGCAGGTCAACAGCGGCAGCCTCTATCACTTCTTCCCCGGGAAGCAGGACGTCCTCGTCGCGGTGCTGGAGATGTATCGCGACGGGATCGGCGAGATGCTGCTCGAGCCGGCGTGGCAGGACATTTCCGATCCGATCGAGCGCATCTTCGCGCTCCTTGCCGCCTACCGGCGGATGATCGTCGAGACCGACATGCTCTATGGCTGCCCGATCGGCAGCCTCGCGCTCGAGCTGCACGAGCCCGACCCGCGGGTGCGGGAGCTGATCGCGGCCAATTTCAACGCCTGGACGCTGGCGATCGAGGGCTGCCTGGACGCGGCGTCGGACCGGTTGCCGGACGATCTCGACACCAGGGCTCTCGCCGAGTTCGTGCTGACGACGATGGAGGGCGGCGTCATGCAGGCGCGCACGCATCGCGACGTCGCCTTCTTCGACCGCACGGTCGCGAACCTTCGCCAATACATGGAGATGCTGACGGCGCGAGCCGGTGCCCGCGCCTCATAGGGAGTAGGGGCAGATGCTGAGCTTCGACATCAACTGGCTGGCGGTGCTCGCCGCGGCCATCGTCGCCTTCGCGATCGGCGCGGTCTGGTACTCGCCGGTCCTCTTCAGCCGGGTGTGGCTGCGCGAGACAAACGTCGACGTGAACAACGCCGGCAGTGTCGGCGTGACGTTCGGCGTCGCGTTCGTCCTGTCGCTGATCGCGGCAGTCTTCTTCGGGGCGATCCTCGGGCCGAACCCGCCGATCGGCAACGCGATCGTGACCGGCATCGTGGTCGGCGCCGCGTTCGTCGCCACGAGCTTCGGGATCAACTATCTCTTCGAACGGAAGAGCCTGACCCTGTGGTTCATCAACGCCGGCTACCACCTGGCGCAGTTCACCGCGATGGGCCTGATCTTCGGCCTCTGGCACTAGCGCTTCCGGCCGGCCGCCCTCAGAAACACCGGCGGGATTCGCCAGCTAGTCGTGGTCGTGCCCGGCGTGATCGTGATGGCCGTCCCGGTCGCGTCCCGGCTCGGCGCCTTCGCCGCAGTCGCTGCAGAGGCCGCGCAGCTCGACGGTCATGCGGTCGACGCGGAACATGGTTTCGGCCGCCGCGGCGCGAAGACCTGCGACCGCGGCGTCCGCCTCGATTTCGCTGACCATGCCGCAATTCTCGCAGATCGCGAACACGGCCGCCGCGCCCTCGCCGTGATGCGAATGGGCACAGGCGACGTAGGCGTTGAGCGACTCGACGCGGTGCGCGAGACCCTCGTCGACGAGCCGGTTGAGCGCGCGGTATACGGTGGGCGGCGCCGTGATGCCATGATCCCTGACCGCGTCCAGAATCTGGTATGCCGTCATCGGACCGCCCGCGGCGCGGAGGGCCCCGTAGATCGGGGCGCGTGCCGACAGGTTTCGGGATCGGGTCATTCGAATCGCTCCGCCGCAGCCGAGTGTGCGGCCTCGGGCGGTTATATATCATCGCAAGGTTGCCCGATTTCAAATCGATGGTCGGGCCGGGCGCATGGCGAAGGGAACGGAATTGCGACTGAAGACACTAGCCCTGGCGTCCTTCGGCATGGTGGCCGCCTCGCCCGCCCTCGCCCATCCGCATGTCTTCGTCACCGCGAAGGCGGAGCTGGTCTTCAACGCCGCGGGCGAAGTCGCCGCGGTCCGCAACATCTGGCAGTTCGACGAGGCGTTCTCGGCCTTCGCGGTGCAGGGCCTCGACACCAACAATGACGGCGCGCTGACCGCGGCGGAGCTCGCGCCGCTCGCCCAGGTCAACATGGACTCGCTCGCCGAATACGGCTTCTTCACCTGGGTGTCGAACAACGGCGCAGCCGCCGCTTTCGCCGCGCCGCAGGACTATTGGCTCGACATCTACAGCGCCCGGCTGACCCTGTTCTTCACCCTTCCGCTCGAGACGCCATTCCGCCCGACCGGCGAGGCGACCGTCGACGTCTACGACCCAGAATATTACGTCGCCTTCGACTTCACGCCGGAGACACCGTTCGCCTTGGTCGACGCCCCGGCGGCCTGCGCGTTCCAGTATCGGCCGCCCGGCGAGCTCGACACCGACACGGTGGTGGCACTCGCGGCGATCCCGGCGGATCAGATGGTGCCGGAGAATCTCCTGCCGCTGACGAGCATCCTCGCCCACCATTTCGCGGTGAGCTGTCCGTGATGCGGCGCCCTGCCCTCGCCATTGCCGCCTTCGGGCTCGCGATCGTCGCGGCGGGGGCGGCGCTGGGCCAGGCGGGACCGTTCGGCGTCGGCGCCCCGGAGCCGGCGCTGGCTCCGATTGGCAGCGGGTTCTTCGGCTCGATCTTCGCGCAGATCGCGGCGTGGCAGTCGGAGTTCTACCGCACGCTCACCGACACCCTCGGCAACCTCAAGACCGACGGCAGCGCGTTCTTCCTCCTCGCCGGCGTCTCGTTCCTCTACGGCGTCTTCCACGCCGCCGGCCCCGGCCACGGGAAGGCGGTGATCGGCGCCTACCTCCTCGCCTCGGGCGAGACGCTGCGGCGCGGCATCGTCATCTCGTTCGTCGCCGCCTTCGTCCAGGCTATTGCGGCCGTCGCGCTCGTCAGCATCGCCGCCGGCATCCTCCGCGTGACGGCGGTTGAGATGACCGCGGCGACGAACGTCCTCGAGATCGCGAGCTACGCGCTCATCGTCCTAGTCGGGCTGTGGCTCCTTTACGCGAAACTCCGCGGTCGCGGCCATGTCCATGCCGCGCGCTGGGAGGCGCAGCCGGTTCCCGCCGGGGCCACGGGCGATGCCGCGATGCTGGCCATCGCGCATGACGGGCACGACCATTCCGGCGTACGCCTCGGCGGCCGCTATGCCGCCACGGCCGAAGCCGGCAGCGCCCACGCCCATGTCGCCGACCCGGCGCTGCTCCGGCGGCCGCTCACCTTCGCGTCGGCCTGGAGCGCGGTCCTCGCGGTCGGCATCCGGCCCTGTTCCGGCGCGCTCATCATCCTCGTCTTCGCGCTGTCGCAGGGCCTTTACCCCGCCGGCATCGCCTCGACCTTCGTGATGGCGATCGGCACCGGGCTCACCGTCGCGATCCTCGCCAGCCTCGCCGTCGTGGCGCGCGATGCCGCGATCCGCCTGTCCGGCTCGGGCCGCTCCGCGCTCGCTTCCGCGATCCGTGTTGCGGAGATCCTGGCGGCGCTGGCGCTGGTCGTCCTGGGCGGGCTTCTCCTGGGCGGCGCTGTGCTGTCCGGCACTTGACGAACGATATAACATACGCCTAGTTGGAACCGTTGCGTACAAAGTACGTTCGGATTCCAAGAAATGTCGGCTTTGCCATCATCGACGACGCCGCGCCGGTCGGCCGGTGCGGGTCTCCTCGGTTTCAGCGCCGGTCAGCGGCTTGCCCTCGCGGCGGTAGCGATCGGCGCGCTGTGGCTGCTGGTGTGGTGGGCATTGTGACGCGGGCCGCCCCCATCCATTCGCCGTCGGCGGCGCCGATCCGGTTCGCGAATGCGACACTGGGCTATGCCGGGCGGCCGATCGTCCGCGATCTCGACTGGACCGTCGGGGCAGGCTCGATGACGGCGATCGTCGGCCCGAACGGCGCCGGCAAATCGACCCTCCTCCGCGCCATGGCCGGCGAGCTCGCGCCCTTGTCCGGCCGGATCGAACGCGGCGTGGACCGGCGCCGGATCGCCTATCTCCCGCAATCGACGGCGCTCGACCGCACCTTCCCGATCGCCGTCGGCGATCTCGTCGGCATGGGCCTCTTCGGCAAGGTCGGCGCCTTTGGCGGGATCGGCCGCCACTGGTCGGCCGAGATCGATGCGGCGCTGGCGGCCGTCGGCCTTGCCGATTTCCGCGGCACCCATATCGGCGCGCTGTCGGGCGGCGAGCTACAGCGCGTCCTGTTCGCGCGGCTGATCCTCCAGGATCCTTCGGTCGTCCTCCTCGACGAGCCCTTCGCCAGCATCGACCAGGAGACCACCGAGGCGCTGATGGCGATCCTGCAGCGCTGGCATGGCGACGGCCGAACGGTGATCGCGGCGCTGCACGACCTCGACCAGGTCCGCCGGATCTTTCCGGACACGCTCCGCCTGGCCGCCAGCCGGGCGACGTTCGGGCCGACGCCGCAGATGCTGTCGGTCGCCGCGAGCGTCGTGCTGCCGGCCGAGACCATCCGCCGCTCCACCGGCTGAACGACGCCGCGATGTACGACCTCCTCATCGCGCCGTTCGCCGAGTTCGAGTTCATGCGCCGCGCGCTGGTCGGGGCCATCGCCGTCGCTGCCGGCGCGGCGCCGATCGGCGTTTTCCTCATGCTGCGGCGGATGAGCCTCACCGGCGACGCCATCGCCCACGGCATCCTGCCGGGCGCGGCGATCGGCTACCTCCTTGCCGGCCTGTCGCTGACCGCGATGACGATCGGCGGGCTCGTTGCCGGCATGCTGGTGGCGATGGCCGCGGCTTATGTGTCGCGCTCCACCATCCTCAAGGAGGACGCGTCGCTCGCCGCCTTCTACCTCGTGTCGCTGGCGCTCGGCGTGATGATCGTCTCGGTCCGCGGCAGCAATCTCGACCTCCTCCACTTCCTCTTCGGCAGCGTCCTCGCCCTCGACGGCGATGCCGTCCTCCTCCTGGCCGGCATCGCCACCGTGACGCTCGCCGGCATGGCGGTCCTGTTCCGCCCGCTTCTCATCGACTCGGTCGACGCGGCATTCCTCCGCCAGGTCAGCCGGAGCGGCACGGTCGCCTACTACGGCTTCCTCGCCCTCGCCGTGCTGAACCTCATCGGCGGCTTCCACGCCCTGGGTACGCTGATGGCCGTCGGCATCATGATCCTGCCGGCCGCCGCGGCGCGGTTCTGGTCGCATGCGATCGGAGTGGTGATTGCAGTCGCGCTCGGCATCGCCGTCACGAGCTGCGCGCTGGGGCTGCTGCTCTCGTACCATCTCGATGTGGCGTCTGGCCCCGCGATCATCCTCATTGCCGGGGTGGCCTATGTCGTATCGCTGGTGTTCGGCCGCGAGGGGAGCCTGCTGGCGGGGCGGCGAAGGGTGGCGGTGCTGGCGTAGCGTCAGACTCGGCCCGCCCCCCTGGAGGGAGGAGCCGTTCTTCGCGAAGCGAAAGCGGAAGCGGGGCTGTGCGTCGCCACTTGCCTCAGGGTCCGGGTACAGTCCGCTACCCCCTCCGAAGCCTCCCCCAAGGGCGAGGCTCGGCAGATTGGGGCGGGGCCGGCGGGCGAACGCCGCCTCAGCTCGCCATCGCCGCCTTCCGCAGCCCGTCGATCATCGAGGCGCGCATCACGAAGGCCTTGTGCTTCTCGGGGTCGGCCGCGATCGCCTTCAGCCGCGCCAGCTCGGCCCTCCGTTCGGCGGGGTCGTTGACGCGCATGCGGGCGCGGTTGGTGGCGGCCTGGCCGAGGACGCTTTCGGCCATCACCGGGCGACGGCGGCGCTCGTAGAGATCGAGGCGTGCGTCGGGCGCGGCACCGTCCCTGAAGATGGCGCGAAGGCCCGTGGCGAGCTCGAAGGCGTCGTGGATCGCCGCGTTGAGGCCCATGCCGCCCGCGGGCGAGTTCACATGGGCGGCGTCACCGAGGAGGACCACGCGGCCGGCGCGGTAGCTCGGCACGATCCGCTGCTGCACGCGGTATGGCCAGATGCGGAACACCGGGTATGGCTCCGGCTGCGGCACGACCGCCTGGAGCACGGCCTCCACGGCCTCGGGGGTCGACTGCTCCTCGATCGAGAGGCTCTCGTCGGGGTACAGCGCGAGGCGCCACAGATCCGGGAGGCGGAGGAAGGCGATGTGGCTGTCCCTGGTCCAGCAGGAGGTCACCATGGACATGCCCTCGAGGTGGTCCTCGAAGCGGAACGGCGTCGTCACGACCACCGTCGTCTCCGGGTAGGTCTCGCCCTCGAACGGAATCCCCAAAGCAGCGCGGACCGTGCTCCGCGAACCGTCGGCCCCGACCAGGATCCGGCCGCGGACCTTCTCCTCGCCGAGGAGGCTCTCGACGGTCACCGTGACGCCGTCGGCGTCGGCCGTGAATCCGGTGACTCTGCTGCCGAAACTCACCGTCGCGTGCGGATGGCCGTTGAGCCTGTGGAGAAGCTCCTCCGACAGCTTCCACTGCTCGCATTGGAGGCGGAACGGGTGGCGGGTCTCGCCGGCAATGGTCGCGAGCTCGAACACGGCGCGGTCGCCGTCGGGATGGCTGCGGATCTGCCAGGACGGGCAGACCATCCCGCGCGCCACCAGCTTCGCGGTGATGCCGAGCTCGTCCAGCATGTCGAGCGTCGGCGGGTGGAAGCTCGTTGCCCGAAGGTCCTGCGCGAGCGCCGGCGCCGCGTCGAAGACTCGGACGTCGATCCCGGCCTCGGCGCAGAGATACGCCACCAGGAGGCCGGCCGGACCGCCGCCGGCCACGATCACATCGGCATCCGCCATGCCCGCTCCGCACCGCCGGGACGGCGCCGTGACAGCACCAAGGGGTTCGGCTAGAGGAAGCCCGCCCGGCCCCGGGCATTCCGAACCGAAGGCTTAGGCGGACGCGGCGGCGCCGCCAAGGGCGCCTGTTCCGTCCATGGCCGCCGCCGGCAGAGAGCCCGCAATGTCCGATCCGCGCCGCAGACTTGCCGAGGCCTTGTTCTCCGCCGCGGTGGGTGCCGCGAGCGCTGCGGTCTGCCTGCCCGGCCACCTGCCGCCGGCCCCGCGCAACGGCCGGCTCATCCTGTTCGGCGCCGGCAAGGGCGGCGCGGACCTCGTCCGGGTCGCGATCGGCAACTACCTCGCGACCGACCCGATGGTCCTCACGCGGCTCGCCGGACTGGCGGTCACCCGCTACGGCTATCGCGCGCCGACCGACCCCCTGCCCTGCCGCGAAGCCGGCCATCCGCTCCCCGACGAGGCGAGCGTCGCCGCGTCCGAGGAGATGCTGCGGATCGCGAAATCGGCGACGGCGGACGACCTCGTTCTGGTCCTCCTGTCCGGCGGCGCGTCCGCGAACCTGACGCTGCCGGTCGCGGGCCTGACGCTCGCCGACAAGCAGGCCGTGTCGCGCAGCCTGCTGCGCTCAGGCGCCGACATCAACGAGATCAACACCGTCCGCCGCCACCTCTCGCGCATCAAGGGCGGCAAGCTCGCCGCCGCGGCGCACCCGGCCCGGGTCGTGACGCTCGCGATCTCCGACGTGCCCGGCGACAACCCGGCCGCGATCGGGTCCGGGCCGACGGTGCCGGATGCATCGACCCTCACGGACGCAGTTGCGGTGATCGAGCGCTACAGGATCGACCTCGCGCCGCACATCATGGCCGCGCTCCGCGACCCTGCGAACGAGACCCTGAAGCCTGGCGACCCGGTCTTCGCCAATTCGACCTACGAGATCATCGCGACCGCGCGAGATTCCCTCGCGGCCGCGGCGAAGCTCGCCGCCAACGCCGGCTACGAACCGATCGTTCTCGGCGACCGCGTCACCGGCGAAGCGCGCGACCTCGGCGCCGCCCACGCCCGTCAGGCGAAGGAAGCCGCCGACGCCGGCCGCCGCATCGCGATCATCTCCGGCGGCGAGGCGACGGTCACGGTGACGGGCACCGGCCGCGGCGGTCCGAACCAGGAATACGCGCTCGGCCTCGCGCTCGCGATCGACGGCGACCCCCGCATCGTCGGCATCGCCGGCGACACCGACGGCACCGATGGCGGTGCGGGTGCGGCCACGGACCCCGCCGGAGCCTTCGCCGACGCGACGACCGTGGCGCGGGCGCGCGCCGCGGGGCGCGATCCGCAGGCGGACCTCGCCAGCAACGACTCGACTAGCTTCTTCAAGGCGATCGGCGATCTCCTGAACCCCGGCCCGACGCGGACGAACGTCAGCGATTTCCGCGCGGTGCTAGTCGATCCGGACCGCAAGTGAGGAGGAGACCGTGAGCGAAGGCTTCGTCCTGAAGTCAACTCTCGACGGAACTCGACTTGAGTTCAGGGAACCTGTCCGACGGCACGCTCGCGAGGACGGCTTTCACCTTGCGTCCTACACCGTGGCCCTTGTCGGTACCGAGTTCTCCGCGACCCTAAGTGTCAGCGATGCCGACGTGCCAGGCTGGTCACGATACTTCTCCCAACTCGCGACTGATTGGAGCGGCTGGTCAGGGACGCGCGACTACGGCGCATACGAAACCGACTTTGGTATCTCGTGCACAGCCGACCGAAAGGGGCACGTCACCATCCGCGTTTGGCTCGGTGATCACAACGGGCGATCCAACTGGCGGATCGAGGCGACAATCGAGGTCGAAGCCGGTCAGCTCGATGGCATAGCGGGAGCAGCTGCCAGGTATTTTGGGCCACCGGCTATCTCCCAGTCGTCGGGATAGATCCACGGCTCCGCCGCGATGGACGTTGCCACGCTCGCCCTCCCCCTCTTCGACCTGATCTTCCTCGGCTTCGCGGCCGGCAAGTTCATTCCGCTCCCCGAGCACGGACTCGCCGGGCTGTCGCTGTTCGTCCTCTATTTCGCGCTGCCGGCGCTGTTCTTCTCCCTGATCTCGGAGACGCCGATCGAGGATCTCGGCAACTGGACCTTCATCGCGGCAACGACGGCGGCGACGTTCGTGACGCTCCTCCTCGGCTTCGCGGTCGGGATGGTGTCGAGCCGGGGCAAGGTCGGCGAGGCGACGATCCAGGCGCTCGCGGCAGGATACGCCAACAACGGCTACATGGCGCCGGGGCTGACGCTGTCCGCGTTCGGCCCGGCCGCCGCCGTGCCGACGGCGCTGGTCTTCTGCTTCGACAATCTGATGATCTTCATCCTCGCGCCGATCGGCCTTGCGATCGGCACCGGCGGCGGGGCGACGCCCGGCGAAGTCGCGCGGCGCGTGGTGGTCCGCGTCGTGACCCATCCGTTCATCCTCGCGACCGCGGCCGGCGTCCTCGCCGCGGCGATTCATTTCCGGCCGCCGGCGCCCGTCGCCGAGATGCTGGACCTCCTGAGCGGCGCGGCCGCGCCCTGCGCCCTATTCGCCCTCGGCATCGTGCTGGCGAAGCAACCGTTGCGGCGGGTGCCGGTCGAGCTGCCCGTGCTGATCGCGCTGAAGCTCGCGGCGCATCCGGCGCTGGTCTATCTGTTCCTGTCGATCGCGGGGGACTTCGACCCGGTCTGGGTCTTCACCGCCGTCCTGATCGCCTCGCTGCCGGCCGCGACGAACGTCTTCGTCATCGCCCAGCAATACGGCGTGTGGGTCAACCGGGCGTCGAGCGTGGTGCTGTTCTCGACGCTGGTCGCGGTCGCGACGGTGACGGGGCTCCTCTACGCCATCGGCGCCGGCTGGCTGCCCGCGGACCTGTTTCCGGCGAGGTAGCCGGCTTCGCGGCGGCCTGACTCCGCCCTCCCGTTCGTCATGGCCGGGCGAAGTCCCGGGCCATCCACGCCTAGAAGCTGGAAGGAAGTCGTGGATGGCCGTGACGAGCACGGCCATGACGACTGAGAGGCGGAGCGAGATGGCAACCTCTCGCGCCCCTTCGCTGCAGCGACGGAAAGCAAAAGGGCCGCCGAAGCGGCCCCTCCATATTCGAACGAACCTGAAGCCCCTAAACTGGATCCTCCGCCACCTTGTGGTTAGCCAGCGCCTCGAGCGCCTTCACCATGGCCGAGTGGTCCCACTGCGCCCCGCCGGCGGCGGCGCAGGCGTTGAAGAGTTGCGCCGCGGAAGCCGTGTGGGGGAGCGACAGCTTCAGGGCGCGGGCCGATTCCATCGCGAGGTTGAGATCCTTCTGGTGGAGCTCGATGCGGAAGCCGGGCGCGAAGGTGCGCTTGATCATGCGCTCGCCGTGAACCTCGAGGATCTTCGACGACGCGAAGCCACCCATCAGCGCTTGGCGCACCTTGGCCGGGTCCGCGCCCGCCTTGGACGCGAAGAGAAGCGCCTCGGCGACCGCCTCGATGTTCATGGCGACGATCATCTGGTTCGCCACCTTGGTGGTCTGGCCGTCGCCGACCGGACCGACCAGCGTGATGTTCTTGCCCATCAGCTCGAACAGCGGCTTCACGCGGTTGAACGCCTCCTCGGTGCCGCCGCACATGATCGACAGCGTCGCGTTCTTGGCGCCGACCTCGCCGCCCGACACCGGGGCGTCGACATAGTCGCAGCCCTTTTCCGCGATCTTGGCCGCGAATTCCTTGGTCGCGATCGGCGAGATCGAGCTCATGTCGACCACGGTCTTGCCGGCCGAGAGGCCCTCGGCGACGCCGCCCGGGTTGAACAGCGCCGCGCGGACGTCCGGCGTGTCCGGAACCATGGTGATGATCACGTCGGCCTTCTCGGCGACCTCCTTTGCCGAGGCGCAGGCGACCGCGCCGCTTGCCTTGAGGTCATCCGGAACCGGCCGGAGGTCATACGCAAAGACCTCGTGGCCGCCGGCCAGGAGATGCCCCGCCATCGGCCGGCCCATGATGCCAAGCCCGACAAAACCCACCTTCATCCCAAAATCTCCCGTCCCTGATCGAATTTCTGGTGTTGCTAGAGCCGGCTGTTCAGCCAGCCGAGGCCGGCCGTCGTGCCCGCCTTCGGGCGATACTCGCAGCCGACGAAGCCGGCATAGCCCTCGGCGTCCAGCATCTCGAAAATGAAATCGTAGTTGATCTCGCCGGTGCCGGGCTCGTTGCGGCCGGGATTGTCGGCGATCTGCACATGCGCGATCCGGTCCTTCAGCTTGCGGAAGGTTGGCGTAAGGTCGCCCTCCATGATCTGCATGTGATAAAAATCGTACTGGAAGAAGAGGTTATCCGACGAAACCTCATCGATGATGGAAATGGCGTCCGCGCTGCGGCTGACGAAGAAGCCCGGGATGTCGCGAGTGTTGATCGCCTCCAGGAGCAGCTTGATGCCGGCCTTCTTCAGCTCGCCCGCGGCGTAGCGAAGATTGCTCACGAGCGTTGTGCGGAGCACCTCGACGGGAACGTCCTTCGGGGCGATGCCCGCCAGGCAGTTCACCTGCGTGCAGCCGAGGGCTGTCGCATAGTCGATCGCCGTCGCGACGCCGGCCTTGAACTCGTCCACGCGGTCCGGAAGGCAGCCGATGCCACGCTCGCCGCCGCCCCAATTGCCGGCGGGGAGGTTATGCAGGGCCTGGCTCAGCCCGTTGTCGCGAAGGCGTTTTGCGAGCTCCTCCTTCGGGAAGTCATAGGGAAAGAGGTACTCGACGGCCTTGAACCCGTCTTTGGCCGCGGCCGCGAAACGGTCGAGGAAATCGACCTCGCCATAGAGCATGCTGAGATTGGCGGCAAAGCGCGGCATGAGGCCCTCTTTCGTTGGGTCGCGGTCGGCGGGGAGGTTTACCAAGGTCCGCCGGAAGCACAACCCGCACCGGTCCGGCCGGCCGGCCAACCCCTGCGGACGGGTGATTGTAATCTCGGAGTCGCGATGCCATGTCGCCGCAAAGGCCGGCAAGGGCTCCCGAGGGAGCTGGAAAGGTTATGCCGATGAGCGCGCTCGTCAACGACAGCAATCGCAAATGGTGGACGCTGGGCGCGGTCGCCTTCGCGCTCTTCATGATCATGCTCGACAACACGGTCGTGAACGTCGCCCTGCCCGCGATCCAGGCGGATCTCGGGATCGACGTCGCCGAGCTCGAGTGGATCGTGACGGGCTACGCGCTGTCCTTCGCCGTGCTGATGCTGTCCGGCGGCAAGCTCGCCGACATGTTCGGCCGCCGACGCATCTTCATCGTCGGCCTCGTGATCTTCACGCTGTCATCCTTCGCCTGCGGCTTCGCCGGAAGCGCGGAGGTGCTGATCGGCGCGCGGGTGATCCAGGGCATCGGCGCCGCCTTCATGATGCCCGCGACGCTGTCGCTGATCTCAGCCGCCTTCCCGCCGCAGCAGCGTGGCACGGCGCTCGGCATCTGGGCCGGCGTGTCCGCCGTCGCGCTCGCGATCGGACCGCTGATCGGCGGTCTCATCACCGAGCACGTCAACTGGAACTGGATCTTCTACGTCAACATCCCGGTCGGGATCCTCGCGATCCTTGCCGGGCTCGT
Source organism: Bauldia sp. (assembly GCA_050184415.1). Classification (GTDB taxonomy): domain Bacteria; phylum Pseudomonadota; class Alphaproteobacteria; order Rhizobiales; family Kaistiaceae; genus JADLGL01. The sequence goes on from JBFXAJ010000016.1 coordinate 21,930, forward strand.
CATCATCCGGGAGTCCAAGGACACGTCGAAGGAGCAGCGGCTCGACATTCCCGGCCTCCTCGCCGCCGGCGTCGGCATGCTCGCGCTCGTCTACGCCCTCATCGAGGGCAACCGGCTCGGCTGGGGCTCGACGACGATCATCGCACTCTTCGCGGTGTCGGCGGTCGCGCTCGTCGTCTTCGTGATCCTCGAGGCGGTGCAGCGCGTCCCGATGTTCGATCTCGGCCTGTTCCGGAACTCGACCTTCGTCGGCGCCAATGTCTGCGCCCTCCTCCTGATGGTCGCGATGTTCGGCGTGTTCTTCTTCCTGTCGCTCTATATGCAGACCATCCTCGGCTACACGGCGATCCAGGCCGGCGCCTCGTTCTTGCCAATGACCTGCCTTGTGATCGTGGTGGCGCCGATCGCCGGGCGGCTGTCCGACCGCATCGGCCCGCGCTGGCTGATGACCGGCGGGATGACGCTGACGGCGATCTCGCTCTTCATCTTCTCGACGCTCGACGCGACGTCGAATTTCTGGAGCTTCCTGCCGGGCACCATCCTCGGCGGCATCGGCATGGCGAGCACCATGTCGCCGATGACCGCCGCGGCGCTCGGATCGGTGCCGGTCGACAAGGCCGGCGTCGGGTCGGGGATGCTGAACACGTTCCGCCAGGTCGGCGTCTCGATCGGTATCGCGCTCATGGGCGCGATCTTCGCAAGCCAGGAGACGACCGCCATTGCCGCCGGTGCCGGGCCGGTCGATGCGTTCCTCGCCGGGCTCAACCCCGCGTTCCGGATCGCTGCGATCATCGCCCTTGCCGGCGCGGCCATCGCCGCACTGACGGTGCGGCGGCTGCCGCATCATCAGGGTCCGCGCGGCGCGAGCGCGGAGAGCGTCAGTATCGCTGCTTAGGGGATCGCGCTGGTCAGGCGCGCGAAAGGAGGCCGGCAGAGCCGGCCTCCGTCAGGGTTAGGCCGCGACCCGGGTCGCCATGGTCCGCACGAGGGCTCTCACCCGCGCATCCGGGTCGTTGGTGACGCCGGCGAGGAGCGCGATCGCCCCGCCGAGCTCGCCGATAGCGTTCACCGCGGCAAAGCGGACGCGCCAGGAGGCGTCGCGGAGGAGCGGCGCAAGGGCCGGCAAGGCGCGGTCGTCGCCCAGCGTGCGCAGGAGATCGGCGGCGTGCTCGCGAGTGCGCGCATCGCCGGAGCCGAGCGCTGCGACGAGCGGCGCGAACGCCTCCCGGCCGAACCCACCGAGGACTGCGACGAGCGTCGATTCAAGGACGCGGCTCTCGCTGCCGACCAGCGCGACGAGCGCCGGCACCGCCCGCGGGTCGCCGATCTGGCCGAGCGCGTACGCGGCCTTCGCCACAACCGTCACCTCCGGATCGAGCAGAAGCGCGATCAGCGGATCGACCGCGGCAGGAAGCGCAATCTTGCCGAGCGCGTGCGCGGCATCGTGCCGGATCTGCGGCCGTGGATCGTCGAGCCGGGCGACGAGGTGCGGCAGTGCCGCGTCGCCGAGGCGGGCAACGGCCCAGGTCACGTTCTCGCGCACGAACGGATCGCGCTCTGCGGAGAGCGCCTCGAGCAGGGATTCCAGCGCCGACCGGTCCGCTTCCTTGCCGAGCTCGATCGCCGCGCGGGCGCGCACGTCGCGATCGTGATCGCGAAGCCGGGACAGGAGGGCAGTCGTGTCGGTGGTCATGGTCTCCTCGAAGGGTGTCCTCGCCGCCGGATTGCAGGCGAAGGGCAACAAATGGGAACGAGGGGCGGGGTTTGGTAGGGCACCGGAGGCGACCGCGACAATCGCAACTCTCCCTTTGCGGCCCCAAGGGGGAGAGACGAGAAGGGCGGCGAACCGACGGCACGCGGGAAACGAAGAGGGCCGCCCGAAGGCGGCCCTTGAAGACTGCATGCCGTGCGCGGTGATTAGCGCGAGTAGAACTCGACGACGAGGTTCGGCTCCATCTGCACCGGATACGGCACGTCGGAGAACGCCGGGACGCGCGCGAATTTCGCGGTGCGCTTCGCGGTATCGACCTCGATGTAGTCCGGCACGTCGCGCTCGGCGAGGTCGATGGCCTCGAGCACCGAGACGAGCTGCTTGGACTTCTCGCGGATCTCGATGACGTCGCCCACCTTGCAGCGGTAGCTGCCGATGTTGACCTTCTTGCCGTTCACCTTGATGTGGCCGTGGTTCACGAACTGGCGTGCGGCGAAGATCGTCGGGACGAACTTCGCACGGTAGACGATCGCGTCGAGCCGGCTCTCGAGGAGGCCGATCAGGTGCTCGGAAGTGTCGCCCTTCCGGCGCGAGGCCTCGGTGTAGGCCTTGCGGAACTGCCGCTCGGACAGCTCGCCATAATAGCCCTTGAGCTTCTGCTTGGCGCGGAGCTGGAGGCCGAAATCGGACACCTTGCTCTTGCGGCGCTGGCCGTGCTGGCCGGGGCCGTATTCGCGCTTGTTGACGGGGCTTTTCGGACGGCCCCAGATGTTCTCGCCGAGACGGCGGTCGATCTTGTACTTCGCCTGGATGCGCCTGGACATCGCATATCCCTTTAGGAGTTGAGGGGTACGCGCCCTCCTCTGCCCCGTGACCGGGACCGACAGGGAACGGCGGTGCGCCCGCCGCTCCCGCGGGAGCGTGAAAACCGCCCGGTCGCAAGCGGCCGTGCGGAAGGCGCTGATCTAGCGACGGCGCCCCGCCCTGTCAAATCCGCTCATTCGTCGGGCCCGCGCTCCGTCGTCATCGCGCCGTCCGGCCCGATATGCGGCCGCGTCGGACGCCGCTGCAGGGCCGCCACCACGCCGCGAAAGCTCCGGACTTCCTGGTCGGTCATCCCGGCGCGCTGCAGGATCGAGCGCAGCGCCTCGACCATGTGGGGGCGCTTCTGCAGCGGCCGGAAGAAACCTGCGGCGTCGAGCGCGCCCTCGAGATGCTCGAACAGCCGCAGCAGCTCGATCTTCGCGGCCGGAGGCTCAGGCGCTTCGGTGCCGAACGGGAGCTGCGCGGATTCCTCCGCCGCGGTCCGCCGCCATTCATAGGCGACGATGAGGACCGCCTGCGCGATGTTGAGCGACGCATGGCGCGGATCGATCGGCAGCGTCAGGATCTCGTCGGCGAGCGAGATCTCGTCATTGGTGAGGCCGATCCGCTCGCGCCCGAAGATGACGCCGCTGCGCACGCCCCGCACCGCTTCCGACCGCATGAAGCGGGCCGCCTCGTTCGGGCCGCGAACCGGTTTCGACATCTCGCGCGGCCGCGCGGTGCTGGCGAAGACGAAATGGAGGTCGGCGATCGCGTCGCGCAGCGTCGGGTACACCTTCGCCGCATCGAGCACGAAGTCGGCGCCGCTCGCGGCGCGGTGCGCCATCTCATGCGGCCATTGCCGCGGCGCGACGAGGCGGAGCTCGCCGAGGCCGAAATTGGCCATCGCTCGGGCCGTCGTCCCGATGTTCTCGGCAAGCTGGGTTTCGACCAGGATGATGGCGGGTTCGGCGATGTCGGGCATGACCTCTCGGTAGGGCAACCGCTCGGCCGAAACCAGCGGCTTGCGTGACGCGGGCCGTTGTGTTCCTGTTACGTTCGCACGAAGGGAGCACGCCCGATGGCCGCATATGATGCATTGGCTGAGCGGGTCCGCCGCGCGCTCGTCGAGGACGCGGTCACCGAGCAGAAGATGTTCGGGGGCATCGGCTTCATGATCCAGGGCAACATGATCGCCGGCGTATCGCCCCGCGGTCTCCTGCTCCGCGTATCGAAGGACGAGGACGCCGGCGCCCTCGCCCGCCGCGGCGCACGCCCGATGGAGCATGGCGGCCGCACCATGACCGGGTTCATCTATGTCGACCCGGCAACGATCGAATCCGAGGACGGACTGCGGTCGTGGCTCGACATCGCGCTCCGCTACGTCCGGGCGTTGCCGCCGAAGGTCAAGCCTCCGAAGACGCAGGCCCGGAAAAAGGGATGAGCCCCTCCGGCCGACTGCCCGTCACGCCGTGGATGGCCGGGGCGGGCCCGGCCATCCGGGGCAGAGGTGTCGGGACGCCTGGTGCTGCGCCCGGCACCCTGCCACCCGTCTGCGATCGGCGACTCGCCGACTAGCGCAGGAGCTGCATGAAGAACCGGCGCACGGGGCCGGTGCCACCGCCCCCGCCCCCGCCCCAGCCACTCCAGCTCGAACTATTGGAGTTCGAGTTCGAGTTCGAATTGCTGTTGCTGTTCGAATTCGAGTTGGAGTTGGAGTTGGAATTCGAGTTGCTGTTCGAGTTGGAATTCGAATTCGAATTCGAGTTGCTGTTGGAGTTGGAGTTGCTATTCGAGTTCGAATTGCTGTTCCCCTTCGACAGGGAGACAAACTCCTCCTTGGAGTCGGCGATCAGCGTCGCGGCCGCCGCAGGGGCGGGTTTCGCGGTTTCGGCGGCCCCAAGACTGGTCGTGGCGAGGAGGGCGGCGCCCGCCAACGCCGATATGGTGATGGTCTTTGCCATTTGCGGAAATCCTTCCGTTGACGCGGCGATGATTGCCGCATTCGGCATACGGACCGGACGGATCCCTATTCCCGACCCGGAGAAACGTCCGGGTCCGGGAATAAGCGCCCGACCCAGGCGTTCTCCGGAGAAAGGAGAACCGGCATGTTTTCACGCACGACCACCGCCCCGACGATCAGCTTCACGTGCGCCCGCGAGGACAGCGGCGTGATCGCGCCGCCCGTGCTCGCCAAGAGCCACATCCCGGACTGGTTCAAGAAGCTGCCGGCCGTCGATCCCGAGAAATATGGCGTCGGCGACACCGGCCTCACGGTGAAGCGCTGCATGCCGTTCCTCGACGCGATGATGGCGGGCTTCATCCTGCCGCTGGCGGCGACGGTACGCCTCGAGATCAAGGACGACGGGGCCACGGTGTCGGCAGGCTGGGACTTCGACAAGCCGCTGGTGAGCAATCACGGCGCGCATCAGGTCGCCGGACATCCTGCCACGCCCGCCCCGCCCTGCAAGTTCCACAATTACTGGACCATCCGGACGCCGCCGGGCTGGAGCTGCCTGTTCGTCCCGCCGCTCAACCGGGGCAACCCGGTGTTCGAACCGGTCGCGGGCATCGTCGACACAGACACCTATGTGGCGCCGGTCCACTTCCCGTTCTTCGCGCGCGCGCCGGATGGCATGTACGAACTCGAGAAAGGCACGCCGCTCGTCCAGGTGATCCCGTTCCGCCGCGATACCACGCAGCTCAGGTTCGAGGCTCGGGCCGAGGAGCCGGCGGAGACCGACGACCGGACGCGCGTCTTCCGGAACACCCTCGCCGCGCCCGGCTGGTACCGCCGTTTCGCCCGCGCCGACCGCTAGCGGCGTCAGGCTCCGGTGCCGCAGGGATCGGGAATCTGGATGAGGCCCCACCCGAACACCGGGTCATGCCCCGCCTCGCCGAGGTCGATTGCGCTGGCGGCGAGGGTTGCGAGAAGATCCTCTGCCACTCCAATCGTCTGAAGCGCGGCCACGGCCGTCGTGACGAACGGAACCGCAAAGGACGTCCCGGTCTGCGGACGCACGCCGCTGATCGAGGCGGCGGTGGCGACATTCACCCCCGGCGCGGAGAACTGGACGTGGGGCCCCTGGACCGCACGCCGGTAGACCGTGCCGTCGAGATCCACCGCTGTCACCGCGACCACGCCCGGATAGGCCGCCGGGTAGAGCGCCGGCGCCGCAGCTCCCGCATTGCCGACGGCGGCAACGACCGGTATCCCGGCCATCATCGCTTCTCCGACCACCGCCTCCAGAAGCGGATTGTCGTCACCTGCAAGGCTCAGGCTGATCACGTCCACCGCCGCGACGCGAAGCCTGTCGATCGCTGCCAGGAGGGCGAAGAGATCGGCGCGCTCCTCGCCATCGTCCGTCCCGAACGCGTCCGCAACCAGGATCCTCGATGCCGGCGCAAGACCGGGGACGCGGCCGGCAGGATCGCCGACGAACATCGCCACGATCGCGGTGCCGTGCCGCATTTCGGAGGGCGCAGCGCCTGTCGTCCCGATGGTCTCCACCGTGACATCCGCGCTCCGGAGCATCTCGTGCTCGATATTCACGCCGGTATCGACGATGCCGATATGCGGAGCGAAGGTGCATGCCCCGACCGGGTTCGCCGGTGGCCAGCCCACCTCCGCCCAAGCGCGGCAGATCTCGGCCTCGCAGACCGAGGGGACGGCCTGGTGCCGGTAGTAGCTGTTCGGCGCCGCCTCCGCGAGCGGAACGACCGCCCGCGCCTCCGCGAGGGCGTCGTCCACGGAACGGGCCGGCGGAATGCGAAGGAGGGCCCGCGGCAGCGGCGACGCCCCGCCGGCTAGGAGCTGGTAGCCGAGCGCTTCGAGGCGGCCGAGCGAGGCGGCGTCGAGCGCGGCGATCACGATCTCGTCCGGCGCCTGCCGCGGCGGCGGCGTCACCGGCGCCGGAGCGGGCGCGATCGCCCGGCGCGGCCGATCGTCGCCGTCATCGTCATCCGGGCCCACAAACGGGCCGCTGTCGTCGCTGCCGCCGAACGGGCCGTCGTCCGAGGAGCTGTCGCTGCTGTCCGAGGAGCTGCCGGAGCTGCTGTCGGAGTCTGCTGCGGCGGAGATCGCCGCCGGAGCAAGGAGGCCGGCGGCCGGAAGCACCAGGAATCCGAAGGCCGCCGCGAGCAGGCCGCACCGCACGCCGTGACAGAACCGCTCGATCATGGGACCTCCCTTTCCGGCACCCCGGCCGGAGACGACGTGCGGCGACCTCGTTCATTCCGCGGCAGCGTGGCGCTAGCTGCTATCGCTGTCGCTGTCGCTTCCGGAATCATCGCTGTCGGATCCCGAGTCCGAGCCTCCTCGGCGCCGGCCATCATCCGAATCGTCGCGACCGGCGCGCGTGAACCAACGGCAATGGGCATCGTCATGACCGACGATGTACCCGTTGAAGGGATTGATGGTCGCGCCAAATCGACGGCCATCGTCGCCAACGAGGCAGCCGGCATAGGCGTTGCCGACAATGGTCACGCCGATCACCCGCACATTGATCGCTGCGAGGCGGACGGCGATGTCCGCGACCGGCAGCCAGGCGATGTTGCCTCGAGGCCCATTCACGGTCGGCGCGAACTGCCGGCGGTCATCGTCGTCATCGGCAACAGCCACTGTCGGGGCGATCGTGGCCGCCGCGGCCACGATCGCGGAGAAGAGCACATTCCTTCGCATGATAGTCTCCATCGAAAACGACCGCATGACGTTGCGGCCGAATGCTTCCTGCGATGGGGATACGGTCGGCGGCGCGGTTCATTCCCTTGGCCAGGCGAGGAAAAAATCCGGGCCACCGGGGGGAATAGAGCCGGTCAACGAACGTCTCCATCCCTGACCATGACTGCCATCGGACAGAGCATCACCGACCTTCTCCCCCGGCTCCGCCGCTACGCGGTCGCGCTCTGCCGCGCCGGCGACGTCGCGGACGAGCTGGTCCAGACCGCGTGCGAGCGGGCGCTGGCGGGCGCGGCCGGGCTCCGCAAGGAGCTTCCCTTCGATGCCTGGATGTTCCGCATCGTCCGCAACCTCTGGTACGATCGCCTGCGGCGCCTGCGGACCCGCGGCGAAGAGATCGACGTCACCGCTCGGGAAGACCTCGTCGCCGTCGACGGCGAGCGCGATCCCGAGCGACGGCTCCTCCTCCGGCGCGTCCTCGAGGCGATCGACCGGCTGCCGGAGGAGCAGCGCGAGCTGATCCTCCTCGTCTGCGTGGAGGACGTCAGCTACCGCGACGCCTCGATCGCGCTCGACATTCCGATCGGGACCGTGATGAGCCGCCTCGCACGGGCACGGAAGCGCATCGCCGACGAGCTCGGCATCGAAAGCGGCAAGCTGCTGTGAGACGTTCGCGATGACTTTCGACGACGAAACCCTGATGGCCTTCGCCGACGGCGCACTGGACGAGCCGGCGTTCTCGGAGGTCGCGGCCGCGATCGAGACCAATCCCGGACTCGCGGCACGGCTCAACAACCTCGTCCTCGGCCGCGACGCCGCGAAGGCGGCCTATGCCCCGCTTCTCGAGCGCGGCGTTCCCGCGCCCCTCCGCCGCGCGGTGGACAGGGCCATCGCCGCGTCCGCGCCCGCAAAACCCCGGCGCGTGTTCGGCGGCTGGTCGATCGCCGCGGCGGCGGCCGTCGCGGTCATCGTCGCGGCTCCGCTGGGGTACCTCCTCCACCAGGGCGCGCCATCGCCCGCGGCGGAGGTGGGCGGGACGGCGAGCCCGGCTCTCGCCGCGCTGATCGAGAGCGTGCCCTCGGGGGGACGCGCGGCCCTGTCGGCCGACACCGATCTCGTTGCCGTCGCGACCTTCACCGATGGCGACGGCGCACTCTGCCGCGAAGTCGAGCTGCTCGGCCCCAAAGCCTCCGTGGTCGTCGCCTGCCGCGATGACGCGGGCTGGGCCGTCCGGATCGCGGTCGCGGTCCCGGCCGTCAGCGGCGACTACCTACCGGCGGAGGGCCTCGAGGCCGTGGAGGCCTATCTCGCGGTCATCGAGGCCGGCCCGCCGCTCAGCCTCGACGAGGAGCGCGCGGCGCTGCCGACGCTGGCGCCCGGTGACGGCCGATAGCCGAGCGCAGCCGGCTGGACCCAAGGACCGGAGTCGCCTGGGGCCGCCCCTCATCCAACCCTTCTCCCCTCAGGCGCGGGGAGAAGGAGCTGTGGGCGTTGTGCTCCATCTCGGCACCGAGCTTGCCGCGGATCACGGCGGTGGCCTGCTGCCGCCGACATTCCTCGGCGTTCCTCCCTCTACCCGCTTGCGGGGAGAGGGCTTCGTCCCTTGGCGAGCGGAGCGAGCTTAGGGACGGAGGGTGAGGGGCGAGCGGCCGTGCGCCTCGTAACGGCCTCGCGACGACCCTGCCCGACCCGCATCAGGCCGGCCATCGCGTCGCCTTCCGCGGGGCGCGGCCGGGATGCTATGGGCTCTCCTCGGCTTCCCGCCGTTCGCCCGCCCGAAGGAGAGACCGCGCCGCATGTCGAGAATCAAGGTTGCCCATCCCGTCGTCGAGCTCGATGGCGACGAGATGACCCGCATCATGTGGCGGATGATCAAGGAAAAGCTGATCCATCCCTATCTCGACCTCGAGCTGCTCTCCTTCGACCTCGGCATCGAAAACCGCGACGCTACCAACGACAGGGTGACGGTCGACGCCGCCAACGCCATCAAAGCGGTCGGCGTCGGCATCAAATGCGCCACCATCACGCCCGACGAAGCCCGGGTGCAGGAATTCAACCTCAAGAAGATGTGGGCGTCGCCGAACGGCACGATCCGCAACATCCTCGGCGGCGTCATCTTCCGCGAGCCGATCATCTGCCGGAACGTGCCGCGGCTCGTGCCGGGCTGGACGCAGCCGATCGTGATCGGCCGCCACGCCTATGGCGACCAGTACAAGGCGACCGACTTCGTGGTCCCCGGCAAGGGTAAGCTGTCGATCAAGTTCGTCGGCGAGGACGGCGAGACGATCGAGCGCGAGGTGTTCGACTTCCCGGGCGGCGGCATCGCGCTGGCGATGTACAACCTCGATGATTCCATCCGCGACTTCGCGCGGGCGTCGTTCAACTACGGCCTGACCCGGCGCTATCCGGTCTATCTCTCGACCAAGAACACGATCCTGAAAGCCTATGACGGGCGCTTCAAGGACATCTTCGCCGCGATCTATGCGGCCGAGTTCGAGGACCGGTTCGAGGAGGCCGGCCTCACCTACGAGCACCGGCTGATCGACGACATGGTCGCGGCCGCCCTGAAATGGTCGGGCGGCTTCGTGTGGGCGGCGAAGAACTACGATGGCGATGTCCAGTCCGACACGATCGCCCAAGGCTTCGGCTCGCTCGGCCTCATGACGTCGGTGCTGATGACGCCGGATGGCAGCGTGGTCGAGGCCGAGGCGGCGCACGGCACCGTGACGCGCCATTTCCGCGAGCACGAGAAGGGCCGCGAAACCTCGACCAACTCGATGGCGTCGATCTTCGCCTGGACCCGCGGCCTCGCACATCGCGCGAAGCTCGACGGCAACCACGAGCTCACCCGTTTCGCGCGGCTCCTCGAAGAAGTCTGCATCGGCACCGTCGAAGCCGGCTACATGACGAAGGACCTCGCCGTCCTCGTCGGGCCGGAACAGCGCTGGCTGACGACGGCGGGTTTCCTCGACAAGGTGTCGGAGCGCCTGACGCTGGCGATGGCAGCGAGCAAGGAATAGCGCCTTCCGGCCTGCTGCGGCGTACGGATTTCGTGGCGCGAACTGACTGATGAGGTTCGACTTCTCCCTCTCCCCGCCGGGGAGAGGTAAGGAAGAACGACCCCTCAGGCGATCCGCCGTTGTGGCACAGTCGCACCCTTCATGGCCTCGGCAAGGATGGCCCTCGTCGCTTCCTCGGCAAGCTCGTCCGGCACGCCGACGCCGACGAGCACGCGCCGGGCCAGCGACAGGCTGCCCTCGAACGCCTCCGGCACCGCGGCGGTCGCGCCGAGCCCGGCGAGCCGACGCCCGTGGTCCGGGTCGCGGGCGCGGGCGTAGATCGCAACGTCCGGCCACGCGTCGCGGATCGCCTTGACGGCGAGGTCCACCTGCGCCGGCATGTCCGAGGTCAGCACGAAGGCTTTCGCCTTCGAGCCGCCGAGCTTCTCGAGGATCTCGAAACGGCTCGCATCGCCGAAATAGACGTGCCTCCCCTCGGCCCGCGCGGCGGAAACGTTGTCCGGGTCGAGATCGAGCGCGACGTAAGGCACAGACGCCGCATCCAATGTCCGCGCCACCATGGCGCCGACGCGGCCGAAACCGCCGATGACGACGTGGTCGGCCGTGTCGAGGGTCCCCGTCGGCGCCTGCTCCCCATGCTCCTCGACCCTGGCCCGCATCCGCCGCGACAGCCGGGTGCCGAGCGGGCCGAGGATCGGCGTCAGCATCATCGAGATCGCGGCAACCGTCGTGACGAATCTGAGGTCCGCCGAGGTCATGAGCCCTTCCTGCCGCGCCAGCGTGAAGAGGACGAACGCGAACTCGCCGGCGCCGGCGAGCAGGAAGCCGGCCTCGAGCGACTCCGGCGTCCGCAGTCCGAAGACGCGGCAGACGGCGAAGACGACGGCGAGTTTCACGACGATGAGCGCGACGACCGCGGCGAGGATCGGCAGGATCTCGGACGCGAGGAACGCGAAATTGAGGCTCATGCCGACCGACATGAAGAAGAGGCCGAGGAGCAGCCCTTTGAAGGGCTCGATGTCGACCTCGATCTGGTGGCGATATTCGCTCGCGCCGAGGAGAAGCCCGCCGAGGAGCGCGCCGAGCGCCGGCGACAGGCCGACGGCGGAGGTGATCGCAGCCCCCGCCACCGCGACGAGGATGCCGATCGCGACCACGATCTCGCGGCTCCCGGTCGATGCCGCGAGGCGCAGCAGCGGGTGGAGGAGGTAGCGGCCGAGAACGACGATGACGAGCACGGCGGCGATGGCGGTGCCGATGCCGCGGAGCAGCGCGAGGGGGATCGATGTCTCGCCCTCCCCGGCAAGGACGCTGATCAGGATCACGCCGGGCACGACCATCAGGTCCTGCATCAGCAGGATGCCGAGCGTCGCCTTGCCGACATCCGCCGACAGCCGCCGCGCCTGGATCAGGAGCTGCAGGACGATCGCGGTGGATGAGAAGGCGAGACCGAGCCCGAAGACGATTGCCGCGTCGAGCGCGACCCCGAACGCCATCGCGACGCCGCCGATGGCAACGGTCGCCCCCAGCGTCTGTGCCGTCCCGGCGCCGAACACGTAGCGGCGCATCGCCCAGAGCCTCTGGAACGAGAGTTCGAGGCCGATCGTGAAGAGGAGGAACATCACGCCGAGCTGCGCGAACGGCTCGACGCGCTCCTCGTCAACGAACGTGATGTGGCGGAGCCAAGGCTGCTGGTCGACGAGGCTGCCGAGGCCGCCCGGCCCGAGCACGGCGCCGGCGATCAGGAAGGCCAGCACCGTGCCGATCCGGGCGCGGTAGAAGACCGGCACGATGATGCCGGCCGTCACGAGGAAGATCAGGAGATCGCGGGTCCAGCCGTCGAGATCCATCCCGCGGCCCGGCGCGTCAGGCGGCGCGGATGGCCGCGGCGATCGCCGCCAGCGCCTCGTCCGCCTTGGCGCCGTCGGGGCCGCCGGCCTGGGCCATGTCCGGCCGGCCGCCGCCGCCCTTGCCGCCGAGCTTCTCGGCGCCGATCCGCACCAGGTCGACCGCGTTGTTGGCCGCCGTCAGATCGGCCGTGACCCCGACGACGATGCTCGCCTTGTTGCCCTCGTCGAGGGCGACGAAGCTGACGATTCCGGAGCCGAGCGCCTTCTTGGCTTCGTCGACCAGCGGCTTGAGATCCTTCGCCGAGACGCCAGGCAGCACGCGGAGGATCGCCGGCACGCCGCTCGCGGTCTTCGACGTCTCGGTGTCGGCCGCCCGGCCGCCGCCCCCGCCGAGCGCGAGAGCCCGCTTCGCTTCCGAAAGCTCGCGCTCGAGCCGGCGGCGCTCATCGACCAGCGCCGCCACGCGTGCCTCGGCTTCGTCGGGCGCGACCTTCAGGGTCCCCGCGATCGCCTTGAGCTTCCGGTTCTGCTCCTCGAGGTAGCGTCGCGCGGTCTGTCCGGTCAGCGCCTCGATGCGGCGGACGCCGGAGGCAACGGCGCCCTCGGAGACGATCGTCACCAGCCCGATCTCGCCGGTGCGGCTCACGTGAGTGCCGCCGCACAGCTCGACCGAATAGGCCTTGCCCTCGTCGGTGCCCATCGAGACGACGCGGACCTCCTCGCCATACTTCTCGCCGAACAGCGCCATCGCGCCGGCCTGGATGGCGGAGTCACGGTCCATCAGCTTGGTGCTGACGACCGAGTCCTGGAGGACGATCGTGTTGGTCAGAGTCTCGACCTCGTCGAGTTCGTCGTCGCTGATCGGCTTCGGCTGCGAGAAATCGAACCGCAGGCGCTCCGGGGCGACCAGCGAGCCCTTCTGGGCGACATGCGTGCCGAGCACCTTCCGCAGCGCCGCGTGAAGGAGATGGGTCGCCGAGTGATTGGAGCGGATCTGCTGGCGCCGGTCGACATTGATCTCGAGCGTCACCGCGTCGCCGACATGGATCGTGCCGCTTTCCACGGCGCCGAAATGCGCGAACAGGCCGTCGGCCCGCTTCTCGACGTCGGTGACGCGGACGATCGCGCCACCCTCGGTCCGGATCGTCCCGATGTCGCCGACCTGTCCGCCGGACTCGGCGTAGAACGGCGTCTGGTTGACCACGAGCGCGATCTCGGTGCCCGCCGTCGCCTCGGCGCGCTCGTCCCCGCCGGCCACGATCGCCTCGATCACGGCCTCGGCGCGGTCCTGCGCATAGCCGAGGAACTCGGTCGGGCCGAGCCGGTCGCGCAGCTTGAACCAGACCGCCTCGGTCTGCGCCTCGCCGGAGCCGGCCCAGTTGGCGCGCGCCTCCGCCTTCTGCTTCTCCATCGCCGCATCGAAGCCGGCGCGGTCGACGCCGATGCCGCGCGAGCGAAGCGCGTCTTCCGTCAGGTCGAACGGGAAGCCGTAGGTGTCGTAGAGGCGGAACGCGGTCTCGCCGGCGAGGGTCGCGCCGGATTTGAGGTTCCCGGTCGCCTCGTCGAGGAGCGTCAGGCCGCGCTCCAGCGTCCGCCGGAAACGCGTCTCCTCGAGCTTCAACGTCTCGCTGATCAGCGCTTCGGCCCGGTTGAGCTCCGGATAGGCCTGGCCCATCTCGCGGACCAGGGCGGGCACGAGGCGCCACATCAACGGGTCCTTGGTGCCGATCAGATGCGCGTGGCGCATCGCCCGCCGCATGATGCGGCGGAGGACATAGCCGCGCCCTTCATTGGCCGGCAGCACGCCATCCGCGATCAGGAAGGACGACGCGCGGAGATGGTCGGCGATGACGCGGTGGCTCGCGAGCGCATTCCCCGCCGCGGGGACGCCGCTCGCCTCGACCGAGGCGGCGATCAGCGCGCGGAACAGGTCGATGTCGTAGTTGTTGTGGACGCCCTGCAGCACCGCGGCGATGCGCTCGAGGCCCATGCCGGTGTCGATCGATGGCGTCGGCAGCAGCTCGCGCCGGTCCGGCGTGACCTGCTCGTACTGCATGAAGACGAGATTCCAGATCTCGACGAAGCGGTCGCCATCCGCATCCGGCGAGCCGGGCGGCCCGCCTGCGATATGGTCGCCGTGGTCGTAGAATATCTCGGAGCACGGGCCGCACGGGCCGGTGTCGCCCATCGCCCAGAAATTGTCGCTCGACGCGATGCGGATGATGCGCTGCTCCGGGAGCCCCGCGATCTTCCGCCAGAGGTCGAACGCCTCGTCGTCGGTCGCGTAGACCGTCACGGTGAGACGGTCCTTCGACAGCCCGTAGTCCTTCGTGATCAGGTCCCACGCCAGTTCGATCGCGCGGTCCTTGAAATAGTCGCCGAAGGAGAAATTCCCCAGCATCTCGAAGAAGGTGTGGTGGCGCGCGGTGTAGCCGACATTGTCGAGGTCGTTGTGCTTGCCGCCGGCCCGGACGCATTTCTGGGCCGTCGCCGCCCGCGGCCAGGGCGCGCCGGAACGGCCGGTGAAATAGTCCTTGAACTGGACCATGCCGGCATTGGTGAACATCAGCGTCGGGTCGTTGCGCGGGACGAGCGGGCTCGACGGCACGACCTCGTGGCCGTTCCGCGCGAAGAAGGACAAGAACTGGGAGCGGATCTCGCTGACGCTGCTCATGGACACCCGACCGGCATCGCCGGGCGGCCAAACCCGCACCGAACCTGCGGGACCTACCGTTTCCGACGGGCGTATTTAGCCTTCGGCCCTACGCGGCGCAACGGCCGCAGACGCCGCATTATCAACCGCTTGCGGAGCCAAGCTTGACGCCGCCATCCGGTCCGATGGTCCAGAACGGATTGTGCGCCACCTCCCAGAGATGGCCGTCCGGGTCGGAGAAGTATCCGGAGTAGCCGCCCCAGGGCGTAGCGGCCGCCGGCTTCGCGATGACCGCGCCCGCGGCCGCCGCTTCCGTCAGCACCGCATCGACTTCGGCGCGGTCGCGCGTGTTGTGAGCGAGCGCGATGCCACGAAAGCCGGAGCCTTCCGAGGACACGCCCGCGTCTTCCGCGAGCTGGTCACGGCTCCACAGCGCAATGACCATTCCCGGCGCCTGGAAGAACGCGACGCCTTCGTCCGCGTTCGAGCGCCGCCAGCCGAGCGCCTCGTAGAAGCGGACGGCGCGGCCGAGATCGGCCACGCCGAGCGTCACGAGGCTGAGGCGTTGCTCCATGGCGTCACCCCTCCTGACGATCAGTCTTCGCCGCCGTCGCTGTCCTCGGCCGTCCCGTTGGCCAGGATCTGGTTCGCGAGGAGGCCGGCGTTCTGACGGATCGCCTTCTCGATCGTGTTCGCCATGGCCGGGTTGTCGCGAAGGAAGAGTTTTGCGTTCTCCCTGCCCTGCCCGAGCCGCTGGCTGTCATAGGAGAACCAGGCGCCCGACTTCTCGATGATGCCGGCGCGAACGCCGAGGTCGATGAGCTCGCCGGTCTTGGAGACGCCTTCGCCATACATGATGTCGAACTCGATCTGCTTGAACGGCGGCGCCAGCTTGTTCTTGACCACCTTCACGCGCGTCTGGTTGCCGACGACCTCGTCGCGGTCCTTGATCGCGCCGATGCGGCGGATGTCGAGGCGGACCGACGCGTAGAACTTGAGGGCGTTGCCGCCGGTGGTGGTCTCGGGACTGCCAAACATCACGCCGATCTTCATGCGGATCTGGTTGATGAAGATCACCATGCATTTCGAGCGCGAGATCGACGCCGTCAGCTTGCGCAGGGCCTGGCTCATGAGCCGGGCCTGCGAGCCAGGAAGCTGGTCGCCCATCTCGCCCTCGATCTCCGCCCGCGGCGTGAGCGCGGCGACCGAATCGACGACGAGGACGTCGATCGCGCCCGAGCGCACCAGCGTGTCCGCGATCTCGAGCGCCTGCTCGCCGGTATCGGGCTGCGAGATAAGGAGGTCCTCGAGGTTCACGCCGAGCTTGCGGGCATAGATCGGATCGAGCGCGTGTTCGGCATCGACGAAGGCGCAGATGCCGCCGGCCTTCTGCGCCTCGGCGACGGTGTGGAGCGCAAGGGTCGTCTTGCCCGAGGATTCCGGGCCATAGATCTCGACGATGCGGCCCCGCGGCAGGCCGCCGATCCCGAGGGCGATGTCGAGGCCGAGGGAGCCGGTCGAGACCGTCGCCACCTCGACGGCCTGCTCGTTCTGGCCGAGCCGCATGATCGAGCCCTTGCCGAACGCGCGCTCGATCTGGCTCATCGCCGCATCAAGCGCCTTCGACTTGTCCATGCTGCCCTCGACCAAACGGAGAGAATTGGTAGCCATTGCCGCGCTCCTTATTCCACAATGCCTCGGGACGACGCCAGTGCTCGCGTGAGTCGTTTGTACTTATTTTGTTCTCGCTCCGCAAGAGGAGAACGCGACCTTCCCAATCGCTGTCGACGGTCCGGGGCGACGCCGGTAAGGTGCCGGCGCACAGGAAGGACCCGCATGACCGACGAGCAACCGAAGGACGAACGCCTCCGCGACAGCGAGGTCGCGATCGTCGACGCCCTCAAGATGATGATGGAGATCCTCGTCGCGACCGGAACGGTCAAGCCGAACGTCTTCGAGAAGGTGTTCGCCCTTCAGCGCGACAATTACATCGCCAAGGACATGCCGAACGCCGCCGTCATCATGGAGGTCCTGCGCGGCTTCGCCGCCAAGCCGATCGCGGCGCCCGGCGGCAATGCCGGCCGCGAGGAACTCGACAAGCCGCCGCAGGGGTCGGCCTGAACGGCCGCTCACAACGGCCGCGAGAGCGTCTCCTTCACCGCGGTGGCGAGTTGCTTCAGCGAGAACGGCTTCGGCAGGAAGCCGAAGGTCTCGCCTGCCGGGAGGTTCCTCTTGAAGGCGTCCTCGGCGTAGCCCGACACGAAGATGATGCGAAGGTCCGGCCGGGTCTGGCGAAGCTCACGGAGAAGGGTCGGGCCGTCCATTTCCGGCATCACGACGTCCGAGACGACGAGGTCTATCTCGCCGCCGACGCGGGCCATGACCTCGAGGGCCTCGACGCCCGAGGCGGCGGTCTCGACCAGGTAGCCCCGGCTCTTCAGCGCGCGCGCCGCAAAAGCGCGCACCGCCTCCTCGTCCTCGACAAGGAGAATCCGCGCCGAGCCGGTGAGATCGGTCGGCTCGGCTGGCTTCTGGTCGCCGGGGCCTGCCCCCTCGGCAGCAGTCGCCGCTTCCTCGACGTGACGCGGCAGGAAGATGCGGAAAATCGTGCCGCGACCCATCTCGGTGTCGAAGAAGATGTAGCCGCCGGTCTGCTGGACGATGCCGTACACGGTCGAGAGCCCGAGGCCGGTCCCCTTCCCGACATCCTTGGTCGAGAAGAAGGGCTCGAAGATCTTGCCCCGGTTCTCGGGGGCGATGCCGGTGCCGGTATCTTCGAACTCGGCGAGGACGTAGTCGCCTTCCGGGAGGCCGGAATGGCCGAAGCCGCGCACGGCACGGGCGTCGACGTTACGGGTCCGGATGGTCAGCGTACCGCCGCCGGGCATCGCGTCCCGGGCATTGACCGCAAGGTTGATCCCGACCTGCTCGAACTGGTTGACGTCGGCCTTCACCGACCAAAGGTCGCGGCCGTGGACGAGCTGGAGCTTCACGTTCTCGCCGAGGAGGCGCTGGAGGAGAATCGAGAGGTCGGAGAGGACGTCGTTGAGCGCGATGACCTGCGGCCTCAGCGTCTGGCGGCGCGAGAAGGCAAGCAGTTGCCGGACCAGGCTCGCCGCCCTGTTCGCGTTCTGCTTGATGTTCATGATGTCCTGAAAGGACGGATCGCTCGGCCGGTGGTTGGCGAGGAGAAGGTCCGAGAAGCCGATGATCGCCGTCAGGACATTGTTGAAGTCATGGGCGACGCCGCCGGCGAGCTGGCCGACGGCCTGCATCTTCTGGCTCTGCGCGAACTGGACCTCGAGCGCCCGCTGGTCGGTGGTCTCGAGGGCATAGACGACCGACACGATGTCCGCCTCATCACCCTCGGCGACGGCGGTGACGTAGAAGCGGGCGCTGCGGTCCGCCGGCCCGGCAATGGCGAGATCGACGGGCGCCACCTCGCCTTCGTTCCGCCCGGCGCGCGCGATCGCATCCGAAAGCGCCGGCCGGTCGCCCTCGCGGACGAGATCGGCTACGGGCCGCTTGCCCGGCGCCTGGCCGAGCGCCGCCGCGAAGAGCCGGGCGAAGGGCGCGTTGGTTCGGACGATTCGCCCGCTTGCGTCGATCGCGGCGATCGCGATCGGCGTGTTGTTGAAGAAGCGGGCGAACCGGACTTCGGCGACGCGGGCCGCCTCGTCGATGTCTTCGCCCCGGCTCCGGTTCAGAACGATGGTCCGGGTTGCGCCCGGCGCGCCGTCGGACCCCAGCGCAACGCGGTGGAGGAGGCGCGCCGGCAGGCTCTGCCCGCTCGCCGTGACGAGATCGAGATCGACGGTCGTGGTGCGACCCTCCTCGCCCAATGCGGCCGTCGACGGCAGCAGCGCCGCACCGGCGCCGCGGGCGAGGTCGCGAAGGAGAAGCGATCCCGGCACGAAGCGGGTGAGGTCGATGCCGAGCCAGTCGGCGAGCGTCGCGTTGAGGTAGACGATCCGCCCGTCGGCTTCCGCAGAGAAGAAGCCGACCGGCGCGTGGTCGAGATAGTCGATCGCGTGCTGCAGCTCGAGGAAGACGTTCTCCTGCCGCCGCCGCTCGTCGGTCACGTCGGACACGCGCCAGACGGTGAACGACCCGTCGCGGTCCGCGACCTCCATCGACCGCACCGCAATGCGATACCAGCGGCCGCCCACGCTCATGCCGTCGAGCGCGACCGGCATCCGCACCTCTTCGGCGGCCTCGACGCCGTCCCGCGCCGCCTGGGCGAGCCGGTAGATGGCATCGGCGGCGCCGGGCTCGCCGGCGAAGACGCGCTCAACGGCGCGGAGGTCGCTCTCGTCCGCGGCGCCGAGAAGGTCGGCATAGGCCCGGTTGGCGAAGATCATCCGGCCGTCGCCGTCGGCGATGACGATGCCTTCGGTCTGGGTGTCGAGAAACGCCTCCGCGACCGGGTTGGCGTTGCCACCGCCGGCAATGCGGAGGAGACCGATCGCCCAGGCAAAGAGGGCAACGATGCCGACGACGGCGAGGAGGCCAAGGAGGCCGAGGACGACCGGCTCGGCGCCCTCTCCGGGCCAGAGGGCCAGGGCAATCGCGGCGACGAGGATCGCACCGGCGAGGAGGACCAGCCGGACCCCGCCCGCGAACCGTTCCGTTCGGTCGACGACAGGGGCTGCGCCCGCTTCGTTGCTCGCCTGGTCGCCCATCGCCAGCCGTTCCGTCACCGCCCCCTCTTGATCATCCGAGATTCGTGCGACGGCACTATCCCATGTCGGCGGCGCCGGCCCTACAGTGCGCCCTTGCAAACGCAACGAAAATCATGCGTCTCCGTTGACGGCGGGCGCCAGCCGATCAGAATCAGTGTTCCGTAACATCGGATAACGCCATGGACGTTCTTGGGCCAATCATCGGCGAGACGGCTGCTCGGATCGTGATCCTGGCAGCGGTGCTGCTTCTGATCGCCGCGCTGACCCTCCTCCTGGTAGGCCTTGCGCTCCGGATCTTCCGCGGCCGCAGCTTCGGGTTGCGCGGCAGCCGCAACCGGGCGCCGCGGCTCTCGGTGCCGGACGTGCTGCCGGTCGATTCCCGGCGCAAGCTCATCCTCGTCCGCCGCGATACCGTGGAGCATCTCCTCCTGATCGGCGGCGCGACCGACCTCGTGATCGAACAGGCGATCCAGCGGAACGTCCAGCCCGCGCAGCGCGGCCGTCCGCCGGCTCAGGGGGCACGCGAAGGCGCCGCGCCTCAGAACGGGCCGCCCGCCCCGGCGCCGACCGGCGCGCCTCCGGCCGGCCGGCCCGGACCCCGCCCTTCCCCCGTCAACCCCGCGGCACGGCCGGGCACTCCGCCGGCGCAGCGGCCCCCAAGCCGTCCGACCCCGGTCCCGCTCCGCCCGGTGGAAGCGGCGAACACACCGGGCGAGCCGGCCGCGACGTCATCGGCGTCGGTCGTCCCGCTCGGTATTGCCGCGCCGCCGCGCCCGAGCCGGATGCAGCCGCCGCCGGCCGCGCCGATCGTCGGCGCCGGCACGGCCCTGACCGCGCCCGCCCGCCCCACACCGGCGGCCGGCAACAGCGATACGCCCCCGACCAGCCTGGCTCGGACCGATGGCGCGGCCGCCGACGCCGCCCCGATCGTCACAGTCACGCCGGACGATGCCGTCTTGCCGGCCGAGACCGCGCGGACCATCGAGGCCGAGATGGCAGCCCTCGTGCCGCCCGTGGTGGAGAGGACCGAGGATCAGGTCAAGCCGGCAGACGCCGCCCCGACGCCGGTCGCGGAGGAGCCGATCGTCCCGACCGAGAGCGACGCGGAAGCGCGCGAGCGCGCCGAGCGGCTCTCGTCGCGCGAGAGCGACATGGCCGAGCTGCTCGGGGAAATCTTCGGAAAGAAGTAGGCCGAGGCCCGACCGGGCCCCGGCGACGCGGGATACTCAGTCGTCCCGGTAGACGCGCTCGCGGCGCTCGTGCCGTTCCTGCGCCTCGATCGACAGCGTGGCGATCGGGCGGGCGTCAAGGCGCTTGAGGCCGATCGGCTCCCCCGTCTCTTCGCAGTAGCCATAGGTGCCGCCGTCGATCCGCAGGAGCGCGGCGTCGATCTTGGCGATCAGCTTGCGCTGCCGGTCGCGCGCCCGGAGCTCGATCGCGCGGTCGGTCTCCGAGGACGCGCGGTCGGCGAGGTCGGGATGGTTCTGATTCTCGTCCTGGAGATGCTGCAGCGTCTCGCGGGCTTCGCGGAGGATATCGTCCTTCCACCGCAGGAGCTTTGCTCTGAAGTACTCCCGCTGCCGCTCGTTCATGAAGGGCTCGGATTCGTCTGGCCGGTAGAGGTCGTCCAGGCTTGCTGTGGACATAGACACTTCCTGCTGGGTTCCGAAAGCGCGCGGAATATAGCTACGAGGCCATAACCGGACAATGGCACCTGCGTGGCGGATTCCGTCACGATTTCATGTGCATTCCGAATGCGTTGTCCGAATCGCCGCCTCCTCCGGCGCTCATGGTTAAGTGCTCTTTAAGGCGCTTGGCCCATTCTGGGAATTGCCTTTTCGCATGGCTGCCGCTCAGCCCCCCGGTGCGGCGTCAGCAGAGGGCGCTGCGGCGACCGATCGCCGCGAAGGACGAGAAGGAGCCGGCCATGACTTCCGACACGCATGCCAAGCATCGCACCGAGAGCGCTTCCGAACGCCGCATCCGCGAGGCCGCGGAGACCCTCTGCCTCGCGATCGAGCGGCGGATGGACGAACTGATCCACCTCGTGGACGAGGAGACCGCCCTCGTCCGCGAGGGCAAGGTGTTCGCGCTCAAGCTGCTCGAGCCGCGCAAGAAGGTCGCCGCCCGCGAGTTCATCGCCGGCCTCGAATCGGTGAAGAAGATCCGCGAGGCGCTTGAGCGCCGCGCGCCGGAGGCGATGCACCATCTCCGCCAGCGTCACGCGGAATTCCGGTCGATGCTCCAGATCAGCCTTGGCGCCCTCGCTGCCGCGAAGGGGGCTTCCGAGGACATGCTGGAGCAGCTCGCGGGCCACAATACGGTCCAGCGCGACCATCATCCGCACGCCGCCTGAGGACAACGCCCCGGCGACACCACGCCCTCTCGCGGTTCCCTGCGAACGGCTCTAGAGTTCCGGCCTCCGATGAACTGAGGGCGCTATATGCGTCGCCTCCTTCTCCTCCGCCATGCGAAGGCGGCGGCAGGCGAACCTGACATCGACCGGCCTTTGACGAGCCAGGGCCGCCGCGCCGCTGCCCTCGTCGGGGAGCATCTCGCCAAGCACGAGCTGCTGCCGGATCGCATCCTCTGCTCGTCCTCGCGGCGGACGCGGGAGACGTTCGCGGCTCTCGTTGCGCATCTCAGAGCCGATACCGACGTGAAGCTGAGCCGGCTCCTCTACGAGGCCGGCAACGGGCACTATCTCGACCAGATCGGCCGGTACGGCGCCACCGCCCAGACCCTCCTGGTCGTCGGGCATAATCCGGCGATGCAGGAGACGGCGGCCCTTCTCATCGGGGCCGGCAACACCGATCTAAGGGACGAGGTCGCCAACCGTTTTCCGACGGCTGGCCTTGCGGTCATCGATTTCGACCGCGCCAAGTGGGACGACATCGCACCTCGGTCGGGCCGCATCGTGGCGTTCTTCAGGCCGCGCGATCTCGAGATCGTCGGCGGTGAGAAGGGCGGCGCGGAAGCCTGACCGCGCACGCTGAAGAGGGACTGTGCCGCAATCGGGAGATGCGCTGCCGGCGCGCAAAGGCCTGCCGCTGACGAGCTTTGCCGACGAGGCACGGATCGCTGTCACGACGCTGGCCGAGCGGATCGGCGCGCTGAGGGGACCGACGGTCCGCCTGGGCGTCACCGGCCTCTCGCGGGCCGGCAAGACGGTGTTCATCACCGCCCTCGTCCACAATCTGATCCATGGCGGCCGCCTGCCGCTCTTCAAGGCCTATTCGAGCGGGCGGGTCACCGGCGCCGCGCTCGAACCGCAGCCTGACGACGCGGTTCCGCGCTTCGACTACGAGGCCCATGTGGCGGACATGGTCGAGCAGCGGACCTGGCCGGAATCGACCTACCGGATCAGCGAGCTCCGGCTCACGATCTCCTATGAATCGGCGACCTTCCTCGGCCGGAATTTCGGCCGCGGCCGGCTCAATGTCGACATCGTCGACTATCCCGGCGAGTGGCTCCTCGACCTGCCGCTCCTCGCCAAGGACTTTTCGCAGTGGTCGGCGGAGACGATCGCGCGCGCGGAGGACCGCTCGCGGCACGGCACCGGCGACGCCTGGCTGGGGCGGATCCGCGAGCTCGCCCCCAACGCGCCCGCCGACGAAATGCTCGCCAAGGAGCTTGCCGGGCTCTTCACCGACTATCTCCGGGCCTGCCGCGACGATCGCCGCTCGCCGTCGACGCTGCCGCCGGGGCGCTTCCTGATGCCGGGCGACCTCGAAGGCTCGCCCGCTCTCACCTTCTCCCCGCTTATCGGCGACGGCGCGGACGCTGGCCGGCGGTCGCTCTACAACATGATGGCGCGCCGCTACGAGGCCTACAAATCCGTCGTGGTGAAGCCGTTCTTCCGCGAACACTTCACCCGGCTCGACCGCCAGATCGTGCTCGTCGATGCCCTCCAGGCGCTGAATGCCGGCCCGGCCGCGCTCCGCGACCTCGAGGTCGCGCTGACCGAGATCCTCGCCTGCTTCCGCCCTGGCCGGAGCAACTTCCTCTCCCGCATCCTGTCGCGGCGGATCGACAGGATCCTGCTCGCGGCGACCAAGGCGGACCATCTCCATCATCGCGACCATGATCGGCTCGAGGCGATCCTGACGAGGCTCCTCGCCCGCGTTGTCGAGCGCGTGTCCATCGAAGGCGCCGGCATCGAAGCGGTCGCCCTCGCCTCCGTCCGCGCGACCAAGGAAGGCACCGTCGTCCAGAGCGGCGAGCGGCTGCCGAGCATCATCGGGACGCCGCTGAAAGGCGAAACGCTCAACGGCGAAACCTTTGACGGGGCGACCGAGGTCGCCCTCTTCCCCGGCGACCTGCCGGACGACCCGGCCGTGGTGTTCGAAGCGGTGGACGCCGAGGAGACCGGCAAGAAGCGGAAGCGCGCCGCGCCGGTCCGCTTCATGCGGTTCCGGCCGCCGCCGCTCGAACGGACGGCCGAGGGGCTGACGCTGTCGCTGCCCCACATCCGGCTCGACCGTGCGCTGGAATACCTTCTCGGGGACCGTCTCGCATGAACGCGGAACGCCCGCGCGAGCCGACGGCCTTCAAGCTGTCGGAGGTCCGCCTCGCCGAAGAGGCCGACGAGCCGGTCCTGCCGTTCGGCGAGCCGGTCGTGCTGACCGAGCCCGACGCGTTCGACGATTCCGAGCAGGCGGTCGTGACCGTGCCGCCGCGCCATCGGCGGCACCGCTGGGCGCGCCTCCTGATCGCCGGCCTGTCCGGGCTCGTCCTTTTGGGGATCGGCCTCGGGATCGACAGTCTGATCCGCTCGCTGTTCGACCGCACCGGCTGGTTCGGCTGGGCCGGCGTCGCCCTCGCCGCCGCGGTCGTGATCGCGCTCCTGGTGCTGATGGTACGCGAGATCGTAGGGCTGCTCCGCCTGCGCAAGATCACGCATATCCAGGCGATGGCCGCGGACGCGATCGCGTCCGACAAGCGGGCCGAGGCCCAGGCGACGGCGCGCGAGCTGCTGGAGCTGTACCGGCTGCGGGCGGAGATGGCGCGAGGGCGGAAGGCGCTTCAGAGCCATGTGCGCGAGATCATCGACGGCCGCGACCTGATCGGCCTCGCCGAAACCGAGCTCCTCGTCCCGCTCGACGATGCGGCCCGAAAACTCGTCCTCTCCTCGGCGAAGCGCGTGTCGATCGTGACGGCGATCTCGCCGCGCGCGCTGGTCGACGTCCTCTTCGTCCTGACGGAGATCCTCCGGCTCATCCGGCGGCTCTCCACCCTCTATGGCGGCCGCCCCGGCATCATCGGCTTCATCAGCCTGACGCGGCGGGCGATCGGCCATCTCGCCATCACCGGCGGCATGGCGGCGGGCGAATCGATGATCCAGCAGATCCTTGGCCACGGCCTCGCCGCGCGGATTTCCGCCAGGCTCGGCGAAGGCGTCATCAACGGCATCCTCACCGCCCGCGTCGGCATCGCCGCCATCGACGTCTGCCGCCCCCTCCCCTTCGTGAATGCACGGTCCCCGCGGCTTTCGGACATTGTGGGGGAGCTGACGCGAAGGGCGGAGAAGCCGGAGGAGGCGGAGACGGGTTAGTTCAGGGCGCGTTCGTTCGGACCGCACCGCCGTCCCCCACCGAAGCTTGCTCCTTTCAGTCGCAATCTTCCGCCTCCCCACGAGGGGGAGATCGAACGGGCGCAGCCCGTTTGGGTGGGGGCACTGAGTCGGCGGGCAGAAAAATCACCGGAGGGTGAAACCACGCCCGGCTGCGGTTCCGTTATTCTCGGGCGGAGGAACGGGGACCGCCCGACATGAGCGACACCGTCGCAGGGCCGCCGGTCACGGCGGGCAAGAGGAAAGTCTACCGGCACCGGCTGGTGGTGCGAATCACGCATTGGATCAATGCGGTCTGCATCCTTTTCCTGCTGATGAGCGGCCTGCAGATCTTCAACGCCCACCCCAACCTCTATTGGGGCGAAACCTCGACCTTCAACAGCCAGAACCAGCCGATCGATACGTTCCTGTCGATCGGCGCCATCCGCCAGGTTGGAGGCGAGCTTCAGGGCGTCGTCCAGATCATGGGCGGCGACTTCATCCCGACGACCGGATTCCTCGGCGTCTCCAACTACCGTGGCGAGCCGGTGCAGCGCGCGTTCCCGTCCTGGCTGACGCTGCCGAGCTACCAGGATCTCGCGGCCGGGCGGCTCTGGCACTTCTTCTTCGCCTGGATCTTCGTGATCAACGGCATCGTCTACGTCGTCTACGGCCTCGCCGGACGGCACTTCTGGCGCGACCTGATCCCAAGTCGCGAGCAGTGGCGGCACATGGGCCGCACGATCTGGGAGCATGTCCGGCTGCGCTTCCCGCGCGGCGAGGAGGCGACGCGATACAACATCCTGCAGAAGCTGGCCTACATCGCCGCGATCGTGGCCCTGATCGTGATGGTGCTGACGGGCCTGTCGATGTCGCCGGGCGTCAATGCCGGCTTCCCGTGGCTGTCCGATCTCTTCGGCGGGCGGCAGTCGGCGCGGACGTTCCATTTCATCTCGGCGTTCCTGGTCGTCCTCTTCGCCCTCGTCCACATCGTGATGGTCCTGGTCTCGGGGGTCTGGAACAACATCCGGTCGATGATCACCGGCCGCTACGTCATCAAGGAAGCTCCCAATGACCGGCCGGCTCAGGATTAACCGGCGAAGATTCCTGACGCTGACCGGCGCCGGCGCGGGATCGCTCCTCCTCGCCGGCTGCGACGCCTGGTCGTCGGGCAACTCCGGCGTCCGTCCCGTCCTTCGCGGCGTCGAGAACCTGACGGAAGCCGCGCAGCGGCTCTTCCTGTCCGAGCAGACGCTCGCCCGCGAATACAGCGAGGCCGACATCTCCGCCTATTTCCGGGCCAATGGCAACACGACGGCGCGCGATTCGGCCTATGACGCGCTGAAGCGCCTCGACTTCGCCGACTACCGGCTGCCCGTGACCGGGCTCGTCGATACGCCGCTCAGCCTTTCGCTCGCCGACCTTCGTGGCATGGAGGCGCGCACGCAGATCACGCGGCACGACTGCGTCGAAGGGTGGAGCTGCATCGGCAAATGGAAGGGACCGCAACTCGGCCCGATCCTCCTCGAGGCCGGTCTCCAGCCCGACGCGCGCTATGTCGTGTTCCGCTGTTTCGACGATTTCGGCAACACGCTGTCCGGCCGCGTCTACTACTATGAGAGCCTCGCCCTCGAGGACTGCTTCCACCCGCAGACGATCCTCGCCTACGAGATGAACGACGAGGTCCTGCCCGAGCCCCACGGCGCCCCGCTCCGCCTCCGGGTGGAGCGGCAGCTCGGCTACAAGCACGCGAAATACCTGAAGTCGATCGAGGTCGTCTCGACCCTCTCCGGCATCAACGGCGGCTTCGGCGGCTACTACGAGGACCGCGACGGCTACGAGTGGTACGCGGGGATTTGACCACTGCCCAGAATCACGACGGGCGGCGGATCGCTCCCGCCGCCCGTCTCAATTCGATCGGATCGGACGCTAAGCGTCGAACCGCCCGCTCGCATGGGCGAGCATCGTGTAGACCTTGCCGGTGTCGGACACGAGGTAGGCGTTGCCCGCCTCGTTGTCCTGGCCGTTGCGGGTGATGTCGGCAAGGAGCTTCTCGAAGTCGACCACGTAGCGGTCGACCGCGTCCTTGAACTCCTTGTTGTTCTGGTACTTCCGGCGGATCTCGTCGAAAGTCTGCTGGCCCTGGAGCGTATAAAGGCGCCGCGTGAAAGCATTGCGCTCGCCGCGGCGGAACCGCTCCCACACCTCGACCGACGACCGGTGGTCGATGGCCTTTGCGATGTCGGCCGAGAGCGTGCCGAGGGCCTGGGCGAGCCGGCCGTTGGCCGCGCCATTGGCGCCGTTGCCATTGCCATTGCGAGCCGGAGCGACCGGTTCGTCCTCGGACGCGCGGCGGAGGAGGTTGGAGACCCAGCCCTGCTCGCCCGCGGGAGGCGCTGCCGGCGCCGGCGCAGGCTGACGGGCGGGAGCCGCCGCGGCACGGACCGGCTCGGGCTGTGCAGCGCGTTGCGCATTGGCGGCGGCCTGGGCCTCGCTCGCCGACACCCGGATCGGGGCGTTCGCAGCATCGGCCAGGCGGGCGTTGCTGCCGGCGCGGGCGACCGCCCGCGTCAGCTCCTCCAGCGCCTCGACCTGCTCGGCGACCACCTTGCGCATCGCCTCGGCGGTGCTGCGGGCGTCCTCGGGCAGCTTGCTGGCGCCCTCGCGAAGCTCCTCGCGGGTCTGGTTGAGCTCGTCCTCGAGCCGCTTCGCCACTTCCCGCATCTCGCGGGAGGCGTCGGAGAACCGTTCCGTGGCCGTCGTGATGGCCGCGCCGATGTCCTCGACCATCGCCTTGCTGGCGCTGCGGATGGCCTCGGCCGCCTTGTGCCCTTCCTCGGTCGCACCGAGATTGACCTTTTCGAGCTGCTCCGCGACGAGCGTCGCCGCGGTCTCGGCCGTGTTGCTGAACGAGCTGCTGGCCCGGATGGCACGCTCCTCCGCCGCGTGGAGGGTCTGCTCCACGGTCTCGGCGAAGTTCTTCATCATGCCCTCGATCGCCTCGCTCCGCTGGGTGAGGCTCGACGCGAGCTGCTCAATCGCCTGGCGGCGGTCGCCGATCGTGCTCTCGATCTGGCGGTTGGCGTCGGAGACGTGGCGGACGGCCTCGGAGAGCGAGCGGCTGTGGGTGTCGAACCGGGCGGCAAGCGCCCCGACGCGCTCGAGCACGTCGTCGGCGACGCCGCGCAGCAGCGTGACCTGGTAGGCCAGCGCCGATGCGGTGCGGTCGGTGGTGTCGACGGCGCCCGCGATCGTGGTCCGGAACTCCTCCGACCGCGAGGCGAGATGCATCTGCACCTGCTCGAGGTTTGACGACGTCCCGGCGAGGAGCCGCTGCAGCGTCTCGTTCGAGTCCTCGAGATGGGCGACGATCTCGGCGACGTCGTTGCGCGCCTTCTCGTTGGTCAGCGCGAAGGACGTCGAGACCGCCTCGCCGCTCTTGGTGAGGGCCTCCGCGGCCTCGCTGCTCCGCGACAGCACCATCTCCACGATGGCGCCCGCCTTGGTCGACAGGAGGTCGAGGATGGTGTCGCCGACGTCGACGACGCGCGTGGTGATCTCCGAGCCGCGGTTCTCGAGCGACCGGAGCAGCGTGTTGCCCTGGTTGTCGAGGAGGTTCGCGAGCTCGCCATTGCGGGTCTGGAGGACCTCGTTGAACTCGCGCGTCCGCTGCTCGATCGCCTCGGTGGTGCTCCCCATCCGCTGGCCGAGGGTCTCGTCGACCCGGCCGCTCAGGCTGGTCAGGGTCGTGCCGATCTCGTTCGCCACGCCGCGGAGGAGCTCGTTGACGGTCTGCGAATCGTCGACCATCCGCCGCGACGCGTCTTCGATCGCCGAGCGGATCGTCTCGGCGACGTTGTTGGTCCGCGCGCCGAGCGTGTCGACGGTGGAGATGAGCCGCTCGTCGAGGACCTGCGTGAAATGGGCCGCGCGGGTGTCGAGGGTCTCGGTGAGCTCCGCCGTGCGCGCCCCGAGGCTGGAGTTGAGGACCGCGGCGCGCTCGTTGAGGAGCGCGGAGATCTCCTCGGTGCGCTGGACGAGCGCGTCGGCGCGGCGCGAGAGGCCCTGGTCGATCGCCGAGAGCCGCGTCTCAAGCATGGTGGAGAGCGTGCTGGTGCGATCGTCGAGGCTCGTCGTGACGTCGCGGAGCTGATGCTCCACCACGCCCGAGAACGCCTCGCGGCCGCGGGTGAAGGTATCCGCAAGCTGCGCGGCGCGTTCGTCGAGGCCGTAATTGATGGCGTTGGAGCGCTCGGCCAGGAGATCGGCCAAAGCGCGGGTCCGCTCAGTGATGCCGTCAGACAGCGACTGGGACCGCGCCGACAGCGTGTCGGTGAGCGACTGCGTGCGATCCGAAAGCCCGTCATTGAGGGCCTGGAGCCGCTCCGACAGGACGTCGGTGAGCGACTGCGTCCGCTCCAGCAGCGCGTCGGTGAGGGTCTGCGTCCGCTCCGACAGCCCCTCGGTGAGCGACTGGGTGCGCTCGGTGAGGACCTCGCTGAGCGCCTGGGTGCGGTCGAACAGGACGTCGGCGAGGGCCTGCGTCCGCTCCGTCAGACGGCCGGTCACGTCCGCAAGCTGGCCGTCGACCACCCCCGAGATCTGCTGCTGGCCGGTCGTGAAGGCTTCAGCAAGCTGGCGGGTGCGCTCGATGAGGGTCTTGTTGATCTGCCGCGAGCGGTTGTCGAGCGCCTCGTCGATGCGCTGCGCGCTCTGCTCGAGGTTCTCGCCGGCGCCCGCGATGTGGCCCTGGATCGCCTCGGCGAAGGCACCAAGGCGGGTCGAGAAGGCGGAGTCGAGTTCCGCCGTCTTGGTGGCGAGATGGTCGACCACGGCCGGGCCCTGGACTGCGATCACCTCGTTGATCGCGTTGAAGCGCTCGTCGAGGGCGTCGCGGAAGGTGGTGCCGGCCTCGACCATGCGGTCATGGGCGGTGACGCCCTGGCGCTCGATGGCGGTCGAGATGTCGGTGCCGGATTCGAGGATCTTCTCGTAGAGCTCGATGGCCCGCGCTTCGATCGAGTTCGAGACCTGGCGGCCGGAGGACACGATCTTGTCGTGGATCGAGGTGCCGCGGCTCTCGATGGTCTCCGAAAGCTGCGTGGTCGATTCGACGATGAGGTCGTAGAGCGCGTTGCCGCGGGTCTCGAGGCTGTCCGCAACCGTCCGGCTCGATTCGACGATCCGGGTATGGACCTCGTTGCCGCTCGCATAGATGCGGTCGGCCACCTCGCCGCCCGAGCTCAGGATCAGATCGTTGATGGCGTTGGTCTTGGCCGAGATCGTCTCGGTGATCTCGTTGCCCGACGCGATGATCGCCTCGTTGATCTTGAGACCGCGGGTCGCGATGGCCTTCGCCACTTCGCCGCCGACGGTCGCGAGGCGCGAGGTGAGCTCCGCGGCTCGGCTGTCGAAGGTCTCGTTGACCGAAGCGGCGGCGGTGTCGATCGTCTCGCGGAGCGTGTCGGTGCGCTTGGCGATGAGGTCGGCGACGGTCTCGCCGGTCGAAGACAGGCGGTCCGTGAGCTGGGCGCCATGGACCGAGATCGCCTCGAAGATCCGGTCGCCGGTCTTCGACAGGCGCTCGGCGAGCTCGCCGCCGCCCAGCGTGATGGTCTCGGCGATGCTGGTGCCGGTCTGGTCGAGCTTGTCGGTGATCTCCTGGCCGCGCAGCGCGAGGTCGACGAGGAGCGTCTCGGCGTTGGTCTTGAGGGCGGCGTTCACGTCCTTGGCGTGGACATAGATGGTCTCGGCGACCTGGTTGCCGGTCTCGGAGATCGACCGGGTGATTTCGAGCGTGCGCTGGTCGAGAACCTCGGTCAGCTCGCTGCCGATGCGCGAGAGCGTGTCGCTCACGTCGCGGCCGCGGTCGGCGACCGTGTCGGCCATCGAGCGGCCGGTGGTCTCGAGCGTGTCGGTGATCTCGGAGCTGCGCTGCAGGAGCGCCTCGGTGACCTCGGAGCTCGTCGCGGCAAGGGATTCCGCGACCTCGGCGACGGTGGAGCCGAGGCGATGCACCAGATCGTCGCCGCGCGCAGCGAGCTTCTCGAGCATGGTTTCGCCGGCGCTGCCGAGCGCCTCGGTGATCGTCTCGCCGCGCTCGGCGAGCGCGTCGGTGATGCGGCCACCGGCATTGCCGACATTGCTGGCGATGGCGTCGCTGGCGCGGCGGAGATCCTCGGAGAGCGACTCCTGGGCGCGGACGATGGAGGTGCGGACGCGCTCGGAATTGACGAGGATCGCCTCGCGCTGGCTGGCGAGGTCCTCGATGAGGCTGCGCATCCTGAGCTCGTTGTCGCCGTAGGAGCGCTCGAGGGCGGAGACCTCGTTCTGCACCATCAGCTCGAGCTCGCTCGCCCGGGCGATCGCGCGTTCGATGCCGTCGCCGACGGCCGCAAACTCACGGCGGATCGCCTGGCTGACCGAAACCACTGACTCCGAGGCGATGTGCTCCGGCTCGGTCATATGGGCGATGACGCCGTCGAGCGACCGCGCCAGCGTCCGCAGCTCCTGCGAGCGCATCGCCATCGTGGCGGCGGTCCAGACCAGCATGATCGGGAGCGCGAGGAGGAGGAGCATCGAGACGAAGTTCGGCGCGCCTTCGACGTCCGACCCGCCGGGCGTGAAGACCGAGGCGCCATAGGCCGAGATGCCGAAGACGATGACGCCGAGCGCCCACAGGAGGGAGACGCCGATGGCGATGAAGTAGATCGCGCGCGACGGGCGGCGATAGGCCGTCGGCGCGGTGCGCCGGTCGTCATTGGCGGCGAAGCGGTTGTTCGCGCGCTGCTGGCGGGCGGACGCCGGCCGCGCGGCGGCGGCAGCAGCAGCGGGCTGCGGCGCTTCGAGGGCCGGTGCTTCCTCGGCGGCAGCCGCGACCGCGGGTTCGGCGGCGACGGTCTCCGGCCGGTCGGCGAAGCGACGCGCCGGCGGCTCGGGCGCGCGGGTGGCGGCGGCGGTGGTCTCGGCGCGGGCGGGGACGCGACGCGTGGGCTGTGGCGGCCTGCCCTCGATCGGGCGGCCGAACTGGCGCCGCGGCTCGGCATTGCGCGACAGCGACTCGTTGCGGGCGCGGACCGCCGGCGACGGTGTCTCGGGCGCAGGCGCCTCTACCTCCGGCGGATCCTCCACGCCAAAATTGGTCCGGAGAGCCTCCTCGACCGCCGAAACCGCTTCTTCCGTGGAAGCCCGTGCTCTAGTCGTCGTTGCCATTTGCCGCCTCGCGCCCGCACTCGCTACTGTTCCGGTCGCCGACCGAGGGAGGATTCCCTCGACGGTTGACAGGGGGGCGGACATTCGTCTGCCGACGACCGCTTTTGCGGTCTCCGATTCGCCCTGACCCCAAGCCCCACGTCACGCCGACCGCTGTCGGACCGTGGTGGCAGCACCATGGCCGCCCCCACGTCTTGGTTGATGCCACACTGAGCCGACAGGAACAAGAAACTGTTGCTGGCTCTAGGATTCTGAGAGCAATCAGCACGCATGGTAAACCGGGCCAAAATGGGGCCGCACAAGGTTAAAACGGCCCGTTAACGATATCTTAAGAATGCGGCTCCGGACGCGTGGCGGCACCTCGTCCCATGCTCCCGAAAGTGGTGGATCGGATCGCAGCACACAGTGCAGCGGAGGCACAGTCAACCGCGGGCCGAAGGTCGCTGCACCATCCTGTGGATATCGGCGGAGCCGTTCGGAGCGCCATCGGTCCGGCTCTCCCTGCCCTGACATTCCGCCGCTGGCGACAGCGTAGCAAATCTCCTATATGGCGCCATCCCGACGGTTCGGTCGCGCCGCACCGTACCCTTGCGCACCGACGCGACGCGCCTCGTCGCAACACACTCCCTGCCGGACAGCATGACCAAGATCACCTACATCGCCGCCGACGGCACGACCTTCGAAGTGGATGCCGAGAACGGCTCGACGGTCATGGAAGCCGCCATCCACAATCAGGTTCCCGGCATCGAGGCGGAATGCGGCGGCGCCTGCGCGTGCGCGACATGCCACGTCTATATCGAGCCGCCCTTCATGGACGTCGTCGGTCCGCCGGCGCCGATGGAGGAGGACATGCTCGATTTCGGCTATGATGTCCGGCCGAATTCGCGGCTGTCGTGCCAGATCAGGGTGAGCGAGGCGATCGACGGCATGGTCGTCAAGGTGCCCGAGCGTCAGGGATAGCGTCGGCACCTCTTTCTCTGCCCGAATTTGCTCCCTTTCGGCTCGCCGAGCGAAAGGGGTTGCTTTTCAGGGGCCGGATGTGCGGCTAGAGGAACCCACTGGCATAGTGGGGGAAGTGAGCGTTTCCATGAGTGAACCGATCGAAACGGATGTCGTCATTGTCGGAACGGGCCCGGTCGGCCTGTTCGCGGTGTTCGAGCTCGGCCTTCTCGACATCAAGACCCATCTCGTCGACATCCTCGGCCGCCCCGGCGGCCAGTGCGCCGAGCTCTATCCGGAGAAGCCGATCTACGACATTCCCGGCCATCCGGTGGTCACCGGCCAGGGCCTCGTCGACAAGCTCCTCGAGCAGATCCAGCCCTTCGGTCCGACCTTCCACTACGGCCAGATGGTCGAGTCGCTGGAGCGGCTCCCCGACGGCCGGTTCGGGCTGACGACCGACTTCGGCACCACCTTCCGCTGCAAGGCGGTGGTGATCGCCGCGGGCGGCGGCTCGTTCCAGCCGAAGCGGCCGCCGGTTCCGGGCATCGAGGCCTATGAGGGCACCTCGGTGCAGTATGCGGTGCGCCGCATGGAGGATTTCCGCGGCCATGACGTGCTGATCGTCGGCGGCGGCGACTCCGCGCTCGACTGGACACTCAATCTCGCGCCGATCGCCAAGAGCCTGACGCTCCTCCACCGCCGCGACGAGTTCCGCGCCGCGCCGCACAGCGTCGACCAGATGCGCGCGCTCGTGGCCGAGGGGAAGGTCCGCCTCGCGCTCGGCCAGGTGACCAGCCTCAAGGGCGGCGACGGCCAGCTCACCCATGCGGTCGTCAAGGGCAACGACAATGTCGAGTTCGAGGTCGAGACCTCGCGGATGCTGCCCTTCTTCGGGCTGACCATGAAGCTCGGGCCGGTGGCGAACTGGGGCATCAATCTCAACGAGAACCTGATCCCGGTCGACACGGCGCGGTTCGAGACCTCCGAGCCCGGCATCTTCGCCGTGGGCGACATCAACACCTACCCCGGCAAGATCAAGCTGATCTTGTGCGGCTTCCACGAAGTCGCTCTCGCCTCCCAGGCGATCCACCGCATCGTCTTCCCCGAGAAGCGCCTCGTGTTCCAGTACACGACCTCGTCCTCCTCGCTGCAGAAGAAGCTCGGCGTCATTTAGGCCGAGGCTTCGCTTCGCCTCCCGTCGAGGCAGGGACATACCTCGCAACAACCTCCGCCTGAACCTCCCCCCCTGGTGGGGAGGTCGAACGAGCGAAGCTCATTCGGGTGGGGGACGGGGAATGGCAGGCCGCATTCCACGCCAGCCCCTCAACGGGGCGCCGCGTCAGATGCGGTCGAAGGTCCACACCACGACTTCGGACAGAACATCCTGGAGCGTCAGGTCGAGCGCGGTCACCACGCCGCCCGGAGAGTCCGCCGCGACCAGGCGCTGGGACTGGAAGCGGCGGGTCGCAACGATCCGGCCATTGCGGTCGTCCATGATGCGGACGAAGAGATCGACGCGCGCGGTGCCGGTGAGCGCGTCATATTCGAAGGCGCGAACTTCCGTCAGCAGCGCGTAGTCGACGCTCAGCCCCTCGCCCGGACGCCCGGCGGCGCGGGCGCGGCCGGTGTTGGCGAGGGTTTCCACCGTCAGCGTCTGGATGAGGACCGGCAACCTGTCCGCCCACTGGACCAGCGGGTAGTAGCTGAGGACCGCGCCTTCGCGCACCACGATACGCTCGGTGTCGTAGGTCGCGATCGCGACCGGCTCCTCGACGAGGATCTGCGCATCGGTGCTGCCGCGGCCCGGGACGGACGCCGGCGCTGACAGGTTGAAGGTCTCCGGCGGCAGGCCGGGGAAAAGCGCGCAACCGCCCAGCGCCGCCGCAAGGGCAAGCGCCGCCAGCCCCGTCAGGGCACGCGACCGCACAGCCGAACTCACGACGCCTCCCGCCTTCCCTTGGGTCTAGCGGCGATTATAGTCGCGGACTTCGCCGGCACCACCACCAAGGAGGAGCTGCGCGGGCGCTTGTTGCAGCTCTGTTGCAAACCGGTCGATGCGGTCCATCGTGACCCGGGCATCGCCGATCAGCGCCGAGAGATCGGCCAGGCCCCGGGTCGAGAAATTGTTGATGCCGGCCAGGATGCCGGCGGTCTGGGCCTGGATGGCATCGGCAAGCTGGCGGATCGAGGTGGCCGCGGCGGTCGCCTCGGCGAACAGGCCCCCGGCGTTCTCCGCGTCGAACAGGGTCTCGACGTCGGCGAGGATGGTGTCGAGCCGGCCGGTCGAGGCCGTCAGCCGCGTCGCCAGCTCCTGCGCCTGCGCGACGAAGGCCGCGATCCCTTCGGCCTGCGCACCGAGCGTCTCGGTGAAGCCGGCGACGTTGGTCGCCACCGCCCCGACGTCGCCGATGATGCGGTCGATGTCTCCGCCGCGCGCCGCGAGCGTCTCGGTGATCGCCGTGACGTTGTCGATGGCGGTTCCGGTCTCGGCGAGGATCTCGTTGATCTGACCGCCGGTGGTGCGGAGATCGGTCGTCATCGCCTCGATGTTCTCGACCACCGTCGCGATCCGCGCCGGATCGACGCCGGCGAGGAGCGCGTCGAGATTGCCGAGCGTGTCGTTGGCGTTGGCCGCGAACTCGGTAAAGCCGGTGACGGCCGCCCGCGCGTCCGCGACCACGCCGTCGAGTCCCTCGGTGGCCGTCCCGATCCGCTCCACGACGGCCGCCACATTGCCGACCGTCTCGCGGACGAGGTCGGCATCCACAGCCGCGATCAGGGTGCGCGCGTCCGTGACGATGTCGCCGAAGCCGGCAACCGCGTCGTTGATCCCCGCGGGATCAATCGCGGCCAGCAGCGTCTCTGCCTGTGCCACGACGCCGTCCACGCGCGTGACGACGCCGTCGATCCGCGCCCCTGCCCCGGCGAGCTGCTGGCCGAGCGTGTCGATGTTGGCGACAACATTCTCGATCCGCGCCGGATCGACGCCGGCGATCACGGCGTCGAGGTTGCCGATGGTTTCGTTCGCGTTGGCGGCGAGGTCGGTGAAGCCGGTGATGGCGGTTCGCGCGTCGGCGACGACCAGGTCGAAGCCCGTCGTCGCGGCCTCGATGTTGGCCACGACATTGGCCACGTCGCCGACGGTGTCCCGGATGAGGTCTGCGTCCACGGCCGCGATCAGCGTCCGCGCATCGGTGACGAAGACGCCGAAGTCGGTAACCGCGGTCTGGACCGCTGCGGGATCGATCGCCGCGATCAGCGTCTCGGCCTGCCCGACAATGCCGTCGATCCGCGCGCCCGCCCCAACGAGCTGCTGGCCAAACGCGTCAACGTTACCCATCACGTTCTCGATCACGGCGGGATCGACCGCCGCAAGCAGCGTGTCGATGTTGGCGCGCGTCGTGTTGATGTCGGTCGCGAACCGCGTGATCTCGCCGATCGCGGCCTCGGCATTCGCCACGATCGTCCCGACATTCTCCGTCGCGGCATCTACCCGCCCGATGAACGCGGTGACGCCGGCGACCGCCGCCTCGACTGCCGCGGGATCGACCGCGCCGACCACCGCTTCGGCCTGCCCTGCGATGCCGTCGAGCCGTGCGATCGTGCCTTCGATCTGCGCGCCGGCGCCGGCGAGCTGCTGGCCGAAAATGTCGACATTCGCCATGACATTCTCGACCCGCGCGGGGTCGACGGCCGCCAGCAGCGTATCGATGTTGGCGCGCGTGGCGTTGATGTCGGCGGCGAAGGTCGCGAGCTCGGCGATGGCGTCCTGTGCGTTCGCCATGATCGTATCGATATTCGCGGTCGCAGCGTCGATGCGGCCGACGAAGCCCGTCACGCCCTCGACGATCGCGGCGACCTGCGCCGGATCGACGGCGCCGATGATGCCTTCGGCCCGCGCCACGAGGCCGTTGACGCCGCCGAGCATGTCGTCGAGGCCGTCGGTCAGCCCCGCCGCCGCGGCCTGGATGTCCGCAACGACGGCGTCGATGCCGGTCGTCGCATTGGCGACGTTTTGGAGGGCGGCATCGGCATTCGCGATGACGCTCCGGACGCGCTCTGCGTCGACCGCGTTGAGGACGCCTTCGATGCCGGCAATGGTGGTCTCGAGCCGGGCGCCGAGCCCGTTCACGGTGTCCGCCATGCCGGCGACGGCCGCGAGGAACTCCTCCACCCCTTCGGTATTGGCGGCAAGCGCGTCGGTGAACGTCCCGAGATTGCCGATCGCGCGCTGGAGGTCCGGCCCGGCGTCGTCGATCAGCGTGTTGAGCCGGGTGACGGTGGCGTCGACGCCGGTCACGATGTCGCCCGCCCCGGCGATGATGTCGCTTAGGCCCGTGGCGTCCGCGAGAAGCGTCGGGATGCCGGGCTCGTCGAGGATGTTCGGGGTTCCGGCCGTCCCGCCGGCGAGCTGGATGTAGGCCGTGCCGCTGAGGAGGTCCGCCGTCACAGAAGCGACCGTGTCGGCCTTGATCGGCGTGTCGGCGGCGACCCGGATGGTCGCGAGCACCTGTCCGGGGTCGTCCGGGTCGAGGCCGATGGCGCTGACCGCGCCGACCTGGATGCCGTTGAAGAGGACGCGGTTGCCGGTGTCGAGACCGGTCACCGGCCCGGTGATGACGAGGCGGATGTCGCGCGTCTCGCCGACCGAGCCGGTCGAATAGCCGGTCGCGATCCAGTAGACCAGCGCGGCGCCGATCGCGAAGACGATCAGCGTGAAGGCGCCGATGAGGGCGTGGTTGGCGCGCGTTTCCATCAGGCCGGGACCGGCCGCCCGCGCGCGCCGCGGAAATAGCTCTGCACCCAGGGATCCTCGGAGGCGAGGACGACCGGCAGCGGCCCCTCGACCAGGATCCGCCCCTCGCCGAGGCACGCGATGCGATCGCACACGGCGTACAGACTGTCGAGGTCGTGCGTGACCATGAAGACAGTCAGATCAAGGGTATCGCGGAGAGTGCTGATCAAATCGTCGAACTCGGCCGCGCCGATGGGGTCGAGGCCTGACGTGGGCTCGTCCAGGAAGAGGAGCTCCGGGTCGAGCGCAAGGGCCCGCGCGAGACTCGCGCGCTTCACCATACCGCCCGAAAGCTCCGCCGGCATCCTTTCGGCCGCGTCCCGCGGCAGGCCGACGAGCTCGACCTTGAGGAGCGCCAGCTCGTGCATCAGGCGCTTCGGAAGGCGGAGATGCTCGCGCATCGGCACCTCGATGTTCTCGCGCACCGACAGCGACGAGAACAGCGCCCCGCCCTGGAACATCACCCCGAGGCGGCGCTCGATCGCGCTGCGCACCCGCTGCGGCGCGCCGTCATAGCGCTCGCCGAACAAGGTGATGGTGCCGCTCTCCTTCGGGATGAGGCCGAGGATGGCGCGGAGCAGCGCCGATTTGCCGGCGCCGGATGCACCGACGAGGCCGAGGATCTCGCGGCGATAGGCGTCGAGGTCGAGGTCGCGGAGGACGGTGCGGCCGCCCAATGCGACCGTGAGGCCCTCGACCTCGAGGACCGCCTCCCGTCCCTCCGCTCCACGCGCTGCCATCGTCAGTATCCGATCACGGCGAAGAAGATGGCGAAAAAGGCGTCGAGGAGAAGGACCATGAAGATGCTCTTCACGACGGACGCGGTGGTGTGGCGCCCGAGCGACTCCGAACTGCCCCGGACCTTGCAGCCCTCGGACGCCGCGACGAGGCCGATCGCGAGCGCCATGAACGGGGCTTTGATGAGCCCGGCAACGATCGTGTAGGTGCCGGCGAGCTGGACCCGGTCGACATAGATGTCGATCGGCATGTCGAGATAGATCAGGCACAGAATCCCGCCGCCGGCGAGCGCGGTGATGTCCATGAGGATGGTGAGGAGCGGCAGCGCGATCACCAGCGCCACGATCCGCGGCATGATCAGGAGCTCGTTCGCGTCGAGGCCGATGACGCGCAGCGCATCGATCTCCTCGCGCATCTTCATCGAGCCGAGCTCCGCGGTGATGGCGCTGCCCGACCGTCCCGCCAGCATGATTGCGGCGAGAAGAACGCCGATCTCGCGGAGGACGAGATAGGCCGTGAGGTCGACGACGACGATGTCGGGCCCCACGAAATCGGAGAACGCGAATGCTCCCTGCTGGGCGATGACGATGCCGATCGCAAAGCCGATCACGGCGTTGATCGGCACCGCACGGAACGCCGCGTGATCGAGATGATGGGTGATCGAGGTCAGCCGGAGCCGTCGCGGCCGGACGATCCCCCGCGCCAGCCCGGCAACGACGCCGCCGAGGATCACCGTCCACCGCGAGATGTCCTGGCCGGCTCCGGCGACCGGAGCGCCGATCCCCGCCAGCAGGCGGATGAAGGGATTGGCTCGTGACACCGCTTGCGACTGGGCGGTAGAGCCGTCCTCGGCAACCGCATCGAGAAGCCGCCGCGCTTCCGGAGAGACCCCGGTCCATGTCACCTCGGCGTGCCCGGCCGCCAGCCTTTGCGCGAGGCGCTGGAGCAGCCAGGCACCGGCGGTGTCGAGCTGGCGGACCTCCGAGAGGTCGACCGACGCATTAGGGCGAGGCTCGCGCGACAGGGCGCCGATCTCGCGCTCCAGAGCCGCCACCGAGCCGATGCGCCATTCACCGAACGCCACAAACCGGCTCCGCGTCCCTTCATCGGAACGGCGAAGACCGGTCGCAGACTGCGTGGCCGAGGCGATGGAAGCGTCGGTGATGGCCGGGACTCCAGGACGAATCGGTGGGGAACGCCGGTTTGGCTGCGGGAATGCGGCACGCCGCACCGGGGTGCAAGCCCGGAGCGGACCATGCCCCGGGGTTTGGACAGACACCGGGTGCGCTGCGCAACACTGCTACCCGCGAAGCGGCTGAAGTTGGTCCCAGCAGCGCCCGCGAAGCTCGCCTCGGAGCGTCGCCACCGCGGCGACCGCCATCCAGACCAGATACGGCCCGATCGCCAGTCTCTCGATCAGCCCGAGCGCCGGCCAGTTGTTCGGCTCGCCGATCGCGGTGAGCACGCCCGCGGCGACGACGACCACGAGGGTCGCGGCAGCATAACGTGAAAGGCCCGACCAGCCTGGCACCGCGCGCGTCCCTCGGGCGAACAGGAACAGGGTTGCCGCCATCAGCAGGAGAAGGAGGCCGGTCAGCGCGATGTGGATGTGCTCCGGGAGTGGGCGCGGCAGCGGTCGCCCATCCACGGGAAACCACAGGATGGCAAAGCCGACGAGCCCGATTGCAGCGACCCCCACCGCCGCCGGCCGAAGCGAAGGCGCGATCCTGCGCCAGGTCGACGACAGGTCGAGGCCGTAGACGAAGCCGAGGACGCAGGACGCCATCAGGATCGGGTCGACGATCGCCTTGTGCGGAGCCCCAACCGCGACCAGTTCCGAGATCGTATTCCCGAAATGGCTGTATCCCGGCGTCGCCGCGGCGCCGACGATGACCGCAGCCGCATAGACGACCGGCGCCAGGATGCCCGCAACGAGCAGCCAGCGCCGGACCACCTTCAGTCCTCCCGTTGCCGCATCGCCGCGATCGCGCGGACGAGGCCTCTGGTCGACGCATCCTTCCCTTCGGGCGGAATGCCGCTTTCTACCGCGGGCAGGAGCGCGGTCGCGAGCTGCTTGCCGAGCTCGACCCCCCACTGATCGAACGAGTTGATCCCCCAGATCGCGCCCATCACGAACACCTTGTGCTCGTAGAGCGCGATCAGGCGGCCGAGCATCTCGGGGTCGAGCAGCGGATAGAGCAGCGTGCTCGATGGCCGGTTGCCCGGGAAAACCTTGTGTGGCGCGAGCTTCTCGATCTCCGCTTCCGGCATCTTTGCGGCGCGGAGCTCGGCCACGACCTCGTCACGGGTCTTGCCGGTCATCAACGCTTCGCTCTGCGCAAGGCAGGATGCGAGGAGCTGGTTGTGATGGACCGGCAGGTCCTCGTGGTCCTCGGCGGAGACCAGGAAATCGACCGGGATCACGTCCGTTCCCTGGTGGATGAGCTGGTAGAACGCGTGCTGCCCGTTGGTCCCCGGCTCGCCGAAGATGACGGGGCCGGTCGCGAGCGGCACCGGCGCCCCGTCGAGGCCGATCCCCTTGCCGTTGCTCTCCATGTCGAGCTGCTGGAGATAGGCGGCGAAGAATTCGAGCCGCTGGTCGTAGGGCAGCACGGCGTGCGCGCCGAAGCCCCAGACATTGCGGTGCCAGATCCCGAGGAGCCCGAGCAGCACCGGAAGGTTCGAGCTGAGGGGCGCTGACAGGAAGTGCTCGTCCATCGCCCGCGCCCCTGCGAGAAGACGGTGGAAGCCGACCGAGCCGATCGAGATCGCCAGCGGCAGGCCGATCGTGGACCACAGCGAATAGCGGCCACCGACCCATTCGCCGAAGCCGAAGGCGCGGTCCTCGTCGATCCCGAAATCCTCCATCTTCCGCCGGGCGGTCGACATCGCCGCGAAATGGTCGGTCACCGCCCCCTCGCCCAGCGCATCCACGATCCACTGCCGCGCCGTCGCGGCGTTGGTCATGGTCTCGGCGGTGGTGAAGGTCTTGGACGCGACAAGGAACAGCGTCCGCGACGGATCGAGTTTCGCCAGCGTGTCGGCGATCTGCGCCCCGTCGACGTTGGAGACGAAATGGACCCGCGGCCCGATGCCGTACGGGCTGAGGGCCCGCGTCGCCATCGCCGGGCCGAGGTCGGAGCCGCCGATGCCGATGTTGACGACGTCGGCGAAGCGGCCGCCCTTGCCCACGATCGAACCCGTCCGGACGCCTTCGGCGAACGCCGTCATCCGGCCGAGCTCGGTCCGGATGCCGGGCATGACGTCCTTGCCGTTGAATTTGTGGACCGCGTCGGGACCCGCGCGGAGGGCAACGTGGAGCACGGCGCGGTCTTCCGTGACATTGATCCG
Organism: Bauldia sp.; assembly: GCA_050184415.1. Lineage (GTDB taxonomy): Bacteria > Pseudomonadota > Alphaproteobacteria > Rhizobiales > Kaistiaceae > JADLGL01. The sequence goes on from JBFXAJ010000016.1 coordinate 63,917, forward strand.
CTCGCCGCCGAACATCGCGGCCCGTCTCGCCTCCAGTCCGGAAGCAGCCGCCATGGCAACAAGCGCATCGAGAGCCGGGCCGTCGATCCGGTTCTTCGAATAGTCGAGCAGAAGATCGCCAGCCCGGGCCGAGAAGCGGTCGAACCGCCCAGGGTCGTCGGCGAACATCTGCCGCATCGATTGCCGCAAAAGACGGTCGCGGTGCTCCAAGAGGGTCGGGAGCGCTTCGACGAGAGCCTTCATTTGAGCCAAGCCTGCAATCTGTCGGTGGCCTCGGCCATATCGGCCGGCGCGCCTGCGAAGGAGAAGCGGATGAATTCGGAGCCGTGGGTGAGGTCGAAGTCGATGCCCGGCGTCGCGGCGATGCCGGCATGGGCGAGCATGTCGCGGGCGAAGACCTCGGAATCAGCCGCGAGTTTTCGGGTGGAGGCGTAGACGTAGAAGGCGCCGTCGACGGGATAAAGGCCTTCGAAGCCGAGTTGCGGCAGGCGGTCGAGAAGGAGGCGCCGGCTCTCGGCATAGGTCGCCTTGACGGCCTCGAGTTCATCGATAGCGTCGAACGCGCCGATCGCCGCGCGCTGCGAGAGATCGGGCGGACAGATGTAGAGGTTCTGCGCGAGCCGCTCGACCGGCCGGACGAGATCCTCCGGCAGCACCATCCAGCCGACCCGCCATCCCGTCATGCAGTAGTATTTCGAGAACGAGTTGATGACGATCGCGTCCTCGGAAGTCCGCAGCGCGGTCTCAGTGCGGCCGCCGAAGACGAGGCCGTGATAGATCTCATCCGAGATGAACCGGATGCCCCTCGCCTCCGCCGCCTGGATCACCGCGGCCAGCCCCTCGGGCGTCAGCATCGAGCCGGTCGGGTTGGCGGGGCTCGCGATCAGGACGCCATCGAGCGGCGTGGCAGCGTGAGCCTCCGCCAGCATCTCCGTATCCAGCACCGGCCGGTTCGGCGAGATCGGGATTTCTACCGCCTCGAGATCGAGCGACTGGAGGATGTTGCGGTAGGCGGGATAGCCCGGCGTCGTCACGGCGACGCGGGCGCCGGCGTCGAACGCCGCCAGAAAGGCCAGCATGAACCCGCCGGAGGAGCCGGTCGTGATCGCGATGCGGGCGGGGTCGACATCGACCCCATAGGCATCCGCATAGTGGCGCGCGATCCGCCGGCGGAGCGGCGGGATGCCGAGCGCTTCGGTGTAGCCGAGGCGGTCGTCGGCGAGGCCTTTCCGCGCCGCGGCGACGACGGCTTTCGGGGTCGCCGCGCTCGGCTGGCCGACCTCCATGTGGATGACGCGAACCCCTTCCGCCTCGCGCCGGTTCGCCGCCGCGAGCACGTCCATCGCGACGAACGGGCGGACCGCACTGCGGCGCGATGGGCCGCCCTTGCCGCCGCCGTCCATTCGTCGGACCTTCATCATCGCCCGCTACGCACGCCCCAAGCTTGCGTCTTCCTGTCGCCCGGATTTCCGGCGAGGACTCCGACAAGGTGCCGGGAAGGACGCGAGGGCGTGGGTTACCAGCCCGCCCGGACCTTTGAAAGCGGCGAGCGGTTACGGACGGCATGAAGTTGGCCCCGGAAATGCTATGGCGCTCAAGGAAACGTGACGTACCCTTTGTCCGCGTTGGGACATTCGATCATCGACGCGGCCTATGAACCCATATCGGCCCGCTTTGTAGTGAGCGCAGCATGAATTCCCGCATCACCGCCACACTCGCTGCCATCGTTGCCGTCGCCATTGGCGGCGTGATCTACGCCATCACGGCCGACGGCATCGGTTACGGCCCGAACGCGGAGGCGGAGCCGCTGGTCGTCGCGCAGGCCAACCCGATCCCCGCCCCTCCGCCGGCGGCACCAGCATCGGCGCCCGCTCCGCTCGCGGCGCCGGTTCCGGTCGGAGATGCGTTCACCGCCGAACAGCAGGCCGCGATCAACGCGATGATCGGCAACTACATCGCCGCCAATCCCGGGTTCATCCGCGACTATCTGATGGCCAATCCGAACGTGATCCGGGACGCCGCGACCGAGCTCGAGCGGCGCCGCCTCGACGAGGAGGCCGCGCGCCAGGCCGAGGCGATCGCCCAGTATCGCGACCAGCTCCTCCATTCACCGCGGCAGGCGGTGATCGGCAATCCCGACGGCGACGTCACGCTGGTCGAGTTCTTCGACTACAACTGCACCTACTGCAAACGCGCCCTCGACGACATGAACCGGCTCGTCGCCGACGACCCGAACCTTCGCATCGTCCTGAAGGAATTCCCGGTCCTCGGCGTGGGATCCACCGAAGCCGCCCAGGTCGCCGCCGGCGTCATCATGATCGCGCCCGATCGCTACGACGCGTTCCACCAGCTCCTCCTCGGCAGCGCGGCACCGGCAACGGGCGAGCTGGCGATGGCTGCGGCCGAGCAGGTCGGCATCGACCGCGCGGCGCTCACCGAAGCGCTCCAGAGCAACGAGATCGTGGCGACCATCAACGAAGCCTACGTCATGGCCGGCGCCCTTGGCCTCACCGGGACGCCGTCCTACGTCATCGGCGATCAGGTGGTCGTGGGCGCGGTCGGCTATGACGCTCTTCGGGGGATGATCGATTCCATGCGGGAATGCGGCCAGGCGGCCTGCTGAAGCCGCTTCGCATTTCGGGCCGGAACCCCTATAAGCGGCTGGCTTTGCCGCAAAGGCAGGCAATCGCACGGGTGCCCGCCTTCAACGCATGCCCGATACCATTCTCATCCTGAACGGCCCGAACCTCAACCTCCTGGGCAAGCGCCAGCCGGAGGTCTACGGCACGGGGACGCTCGCCGACATCGAGCGCCAGTGCCGCGAGGCGGCCGATCGCCTGAAGCTCGCGGTCGATTTCCGGCAGAGCAACACCGAAGGCGCGCTGGTCGACTGGATCCAGGAAGCCGGCGGCGGGGCCGCACGGGGCATCGTCATCAATCCTGGGGCCTATACCCACACCTCGGTGGCGATCCGCGATGCGATCCTGGCGGCGGCGCTGCCGGCCATCGAGGTCCACCTCAGCAACATTTTTGCCCGCGAGACATTTCGTCATCATTCCTATATCTCGCCGGTGGCTGCGGGCGTGATCTGCGGCCTCGGGCCGGCGGGCTACGTGCTCGCGGTCGAGGCGCTGGCAAAGCTACTCGCGAAGTAACTCCCCGTTCTGGGACGAGAAGGATGGCGTCGAAGACACCCGCGTTGGACCATGAGCTCATTCGCGAGCTGGCCCGTCTCCTCACCGAGACGAACCTCACGGAAATCGAGATCGAGAACGACGACCTCCGTGTCCGCGTCGCCCGCCAGGCGGTGACGGTCCAGGCGGCCGTGGCGCCGCAGCCGGTCGCGATGGGGCCGGGCGAAACGAAGGCCGTAGTGTCGGCCACGGCCGAAGGCGGCGGACCGCATCCCGGCGCGGTGCCCTCGCCCATGGTCGGCACCGCCTATCGCGCGCCCGATCCCGATGCCCGTCCGTTCGTCGAGGTCGGCGACACGGTGAAGGTCGGGCAGACCGTCCTCATCGTCGAGGCGATGAAGACGATGAACCAGATTCCGGCGCCGCGGGCGGGGACGGTCACGCAGATCCTCGTCAATGACGGCCAGCCGGTCGAATATGGCGAACCGCTCCTGATCATCGAATGAGCGGACGACCGCGATGTTCAACAAGATCCTGATCGCGAACCGCGGCGAGATCGCTCTTCGCGTCCTTCGCGCCTGCAAGGAGCTTGGCATCCCGACCGTCGCGGTCCACTCGACCGCGGACGCCGACGCGATGTATGTGCGCCTCGCCGACGAGAGCGTGTGCATCGGCCCGCCGCCGGCGCGCGAGAGCTACCTCAACATCCCGCAGATCCTGGCGGCCTGCGAGATCACCGGGGCCGACGCGGTCCATCCCGGCTACGGCTTCCTGTCTGAGAACGCCCGCTTCGCCGAGATCCTTGCCGCCCACAAGGTGACCTTCATCGGCCCGAAGGCCGAGCACATCCGCATCATGGGCGACAAGATCGAGGCCAAGCGCACCGCAGTGCGCCTCGGCATTCCCGTCGTCCCCGGCTCCGACGGCGGCATCGGCGACCTCGATATGGCGAAGGCCAAGGCCGCGGAGATCGGCTACCCCATCCTCATCAAGGCGGCTGCCGGCGGCGGCGGGCGCGGCATGAAGGTGGCGGAGAACGCGGACAAGCTCGCGGACGCCTTCAACACCGCCCGGGCCGAGGCCCGCGCCGCCTTCGGCGACGGCACGGTCTACCTCGAGAAGTACCTTGCGAAACCCCGCCACATCGAGATCCAGGTGATGGGCGACGGCAAGGGCGGCGCCATCCATCTCGGCGAGCGCGACTGCTCGCTGCAGCGGCGGCACCAGAAGGTGTGGGAGGAGTCGCCCTCGCCGGCGCTCGAGCCGGCGCAGCGCGCGAAGATCGGCGGGATCGTGGCCAAGGCGATGCAGGACCTCGGCTATTCCGGCGCCGGGACGGTCGAGTTCCTCTACGAGAATGGCGAGTTCTACTTCATCGAGATGAACACCCGGCTCCAGGTCGAGCACCCGGTGACCGAGGCGATCACCGGCCTCGACCTCGTCAACGAGCAGATCCGCATCGCTGCGGGCGACGGTCTTTCGGTGAAGCAGAAGGAGGTCCGCTTCGAGGGCCACGCCATCGAATGCCGGATCAATGCCGAGGACCCCGCGACCTTCGCGCCGTCGCCCGGAAAGATTTCCTATTACCATCCGCCGGGCGGTCTCGGCGTCCGCGTCGATTCCGGCGCATATCAGGGCTACCGGATCCCGCCCTATTACGACAGCCTCATCGGCAAGCTCATCGTCCATGGCCGGACGCGCCAGGAATGCCTGATGCGTCTTCGCCGCGCCCTCGACGAATTCGTCGTCGACGGCATCCAGACTACGATCCCCCTCTTCCGCCGCCTGGTGGACGATGCTGATATCCAGGCGGGACGGTACGACATTCACTGGCTCGAGCATCGTCTCGCGAATTGGTGAGATGCGCAGCAACGGCGAACGGCTGGACATTACCCCGGAGGTCCTCCTCAAGGCCTATGCCATCGGCGTGTTCCCGATGGCCGAGTCCGCGGAGGATCCGGGGCTCTTCTGGGTCGAGCCGGATACCCGCGGCGTCCTGCCGCTCAACGCCTTCCATGTCCCGAAGCGCCTCGCGCGGACGATTCGGCAGAACCGGTTCGAGATCCGCATCGACACCGACTTCGCGGCGGTGATCGACGGCTGCGCCCGATCCGTGCCCGGCCGGCGCAAGACATGGATCAACGCCCGCATTAGGCGCCTCTATGGGCAGTTGTTCGACCTCGGACATGCCCACACGGTCGAAACCTGGCGTGACGGGAAGCTTGTCGGCGGCCTCTACGGGCTGTCGATCGGCGCGGCCTTCTTCGGCGAGAGCATGTTCTCGGTCGAGCGCGATGCGTCCAAGGTGGCGCTGGTCCATCTCGCCGAGCGGCTGAAGGCCGGCGGCTACAAGCTGCTCGACACCCAGTTCACGACCGAGCACCTGAAGCGCTTCGGCGCCATCGACGTCGATCGCACGAGCTATCAGAAGCTTCTCGACGAAGCCTTGGCCGCGAAAGCCGATTTCTACGGCGCCGCCGGCGGCGGGACTTCCGAGGCCGTCTTGCAGTCGGTCAGCCACACGTCATAGACGGCGTGCTCGATGGCGTGCAGCGCCGGGCTGTCGGCGAACATCCACCCCGTGAAAATGCGCTGGATCGTCCGCTCGACCGTGATCTCGTCGACTTCCACGAAAGCATCGGTCCGCGGCGGTTCGTCGGGCGTCCGGGCGTAGCAGACCCGCGGCGTGATCTGGAGCACGCCGAACTGAACCGTCTCGTTGATGTAGACGTCGAAGGTGATGATCCGGCCGGTGATCTTGTCGAGGCCGGTGAACTCGGCGACCGTCCCCGAGATGCGGTCGGCCTGGGCCGGCAACGCCGCCAGCGCCCCGCCGGTCAGCACCAGCCCCGCAACGACGGCCCGGCGCAGCGGACCCGATCCGACAATCATCATGCTTCCGCCGTTAGAGGCCAATTGTGGCGCTAGATAGCATGGCGGCGGCCGAAGGACAGGCGCTTCCCGCGCAAATGGACGCGAGGCGGACCTCGGCCTCGATGGCCGGGATCCGCCTCGTGCTGCGTCAAGCGCGCTAGGTGACGCGGAACGTACCGGTCAGAGCAAGGATGATGACGATGATCAGAAGAACGGCCAGCAGGCCTGACGGCCCGTAGCCCCAGTTGCGTGAGTAACCCCACGACGGAAGCGCACCAAGAAGAAGCAAGACCAAGATGACGAGAAGTATGATCCCAAGCGTTGACATAGCGATCGTCCTCTAGCGTGGACGCCGTCATAGAATGCCGCCGCGTTGCTTGCGGCGGCCAGCGTCTCGCAGCTAAACGAGCGCGCGGCGAATTCGTTCCGCGTTCTCCTTGAGGACTTCCGGAGATTCCATGGGAGCCGGGTGCTCCCGCAACGGGCGGTCCGCCCAGCGCGGGATGACGTTGAAGTGGAGGTGGAACACGCTCTGCCCGGCGGCCTCCTCGTTGTGCTGCCGGATCGCGACCCCGTCGGCGCCCATGCCGGTCATCGCGGCCTGCGCAATACGGCGAACCGCCTTGATGGCCTCCGCAAGGGTCGCATCGTCAGCGTCGAGAAGGTGACGCGACGGCTTCTTCGGGATCACCAGCACATGGCCCGGGCTGATCGGCATGATGTCCATGATCACGAGGACCGCGTCGTCCTCGTAGACCTTGTGCGACGGCAGGTCGCCGCGGATGATCTTCGCGAATACGTTGTTGGGGTCGTAGCTCATCCCTTTGCCTATTCCCTGACGGTGCCCTTGCCGAGCGTCGCGCGCATGCGCCACGCCGCGAGCGCCAGGAGCACGATCGCAAAGGCGGCGAGGACGCCGAGCTCCGGCAGGATATCGAGGATCGTGCCGCCACGCCTCTGGATCTCCGCGAAGGCGTCGAGCGCCCAGGCATGCGGCGTGAAATGCGCGATCGTGCTGAGCGTCGGGCCGAACAGCTCGAGCGGCAGCATGCAGCCGCCGAGCGCGGCGAGGCCGAGACCGGAGATGACGCCGACAATGCTGGCGATCTGGTCGCTACGGAAAAGTGTGCCGAAGAGCATCGCCCCGCCCGCGGCCACCGCGGCGAAGAGAAGGATGATCGCGGCCGCGCCGAGGAGATTGCCCCAGTCGATCTGGAAGATGAGCGTGGTCGCGGCGACGATGTAGAGGCCCTGCGCGAGGCTGACGAGAAGCCGGCCCGTTGCCTCGCCGGTGATCAAGGTCGCGGCCGATGTCGGCGTCCCGAGCATCCGGCGCGTCACGCCGAGATTGCGCGCCTGGATCAGCGCGGCGGATGCCGCAAGACCCGTGAGGAACATGAAGAGGAGGAGCTGGCTGGTCGCCGGGATCTGGAACTGGCTGCTGACGCCCTCGAAGGGCGATTCGCCTTCGACCGCGTTCTCAACGCCGATGACCGGCACGGCGGCGAAGGCGGTGTTCACGGCGGTCTCGGCCGCGGCCCGGGCCGCACCTCGCCCGGTGACGAAGCGGATGGCGACCGAGCGCGCGGTCGCTTCGCCCATGGCTTCCGTGATGATGGCGCCGTACTGGGCCGCGGCGCCGCCGGCCGGGCCGATGACCTCGACCGGAACGGCCGTCCCCGCCGCGACCTGGGCGTCCACGTCGCCCGGAATGACGATCGCGATCGCGGCGGACCCTTGCTCGACGCGGGAAACGGCCTCGGCACGATCCGCGATTCGTGCGACCGCAACGGCGTCGTCGGCCTCAAGAGCCGCCACGAACGCATCGCCGATCGTCGTTCCGGCGGGAGCGACGACGGCGAAGCGGACGCCCTCGCCGCCGCCGAACTGGGCGCCGATCAGGATCACGATGCCGAGCGGCAGGATGAAGACGAAGAAGAGATTGCCGCGGTCGCGGATGAACCGGAGCAGCGCGATACCGGCGATGGCGAGGACCTTCCTCATGGCCGCAACGTCCTGCGGACGAGGAGAAGGCCCGCCGCCCCGGTCACGAGGCCCATCGCCAGCATGACGAGGACCGCCTGGAGCGCTGCCCCATTGGCGCCGCCGACAGCGTCGCCGAGGCCGCGGACATACCAGGCATTCGGTGTCACGTACCGGAGCGTTCCCATCAGCCCGCCCTCGGTCGTGAGCGGAACGAAGGTGCCCCCGAGCATTGCGAAGGTGACGCCGACGATGGCCTGGAGGTTCTGCGCCTGTTCGTTGGTCCGCGCGAGGCCGCCGACGAGCATCATGATCCCGGTGACGGCGAGGACCGCGGCGACGATGATCAGAAGCGCGAGCAGCGGATTCCCCCAATCCGCGCCCATGATCAGCGTCGAAGCGACCGCGAGGATGACAAGGGCGAGGATGCCGAGGAGCACGCTCGCTCCCGCCTTGCCCGCAAGGATGGCCGAGGGGGAGATCGGCGCCGCGAGAAGGCGGGCCAGCGTCCCGTTGCCCCGCTCCTCGAGGATGCTCGCAACGGCCATGCCGGCGACGAAGAACACGAAGAACAGCCCCAGCCCCGCGGCGAAGAATGTCGCGGGCGGGAGCTGCCGCGAGCGCACCTCGGTCGTCGTCAGCGCGTAGGCCTGCGCCGATTGGGCAGCCTCCGCCGCCGCGGCTTCGAGGTCTTCCGGTGCGAGGACGCCGGCCGCGAGCCCGGCCCGCGCGGCGACCGAGCCGACATGGACGCTCTGCGCGAACTGGGCGGCGATCGAGTTGGCGATTGCCGTCGTGATCTCCGCAGCCGGCCCCCCCACGACACGGATGTTCACCGGCTGGCCGAGGATGACGAAATTGGAGAGGTTTTCCGGGAGGACGAACACCGCGCCGACGTCGTCGGCATCCACCGCTGCCTCGGCGGCCTCCGCGGTGTCGAAGGTCGTGAGCGTCGCGACCCCGCCCTCCTCCATTCCGCGGAGGGCCGCCATGAAACCGTCGGAGACAGGGCCGGCGTCAGAGTCGACGACGCCGAGACGAAGATTGATATCGGGCGAGCCGCCGAAGACGCCGCCGAGGACGAGGTTGAAGATGAAGGCAAGGGCGAGCGGCGCGGCGATGCCGACGACGAAGAAGGACCGGTCGCGCAGGCGCTGCGCCACCTCCTTGCGGCCGATGATGAAGGCCGCGCGCAGCATCAGTCGCGCAGCGCCTTGCCGGTGACGTGCAGGAAGACGGTCTCGAGGTCGGGCTTCTCGACGACCACCGAGCCGATCGACATGCCCCCTTCGGACAGCGCCTGCAGCACCGACGACAGGATCGCGCCGCCGTCCGCCGCAAGGACGGACACTTCCTCCGGCGTGGTGGAGACGTCGCTCACCCCGGGAAGCGTCCGGACCGCATCGACCGCGGTTCGATCCTGGCCCGTCCCCGTGACGCGGATGCGGTCGTTCTCGCCGACGAGCTGCACGAGTTCCTGCTGCGTGCCCTCGGCCTTGATCTCGCCGCCGTCGATGATCGCGACGCGGTCGCAGAGGCGCTGGGCCTCCTCCATGTAATGCGTGGTGTAGAGGACCGCGATGCCGACCCCGGCGAGCTGCTCGATGCTCTCGAGGATCGCGTTCCGCGACTGCGGGTCGACGCCCACGGTGGGCTCGTCGAGCACCAGCAGCGTCGGGCCGTGGATCAGTCCGATGCCGATGTTGAGCCGACGCTTCATGCCGCCTGAATAGGTGCCGCTGCGGTCGTTGGCACGGTCGGACAGGCCGATGACCTTGAGCACCTCATCGACGCGCTTCTTGAGCTCGGGTTCGGCAATTCCGTAGAGCCGGCCGAAGAAGAGGAGGTTCTCGCGCGCCGTGAGGTCGGGATAGATCGCGAGCTCCTGCGGCACGAGGCCGACATGGCGCTTGGGCGCCAGCGTCCGGGTCGTCATCGGCATGCCGACGACGTGGACCTCGCCCTCATCCGGGGCGAGGAGGCCGCAGATCATCGAGATGGTGGTGGTCTTGCCGGAGCCGTTCGGGCCGAGGAGCCCGTAGGTCTCGCCAGGGGCGATGCTGAGGCTGATGCCCTTGACCGCCTCGATGGTCCCGAACCGCTTGCGAAGGCCGGTGGCCGAAAGGACGCTGGCAGTCTCCATGGCACCTTCTTCGTTCTGGCGGGCGAAGCGGCCCGATCAGACATGTGTCCGCGGGCGCCGATTGTCCAGCGACGCCGTCCGTTTTCCGCGTCAGTCCTTCACGATCGTCACCGTGTCACCGTCGATCGTCACGGCGAACACCGAGATCGGATCGTCCGCCGGGTCTTCGACCACGGCGCCCGTCCGGATGTCGAAACGGCTGAAATGCCAGGGGCATACGATCGTATCGCCATCGAGCTCGCCGTCCGCCAGGGGCGCCCCCTCATGAGTGCATTCGCCGCCGAAGGCGAAGCACTGATTGCCGCGGCGCACCAGCACGGCGTCCTGCCCGCCGATCGTAATCGGCCTCAGCGTGTCTTCCGGAATCTCGCTGAGTCTGAGGATCAACTCGGCCTTCATCGCCCACCCGCTTGTCGAGACGGCCAAGGGTAGCGCAAAGGGGCGGAGGGGCGTCAACCGCGGGGGCATTGGGGCGGGCCGGGGAGTGCCGGCAGGCAAACGCCCCGGCACGGCCTGTCAAGCTGGCATTCGCCAGCCCGACACACACTCCGCTTGAACCCCCGCCGGAGGGGAGAGCCTGCCCTCGGCCACGACCCGAGGGTCGAACGGGCGCAGCCCTGTCGGGTGGGGGGCTGGGACCATCGATAAGCGGCGGCGAACCTCGGCCAACGCCGCGAGTCCCACCGAAGCTTGCTCCTTGCAGTCGCAATCTTCCGCCTCCCCACGAGGCGGAGGCTCGAGCGGAGCTTGGGAATGGACTGTGCCTCGCTGGCGTGGAGGCACGGCTGTGCTCGCCTCCACGCTCTCCGGCGAGGCTAAGCCGGCAGCGGCACCTTGGCGCTTACGCGCTCGATCAGCATGCGGTGGGCGCGGTCGACAATGTCATCGAGCGATTTCGTCTTGGCGAGGACCGCCGCGGCGCGGGCGTGGATTTCGGCCCGGCTCGGCAGGTGCGGAAGATGGATCGTACCGATCAGCTCCGCCGCCTTGTCGCGCGCGCCGGCCAGCGCGTGCTTCAGCTCCGCGAAGGTATGAGCCTGCTCGGCGACGGCGGCCTTGATGGTCTTGACGATATGATCGAGGTCGAAGGTCGAGACCACCTCCGCCGCAGCCCTTTCGATGGTGCGCGAGCCCAGCTTCTGCTCGTTCTTCAGCACGGCTTCCGGCGGCATCTTGAGGTCCCAGACGATGCCGACGAACGAGAGGCCCTTCAGCACGTAGTAGGTCGGGTCCCACTCCCACCAACGAAAACCCTGGCGAACGCTCGACTGGAAGGCGTGATGGTTGTTGTGCCAGCCCTCGCCCATGCAGAAGAAGGCGAGCCAGACATTGTTGCGGCTGTCGTCGCCGGTGACGTAGCGCTTGCGGCCGAACACATGCGCCACCGAGTTGATGGCGAAGGTCGCGTGATAGACGAGCACCGTGCTCCACACGAAGCCGACGACGAGGCCGGGCCAGCCGGCGATGACGAAGCAGAGCGCGCCGACAACGAGCGCCGGAAACAGCTCGAAGCGGTCGAGCCAGCGCAGCTCGGGATACTTCGCGAGGTCCGCGACCTTCACCTCGTCATAGGTCTCGTGCCGCGGCGTGAACATCCAGCCGACATGCGAGAACCAGAAGCCCTTGTGGCGCGGCGAATGAGTATCTTCTGGCGTATCGGAATGGAGGTGGTGGTGCCGGTGCTTCTGCGCCCACCACAGCACGCTCTTCTGCGCGCTCGACTGGGCGAGGAAGGCGAGCACGAACTGGAAGACGCGGCTCGTCGAATAGGCACGGTGCGAGAAGTAGCGGTGGTAGCCGGCGCCGATCGCGAAGATGCGCAGGAAATAGAGCGCCACCATGATCACCAGCGCCTCGACGGTGACGCCGGTGAAGATCGCGGCGAAGGCCGCGAGGTGGATCAGGAGGAACGGGATCGTGGACGGGTAGATGATGTCGTCGTGGCCGTCATCCGCCGCCATGGCAGCCGAGGTTGCTCGGTCCGCCGCTCGCATTGCCACGTGAATCTGCTCCTTCGTCCCAGCCACCGCAGAAATTGGGCCCTTCGCAACCCGTGGACAAGTGGCCGAAGCGCCTCCGCCGCGTTTTTAGGCAGCTGCCTTTCGTCGCGGCATACATCGCAGGCGGATTGCCGCGTCTCGCATCGCCTACGCGCTGGCACGAGCCCTGCATCCTGGCAATGCGTGCAGCGCGTCTAGGGTTCCGGCCGAAGCGACCTCTCCCCCGCTTCCGGTGCTGGTCCGAGAGATGCGGGTCCGGGCAACCGGATTACACGGCGGGGCAAAATCCCGGGAGGCTCCTGCACCACGGTTTGCCTTGGCGGACCGGCCTCCCGGGTTCTTTTTCCCGCTGAACGGCCGGTCCGGCACAACAGGAGATGGACATGCGCCGCGCCCGCCTCGCTCTTTCCGCCCTTGCCTTATCCGCGGCTGCCCTCATTCCGATGACGTCGGTCGAGGCGCAGCAGCGAACGAGCTTCTCCGTCTGCTGGTCGATCTATGTCGGGTGGATGCCGTGGGGCTACATCGACGATTCCGGCATCATGGACCGCTGGGCCGAGAAATACGGCATCGAGATCGACATCGTGCAGATCAACGACTACGTCGAATCGATCAACCAGTACACGGCCGGCGCCTATGACGGCTGCTCCATGACCAACATGGACGGGCTCTCGATCCCGGCCGGCGGCGGCGTCGACACCACCGCGCTCATCATCGGCGATTTCTCGAACGGCAATGACGGCGTCATCCTCAAGGGCGCCACCGAGCTCGCCGCCATCGCCGGGCAGGACGTCCACCTCGTCGAGCTCTCGGTCTCGCACTATCTGCTGGCGCGTGGCCTCGACAGCGTCGGCCTGACGGAGCGCGACCTCCGCGTCGTGAACACGTCGGATGCCGACCTCGTCGCCGCCTTCCAGACGCCGGGCGTGACCGCGACCGTCACCTGGAACCCCCTCCTCTCCGAGATCCTGACCACCAATTCAGACGCCCACCTCGTGTTCGATTCGTCGCAGATTCCCGGCGAGATCATCGACATCATGATGGTGAACACCGACGTGCTCGCGGAGAACCCGGACTTCGGCAAGGCGCTGGTCGGTGCCTGGTACGAGGCGATGGCGCTGATGGCCAGCGACACCCCCGAAGGCATCGCCGCCCGCGAGGCGATGGCCGCGGCCGCCGGCACCGACCTTGCCGGCTTCGACGCCCAGCTCGCCACCACGGAGATGTTCTACGACCCGGCGGAAGCGGTTGCGTTCACCAACAGCCCCGAGCTGCCGACCACGATGGACTACGTCCGGAGCTTCCTGTTCGACCACGGCATCCTCGGCGTCGGCGCCCCGAACCCGGACTTCGTCGGCATCGCCTTCGCGGACGGCACAATCCTCGGCGACGCTAACAACGTGAAGCTGCGGTTCGACCCGACCTACATGCAGATGGCGGTCGACGGGGTCCTGTGACCGCGATCGAATCCAGAGCGGCGCCGGAGGTGACCAGCGCGGTTGCACCGCGCCGTCCCCGTCGGCGCCGGCCACGCGCGGTCAACCGGAAGCCGGCGCGGGCGACCGCGCTCTTCCTCGGCTTCCTGCCGTTCCTGCTGATCGTCGTCGTCTACGCCATCGCGAGCGGCAACCGCCTCGCCGACAATCCGGCCGACAAGCTGCTGCCGTCGCTGTCGTCGATGGCGCAGGCGTTCTGGACCATGGCGGCGGTCCCGGACGTCCGGACCGGCGAGCTTCTCCTATGGGTCGACACGGCCGCGAGCCTAACGCGGCTCGCGATCGGCGTCGGCATCTCGGCATTCCTCGCGCTCTGCCTCGGCATCGCGATCGGCTTCCTGCCCTTTGCCCGCGCCGTCCTCGCGCCGGTCGTCGCCGCGATCTCGCTGATCCCGCCGCTCGCGATCCTGCCGATCCTCTTCATCACCTTCGGCCTCGGCGAGACCGCCAAGATCGCGCTCATCGTCATCGGGATCGCGCCGATCATGGTCCGCAGCATCGCGAGATCGATGAGTGAGATCCCGGAGGAACAGATCATCAAGGCCGAGACGCTCGGCGCCACCACCTGGCAGATGGTCACGCGCATCGCGATCCCGCAGGCCCTGCCGCCGCTGTTCAACGTGACGCGGCTGTCGCTCGGCCCGGCCTGGATCTTCCTCATCTCGGCCGAAGCGATCGCGGCGACCAGCGGGCTCGGCTACCGCATCTTCCTCGTCCGCCGCTACCTCTCGATGGACATAATCCTCCCCTATGTCGCCTGGATCACCCTCCTCGCCTTCCTGATCGACCTTGTGCTGCGGTCGGCGTCGGCGCGGCTCTTCCGCTGGGCGTATCCCAAGGGGAGCGGGCTATGACCGTGGCTGGACTACGGTGCCGGCTCCACCTCTCCCCGGCGGGGAGAGGTGGAGCCGAGCCGTCTTGGCGGCTCGGACCGGGTGAGGGGGATCCGACGCCGGTAGGGCGCACCACAGGCGCCCGAGCCCCCTCACCCTTTGGCCCTAGGCTCGCAAGCGCTCGCCAAGCGCCAAAGCCCTCTCCCCACCGGGGCGAGGGGGAACGTGCCGCGTGGCTCAGGACAAACGCCACACCCACTGCGAGGCCCAGACCATGAGCCGGGTCACCGTCGACGGCGTCTTCAAGTCCTATGACGACACCCCGATCCTCGAGCGCGTGAACCTCGACGTTGCGTCCGGTTCGTTCTGCGCCATCGTCGGTGCGAGCGGCTGCGGGAAGTCCACGTTCCTCCGCCTCCTCCTCAGCCAGGAGACCCCGACCCGCGGCGCGATAAGGATCGACGGCGAGGAGATCGCGCCCGAGCCGACGCCGGACCGCGGCATCGTCTTCCAGCGCTACTCGGTGTTCCCGCACCTCACGGTCTGCGGCAACCTCACGCTCGCCGCCGAGTTCCAACGCTCCCGCCTCCTCGGCCGCCTGTTCGGCGCCGCCAAGCGCCGCGAGAAGGACGCGATCGAAGACACGCTCCGGAAGATCGGCCTCTGGGATGCACGCAACCGTTATCCCGCCCAGCTCTCCGGCGGCATGCAGCAGCGGCTCGCGATCGCGCAGGCGCTTCTGAAGAAGCCCAAGGTGCTGCTCCTCGACGAGCCGTTCGGCGCGCTCGACCCCGGCATCCGGGCCGACATGCACGACATCCTGCTCCGGCTGTGGGATGAGACCCGGATGACCGTCTTCATGGTCACCCACGACATCAAGGAGGCCTTCAAGCTCGCGACCCGCGTCCTCGTCTTCGACAAGGTGCGCCACGACCCGGACTATCCCGCGGCCTATGGCGCGACCATCACCTACGACCTTCAGTTGGACCGCAACCGGCGCGCGGCAGAAGCCGCCAAGGTTCAGGCAATCGTCGCCGGCGCGGCAGGGAGTGCCCATTGATGCGCATCACGACTACGACCACGCGGACGCGACGGCTCGCCGAGCGCAAAGCCCGCCGCCACCATCCCGACTTCGACAAGCTGCAGATGCGCGGCTGGAAGGCCGCGGTGCAGGAGGGGACGCTGCCGGAGGACGCCTGGAAGAAGGAGCGGCAATGGGCGCTCCGCATGGGCCTCACCGGCGCGGACTCGCTGACCGACAAGACCATTCCGACCTTCGCGCGTGGAGAACTCCCGCACTATGCGGGCATCAACACCTTCCTCAAGGCGCCCTATGTCGAGGACGCCACCCAGGTCGGCCGCTACGACGCCGCGGTCATGGGCATCCCCTTCGACGGTGGCACCACCTACCGGCCCGGCACCCGCTTCGGGCCGCAGGGCGTCCGCCGCATCTCGGCGCTCTACACGCCATACAATTATGAGATGGGGATCGACCTCCGCGAGCAGATGACGCTCTGCGACGTCGGCGACGTTTTCACGATCCCCGCCAACATCGAGAAGAGTTTTGACCAGATCTCCCGGGCGGTGAGCCACGTGTTCTCGTCCGGCGCCCTGCCGATCATGATCGGCGGCGACCATTCCATCGGCTTCCCCTGCGTCCGCGGCATCGCGGAGTGCACGTCGAAGCGCATCGGCATCGTCCATTTCGACCGCCATATCGACATCCAGGAGAAGGATCTCGACGAGCGGATGCACACCACGCCGTGGTTCCACGCCACCAACATGCCGAACGTGCCGGCAACGAACCTCGTGCAGATCGGCATCGGCGGCTGGCAGGTCCCGCGCGAGGGCGTGAAGGTCGCGCGCGAGCGCAACACCAACATCCTCACCATCCGCGACGTCGAGGAGCTTGGCATCGACAAGACCGCCGAGATCGCCCTCGAGCTCGCCTGGAAGGACGCCGACGCCGTCTACATCTCCTTCGACATCGACTCGGTGGATTGCGGCTTCGTCCCGGGCACGGGCTGGCCCGAACCGGGCGGCTTCCTCCCACGCGAGGCGCTGGCGCTGGTCGGCAAGGTCGCCGCCGAGGGGCTGTGCGGCCTCGAGGTCGTGGAAGTCTCGCCGCCCTACGATACCTCCGACATCACGGCGCTGCTCGCGACGCGCGTCATTGTCGACGTCCTCGGCAGCATGGTGTCGAGCGGCAAGCTCGGGAAGCACCGCGCCATCATCGACAAGCCGGTCGCGATCCCGGCCGGGCCGGATCTCGCCTGATGGAGCCGTTGGTGGCGACCCCGCAGGGAGCACGGCGTCCCCCGATGTCGAGGAACTTCAAAGCAACCTCGTTCCCGGCCTTGGGCCGGGACCCATTGGCGGGGCCGCAATTGCCGCGAGGCCATTGGACCCCGGGTCAAGCCTGGGGAGGTGTCCGTGGTTGGTCCGCACAGAGCGCAGAGATTGTCGATCGTTGCGAGGCCCAATGGCGCGGCTAGATCGCCCGGAATGGCACCAGGGAAACGCGCGCCCCAACAGGGCTCGGGAGGAGGTGCGCCGAGATACCGGCGTGCCATCCCATCCCCATCTGCACGCCCATCGCCCTCACCACCATCACGACGACGGCCACCACCACCTTGGACCGGGCCACAACGACCCGATCCTCCACGAGCTGCATTCGCATCTTCATGGTGAAGGCGCACGCGAGGATCTCAAGGCGCTCGCTGTGCAGTTCATCGACGGCTTCCGCGCCGCCGAAGACAAGCAGAGCTTCCTCCGCCTCGCCGGCGTGCCTGATCAGCTCCCCGGCGAGGACGGCCTCGCGCGCCGGCTGGTCGACATCACGATCTCCGACGGCTTCCAGGTCGCGACGGCCTCGCCCGGCTTCGGATCCCGCGAGCTGGTCTACCTCCCCTTCCCCGGCTCGATGATCGAAGGACGGACGAAGCTGACCTTCGTCTATGTCTCGCTGACCGGGCGAACGGACGTCGATCTCGTCGAGTTCCTCGCGGCGCGATTCTCGACTGCGTGAGTTCGCGGGCGCGGGTGGACCTTGCCCGCGCTGAAAAAACCTCTCGAAAACCGAAGGGCGGACTGGCAGAAGCAGCGCGGCGTGCCCAGATAGGGCGCGCCAGCCGCCACAGCCTTATCCGCAAAAGAGAGAGCCTCGCCGATGGAGACACTCTGGTCCGAACTCATTGCGCTCGGCAGTGTCATCCTCATCGACGTCGTGCTGGCCGCCGACAATGCGGTGGTCGTCGGACTAGCGGCCGCCGGCCTGCCCCCGCACCAGCGCGGCCGGGCCATCTTCATCGGCATCGTTGCCGCAACCATCCTTCGCATCATCTTCGCTCTCGTCGCCACGCAGCTTCTGGCGATCGTGGGCCTGCTGCTGGCCGGCGGCATCCTGCTCGTCTGGGTGTCGTGGCGGCTCTGGCGCGAGATCCAGTCGGAGCGCCGACACGCGCGCGAAGCGCGGCTCCATGCCGAAGCCAATGAAGGCGTGGAGGTCCCCGCGCCACCGCCGACCCAGGCGCCCAAGACGCTCCGCCAGGCCGCGACCCAGATCGTGGTCGCCGACGTCTCGATGTCGCTCGTCAACGTGCTCGCGGTGGCCGGCGCCGCCCGCGATCACACCTGGGTGCTGATCGTCGGCCTCGGTTTGTCGGTCGCGCTGTTGGGCCTCGCCGCGTCGTTCGTCGTCCGGCTCCT
>JBFXAJ010000017.1:0-78522 GCA_050184415.1 Bauldia sp.
CGCGGCTCGATCCGACCTCTCCCCACCGGGGAGAGGTGAAGACGGCGTTCCCCTGCTGAGCCCAGCCGCCGTCGCGTGGCGGCTACCCCAGCGCGCTGCCCCTTGCGGCGATGTAGCGGCCTTCGCCGATCTCGGTCCAGCCGCGCACGGTGTCCCGCGCCGCGTAGTAGGAATCGTGGATGCGCTGGCCGAGTTCGTCGGTGGCGGCGGCCGCGGCGACCTCGGGGCCGATCTCGGCGATGGCGGCCAGCACGTCTTCGGGGAAGGCCGTCACCGTGACGCCCGCGTCCCGGAGCGACGCGAGCGCGATGCCGCTCTGGTAGCGGTACTCGGCGAGCATCAGATCGTGCTCGGCCTGCGCTGCTGCCGAGAAGGCGGCCTTGTCGGCATCTGCGAGCGCGTCCCATACGCCGGCATTCACGCCGAGAGTGATGGCGCCGCAGCCTTCGACGAGGCTCGGATAGTAGTAGTTCGTCGCGGCGTCCTCGATGCCGATGGCGCCGTCGTTCCACGGACCGACCCAGTCGGCGCCGTCGAGACGGCCGTCCTGGAGGGCGCCGAGGATCTCGTTGGCGGGGAGGGTGATGACGTTCATCCCGAGCCGCCGCCACACCTCGCCGCCGAGGCCCGGCATGCGGAAATTGCGGCCAGCGAGGTCCGCCACCGACGCGATCGGCGCCTTGAACCAGCCACCCATCTGGGCACCGGTGTTGCCGACGAGGAGCGGCTGCACGCCGAGGCCGCGCGCGAGTTCGGTCCAGAGGTCCCCGCCTTCACCGAAGGCGATCCACGCCGCGAATTCGGTCGCCGTCATGCCGAGCGGGGCATTGGTGAAGAAGTTGAGCGCTGGGTGGAGCGCCGCATAATAGTAGTCCGGCGCGTGGTAGAGGTCGGCCCGGCCGTCGGCGACCGCGGCGTACTCCTCGAGCGGCGGAACGAGTTGCCCGGCGCCGTTGATCTGGATCGTGATCCGCCCGCCGGTGATCGCCTCGATCCGTGCCGCGAAGCGCGAGGCGCCGCTGGCGAGGCCGGGAAAGTCGACGGTCCAGGGCATGACGAGGCGAAGCTCGGTCCGCCCTTGCGCGATCGCCGGTGCCGCAAGCGCGCCAGCGCTGGCCGCGACGACACCGGCGCCGCGGATGAAGGTACGACGGTCCATGTATTTCTCCGGGATGAAATGCGGTCGGAACGGGTACGCGAGTGTCACCAGGACGCCGCCTTTGCGTCCTCAGAGGTTCAGCGTTCCCTCTGCCACGATGATCGTATCGCCGCCAAGCCGGATTCGGGCGATGACGGCGCCTTCCACGTCGACCTCGAGGTGGAGGAGGCTCGGGCGGCCCATCTCAAAACCCTGCTCGATGATGAAGGCGTGGCTGCCGTCGGGATGGGCGTCGAAGCGGTGGATCACGCCGGCGAAGCCGACCGCCGCCGATCCGGTGGCCGGATCCTCGGCAATGCCGAGATGCGGGGCGAACATCCGCGCGTGGAACTGCCGCGCGACCGACGCGGTCTCGCGCGTGTAGACATAGGCAGGCGACGTGCCGAAGGCGGCCCGCCAGACGGCGGTCTGCGGCGCGACGCGAGCGATGGTCTCAAGGTTGCGGACCGGCACGAAGACATGCGGCACGCCGGAATCGTAGCCGGACGGGATATGGTTCTCGAAGCCGAGGTCGACGGGGAGAAGGCCGAGTGCCGAGGCGATGACCTCATGGTCGGCGACGGCAAGGGGTGAGGGCAGGCGGGGCGCGTCGAACCGGGCATGACCGCCGCCGTCCCGCCGCTGTACGAAGCAGCGCACGGCGCCGATCTTCTCCTCGAGGATCAGGAGCGCATCCGCGTCCATCGCGTGCCCGCGCTCGACCGCCAGCGCAACGGCCGTCCCGACCGTGGGATGGCCGGCGAAAGGCAGCTCGCTCTTCGGCGTGAAGATGCGGAGCTTTGCGGTGTGGACCGGATTGTCGGGCGGGAGGACGAACACCGTTTCCGACAGGTTGAACTCGGCAGCGATGCTTTGCATCGCCGCGTCGGAGAGGCTCTCGCCGTCGAGCACGACGGCGAGGGAGTTTCCTTCGAGCGGAGTGGCGGTGAAGACGTCGAGGATGAGATAGCGGCGCATGCTCACCTCCGTGAGCGGCAGTCGGCAATCGGCAGTCGCGAGACGTACGCCTGCCGCCTGCCGATCCCCACTGCCGTCCCCTAGTTCTTCGCCTTGTCGACCAGCTTGTTGGCGCCAATCCACGGCATCATGCCGCGGAGGCGGACGCCGACTTCCTCGATCGGGTGAGCGTCGTTGAGGCGGCGGGTGGCCTTGAACATCGGGAGGCCCGCCTTGTACTCGCGCATCCATTCCGAGGTGAACTTGCCGGTCTGGATGTCCTTGAGCACGTTCCGCATCTCGTCCTTGGTCTTGGACGTGATGATGCGGGGGCCGGTGACGTACTCGCCGAACTCGGCGGTGTTCGAGATCGAGTAGTTCATGTTGGCGATGCCGCCCTCATAGATGAGGTCGACGATGAGCTTCACCTCGTGGAGGCACTCGAAATAGGCCATCTCGGGCGCGTAGCCGGCCTCGACCAGGGTCTCGAAGCCGTTGCGGATCAGCTCGACGAGGCCGCCGCAGAGCACGGCCTGCTCGCCAAAGAGATCGGTCTCGCATTCCTCGCGGAACGTCGTCTCGATCACGCCCGAACGGCCGCCGCCGATCGCCGAGGCGTACGAGAGCGCGATGTCATGGGCATTGCCCGACGGATCCTGCGCGATCGCGATCAGGCACGGCACGCCGCCGCCCTTCTTGTACTCGCCGCGCACGGTGTGGCCGGGGCCTTTCGGCGCGATCATGATCACGTCGACGGTCGCCTTCGGCTCGATCAGGTTGAAGTGGATGTTGAGGCCGTGGGCGAAGGCGAGCGCGGCGCCGTCACGGATGTGGGGCGCGATCTCGGCCTTGTAGAGGTCGGACTGCAACTCGTCCGGGACGAGGATCATCAGGAGGTCGGCCCACTTCGCGGCATCGGCGACCGACATCACCTTGAACCCCGCGCCTTCGGCCTTGGCGGCGGTTGCCGAGCCGGGGCGGAGCGCAATCGCGACATCCGGAACGCCGGAGTCCTTGAGGTTCTGGGCGTGCGCGTGGCCCTGGCTGCCATAGCCGACGATGGCGACCTTCTTTGATTTGATCAGATTGAGGTCGGCATCGCGATCGTAATAGACGCGCATCGGTGTTCCTTCGGAGTGGGGCGGGCGGCCGAGGAAACGGCGGCGCCGGATGGAAATTCGGGCGTTTCTATCGGCGGGTGGGGGCTCATGCAATGGCGGGGGCGGGTGGGGCTGGTCGCAGGCTCGCGGGTGGCGGCTGCGCGCCGCCTCGCTAGTCCTTCCTCCGCCGCGTCATGAAGGCGAGGCCGTCGGTCGACGTGGAGCCGCGGAGGCGGGCCAGCATCTTGGCGATCGTGCGCTCGACGCTGTCGGGACGCTTGAGGTTGTTGATGTAGCGCTGGATCTCGCTGCGGCGCGACGGCGGCAACGCCTCGAAGGCTGCCCTTGCCTCCGGCTCGGCGTCCAGCGCGGCGGCGAATTCGGGACGCATCGGGGTGACGCGCGGTTCGGTGTCCTGCGCCAGACCGACCGTCACGCTGTCGCCGACATCCTTGCCGGCGGCCTTTCGCATATCGCCGTGGAGGAACAGGCGGTACCTGCCGCCGCCGAGCGGCACGAGGTTGGCCGGGAAGGGATGGCCGTCGACGGTCGCGATGACCTTGATGTAGCCGGGACCGCCCAATGCGGCGCTGATCGCCTCCGGCACGTCGACATAGGGGTTGATGCCGACTTTGAGGATGGTCGTCGCGAAGGCGTGCGCGGCGGGAGGAGCGGTCGAGGGCCTGCCCATCGTTCCACCGGCCGGCGCCTACGGCGCCATGCCCAACGCCTTCCAGCCGAAATCGAGGAGCGGGCGGCCGCGCTCGGCGAACTTGAAGATGCGGTCGGCGAGTTTTGGAGTCGTGACGAGCGCCTCGTCGATCGGCTCCTCGACGATGAACGACTTCAGCCGGATCGCGCCTTCGACGGGGCTGCCTTTCATTTCCTCGAAGCCGCGCGGGACGCGAGAGAGGGCGCTCTCGGTGCCGAGGGCAAGCTTGTTCTTCTTTAGCGCCGCCTCCATCGCCTGGAACGCCTTCGGATCGCGCTGGATGCTGGTCCGGATGGTGTTGAGCTGCGCCGGCTCCGGATTGTGGAAGCCGACGGCGACGAACGAGCCGGTCGGCGATCCCTCCCACTCGGCGATGCCGGGCGGGGCGATATGGATGTAGACGAGTCCGGGTCCCTGCTTGTCGCCGGACGAGGTCAGCACCGCGCCGGCGTGGGTCTGGTAGGGCCGCTTGTCCTTCGCGAAGCGGACGTCGCGGTGGATGCGGAAGAGGGTGCCCTTGCCGCCCCGGAGCGGGATCCCGGCCCTCTCGAAGCGCTCGCTGAGGTCTTCCACGAGGTCGAGCGTGGGGCCTTTCACCTGCGTCTCGTAGAGTTCCTTGTTCTCATTGAACCAGTCGCGGTTCTGGTGGAACGCGAGCGCCTTGAAGAAGCCGATCGTGTCGGGCCCGAAGCCCTTGAATCGCGCCAAGATCACCCCCCCTCGCACCGACACCGCGATTTGTAGCAAAGCCGGCGGTGTCGGTAAACGAAAGCGGAACGGCTGGGCGCGGCCTCAATTGGTCGAAGTCGAAAACATCCGACTTCGACTAAGCGCGGCGTCGCGTAAGGGCGCCCCAGACCAGGAGGATGATGACGGCCCCCACCACGGAGCCGATGAGACCCGCGCTGTCGTCTGGGCCGTACCAGCCGATCGCCTGGCCGAGCCAGGTCGCGAGGACGGCGCCGACGATGCCGAGGATGGTTGTCAGGATGAAGCCGCTCGGCTCGTTGGGACCGGGGATCAGGAACTTCGCGATGACGCCGGCGACGAAGCCGATGACGATTGCCCAGACGAAGCTCATTGCGTGCGTGTCCCCTCAGCCGATGCGGGATGCGGTGATGTCGTAAGGCGCGTTGATGGCCGGGTCCGCGCCGGGATTGGGCCGCCAGCCGCCGGAGAAGCTCCTGCCGTCGGCGGCAAAGGTGCCGGTGAACTTCGCGTCCATCGCGCCGTATTTGACGGCGATCGTGATGCTGTCGCCCTGGATGTCCCATTGGTAGGGGAGCGGCTCCGGCGACATGTTGGAGTAGACGGTCGAGGCGAATGTTTTCATCTTCGGCGAAAAGCCGATCAGCTCGTGGCTTTTGATCGGCAGGCCGTCATAGTCCATGTCCATGTCCTGCTGCAGGAAGAAGCTGCTGCCGTTGTGACCGAGCCACTTGAAGGTGGTCATGCCGGTGATGGTGTCCTCCGCGGCGCCGACCGGGCGCCCCTTCATCTCCCAGACGCCCACGAGGCGTTCGAGACGCCTGAGCGCGGGATCCGGGGACGGGATATCGGGTCCGATTTTGTTATCCGCCATGGCTTGCTCCTCAGGCTGCTGCGGCACCAGTCGCCGGCGGAAGCCGGCCATCGGGCGTCAGCGCATCGACGGCCGTCGGCAGCACCGTCTTCAGCCGGGCGATGAGCTCGGTGCGACTGAGGCCGGTCTGCCGGGTCAGCTCGTCGATCGTGTCCTCGCCGAGCGCCTCCTCGAGGGCCGGCTCGGTGATGGTCTGATTCGGCCCGACCTCGATCCACGACTTCGCCTCGGCTTCATGGCCGTTGCCCTTGAAGCGATCGACGAGGTCGTTGAGCCCGCCGCCGATGGCCTCGCGGGGCGAGCTGCCGCCGCCGAAGAGATTGCCGAGGAAGTCGCCGATGCCGCCGCCGCTCTGGCCTTCGGGTGCGTTCCGGGCGTTGCCGCCAAAGATGTTGCCGAGATTGTCGAAGAAGCTGCCGCCGGTGCCGGCCGCCGCCCCGGCCGCATCGGGCGGGGTCGGGTCGTTGGCGGCCCCGGCATTGTTGCCGGTCAGCCGGCCGAGCAGCTGACCGATCTTGTCGCGGTTCTGGTACCCGGCCACCGCCAGCAGCCCGAGAAGGGCAATCATTCGTCCCGACGCCATCGTTCGCTCCTCGATCAGAACATCTGCGCGTGGGGAACGTGGCGTGCGGAGGTTCGTTCCGCCGCGTGCGGGTCTCGCCCGCGATCGGGGAAGCAACCGAGCGCTACCGCACGAACTCGATGAGATCATGGTTCGATTCGAAGATCGGCTTCGGCAGCTCGAGGACGAGCCAGCCCGGACCGAGCTGGCGGAGCACGCCCACTTCGTTGCGCTCGGGATCGGCGTCATAGGCGAGGGGCTGCTCGCCCGTGTAGTGGCCGGCGCCGACGAACACGAGCTCGCCGGGCATGTCGCCGAGATAGAGCCGGCCGGTGAAGCGCTGCGAGCCGGTGGTCTTAGCGATGAAATAGCCGTTGGCGTCGCGGCCGATCTCGCAGGCGAAATAGGAATAGATCGTGAGCGGCAGGAGGCCGCCGAGCTTGATCGTGCGGCAGCGCCAGACGCCGAGGATGTCGTCGAGGCCGCTGTAGGCGGTCGGCGCGTCGGCGAGCTCGACGACCTCAGCGAAATCCGCGGCGACTGCCGCTTCCTGCAACGCGCCGGCGCGGGTCTCGGCCATGTTGAGGAGACGGTCGGCGTCGAAGGGCGTGACAATCGCCTGCCAGGTCTTGTCGGCCACCCATTCGGCGGGCGGCGTCTGGGCCAGCGAGGACGCCGGGACGGCGACAAGCGCCGCGAGGAGGAGAGAGGTCGGCAGCCGCATCGGAAGCTCCAAGGGTCACGGATCGCGGCGGGAGCGTAGTGGTTGCGCGGAAACCTGGAAAGGCGAACGCGCCGCTTGCGGGCGGCGCGTTCGCTGCATGTCGGCCGGGCTAGTGCGCGGCGATGACCCGGCCGACGGGTGCTCCGGTCTGCCGGCGCGGCAGAGCGAGGGTGAGGACCGACGCGAGGCCCACGATGACGGTCGCGACCCACACCGCCGGAATGAGGCCGTCCATGTAGGCGGAGGGCGAGGCGTAGGAGCCGTTGCCGGCGAACACCGCCGCGAGGATGGCGACGCCGAAGACGCCGCCGAGCTCGCGGATCGCGTTGGTCGCACCCGAGGCCTTGCCCTCGTCCTGCGGCTTCACCGAGGAGAGGACGACGGCGGCGACCGGCGCGAAGAAGAGCCCCATGCCGATGCCGGCGAGGACGAAGCCCGGGACCAGCGTGCTGTAGGCGACCGTCTCGGTCGCGACCGCGGCGAACCAGCCGAGGCCGATCGCCATCAGCGCAAGGCCGGCGGCAAGGAGCGGGCGGCCGCCGATCCGGCCGGCGAGGAGGCCGGCGATCGGCGCGACGATGGCGGGCATGCCGGTCCAGGCGAGGGTCCGGAGGCCGGCGTCGAGGGGGCCGTAGCCCTGCACGAGCTGGAAGAACTGCGCGAGCAGGAACACAGCGCCGAAGACGCCGAAGAACATCAGGAACGAGGCGCCATTGGCGACGGCGAAGGTGCGGTCGCGGAAGAAGTTCAGCGGCAGCATCGGCGATTTCGTGCGCGTCTCCCACCACAGGAAGGCCACCATCAGCACTGCACCGACGCCGATCGAGCCGAGCACCGTCGCATCCGACCAGCCGCGCTCGTTGCCGTGGATGACGCCCCAGACGATGCCGAGGAGGCCGACGCTGGCCAGGGCAAGGCCGACGAGGTCGAGGCTGCCGGCCGGGCCGCGGGTCTCGCGAAGGTAGCGGAAGGCGGCGATCGTGGCGACGATGCCGATCGGCACGTTGACCCAGAAGATCCACTGCCACGAGAGGCCTTCGGCAATCGCGCCGCCGACCAGAGGCCCGATGGCGACGGCAAGGCCGCCGATGCCGCCCCAGGCGCCAAGCGCCAGCGCCCGCCGCTCCGGCGGCACGGCCGCGGAAAGGATCGTGAGCGTCAGCGGGGTGACGATCGCGCCGCCGACGCCCTGGAGCGCGCGGGCGATGATGAGGGCCTCAGTCGTACCCGCCATCGCCGCCCAGGCCGAGCCCGCGGTGAAGATCACGAGGCCGAGGACGAACATCCGGCGCCGGCCGAAGCGGTCGCCGAGCGCGGCGCCGGTGAGGAGGAGCACAGCGAAGGTGAGCGTATAGGCGTTGACGATCCACTCGAGCTCCGACAGCGAGGCGTCGAGCTCGGCGCGGATGACGGGGAGGGCGGTGGTCACGACGAGGTTGTCGAGCGCCACCATGAAAAGAGCGACCGACGTGATGACAAAGGTCCAGCCGACGGAGCGGTTGGGACCGGCTGCAGAGCTGACGGATGACATTGTCGTCTCCATGTTAGCGATTGATCACTAAGTATAATCCGCGCGGAACGAGCCGCCGCGCGGCAAGGTTCAGGCTTTCGTTCGGGATCGGGTCTTGGGCGTCGGCGCCGGCTTGCCGAGGGCACGGGCCTTCTCGGCGGCCTGCCTGGCCTTCGCGGCGATGGCCGCGGCCTTGCTGCCCGCGGGCGGCTCGGCGATTGGGGCAATCATCCCCTCGACCGGGGTCAACATCGCGAGGGAGAAATAGTCGCCGCGGTCGGCGAGGTCGGGGGCGATCGCGGCGATGAGGTTGAAGAGCATGCCGCGGGCGAACCAATCGTCGAGGACGTCCGCCGGCGCGCCCGAGGCTTCCCCGACGCGGCGATAGAGGTCCGCGAACTCGGCCCGCACCGCGGCGCGGATCTCGTCGTCCGAGCAGGCCGCGTAGGCGTTGAGCTGGCAGCGGAGGAGATCGCGGTCGCGGAGGAGGACGCAATAGGCGTCGGCCATCGCGTGGAGGATGCTCTCCATCGACGGGTCGACCGCGCGGGCCTCGTCGGCAGCCGCCTCGAACGCGCTCCAGACGCGAGCGAACACGGTCCGCACCGTGGCGAGAAAGAGGTCGCGCTTGGTGCCGAAGAGCTGGAACAAATAGGGCTGCGAGACCCCGGCGCGGTTGGCGATGGCGTCGGTGGCGGTGCCCTCATAGCCATGCTGCGCGAACTCGGCGACCGCGACCGCAACGACCGCCGCGCGCCGGGCCTCCGCCGACATGCGGCGGCGGGGGGAGGGGGCGGTTGAAGCGTCGATACGGGCGGCCATTGGGGACTCAGGCTAACTGAGTGATCGCTAAGTTATGTCTGACTTAGCGCTCACTAAGTTACGAGTCAAGCGGGATCGTCCGTCGTTCGGTGCCGGCCCAGTCGCTCGACGATCCGGATCAGGCCGGACTGACCTTTCACGTCTAGCTTGCCGTAGACCTGGTGGAGGATCGAGCGGATCGTTCCAAGCGTGGTGCCGGTCTCCGCCGCGACCTCCCTGGGCGTGAGGCCCGCGCCCATCCGATGCGCGATCCGAGCCTCGTGGGGTGTCAGCCCGAAGAGCTTCCGGAGCAGGGCCTCCGATCCCGGAGCCCGCCCGTCGAGGTCCGTGAGCATCAGGATGGCGCGGGCGTGGAGGAATGCATCTCGAAGCACGCCCGAGGTCGGGATCGCATCGACGAGCAGCGGCCTCTTGTAGGGCCTCCGTATGACCGCGGGCATGTCGGCGTCGAGCGAGGAGGGGGCGCGCGCTCCGCCCGCCTTGGCGATCAGCGTCTGAAGCTGACCGTTCGACTGCGGGTCCGACGTCCACAGCCGACCGGCGGAAAGCCGGAGCTCCCCGCCGATGAGCCGCTGTGCGGCCGGGTTCATCGCGACCGCCTTCCCCTGCCAATCGAGGAGGAGAGCAGGCTTTGACGCGGCTTCGAGGATGTTCAGTGCCGCCGTCCCCTGGGCGTTGGTGATCCGGGCACTGAAGGCGACCATCCGCTCGAAATGGGGAGCGAGGCTTCTCAGCCTCCGGGCATCGGCCCTGTCGAAAGGTCCCTGGCTGGAGCTCCGCAGGAACGGAACCACCCAAAGCCGCCCCTCGACCCGGAACGACGCGCCCGCCCACCACGGCAGATCATATTTCGGATACAGGTCGTGATATTGCGGCAGGCGCCGGCGATCCTCATCGTTGGCGACGTCGTGCTCGATCAGAACGAGCCGCTGCTCCCGTTCGAATCTCGGGAAGCCGCGATCGGCGCGATGGTCCCGGCTCCACCAGCCGTCGCGGACGAACTCGCCGAGGAAATCCACAAAGTCGTGCGACGCCGGCAACCTGAGGAACTGATCGCGCGCATCGCGCGCGTAAAACATCATGCAGGCCGCGTCGAGGGAGCGGGCAAGCCGGTGAAGCGCCTGGCCAAAGGTCTCCGGCGCAAGCACCGCATCATAACAGTCGTCGACGGCCTTCCTGAGAGCCTCACGCACGATCGCCCCCTCGCGAACGCGCCCACCGGCGATCCTTGGCCATCCTAACCGACGGCACCTATCGTTCGATAGGTGCCGAGCCGTACGCCCGCTGCGATCTTCGCCACGAGTCCGTTCCGGGCTCGCAAGAGGGGAGAATGGCAGTGAGGAAGTCGCTTATTGTGGGTTCGCTCCCTGGCAGAACGGGAGTGAGTACACCGCGGAAGGCCGCGGTCTGGCTGTGCTGCCTGGCACTCGCGATGGCGGGCGGCATCGCCGCCGCCAACGCACAGGCCCTGACGGTGGGAACGCATCCGACCACGCCCTTCGGCGGGCCTCCGCCCGGCGGCGGATACTGCGTGGACCTCATGACTGCGGTCGCGGAGCGAACCGGAGACCAGATCGAGTTCACGTTCATTCCGGTCGGCGAGTTCTTCCCGGCCTTGTCCGGCGGCACGATCGACGTTCTCTGCTCGGCGATCGGGCCAAGCAACGAGCAGCGCTCGCAAGGGATTGCCTTCACGAGCTCGATCTTCATCAACAACGATGCCCTCATCGTCCTCGCGACGGACGCGACGGAGTATGGAACCGCTGCCGACTTCGTCGGTCAGCCGGTCGGTGCCGTGACCGGGACGGCCTATCTCGGAATATGGCGCGACGCCGGCGTCACGGACGTCCGCGAATTCCCGGTCGTCACCGACGCCTACACCGCGCTCCGGAACGGGGAGATCAACGCAATCATCACCGGCGGCCCCGGCGTCGCCTATCGGCAGCAGGTCCTCGGCCAGGACGCCGATCTGCGCATGGTCGACACGTATGTGAGCACCCTCAACGCCTATGCTGCCCTGGCCGTGCGTGCCGAGGAAACGGAGCTCCTCGGCCGCCTGCAGGCGGCTCTCGAGACGTTGAAAGGGGACGGCACGATCGAGACCCTGACAACCCGGTGGGCGATGCCGCTCCCGCCGTTCTAAGGCACCGGACGCGCTATCCGCCATCCCGCTCCGCAGCCACGATGGTCGCGCAAGCCGTCGTGGCTGGGAGCTTCGGTGACGGCGCGGGGTTCGCCGGAATTCGCCGAGCGAACGCCAACCCGGCGTTCCTTCCTCCTCGGCGGCCGAGGCGACGCCTCGTTTCGGCGATGTTCAGCGCCGATCGGGCCCGTCGATCGAAGCGCCCCGAGGTCCAACGGCCTCGGGGCTACGCCTCAGGCGCTGTGATGCCGACGCAGGCGGAAGGCGAGGCCGACGAGCATGATGCCGAGGAGGAGCGCGGCGATGCCGATCAGCCAGGCAAGGGCGATGGCGCCGGCGCCTGGCGCGATCAGGACGAATACGCCGAACAGCACCGACAGGACGCCGCCGAGGATCAGCATCCACTCATTGTCGATCTCGCGGCGGAGCGCGATCGCGCCGATGATCTCGAACACGCCGCGGACCACGGCCCAGGCGCCGATGAAGGTGATGAGAAGAAGGGCGGTCAGGTCCGGCCAGACGATGGCGAGGATGCCCGCCGCGATCCCGGCGATGCCGACGATGACGAGCCACCAGCGCGGCATCTTGCTGTCGCCGCGGATCGCGCTCGCGAGCGCCATGACGCCGTCGATGATGGCGTAGATGCCGAAGATGATCGCGAGCGTGATCACGGTCGCGATCGGGACGGCGATGGCAATCACGCCGAAGATGATCGCGAGCACGCCGCGAACGAGGAACAGCCACCAGTTCTCGGACATCCGCCGAAGAAGTGGGCCGCCAAGGCCCGTCTGGGTCATGCTAGCGTTGGTCATCACACCTGCCCCCGCAATGAGTGAACCTTGCGGAAGACTAGCAGAAAACGCGCGCCGCAGACATAAGCGACGCTACGGGGTGTTCATAACGCAGGCGGGGAAGGAGTTCTTTTCGGGTCCCGGGAGGACTATTGGTGGTCGGCCCGCGCGGAAAAAGGCACTCGGAGCGGGCGGCATCTCTCCCTCTCCGTGCGAACGCCCAACAGGCTCGGTCTCTCCGCCTCCGAGCCTACCCCCACGGAAGCTTGCGACTGCAAGGAGCAAGCTTCCGTGGGGGTCTGGTCCGTTCCGCGTGGGACGGAGCGAATGGCGAGTCACAGACCCCCCACGGTTTCGCGTCGGCGTCGCCTCGCGAAACCCGCTCCCCCTCAAGGGGGGAGCTCGGTCCCGTCGTGGGTCGCACCAGCCCCCTAAACCTCCCGTCCCCGCCGCACCGCGGCGATGCCGGTGCGGCAGACTTCGACGAGGCCGAGGGGGCCCATGATGGCGATGAACTGCTCGATCTTGGCGGTCTTGCCGGTCAGCTCGAAGACGAAATGGTCGACATTGGCGTCGATGACGTCGGCGCGGAACGCGGTGGCGAGGCGGAGAGCTTCGTTCCGCTGCTCGCCGGTACCGGCGACCTTCACCAGCGCCAGCTCGCGCTCGAGCGAATTGCCCTCGGCGGTGAGGTCGCGGACCGAGTGGACCGGCACCATGCGCGAGAGCTGCGCCTTGATCTGCTCGATGACGGCGGGGAGGCCGGTGGTGACGACGGTGATCCGCGAGACGTGCCGCGAATGCTCGGTCTCCGATACCGTCAGGCTGTCGATGTTGTAGCCGCGGCCGGAGAAGAGGCCGATGACGCGGGCGAGGACGCCGGGCTCGTTGTCGACGACCAGCGACAGGGTGTGGGTCTCCTGCGGCGGCTTCGCGGCAGGCACGAAGGTCGGAGGCGTCGGCTGGGCGGTCATCGGTGCTGGTCCGGATTGGAGGAAGCGGAGCCGTTGTCGCCGCTGGTGTCATGGTCGCCGAGGGCGAGCAGCCAGATGGCGCCGGCAAGGAGAACGATGGAGACGGGAAGGACGAGGAGGTTCCAGCTGAAAGTGCTGCCGGCCTCGACGACCACGCGTGCGAAGATCACGATGAGGACGACGACGACCACCTCGGCGAGGATCGCCTTGAGCTGGCCGACGCCCGAGATCTTCATCCAGGAGGGCAGGATGCGGGCGAGCGCCGGCGGCAGGCGGAAGACGAAGCCGACCGCGATGCCATAGGCGAAGATCACCAGCACGACGCCGAAGAGGAACGAGTCCACGGCCTCGAGGACCGGCACCGTCACCTGCGCGACATGGCCATCCTCGCTGCCATGGCGGAGCGTGTCCCAGGCTTCCCCGACATAGAGGAAGCCCTGGTAGAACATCAGGAGCGAGCCGAGGAACGAGCCGACCGAGCCCGCCAGCATGACGATACGGAGCGCGAAGAGGCCGCGGAGGAACAATGCGCCGCGGCGCAGCCCGTCGGGCGACACCTCGGGATCGATCGGATTGGAGGGCTCGGCCATCCGCTAGGCTTCCTCCATCGCGATCGCCATGGTGTAGCGGGCGCTGTCGCCTTCGAGGATCATCCGGATCTGGAAGCGGGCGATGGCGTCGACCTTCGGCAGCGCGTTGCCGATGAGGCGGTCGCAATACGCCTCGGCCTCGTCGAAGCGGCCGATGCGCCTGAGGACGTCGACGAGCTGGATGGTCCAGTCGGTCGCCTCCTTGGCGTCAGGCATTTCGTCGAGAGCCTCGATGAACGAGGCCGCCGCCTGGCTGCGATAGGCCGATGCGCTGTCGGCATCGTCGCGGTCGTCCGCATCCCATGCGGCGCAGAGAAAGCGGTAGGCTGCGAGACCCGCCTGCGCCGTGGCGCCTTCGATGAGGGCACGGCGCTCGAACCGGTTGGCAAGCGGGGCGCCGTCGCGCGCTGCGACCAGCTCTCGCCAGGCGGGGGCATCGAGCGCCGCCTTGTCGGCGTCGCTGGCCTTCGCAAGGTCGGGCGCGACGAAGCCGCAGGACGGGCAGTCCTGCAGCCACACAGGCATGGTGCTCCGCCGCATCTCGGGGGGC
The DNA here is from genome assembly GCA_050184415.1 of Bauldia sp. GTDB lineage: Bacteria > Pseudomonadota > Alphaproteobacteria > Rhizobiales > Kaistiaceae > JADLGL01. The sequence continues at coordinate 14,156 of JBFXAJ010000017.1, forward strand.
CGGAGGTCGAGGTCCGGCCAGCCGTACGATTCGACATTAGCGAGCCGCTGCTGCTCGCTCGTCGTGCCGCAGACGGCGCAGGTCACCGAGATCGGGTTGATAGTGGTCACGCGCCTGCGCCTACACCATCACCTTGCCGGCGTCGTCGATCGCCGTGTCGATCTCCTCCTCGGTGGCTTCCGGCAGCAGCATCTCGTTGTGCGCCTTGCCCGATGGGATCATCGGCAGGCAGTTCGCGAGCGCGGCGACGCGGCAGTCGAAGAGCACCGGCTTGTCGACGTCGATCATCTCGGCGATGGCGTCGTCGAGTTCATCGGGCTTCTCGGCCTTGAGGCCGACGCAGCCATAGGCTTCCGCGAGCTTCACGAAATCCGGCAGCGATTCCATGTAGCTGTGCGACAGCCGGTTGCCGTGGAGGAGCTGCTGCCACTGGCGGACCATGCCCATGTACTGGTTGTTGAGGATGAAGATCTTGATCGGGAGGTCGTGCTGCACCGCAGCCGACATCTCCTGCATCGTCATCAGCACCGACGCATCGCCCGCGATGTCGATGACGAGCGCGCCGGGATGGGCGGCCTGGACGCCGAGCGCCGCCGGGAGGCCGTAGCCCATCGTCCCGAGGCCGCCGGAGGTCATCCAGTGGTTCGGCTCCTCGAAATGGAAATATTGCGCGGCCCACATCTGGTGCTGGCCGACCTCGGTGGTCACGTAGGTCTCGCGGCCTTGCGTTGCCGCGTAGAGCCGCTCGACGGCGAACTGCGGCATGATGATGTCGCGGCTGTTCTTGTAGGCGAGGCTCTTCCGCGCCCGCCATTTTTCGATCTGCTGCCACCACGCCTTGAGCGCCGCCTTGTCGACCTTGGCGTTGGTCTGGTCCCAGAGGTCGAGCATGTCGCGGAGCACGCTGCCGACGTCGCCGACGATGGCGATGTCGACATGGACGTTCTTGTTGATCGACGACGGGTCGATGTCGACGTGGATCTTCTTGCTGCCGGGCGAAAAGGCGTTGAGGCGGCCGGTGATGCGGTCGTCGAAGCGCGCGCCGAGATTGATCATGACGTCGCAGTCATGCATCGCGTTGTTGGCTTCGTAGGTGCCGTGCATGCCGAGCATGCCGAGCCATTGCGGGTCCGACGCCGGGTAGGAGCCGAGACCCATCAGCGTGGTCGTGATCGGGAAGCCGGTCTTGCGGACGAACTCGCGGAGGAGGCGCGACGCCTCGGGGCCGGAATTGATGATACCGCCGCCGGTATAGAAGACCGGCCGCTTGGCCGACGCGATCAGCTCGACCGCGGCGCGGATCCTGGCGTCGTCACCCTTCACACGCGGCTTGTAGGTCTTGTGGCCGATCTCGGACGGGCCGGTATAGACGCCGGTCGCGAACTGGATGTCCTTCGGGATGTCGACGACGACCGGGCCGGGGCGGCCATGGGTGGCGACGTAGAACGCCTCGTGGAGGATGCGGGCAAGGTCGTTCACGTCCTTCACCAGCCAATTGTGCTTGGTGCAGGGGCGGGTGATGCCGACCGTGTCGCATTCCTGGAAGGCGTCCGAGCCGATCAGGTGGGTCGCGACCTGGCCGGTGATACAGACGAGCGGGATGGAGTCGAGGAGCGCGTCGGTGAGGGCCGTGACCATGTTGGTCGCGCCCGGGCCGGAGGTGACGAGCGCAACGCCGGGCTTGCCGGTCGAGCGGGCGTAGCCCTCGGCGGCGTGGCCGGCGCCCTGCTCGTGGCGGACCAGGATGTGGCGGATGCGGTCCTGCTGGAAGATCGCGTCGTAGATCGGGAGCACCGCGCCGCCGGGATAGCCGAAGACGTCGGTCACGCCATGGTCGGCAAAGGCGGCAAGGACCATCTCCGCCCCGGTCATCAGTCGCTGTTCCATCTCACGCTCCAAATTTCGACCCGCATCGCCGGCAACAAAAAAGGGCCGTAAGGCCCTTCGGTTTCAGCGCACCACCCTACGCGACGGCTCTAAGCCATCGTGGCGGTGCGCTCCGATACTACGAGAATTCGCTTCACGGATGTCTTCCGGGCTCTCGAAAACGAGCGGCGAACATAGTCTCGCGATAAAGGTGGGTCAAGAAGAGCCGCGATTTCAAGGATCAGTGATTTCGCCGGGCAAGACGTGGACAACGGCTGCAGGCACGAAGCGCCATCCCGTCATCTGGTGCCGGAACCAGGTGACCTGGCGCTTGGCATATTGGCGCGTCTCGGCCTGCGCGCGGGCGATCGTCTCGTCGAGGCTGATCTCGTCCCGGAGATAAGCGAGGAGGGGGCGGAGGCCGATCGCTTTCATCGCAGGGAGGTTGGGGTCGAGGCCGAGGCTCGCGATGGCGCGGGCCTCGTCGAGCCCGTCTTCATCGACCATCGCGCGGAAGCGCGCGTCGATCCGGCGGTGGAGCTCGGCGCGGTCCGGCATCAGGACGATCCGGTCGGCGGCCGCCGCCTCGATCAGGGGTCGCGCGGCGCCGGCCTGCCACTCGGGAAGGGGGCGGCCGGTCGCTTCCAGCACCTCCAGAGCGCGGAGGATGCGGGCGCGATCGCTCGGGCGGAGCCGCTCGGCCTCGGTCGGCGAGCGCGCGGCGAGTTCGCGGTGGAGCTCCGCGGTCGGTCGCCCCGCGGAGCGCTCGGCGAGCGCCGTTCGGATTTCCGCAGGGATGGGCGGAACCTCCGCGAGACCTTCCGTCAGGGCACGGAAATAGAGACCCGTGCCGCCCACGATGATCGGCCGAAGGCCCTTCTCCTTGGCTACCTGGAGAACGTCCGCGACGTCCGTCACCCACCGCCCGACCGAGTAGCGGTCCGACGGCGGGACATGGCCGTACAGCCGGTGTGGAAATTCGGCTTCTTCCTCGGCAGTTGGCCGCGCGGTCAGGATGCGGAGGCCGTCATAGACCTGCATCGAATCGGCATTCACGATGATGCTCGGCCGCTCCTCCGCGAGCGTCCGCGCCAGCGCCGATTTGCCCGATGCGGTCGGGCCGGCGATTAGGACGGGCCGATCCGGCTGGCTCATTCGCTGCTTGAGGTCCGACACACAATCGTCGTCCGAATAAGGCAAACGGACCACGAAACCGCACGCTTGGGGTCCATGCTCCGGACCCCTACATTGGACGGACCGACGGTCCGGCCGCTATACGGCGGTCGTCATTTCACCGCCAGCGTTTGATCGTGCCCTACGTCCTCAGCCTCATTTCCAACCCCGTCACTCCGGCCGTCGACTCCGCGCTCGTTGCCGGCGTCATGGGCGTTGCGCCGGTGTTCGAGCCGCCGGTCTGGCTCGCCGACAGCATCGCCGCGGACCTTCCGGTGACGGCGTCGGAGGAGGAGGCCTTCGCGGTCCTCGCCGAGGTCCGTGCTCTCGTCGGCAGCCGCCCCATCGACGTCAATCTCGTCCCCGCGGCGCGGCGGCGGAAGAAGCTTCTCGTCGCCGACATGGATTCGACCATCATCCGCCAGGAATGCGTGGACGAACTCGCGGACATGGTCGGCCTTCGCGATCGCGTCTCCGCCATCACCGAGCGCGCGATGCGCGGCGAGATCGCGTTCGAGCCGGCGCTTCGCGAGCGCGTGGCGTTGCTGAAAGGCATGAAGACGGACCTCCTCACGGACGTCCTCGAGAAGCGCATCGAGCTGATGCCGGGCGCGCGGGTGCTGGTGCAGACGATGCGGGCGCGCGGCGCGTATACCGCGCTCGTCTCGGGCGGCTTCACGCATTTCACCGGACCGGTGGCGGCGATGGTCGGCTTCGACGAGACCAGCGCCAACGAGCTGATCATCGAGGAGGATATCCTCACGGGCTTCGCCGTCGAGCCGATCAAGGGCCGCGACGCCAAACTCGGGGCGCTGCGGACGATCAGCGAGCGCCTCGAGATCGCGCCGGACTGCACGATGGCGGTGGGCGACGGCGCCAACGATCTCGGCATGATCGAGGCGGCGGGCCTTGGCGTCGCCTATCACGCGAAGCCGGCGGTGGCAGGTGCTGCCGACGCGCGCGTCGATCACGGCGATCTCACGGCGCTCCTCTATCTCCAGGGCTACGCGGCCCACGAATTCGTCGCGTGATCCCGATCCTCACCGAGCGGCTGATCCTGCGGGACTGGCGCCCGGAGGATCGGCCCGCCTTCGCGGCCATGAACGCCGACCCGAGGGTGATGCACTTCCTGCGCGGCCCGATGAGCGCCGCCGACGCGGATTCGATGATCGACCGCTTCACCGCGGAAATCGTGCGCGAAGGGCTCGGCATCTTCGCCGTCGAGGAGGCGGTGTCCGGGCGGCTGGTCGGCATGATCGGCCTTCACCGCATCCGCCCGTCCATTCCGATCGCGCCGGCGGTCGAGGTCGCATGGCGCCTCGCCGCCGACACCTGGGGCCAGGGCTATGCGAGCGAGGGCGCGCGGGCGTGCCTTGCCTTCGGCTTTGACGAGATCGGCCTCCCCGAGATCGTGGCCTACGCGACGGCGCCGCACGCGGCCTCGCGCCGCGTCATGGAGAAGATCGGCCTCCGGCGTAGCGCGGCGGACGATTTCGATCATCCGGAGTTGCCGATGGACGACCCGTTCCGGCGTCATGTGGTGTACCGGCTGAGGGCCGAGGACTGGCGCGGGGATCAGCCGGGCAGGGGTTAGCCGCGCCGCAAAGCCCCTAGACTAGCGGCGGTCTCCACCTCCCTCCTAGGAGACCCTTGCGCAACGCCGGGACGGATCGAGTGACCACCTCTCCCCGGCGGGGAGAGGTCGAGCCGTCGCGCAAGCGACGGATCGAGTGAGGGGGATCCAACCTCGAGGTCTGTTCCCCCTCACCCGGATCGATCCGCTTCGCGTTTCGATCCGACCTCTCCCCGGCGGGGAGAGGTGAAGGGGGCCGTGCCCTCTGGCATTGCTTGGCCTACGGCCCGACCCGAACCCACTCGAAGCGGGTCGTGCCCATCGGGTCGGAGAGGAGCAGCAGCACCACGTTGCGGTCGCCGGATTGCGCCTCGGCGAGCCGTGCGTTCACGTCCGTCTCGTCCGCGACGGGCGGCAGCAGCGGGTCGGGGCCGACTTCGATGATGATCTCGCCCGCCACGATGCCGCGCTCGTCCGCAAAGCTTCCCGGAGCCACGGCGGTGATAACGACGCCGACGTCGATGGCGGCGGCGATGTCGAATTCCCGACGGGCCTCGGGCGAGATCGGTGCGAGCGTGAGGCCGAGGTCGCGGGCCGACAGCGGCATGCGTTCCACCGCGGGCGTCTCGGGCGCCGCGGGCGGGCCGTCGGTGACGATCGCGCCGGGCTCGGGAGCGACCTCCTGGATGGTGACGGTCACGGTCTGCTCCTCGCCGCCGCGGATGAAGGTGATCGGCAGCTCGGCGCCGACATCGGTATTGGCGACGATCAGCGGCAGGTCGCGCATCTCGATCACGTCGCGGTTGCCGAGACGGACGATGATGTCGCCGACCTGAAGGCCGACCTCCTCGGCCGGCGTGCCCTCGAAGGTCTGCACCACAAGCGCCCCGCGGGCCTGGGTAAGGCCGAAGCCTTCGGCAATGCCGGGCGTGATCTCCTGGATCCGCACGCCGATGCGGCCGCGCCGGACGGCGCCGAATTCGACGATCTGGCTGACCACCCGGGCCACCATCGCCGACGGCACGGCGAAGGCGACGCCGGCCGACGCCCCGGTCTCGGAGAAGATGGCCGTATTCACCCCGATGACCTCGCCGGCGAGATTGAACAGCGGACCGCCCGAATTGCCGGTGTTGATGGCGGTGTCGGTCTGCAGATAGTCGTCGAGCGGGCCGGCATTGAGGTCGCGGTTGCGGGCGGAGATGATGCCCAGCGTGACGCTGCCGCCGAGGCCGAACGGGTTGCCGATCGCGATCACCCAGTCGCCGATGCGCAGGGCCTCGGAGTCGCCGAACGGCACCGCGACAAGCGGAGCCGGCGGCTCGACGCGGAGCACGGCGATGTCGGTCTGCGGATCGGTGCCGATGATGGTCGCGGCAAGGCGCGTGCCGTCATGGAACGTGGCCCAGATCTCGTCCGCGCCCTCGATGACGTGGACGTTGGTGACGATGACCCCGGACGGATCGATCACGAAGCCCGAGCCGAGGCCTTGGATGCGCTGGAGCGGCTCGCCATTGCCGCCGAAGAGGTCCTGGAACGGGAAGTTCTCCGGCAGATTGGCGGGGTCGTTGATCGCAAGGGTCTGCGAGACCGAGATGTTGACGACCGCGTCGAGGAGCGGCGCCGCGATGTCGGCGACCGAGATCGGGACGAGCTGCGGCGCGGTCGGAACCGGCGCCGGGTCGGCCGCGGGTGCCGGCTGTGCGTTTCCGGGCGGGGCGAGCATCAGGGCCGAGGAGACGGCGAGCGCTGCGGCGAAGGCGAAGCGGCGAAGCCGCCTGACTGCGCGACGAACCTGCATGAAGTCCTCCATCCCCTCGCCGGAGGAGGACCATACAGCGGGCGGGGCTATGGGCGTCAGCCCAAAGCAGGAGTGACGAAGAGTTTATCCCAAGGCCCGGCGAACCGGGCCCTGGGATGCGGTTCGGCCTACGGCCCGGCGGGCGCCGGGGCAGGGACGGCCTCGGGAGCGGGCGTGGGCGCGGGCACGGCTTCGCGGGCCGGAGCGGGCGTTGGCTCCGGCGCCTGAGGCGTCGGCAGCGCCGGATCGGGCAGCGGCGCAAGCAGCTCGGGCGGGAGGCCCGGCATGGCCGGATCGAGCGGCACGGCACCCGGTTCCACTTCCGGCACCTCGACCTCGGGCACCTCGACCGGCGGCAGCACCAGGTCCTGCTCGGCCGCGCCGGGGATCGGCGCGAACTGGTTGAAGAACCGGAAGAACGCCGAGTCGGGCGCGAGGACCATCGTCGTCGTCGTTGGCGTGAGACCCTCCTGGTAGGCGATCATCGACCGGTAGAAGGAGAAGAAGTCCGGGTCGAGCCCATAGGCCTCGGCAAAGATGCGGTTGGCCTGGGCGTCGCCATCGCCTCGGATGGTCTCCGACTGCTGGTTGGCGACCGCGATCGTCCGCGTGACGGTCGCGTCGGCGACGGCGACGGTGGTGCGATACTGCTCTTCGCCTTCGGCGCGGATCTGCGCGGCCTGGGTCTGCCAGAGCGTGCGCATGCGCTGGAAGACCGATTCACGGATCGCATCCGGCAGGTCCGCACGCCGGATCCGGACGTCGACAACCGAGACGCCGAGCTCCGCTGCCTGTGCGTTCACCTGCGTAGTGATCTGCGCCATCAGGGCCGACCGGTCCTGCGACACCGTCGCCTGGAAGTTCGACGGCGCCAGCACGTTCCGGATCGTCGAGGACAGGATGTCCGACAGTCGCGAATTGGCGACCCCGAGGTTGCCGCTGCTCGTGCTGGTATAGAACTGCAGCGGATCCTCGATGCGGTACCGGGCGAACGCGTCGACGACGAGGCGGCCATCCTGGTTCGCGAATTCGACGGCGGGCGAGTTGATGTCGAGGAGCCGGCGTTCGATGAACACGACGTTGTCGATCAGCGGCACCTTGAAGTAGAGGCCTGGCTCCGACGTCACCGTCACCGGCTGGCCGAAGCGCAGCACGATGGCGTTCTTGGTCGGATCGACGACATAGATGCTCGCAAGGGCGAGGATCGCCAAGACGACGAGGGCAACGAGCCCGCCGATGAGGGCAAAGCGACCGCGAGCCATCAGCGCGCTCCTCCTGGCACGAGCTGCTGCAGCGGGAGGTAGGGCAAGAGGTTGCCGCCCCCCTCAGGCACGATCAGCTTCTGGGTGCTGGCGAGGATGCCGCCGATCGTCTCGAGATACATGCGCTCGCGGATGACGGCAGGCGCCTCGCGATAGGTGGCGTAGACCTGCAGGAAGCGATCGGCCTGGCCACGCGCTTCCGCGATCGTCTGGTCGCGATAGGCGTTGGCCGCCTCCACGATCCGCGCGGCTTCGCCGCGGGCTTCTGGGACGACCCGGTTGGCATAGGCGATCGCCTCGTTCTGACGGGCGACCCGGTTCTGGCCCGCGGTGTCGATGTCGCGGTAGTCGGCGATGACTTCCTGTGGCGGGTCCACCTTCAGGATCTGGATGTCGGTGATGTTGATGCCGGCATTGTAGCCGTCGAGGATCTGCTGCGTGAGGTCGCGCGCCTCCTCGCCGATCTCGGCCCGGCGTTCGGTGACGAGGATCGGCGCGAGCTGCGACCGCCCGACCACCTCGCGCATGGCGCTTTCTGCCGCCGCCTTCACGGTCGGCTCCGGGTTCTGGAGGCTGAACAGGTAGGCCTGAGGGTTCGTGATGTCGACGCGCCAGAAGACCGAGTAAGCGATGTCGACGATGTTGCCCTCGGATGTGAGCATCAGACTCTCTTCCGGGACCTCGCGGAACTGCGTGCCGTCCGCGTTGGTGTAGGTGCGGCCGACCGTGACTTCGTTCAGTCGCTGTACCGACGGTGTGTAGACGGTCTCGATCGGGGCCGGCAGCCGGAAATTGAGGCCGGGCTGGGCGATGCGGTTCACTTCGCCAAAGCGGAGCACCACGCCCTGCTGGTCGGGCTCGACGCGGAAGGTGAAGAACGTGTAGCCGACGAAGCCGAGGACCACGATCGCGATCACGACGATCAGGAGCGGGCTCATCCCGAGGCCGCCGCCCTGGCCGCTGCCGCGCCGCGGAAACACGCGCCGGAGCCGGTCCTGGCTGCGCCGGAGGAGTTCTTCGAGATCGGGCGGAGAACCGCCGCCACCGCCACCGCTGCCGCCGTTGTTGCGGGGCCCCTGGCCCCACGGGCCGCCGGAGCCGCTGCCCCGCCAACCGCCGCCACCGCTCATCTCGTGCACCGTCGGCATTTCATTCCTTCCGTCAGCACCCGTGGTCTTTGACCCGCGAGCGCGAAGCATCTCAGTTTCGGGGAATGGCGCGCCTTATAGGGCAACGAACCCAGGCATCGCAAACACGGACACCGCCCGGCGGCCCGCTCTTCCTGCGCCCGGTCCGCGACAGCCGCGGTCCCTCCGATCCCCCGCAAAGGTGGGCTGCCACCTCCGGAACGTCAACGGCTCGTTGGCGGAGACCTTCGAAGATAGGTCACGAATTCGCTGTCGACGGTGTCGCGCTCGCCTGCCGGGACGAACTCGGCCGCGCCGGCGACCCAGATCGCGGGGTCGATGGCCGGGAACACGGTGTCGCCGGGCGGTTCGGCGTGGACGTGGGTGATGTGGAGCCGGTCGGCGATGTCGATCGTCGCCGCATAGATCTGTCCGCCGCCGCCGATGACGATCTCGTCGGCACCGAGCCTTTCGGCGCTCGCATGTGCAGCGGCGAGTGCCTCCTCGATGGTTGCCGCGACCGTCACGCCGGCCGTGTCGACCGGGCGGCTGGTAACCACGATATTGTCGCGGTCGACCAATGGCTTGCCGAGGCTTTCGAAAGTCGCGCGACCCATGATCACGGGCTTGCCGATCGTGAGGCGCTTGAAGCGGCGAAGGTCGGTCGATAGCCGCCAAGGGATGCCGCCCGCCGCCCCGATCACCCCGTTCCGGGCGATCGCGGCAACGATGGCAATCGCGGGTCGATTGTCGCTCATGCGGTCGCGCCGATGGTGGAACGGAAGGACGTGGCCTTGGCGCTACTCTCTCTGCGTCGGTGTCGCGCTTCTTCCTTCTCCCCGCGTGCGCGAACCCTTGCATGGTTCGGCGCATCGTCGGAGACGGCCCACCAGCTCGCTCCTCCCCGGGCTTGACCCGGGGTCAAGCCCGGGGAGGAGGTCGTTGACAGGCCTATCCGCAACTGGTCCGCCATCGGGCCCGCCAGGCAACGCTCCCCGCTGAAGCGGGGCGAGGGAGCTTCCACCTTCATGGTTGCCGCTGCCGCAACACGCGCCGGAAGAGATGCCGCGCAGAATCGGATAGAGATGGGCGACCTCGCCACGAAGGGAAGCGCGCGATGTTCTACCACGATATCGTTCTCTTCTTTCACCTGATCGGCCTTGCCATGGGCCTTGGCATCGGCATCGCCAATATCCTGATCGCGCGGACCGCGATGGGTGCGGCAACGCCTGACGCTGCGAGCGCGCTGCGCGGGCTGCAGCCGATCCTCGCCCGGGTCTCGATGATCGGCCTCGTCATCCTGATCATCTCGGGCCTCCTCCTTCTTTTCAATCGCGGCTTCTCCGGCCTGTCCTTCTGGTTCTGGGTGAAGGCGGTCGCCGTGCTCGGCCTCATCTTCATCGCCTATCTCATGTTCCAGGCCCAGCAGGCCATCCGCGCCGGCGGTCCGCCGCCGCCGCAGATGCGGATGTATGGCCCGGCAATGGGCCTCCTGACCCTTTTGATCGTCCTCTTCTCCGTCTTCGCCTTCCACTAAAGCCGTTGATGGCGCTTGCCTTGGCGGCTGCGCCTCGTCTAAACACATGCGATTGGTGCGGCCCGGACTTCCGGGCCGCGTGACGCGTTGGTCGCTTCGTTCGGTATGACGATGATCGGTTGCGGTCATTTCCTGGACAACGGCACCCGGGCTCCGGCCGGCGGGACGCCTTCGCGCGCGCGTTCGCTGCGGACCCTTCTCCGCCTTAGACGCCCCTGAGCGTCGGCTGCCCCATGCGGGCGGGCACTCAGGGGACGGCTCGAACGGCACAACGGGCGCCCGCTGGATGACCACATCGCGGGCAGGATCGACGAGAAGGATTGACCATAATGTCTGACGACAACGGCGCGGCCGCGGCCCGCCCGAACGACGCCGGCAAGGACCGCGTCGTCATTTTCGATACGACGCTGCGCGACGGCGAGCAGTCGCCGGGAGCGTCGATGACGCTCGAGGAGAAGCTGCAGGTCGCCATGGTGCTCGACGAGATGGGCGTCGACATCATCGAGGCCGGCTTCCCGATCGCCTCGCAGGGCGATTTCGAGTCCGTGATGGAAATCGGCAAGCGGGTGAAGAACGCCGTCGTCTGCGGCCTCGCCCGCGCCGGCTTCGCCGATATCGACCGCGCCGCGGAGGCCCTGAAGACCGCGAAGCGGAGCCGCATCCACACCTTCATCGGGACCTCGCCCACCCATCGCCAGTTCCAGCTCAAGCTGAGCGAGGACGAGGTGTATGAGAAGGTCGTCGCCTCGGTGACGCGGGCGCGCAACTACACCGACGACGTCGAATGGTCGGCGATGGATGCGACGCGGACCGAGCCGGACTATCTCTGCCGCGTCGTCGAAGCCGCGATCCGCGCCGGCGCGACCACGATCAACATCCCCGACACCGTCGGCTACACCACGCCGGAGGAATTTCGCCGCACCCTCCAGATGCTGAAGGAGCGCGTGCCCGATTCCGACAAGGTGATCTTCTCGGTCCATTGCCATGACGACCTCGGCATGGCGGTCGCGAACTCGCTGGCGGGCGTGCTGGGCGGCGCCCGGCAGATCGAGTGCACCATCAACGGCCTCGGCGAGCGCGCGGGCAACGCGGCGCTGGAAGAGGTCGTGATGGCGATCAAGACGCGCGCCGACGTCTTCCCGTACTTCACCGGCATCGATACCAAAATGCTGATGCGGGCCTCGAAGCTCGTCTCGGCGGTGACGGCATTCCCGGTCCAGTACAACAAGGCGATCGTCGGCCAGAACGCGTTCGCCCACGAATCCGGCATCCACCAGGACGGCATGCTGAAGAACGCGCAGACCTTCGAGATCATGCGGCCCGAGGACGTCGGCGTGAAGGAGACGTCGCTGGTCATGGGCAAGCACTCGGGCCGGGCCGCGTTCCGCTCGAAGCTGCAGGAGCTCGGCTACGAGCTGGGCGACAATGCGCTTAACGACGTCTTCAAGCGCTTCAAGGATCTCGCCGACCGCAAGAAGCAGATTTTCGACGACGACATCGTCGCCCTCGTCGAGGACGAGGTCGCGACCGCGAGCGAGGCGGTGAAGGTGATCGCGCTCACCGTCATCGCCGGCACCGGCGGACCGCAGAAGGCGATCATCACGCTCGACGTCGACGGTCATCACGAGACGCGCGAGGCGACCGGCAACGGTCCGGTCGACGCGACCTTCAACGCGATCCGCATGATCATCCCGCACCAGGCGAAGCTCTCGCTCTACCAGGTACACGCCGTGACCGGTGGCACCGACGCCCAGGCCGAAGTCTCGGTCCGCCTCGAGGAGGACGGGCGGAAGGTGATGGCGCGCGGGACCGATCCGGACACCATGGTTGCGTCGGCGAAGGCCTATGTGTCGGGCCTCAACAAGCTCGTGACGCGGCGCGCGAAGGGATCGGCGCTCAGGGCCATCTGATCAGGCGGCGTGGGGACGGCGGCAGCGGTGCCGCGCTGAATGCCCGGCCGCCAAGCGGCGTTAGGGAAGGCTGCCCGATCAGAGAAATCAGCGGGCCGCGCGTAGGAGGGGTCCGGATCGAGCCGCGTTGCGGTTTCGGCGGTGGCGATCATCTCGGGCGTGATCGTTCCGGAATCAGAGCGCCACCGCATGCGCACGGCCCTATCGTGGATAGGTCTCATCCAGGACCCGGCGCATGGTCTCGGCGAACTCACCGGGCCGTTCAAAATGGGGCCGATGTCCTGAAGCCTCGAAAACGACGAATTCTTTGGCCGGTGCTTCCAGAACATCGAACCACTCGAGCGCGAGAATTGCCCGGCCTCGTGCCTCGTGTTCTCCCTGAATGATGTAGACCGGAACCTCGAGTCCCGGGACGTCCTGCCGAAGGTCGACGTCCTGGATTTGCGGGTAGACGATGGAGGCTGAATCGAGGAACGCCGGGAACGCGTTGAGCTTGTCCAGAAGGGTGTATTCCGGGACAAACAGAATGGCCGGCATTTCCTGGTCTGGATTGAACCCGGGATATGCGTTCCAGTCGTGCTCCGAGTTGACGATCGGTTCGTACTTCCAGATGTCGTCATAAGGCGGTGGTCCATTCGCCACCAGGGCAGCTGCCAGCCCCTCGTTACCTGTTGCCTCCGCCCACGCTAGCGCGTCCTCATAGAACAACCGGTCAGTGGCATTCTGACTGACCATCTGACCGGTGCCGACATAAGCGTGGAACAGTTCCGGCCGACGCTGCACGGCCAGCGCCGCCAGCGTCGTGCCCCACGAATTGCCGACGAGATATATTCTGTCTTCGTCGAACCTCTCCCGAAGGTAGTTGGTGGCGTCGATCGTGTCGGAGATGAGCTGCTCGAGGGTCAGCGTCTCGGCCGGGTCGAGCGCGGAGTATGATTTCCCGGCTCCGCGCTGCTCCCAGACCGCTACGACGAAGTCCTGCTCAAGGCCGACATCTCGACGAACCGCGCCGATGTCTGTTCCTCCAGGACCGCCGGCCAGATAGAGCAGCACCGGTGCATCGGCATTCCGACCGCGGATCATCATCGCCTGCCGGTGGCCGCCGATCTCAACGTCGATCAGTTCGGCGATGCTGTTAGGCGACTCCCCGGCAAGGACCGGGGCGGTGCTTGCCGGAATGGCAATGGCGACGGCGAGCGCCACAAGGCCGGCCGCAGCAACTCCAGTGAAGGTCCACCCCCACGCTCCGATGGGCTTGCTCCGATCGCCGCTCCGTGAAGTCAGCCCAATGCCGACGATGGCGCCGATAGCCATCGGGAGGAGGGCCAGCAGGTAATCCAGGCCGCGCCCCAAGACCAAGGCGATGATGCCGAATAAGGACCCGAGCCTTAGGCCGTCCACTGTCGGGCCCACGGCCCCCAGGCGCGCGACTTCCAGCGCAACGACAAACGCGGCCGGAGCCAGAAGCAGACTCCATCGGCTGCGTCTAAACGCGCCTGCCGCGAACCCGACGATCGCACCCCCGGCCATGGTCAGGAGGGCTTCCAAAGACGTTGTAGGCCCGCGCGGGGTCAACCAGCCGCTCGCCAGTCCGAAGACGGCTGCGATCGCCGCGGCAACCAACAAAGAAGGGACTCTATTGCGCCAGTATGAGCGAGGCATGCTCTATTTCGACCTCGGGTTCGGTACCTTCGTCAATTCGGGCGCTGTCCGGTATTGTAAGGTGCGATCCTGAGCGGCTGGAAAGCGCCAGGTGACGCTTGCCCGCTGAGTCCGCTCCCGCCACGCACTATGACCGGATGAGCCGCGGCCTGCTCGGCATCCTCTCGGCGCGTTCGGCCATCCAGATCTCGAAATCGCGCGCCGGCATCGGGCGGGCGAAATAGTAGCCCTGGGCGTAGGTGGCCGACGCCTCCTTGAGGCTCGCGACGTGCTCGGCGGTCTCGGCGCCTTCGACCACGACCGGGATGTCGAGGCTCGACGAGAGGTTGACCATCGCCTTGAGGATGGCGGCCGTGCGAGGGTCGGACCGCATGAAGTCGCGGTCGATCTTGATGAGGTCGATCGGGATGTCGCGAAGGCGCGCGAACGACGCGTGGCCGGTGCCGAAATCGTCGACCGCGACCATGATGCCCATCTCGCGGAAGCGGCGCAGCGCTTCGATCGTGCGCTCGGAATCGTTCATTGCCTCCTCGGTGACTTCGAGGATCAGGTCGCTCCCCTTCAGCTCCTCGGCGAGGATGCGCCGGGCGATCTGGTCCCCAAGCGCAGGGTCGGTGAGGGCGGAGGTCGCGATATTGACCGCCATCCGGAAGGGCGGCATGCCGGCTCTCCGCCATGCCGCGAGCTGACGCAGCGCTTCCGTGACCACGTGAAGGGTGACGGGGACGATCTGCCGGTTCCGCACGACGTGATGGAGGAAATCGGTCGGCGTGAGGAGACCGCGCTTCGGGTGCCGCCAGCGCAGGAGGCCCTCGACGGCGGCCACCGCCATCGTGTCGAGCGCGATGATCGGCTGGTAATGGACCTCGAACTCGCCGTTGGGGAGCGCACGCGGAATCTCGGCGTCGGCGGCCGACAGCTCCAGGGCACGCCGGCGCAGCTCGGGCTCGAAGAAGCAACTCATCCCGCCGCCCCGGCGCTTCGCCTCGTAGAGCGCGAGGTCGCCCATCTGGAAGAGCTCCTCGGCAGGGATGCTTCCGCCCCGCGACACGGCGATGCCGATGCTTCCCTTGAGCTGCGTCGAGGCGTCGGCGGGGTCGAGCTCCGCCGAAAGGCCGCGGAGGATGCGGTCCGCGCGGCGCGAAAGCTCCTCGAGGCTGGCGAACTCGACGGCGATGACGGCAAACTCGTCGCCGCCGAGGCGGCCGACACGGTCGCTGTCGCGCAGCGCCGCCCGGAGCCTGACGGCAGCCTCGACCAGGATGCGGTCGCCGATCTGGTGGCCCCTTATGTCGTTGACGGTCTTGAAGTCATCGAGGTCGATCAGGAACAGCGCGACGTCGGTCCCCTCGGAAGCGGCGCGGCTCAGCGCGGTGTTGAGGTCGGCGAGGAGGGCGCGGCGGTTCGGAAGGTCGGTCAGCGGATCGTAGAGCGCCAAATGGCGGATCCGCTCGGCGGCCCGCCGCTTGACCGTCACGTCCTCGAACGCGAGGACCGCAGCGGTGATGGCGCCGGATTCGTCGCGGATCGGACCGGCATTCACCGACAGGAACCGTGCCAGCCCGTCCTGATGGCGAATCTCGATCTCCTCGCCGCGCAGCAACTCGCCGCGGAGGACGCGGGCGGTCGGGCGCTCGTCCGGCGGACAGACCGAGCCGTCCGCCCGGTAGCACCGGAGGTCGATGGCTTCGCCGTCCGAGGTCGGAGAGCCGATGAGCTCCAGGAGCTTGGCGTTGGCGTGGATGATCTGTCCCGACGGCGCCTCGATCAGGCCGACGGCGATCGGGAGGCTGGTCAGGATGCCCTCCAGCCACGCGCCATGCTCGACCAGGAAGCCCGTGGTGCGCGCGAGCTCGGCGGTGCGGAGGAGGACGAGGCGCTCGAGTTCGTCCGTCGCCTTGCGTTCGGCGGCAGCCTCCCCGGCCTTCCTGATGTCGTCGCGGAACGACGCCAGAGCCCGTGCCATGGCGCCGAGCTCGTCGCGGCGCTCGGCGTAGGGGATGGGCTGGTCGATGCGGAAGGTCGTCATGACCTCCTGCAGCTTGCGGATCGGACGGGTGAACATCGTGCCGAGGCCGAAGCCGAAGACGATGATGATGATGGCCGAGAGAACGACCGCGAGGAACATCGAGCCGAGCAGCGCATTCCAGCGCGAAAGCACGTCGTCGAGCGGGGCGGCCACGAAGATCGACCATTCGAGGGCCGGCGCCTCCGCGGCCCGCACGCGTCCGGCGTAGCCGATCGCGCTCGTGCGGTTGCCGTTCTGGCCGGTCGTGATGATGGCCCCGGTTGCGCCTCCGAGCGCCGCCCAGCGGACGGCGTCGTCCACCGGCTCCACGGGTGCTGCGTTGCCGTCCGGATCCGACGTGCCCATGCGGTCGAGCACCACGCCGCCAAGCCGGTTGAGCGCGGTCACGCGGACGGAACGAAGGCCGTCCGCCTCGAGTTCGCCGAGGGTCTCGTCGATGATGGCCTCGATCAGCGCGAAGTCGACGAAATTGATCCAGAACGCGATCGTCGCGCCGGCGTCGTTGCGGACGGGCGCCGCGAAGACGATGCTGAGGCCGGTGCCGCCGGTGATGGCGGCGACCTCGGGGACGACGAGCGGCAGGCTGACGAAGATGTCCGACCGGCCCGGACGGCCGGTCGCAACGACGGCGCTGAACCAGGGCGCGTCGGCGAACGAGCGGTCGGCCGGGATGTCGACGGAAAGGGCATCCCCCTCCCAGTCGACCGTGTTGGAAGCGATGATGCGGCCGGTGGGATCGACCACCACCGAGAGCGGATAGGCGCCGTCATAGTGGTGGACGTAGCCGTTGATCGCCTCGGTGAGGGGTGTCGATTCCTCGCCCGATTCCCATTCCGCCGGATCGCGCGCCGCCCCGTTGAGGGTGAAGGCCCTTATGTCGCTCAGTCTTTCGCGAAGGGCGTAGGAGAGATCCTCGCTGATCTGCGCGGCGGCGGTGCCGACGCGGTCGAGCATCAGGTTTTTGACCCCATCGCCATTGGCCAGCAGGATGAAGTAGAGGGCAACCGCCGGCGACAGCCCGAACAACAAGAGCAGCAGGATGAATTTCGTCCTGACGCCGAGTTGCGAGGAGAGGAGGCGGACCATTGTCGGCCGTGGCTGTGAACGTCTCGACCTATCCTAACCGCTAATGCAGCCGTCGGGCAGTCCTGGTCTTGCGATCGACTACTGAGGGTTTGGGTCGTCCGACAACGGCCTTTCCTCCTCCGTCATCCGGAGACGCGGCTCGTGCCGCGCGGGAACGAGGTGCACGACCTGATGGGGGAGGGGGCTGTGGAGGCCGGCTTTGTCCAGCGCGGCCTTGCCGGATTCGATCAGGTCCCAGCGCACGGCGTCGAAATCGCCGATCCGCGCCCACACCCGGAGCTGGATCTGGATCGTCATCGCCGACAGCGACTGCGTGACGACCTGCGGCACGGGATCCTTGAGGATCCGCGGATGCCGTTCGGCGAGGGCCAGAAGGACTTCGCGGGCATGGGTGAGACTGGCGCTGTACTCCACCGCAAAGTCGACCGTCGCCTGGCGGGTCGGGTTGCGGGTGAAGTTGGTGATCGGCTTGCTCCACAGCTCGGAATTGGGGACGAACTGGAACAGGCCGTCGCCCGTGCGAAGCCGGGCGTTGAAGAGGCCGATCTCTTCGACGGCGCCGGAGATCGCCCCGACCTGGATCGAATCCCCCGCCCGGAACGGCCGGAGCCACAGGATCATGATCCCGGCCGCGATGTTCTGGAGCGTGCCCTGGAGGGCGAGGCCGATCGCAAGGCCGGCAGCGCCGATCGCCGCAAGCACCGATGCCGTCTGGACGCCGAGCTGGGCGAGCGCGGCAACGATCACGATGATCGCGATCGTGTAGCGGATGACGGCGCGGAGGATCGGCCGCAGGGTCGGATCGAGCCGGCCGGTGCGGTCGGCGAGCCGCACCACGCCGCGGGAAAAGTAGCGGGCGATCAGGAGGCCGATCACGAGGATCAGGAGCGCTCCAATGAGCCGCGGAAGGAGATCCAGGAACCATGTCCACGCGACGGCGGCGAACGTCGACACATCCTCGGCAAAGCTTCCGACCACATCCATCGCCCGTCTCTCGCCCGGTTACGTCCTGCCGAGCAATGCAAGGCGAAAGGGGCGAAAACAATGACGTCACGCCGAATGCTGCGCCGCTCTGGCTCGCGCTATCCACCTGAACGGGTAAATCGATACCTACCCAAATGGGTTATAAGATCGCCATGTTGTCCACCTCACGGGCGTAGTCGAGGTTTCCCGCTAGCCCAGAGCCCGAGGGCACAACGCGTCGCCGGTCGAGGTCTTTGGGTGCCGTGCCGAGAGTCGGAGCGGGCGAGCCGCGCTGCCGATGGTCGGCAAAACCGGGAAGGGTGCCTGCACATCAAGAAAAACCACGATGGATCACGCGGATCGTTGCCGTGAGACTGAGGCAGGCCACTAGAGCCAGGTGGACGATTTGAGGTAGCACGCTCAATACTTACGCTCCGGTACGGCAAACTCTCCTGCGGCCTGCATCGTCGGATATGTACTAAGCCACTGATATTGCTGTCACATGCGTGCCGACTTGACTTGCCATCCGCCGGCCGCCGTTCTGTTCGAACGGTAGATCCGAGGGAGGTTCTACGAGAAGCGATAGCAACGGGGCGATCGGCCCGTAGCTGATCCTGATCCTCGTTGGCGTTCGGCACTGCGGCGCAAGTAGAGCGTTCAGTGAACGCCCGCGCTCGCCCGAAAGAACCTCCGTCGGTCTCCCCCTCGACATCGCCGTGGCGACCCGGCCGTGGCGATGCAAGGCCGGCGCATGGAGAACCGGCCGCATTCGCATGAACCACGGGAAACCTAGGAGGAAGTCAGTACATGTCTTCGCGAAACACGCTGAAAGTCTCGGCATCGCTGGCGGCGATCGCGGCCGGCTGCGGGCTGTCCGGCGCGGCGCTCGCCAATGACGACGTCACCGCCCTCGTCGCGGACGCCGGCAACGTCGTGATGCCGTCCATCACCTACAATGGCTGGAACTACTCGCTGCTCGACCAGATCACGCTCGACAATGTCGCCGACCTCGAGGTCGCCTGGACCTGGCAGACCGGCATCCTCGACAGCCACGAGGCATCGCCGCTCGTCATCGGCGACATGATGTACATCGTCACGCCGAAGCCGAACTATGTCTATGCCCTCGACCTGACCCGGAACGGCGTGATCACCTGGGAGTTCCGCCCCGACATGAACGTCGAGGAGGCCACGCGGCAGGGCTGCTGCGGTGCCCAGACCCGCGGCCTCAACTATGCCGAGGGCAAGGTGTTCTTCAACACCCTGGACGGCCAGGTGTTCGCCCTTGACGCCGCGACCGGCGAAGCCCTGTGGCGGACCGTCGGCGCCGACCTCGCCATCGGCGAAACCACCGTCGGCAACATGCTGGTCATGAACGACCTCCTCGTGGCCGGCAATGCCGGCGGCGAGCGCGGCGTCCGCGGCAAGGTCCAGGCCTTCGACATCAACACCGGCAACCTGCAGTGGGTGATGTACAATATGGGCCCCGACAACGAAGTCGGCATCGGCCCGCGCTTCAACCCGTTCTATCAGGACGAGAAGATCGGCTCGCTCGCCACGTGGTACGGCGACAGCTGGCGACGTGGCGGTGGCACGGTGTGGGGCTACTTCACGTGGGATCCGGAACTGAACATGTTCTACTACTCCACGGGCAATTGCGGCCCCTGGAATCCGGACTACCGTCGTGAATGGGGCGTCATCAACCTCAGCGAGGACGGCCAGCTTCTCGACTACCGCAACAACTGGTGCGCCTCGACGATGGCGCGCGACTCCACGACCGGCGAGCTCATCTGGACCTTCAACAACACGCCGGCCGACCCGTGGGACCTCGACGAGCCGCTGATCAACCCGCTCGTCGACCTCGACCTCGACGGCCAGATGCGTCAGGCCGTCATCCGAGCCGCCCGCAACGGTTTCTTCTTCGTGTGGGATCGCGCTACCGGCGAGCTGCTTCGCGAGCCGTGGGCGTTCGTCTATGTCGACAATATCCTCGGCTACGACATGGAGACCGGCCGACCGCGGTATGACATCGACAAGTGGCTCTTCACCAACGTCGAAGACCGCCGCAACTACACGCAGGCCGATCCGGGTCGGCTCCCCGACGGGACCACGGTCGCCGACTATACTGGGACCGAGGTCCAGTGGTGCCCAGGCATTGCCGCGCGCAACTGGCAGAACGACGCCTGGTCGCCGAGGACCGGCCTTCTCTACACCGCGACCCTGACGAACTGCCGTTCGCAGGTGGTGTTCGAGGGCGAGTACGTCCCTGGCGAGGGCTACACGCTCCAGCGCCAGGCCGGCACCGTTCCGCGCCAGGTCCGCAATGCCGATGGAACGGTCCCGGCTCCGGGCACCGTCGCCACCGCGGATCGCGGGACCTCGCCGCTCCTCATTACCCATCAGGGTGAGTTGCAGGCGAACAACCCGGTGACCTCAACCACCGAGTGGCGCTTCATCACCGAGCAGGGCAATAACATGCCCATCATGGCGACCGCCACAGACCTCCTCTTCCAGGGCGGTGTCGATACGGGCGTGATGCGCGCGCTCAACGCCACCAATGGTGAGGTGGTCTGGGAGTTCCGCACCGGTTCGCGGTTCAACCAGTCGCCGATCACCTACATCGGTCCGGATGGCCGGCAGTACATGGCGATCATCGCCTCGTCGGCAGCCTCCAACACCGCTGTCGCACTCGACGCGGCGCCGGACGATGCCAACCGCTACCGCCGGTCGGGCTCGACCCTCTACGTCTTCGCCCTGCCCGAGACGGTGGCGGCCGCCCCGTAACGGGGTCTCTCCCAGGGTCCCGGCGCTCCCCGCGCCGGGACCGACCCTCCCTTTGCGTTGACGGAGCTTGCGTGTCCTCGCGGGTTCCCAACTCGGTGGTGCGGAGACAGAGTCGTCGAGACTCGCCTCTCCTTCGCGCCACCGTCTTTTCGTCTGGCGCGATCGTCGTTGGCGTTGACCCCCGAAGGCGGAGGGCGGTGCGGACCCTCCCGAAGAGGGACCCTGCGCAGCGGTGCCCGGGGCCCGCGGCATAGTGGCGGGCAGCCCGCCGATGCCGCTCGCGGAACCGGCCGGCGCCTTGCGGAGCGGCCGGGGCGTACCTATAAGACGGCCCGTTGGGTGTATAGCTCAGTTGGTAGAGCAGCTGACTCTTAATCAGCGGGTCCAAGGTTCGAGCCCTTGTACACCCACCATCTCCCCCTTGATGCGGTCGAACGGCCCGACCTACGCGTCGGTCGGCGCTCGCAGTTCCGACTTTGCGGCGTGGTATCGGATCCCGTGTCGTGGAGATTGGATCGCTGGCTGGCACGAGCAGCCCTCTCGCCGTGACCAACACCTTTCCGATGCGGGTCGGGCGGCGCATCATCCGCTCGATCGCAGCTGACGGGCGCGAGCGAACGGGGGGCCTTTTTCTCGGCGCGGAGGGGCATCACCATGGCGAGACGCTGGCAGGAGTTTGCCGACATCACGCGCGGGGCGCCGCCGCGGGCGCTTCTTGTCGACGCCGATGGCTTCGTGTCAGAGCGCGGGACGGCGCTCGATATCGGGGCAGGGGCGCTCAACGAGACGCGCTTCCTTCTCCAGCGCGGTTACAGCGAGGTCGTCGCGCTCGACCTTGAACTGCTTCGATCTCAGGACGCTGCCGAACTGCGGTCGCCGCGCTTTCGGTACGTAAGGCAATCCTTCGCGGATTTCGTCTTCCCGCCCGACGCATTCGACCTCGTGAACGCGCAGTACGCCCTGCAATTCATCCGCCCGTTGCAGTTCCATCGCGTCTTTGCCGCGATCCGGCGCTCGCTGCGCCGGAAGGGCGTATTCGCCGGCCAACTGCTCGGCCCGCACGACGACTGGTCCGGCGATCCGGCGATGAACTTCCACACCCGGCAGCGGGCGAGGGCGCTGTTCGACGGCCTGGAGCTCCTCAGGTTCGACGAGGAGGACGTCGACGACGAGACCGCCGACGGCGCGCCGAAGCACTGGCACGTCTTTCACATCATCGCCCGGCGGGTGGCGTAGTCGCGGATGTGACGGGACGCGGGGCGGGCCGCGGGTCCGGTCCGTGCGAACCCGTCGGCTATGGCCATGAGCCGGATACCAGGATCGATCCGTCCGAACGGCGCTCAGCTTTCGCCGACGACCTTGGCGATGAAGGTCGGCCCGACTCCGCTCGGGTTCTCGCCGATCATCACCGCATCGCCGGGGCGGACGTCGCCGAGGTCGACGTCGCGGTCGGGAAGGATGGCGATCAGCCGGTTGTCGATCCGGACCACGACCTTCGGGCCGGAGCGGATTCCGCTGCGCGCCCAGGCCTTCAGTTGCGCGTAATAGGGCTCGCGGCGCCAGGCGTCGGGCGAGCCGGCGTCGACATGGGCGATGAGCCGCTCGCCGCCGTCGATCATGTAGAGGACGATCCGCGACCGCGATGGTTTCCAGGCGTCGCCGAGACGCGCGCTCTCGAGCCACACGCAGGCGAACTCGCGGCACTCCGTCGGGCGGCTCTCATAGATCGTGCAGCCATGTGGCGGGTCGCATTTCGAGCACCAGGCGCCAGGCTTCTTGTCGAGTTCGCCGATGCCGAGAAGCTTGCAGCACAGCGAGCATGTTCCGCAGGTGCGGCCGGCCGATCGCTGCGCAATTGCGGTGACCATCACATCTCCCGCTGCTCGCCATGCTACGGGCATTCGCCTTCGGCGTTTGACCGCGATTCCGTGCCTGACTAGGCTCCCGCTGCCTGAAATTCCTAGCAAAGGGACCATACATGCGCCAGTTGAACGCGTTTCGTGCGGCGCTGCCGCGGCTTGCCGCTTTTGGCGCGGCTGCGGTGGTGGCGGGACTTGCCGCTGCACCCAGCATTGCCCAGACGCCGCCGCCTGCTCCGGCCGCAGCGCCTGCGACCCCGGCACCAGCCGGCGATCTCGCGCCGCTGACCTTCAGCACGCAGCAGGTGACGGCGGGCCGGAGCCTCTACAATGGCACCTGCTCGGGGTGCCATGGTCAGGATCTCCAGGGGCTCGACGCCCCGGCCTTGACGGGCGACGCCTTCACGCACTGGACGACGCAGCCGGTTGGCGAACTCTACAACTACATCAAGGCGGTGATGCCGGCGGACAATCCCGGCGGCCTAACCGACGTGCAGGTCGCCGGCGCCGTCGCCTTCATCCTGTCGCGCAACGGCTTCACGCCAGGCGAGGTGGCGCTGCCGACCGATCCTGCGGCTCTGCTGCTGATGGGTTACGTGCAGTAGCCGGTGGCCACTGGGGAATGACACTAGCAAGACGGCCGCCTTGACAGAACGTCGCAGCTAGCGAGATTGTGAACCCGCCCGCGGCCGAGGCCGCGGATCAAAGGCGTGCCCGCGGGAGACACGTCCTCGGGGCCGTCCAAAACAGGAGAAACTGCAGAACTGGCTCGGTGCAATTAGGGATCGGGAGGAACCTGAAATGATACCGACTAAGACATCAAGACTCATAAGACCAATCGCTCTTGCCGCGCTGGCGAGCGTCTCGGCGATGGCGTTTCCGACGGGTGCATCCGCGGATGTGCCGTTCGAACGGCTGATCGCACCGGAGCCGGAAAACTGGCTCATGTATGGCGGCAACTACGCCGGCTGGCGCTATTCGGCGCTCGACCTCGTCAACAAGGACAATGTCGGCGACCTCGAGCTGGCCTACATCTTCTCCATCGGCGGACGCGCGACCGGCGGCACCCTCGGATGCACGGAGGAAGGCACGATCCTCGCCGACGCCGGCAACCTGTTCACGGTGGACTGCTGGGCGCGGGTGATGCGCTGGGATGCGACGTCCGGAACGGCCGCCGTGCCGCTCTGGCGCTACGACCCTGAAATCACGAAGGCGCGCACGCAGCGCGGCATCGCCCTCATGGACGACGGCGTGTTCATCGGCACCAACGACACCCGGATGATCCGCATCAATTCCGAGACGGGCGAGGTGGTATGGGAAGTCGTTGCGACCGCACCCACCCACCCCGAATACGGTACGCCGTCACCCGATACGCAGGGCTTTACGACCGAGCCGATCGCGCTCGTCTCGGCCGCTGGCCGGAGCCTCGTCATCCAGGGTGAATCGACTGGCGGTCAATCAGGCACGATCAGTTGGGTCGGCGCCTGGGATGCCGGGACCGGCGAGCTTGCCTGGCGTTTCTTCACCGTCCCGTTCCCGGGCGAGCCCGGTCACGAGACCTGGGAAGACGACCACCAGGCCTGGCGCACCGGCGGCGCGGGCGTGTGGAGCCACGCGACATTCGATCCGGCGACGAACCTCGTCTATCACGGCACCGGCGACGCCATGCCGTCCTTCGATCCGGCCTTCCGCCCGGGCGACAACCTTTACGCGTCGAGCACGATCGCGCTCGACGTGGATACCGGCGATCTCGCGTGGTACTTCCAGATGGTGCCGAACGAGCAGTGGGACTTCGACCAGCCGGGCACGCGCATGCTCTACGACACGCTCGATGGCATCCCGGTCGCGGCGGTCTATGCCCGCAGCGGCCACTACTACACGCACAACCGCGTCACTGGCGAAGTCATCAACGTCTTCGAGCACACCCCGGTCACCTGGACCGCGGGCGTGGACCCGAAGACCGGCCTCCCGGTCGACTACGTTGCCGGGGCCGGTGTGCAGGCCTATGCCGGCGTGGGCCCGGTCCGCGGCCAGACCACGGGCGACTCCTGCCCGACCTGGAACAACGCGGCCACCGCGCTCAACCCGTCGTCCTTCGACCCCGATCGTCGCGTCGCCTATCTGCAGTTCGCGGAAGGCTGCGCCGGCGGCGCCACGCTCTCGGCGTGGCCGGATGATGCCGCGGCCCGCGAAGCCAACGGCCTCAACCGCGTCGGGGAAGGCGCCGGCACCACCATCCAGCGCACCCCGCCGGCGGTGCAACCAGTATACACGATCATCGCCTACAACGTGGACACCGGCGAGCGCGTCGCCGAGTTCAAGGACCCCGACGAGAACGTGCAGGTGTTCACCGGAACCCTGTCGACGGCTGGCGGCCTGACGGTCGCCGGCACGTCGACCGGCGACATCACCTGGTTCGACGCCGACACGCTCGCTCCGTTGTTCACCTACAACATCGGCATGGAAGTCTCCGCGCCGATATCGACCTGGGCGCACAACGGCGTGCAGTACTTCGGCGTGGTCGGCGGTGGCAACGGCAACGGCCTCTACCAGCGCTCGGCCACCGTCGTGGTGTTCGCGCTCGACGACTAGCGCCTCCCTCCCGTCTGCGTCCCTGGGGGAGCTTCGGCTCCCCCAGTTTTTCCAAGCCTGCCGCCCGTGACGCTGGACGGGCGAAGGTCCTGTCGAAGGCAGAGAATGAAGCGTTTCCCTGGCCTGTCGCTCGCGGCCGCGATGATGATCGGGTTGACGGGCGGTGCACTGGCCCAGACCGTGGACATCAAGGTCCGGCTCTGGGAGCTGCCGATCGGCACGCATGTGACGGAGTTGCCGCCGGAGTATCTCGATCCCCATTGTGGGACCAATGGCGGTCCGCAGTCGCGGCGGCTCGACGGCTGGGCGGACTACATGATCTGTCCGGCCGAGGCCGTGACCGGGTTTCACGAAATCTGGTTCACCGAGGATGACGAGGCCGAGTACGTGGCGCGGGCCTATCGCTCGCAGCTGTTCGATCCGGGCCCCGCGGCCGCCAACGTCCTCGTCGGCCACAAGATGATCTACTCGCTCCTCGTCGACGATGGCGGGTTCGTCCAGGGGTACCGGATCTTCACCGACCCGCGTGAATCCGAGTCCTATCGCTACACCGCCGAGGTGGCGGGACAGATGATGCAGGGCCTCTATGGCTACGGGAATTTCACCTGCATCGACGAGCCGCTTGCCGAAGGCGAGACCGACGTCGATGGGCGGTTCCTGAAGCGGACCTGCGTCGCCGAGACGGCGGGCGTCCACGTCACGATCGAGCGGCGGTTCCTTCGTAAGCCGGGCCAGACGGCGATCGATCCGCTGACCGGGCGCGCGACCGTCGGCTATTTCGAGAGCTCGACCCGGCTCGAGGTGATCGCGCTCGATCATATGCCCGACTAGAGCGGAGCGCCCATGATGCCAACATCCGCCGCGCAAGATTTGCCGGCAAACATCCCAGCGCTGCGGACGCGCAGACGGAGACCGCCGATGAAGCTGCCTTCCCTCGTCGCCGCCATGGCAACGCTGCCGCTGCTCGCGACCTCCGCTCTCGGCCAGGCGCGGGAAGACCACTACGACCCTGGTCAGTTCCTCATCGAGGGCGTGCTGGCCTATTGCGCGGAAACGGAGACGGTCGTGCGGAACAGCGGTGAACTGATCGTCCGCGCCGACCCCTTTACGATCGCGATCAACGGACCGGCCTTCGACGCGTTGCCGCCGGGTGTTCGCCTGTTCACCTACTACCACACCTGCGCGTTCGGGTTTTACCAGGACCCGGTGCGCGCCGACGACATCGCGGCCCGCACCGGGGTCGAGCAGCGCTGGCTGTCGGTGCCGGATGTGGAGCTGATCTGCACGACGACCACCCTTGCCGACGCCGGCTGGACGGTGGCGCCCGACGCGGCGCGCTGCGAGGCGATCTACGCTACGATGCGACAGGCGCTGGCTCCATGAGACGTGCTGCGGCCGTCCTCGCGCTCGGAGGCCCGCTGCTCCTTGGGCCTGTCGGCCCGGCGCCCGCGCAGGAACGCGAAGCCGCGTTCCTTGCCGGGACGACCAACGATTGCCCCGGCTGCAACCTCGCCGGCGCCGCGCTCCAGCGCCGCAATCTCACCGGCGCGGACCTCTCCGGGGCCAATCTCGAGGGCGCCACCTTCCATCGCGCGGTGCTCCGAGGCGCCAATCTGTCGGGCGCCAATCTGACCGCCGCCAACCTCAACAAGACCGATCTCGTCCAGGCCAACCTCAGCGGCGCGATGATGGACCGCGTATTGATGTTCGAGGCTGATGCAAGCGGCATCAATCTCAGCGGTTCGGTGATCCGCGGCGCCTTCATGGGCAGCATCCGCCTGATCCGCGCCAATCTCGATGGTGCCGACATCACCGGCGCGGACATGGAGAACGCCAACCTCAACGACGCCAGTCTCGTCGGCGCGACCATGGTGGAGACCGACCTCTTCCAGGCGTCGATGTTCCGGGTGGACCTGACCGGCGCCAACGCCGAGGGCGCGTTCCTTGGCGAGGTGCGGATGGCGGGCTCGACGCTCGTCGACGCGTCCCTCGTCGGTGCCTACGCCTTTCAGATCGACCTCAGCCGGTCGAACCTCACCAATGCCGATTTCACCGGCGCGGTCCTGACCTCCGCGAACCTTCGCGAGACGATCCAGGACGGGACGATCTTCACGAACGCGCGCATGCCCGACAATCAGCTCGCGCCGTAGCCGGCTTACTCACGGCGCCGCCGGCCGGAAGGCCGGGCGGTCGGCAAGGATGCCGGTCGCGGCCCGCCACTCCGCAGGCAGCC
Organism: Bauldia sp.; assembly: GCA_050184415.1. Lineage (GTDB taxonomy): Bacteria > Pseudomonadota > Alphaproteobacteria > Rhizobiales > Kaistiaceae > JADLGL01. Next base: position 41,607 of record JBFXAJ010000017.1, read on the forward strand.
AGAACCGGCCCTGCCACAGGCCGACCCGTTCCGCTTGCGCTGTGGCCATGGCGTCGTCATACGCGGCCGTCTCGGCGGGGATCGCCACCGCGAAGCCGGAGCGGACGAGCCTTTCCCCGATGTCTTCGCCGGCGACGGTGCAGGTCGCAATGACTTGGAGCAGAAAGTCCGGCCCGCTGACGACGTCGCACGTGAGCGGCCCCTCCGCGACGAATGTCTGCAGCATCCGGATGGCGGCGGGGTAGCACTCCCATGGTCGGCCATCGACCTCGCAGGTCTGGTCGGCCTCGATCGACTCGACGCCAAGGAGATAGACGCGGTGGCCATCGAGGAGGATGAGGTCCGAGTCGATGACCTCGCCGCTCCCGGTCAGCGTCAGCGCCTGTGCGGACCCGACGGCAAGGAGGAGTGCCCCGAGCGCCGAACCCGCGGCCATCACGGCCCGACGCACCCGCCGCATGACCGGGGGGAGCGCCGGGACCGCGGTTCGCACGAAACGCATTGCTTGCCGGCTGCGGAGTGATCGCCCGCCGCTACGGGGCCGGCGGCCGCGCTGCGGCGACCTCGGCCTCGGTGACGATGCCGTAGTTGTTGCCCCAGGAATTCCGGACATAGGTCGCGACGGCTGCCATGCGCCGGTCATTCAGGTTGGCAGCAAAGCCAGGCATGTAAGCGCCGCCATTCATGATCTGGTAGAGGAGCTGCGGCGTGGACAGGAGGATCAGGTTCCCCTGGAGGCGCGGACCGGCTTCCTGGCCGCCCGGCATGCCTTCGCCTTCGGTACCGTGGCAGGCGGCGCAGGTGCGGAAGACACCCTGGCCTTCGCGCATCAGGTCGGCGAAGAGGACCGGATCGACGCCTTCCGGAGCCACCGGAGGCGTCTGGCCCTGCGCAACCGATGACATGGCGACCGCAAATGTCGTTGCGGCAAGAGCCGCGATCGCTGTCATGCGGATTCCACGGCGGTTCACAGACATTGCTTCCCTCTATTTTTTTGATGCCCCATGCGCGCCATCTTGGGCATGCTGCATGAATTTTCAACAGAGAAACGGCGTTAGCTTTTCGTCGGTCTTGGCAAACGCGCGTCGACGGCGAAGGGCGTGTCGAGATGCGCGTCTGGGCGGGCATCGATAGCGGCGACCACTGCTCTGAAGGAGCTCAGCTACAGCGTGACCCCGCACCCGGCCATGTCTTCGATGATCGTGCCCAGAAGGTCCGGGCGCTCGCGCTCCATGGCACGGATCGAATCGGCAAAGTCGCCGAACCGGAACCGGCTGATCCCAAGTTTGGCATCGAGCGCGAGCGGGTCGATGGCGGCCGTCAGGCAGGTGCCGAGCGCGATCCGATCGGCGTCTGGCACGGCCGCATAGGTCGTCTGCACCCAGGCCCACATCGCCTCGCTCGCGGCGATCGTGCCGCCGCACGCGTCGAGGATCGGGAAGAGCGCAGCGGCAGCTTCCGGCCGTTGGCCGGCGATTGCGTTCACGCCGGAGACGAAGTCCGGCGCCGCGGCGAGGATCTGCTGCTCGCCCGTCGGGAGCGTCAGCGCGGCTTCGAAGAAGCAGGTGCGGGCGGAGTCGACGATGAAGGCCGGGAGGCCGTCGGTGGCTTCCACCACGAAGGGCTCGACGACGCGCCGGAGGGGTTCGTCCCGGGCGGTCGCGACGGTTGCGGCCGTTGCGACGGAGAGCACCAGCACGGTCCGCGCGAGCATCGTCGGTCCTGGCATCGCGGCTCCTATCGGGTGGGCGTCCAGTCCTGCGCGCGCTCGATCGCTGCGGCGACCTCGAGCGGACGCATCTCCTCCTGCAGGCGCGCCGTCAGCGCCGACACCGCGTGGCCGGCGCGCACGGCCCAGACATAAGCGTCGGCAACGTTGCGTGGCAGGACGTTGCCTTCGTCGAGCATCAGGGCGAGCCCGAGTTGGGCCTCGGCGAAGCCGCGCTCGGCGCAGGTCCGCCACAGCGAGGTCGGGTAGGTCGCAAGGGCCTCGTCGCGGCGGTCGGCGCGAAGCGTCCGGCACAGCGCGTCCAGCGTCGCCGCATCGTAGGTCGCGATCGCAAGGCCGCGGAGCTGCCGGATCGTCGCCGGCGTCTCCGCCTCGCCATAGGCAATCCGGCCGGCATAGGCGCCATTGGTGCCGACGACATACGCATAGGCTGGATGCTCCACGTCATAGCCGCTCGGGCCGCCCGGCAGCCGGGCATGGTCGACGCGATAGGCTGCAAGCATCGCCTCGATCGCGGCTCCGGTCCCGGTCAGGCCGACGATACGGTCGTCGAACGGGGAGAGGAACGCCGCGAGCGCGGCCGCGTCGTCGCGATCGGGGTCGACGGTGACGTAGTAGATGCCGAAGCCGCGGGCGGCGTCGCCGAGGGCGTTGAGCCAGCCGCCAACCGCGGCCAATGGCGGGCAGTCGGCGCGGCAGTTGGTGAAGCCGAAGAAGATCAGGGACGTGCGGCCGACGAGCGCTGCCTCGGTCACCTCGGCGCCGTCCAGCGTTGCCAGGCGAAACGGACCGCCGATCGGCTCGGGAGCGGGAGCCTGGATCGCCGGGGCACGGGACACCGGGCCGCCCACGGCGGCGGTCTCGCGCATTGCCGCATTTCCTGCCTCGTTCAGGACCGGGCTACGGCCGGCAACCGGAGCTTCGGCAGCGGCGGCGCCAGCCGGGGCGGCTCCGGCGCCGACGGCGATCGCGGGTGCTTCACCGGCGGGGTTTCGCCCCGACAGCGCGACGAAGACGATCGCGAGCCCAAGGACGAGCATGCCGGCGAAGGCCATTAGGCGGAGCAGCATGATCGCAGGATGCCACGGCACCCGGCCGCCGGCAAAAGCCACGCCGATTGTTGACGCGCTGATGACGAGGCCCGATTGTTTTCGGGCGCCCAAGGAGGGTTGGGCGAAGGCGGGAGGAGGGAGTCCGATGCGGTTTCGGGGGTTGGTCGTCGCGCTTGCGGGCGTGGTGCTTCTCACCGCCTGTGACAGCGGCGACCAGACGGAGGACGTCGCGGAGCCCGCTGCGCCTGTTGCCGCGCCGCCCGTGACCGCGGCCGATCCGGCTCCGACGCCCGTCGATCCGACGCCAGCCGCGCCCGGGCCGGCCGCGGCGGCGCCGCCCGCTCCAGCCGCCGTGCCCGTCGAGCCAGCAGCGGCGCCTGCCGCTGTCCAGCCGGCTGCCGCCGCGGCCGAGGGCACCTATGTGGGCACCGCGGAGGCGATCGAGGCTGACGTGATCCTCGTTGACGGCACCCGCATCCTCCTGTTTGGCGTGGATGCCGTAGAGCCGCCGCAGACCTGCTTCATCGACGGCCAGCCTTGGGAGTGCTGGCCCGCCGCGATGCGCCAGCTCCAGACCTATATCGGGGAGGGGCCGACCACCTGCACCGGCGTCCGGCCGCCCGACATTTTCGGCCGGATTCTGGCGCTGTGCGAGGTCGGCGGCGAGAGCCTCAACGAGAGGATGATCCGCTCGGGCTTCGCGGTCGCGGTGCTGGACGAGGTTCCCGAATACGCCGCAGCCGAAGAGGCGGCGCGCAACGAGCGCGTCGGCCTCTGGCAGGGCCAGTTCCAATTGCCCGAGGAGTGGCGCCTCAATCGCGGCATCCAGGTCCGGCGCCCCTAGCCGGACCTATCGTGGGGGGACGAACCCGCCCGGCAGCGCCGCATTCTCCCACACGGTGCCGACCGCCGTGATGTCGGCGAGCGTTGCGAAGGTCAGGCGAGCGAAGGAGAGGTCGGCGCCGGACAGGTCGACGCCGCGCATGTTGGCGCCGATGAGGTCCGCGCCGCGAAAGTCGACCCCGTTCAGCTTGGCGTTGATGAGGACGATGTAGGGGAGGACGGTGTCCGACAGCAGCGCTCCCGTCAGGTCGGAACGCGTGAGGACGGCGGCCTCGGCCCACGACAATCGAAGGTCGGCACCGCGCAGGTCCGAATCGTTCATCCGGACGTTGCGAAGGTCCATCGAGATCATCGTCGCGTCCGAGAGATTCGTCCGTGCGAGGCTGGCGAAGCCGGCCAGCGCCTCCGTCATGTCCGCTCCGGCGAGGTTCGCGCCGTCGAAGGCCGCCTGGTACATCATCGAGCCGGAGAGATTGGCGCCCGCAAGGTTCGCCCGGCGGAACTCGCCGCCATTGAGGTTGGCCTCGACAAGGATCGCGCCCTCGAGATTGGCGTCGTTGAGGATCACTTCGTGAAGGTTGGCGCCGGTCAGATTGGCGCCGGCGAGGTTCGCTCCCGTCAGATTCGCGCGCTTGAGGTTGACGCCGGACAGGTCGCAGCCCGGGCAGTTCATCGCCCGCTCGGCGAGAAGGTCCCGCTCGGTCGGACCTGGGTCAGGCCGGGCCGCGATCTCGGCGAGGCGGGCCTCCGCGTCCTCGATCCCATTCGTCAACCGCATTTCGAGGCGGGTCGAGCTCCAGAACTGCCCTTCGGTCGCGGTATTGTCGACCGGGTTGATCGCGAGCTGACCCGGGCGGTTGAAGTGTTCGGTCATCATGTAGATGTCGAAGCCGTCGGCGGTCGTGAGCCGGCACTCCCGCTTTTCGTACCGGCCAGAATGCGGCTCCTCGCCGGGCAGGCGGGGCAGGTCGGCGCAGGACCAGCCGTCGACCCCGAAGCGCGCGGTGAGGAAGCCGCCAAGGGTGATCGCCCGCTCGCGGATTTCCACCTCCACCGCAGGGTCGGTGACGAGGCGTAGCATCACCATGAAACCATTGTCGTCGAACAGGGCCGAGGCGATCACGGGGATCGAGTAGACCGAGGTGTACTGGTAGGTCGCGGCCTGGGTCAGAAGGTCGTGCGCCTTGGCCCAGAGTTCGATCTCATTGTCGTAGCGGAAGAACACCTCGTGGAGACCGGTCCCGGCTTCCGCTGGGCACCGTGCGAAATCCGTCCATCCCGTGAGCGGCAGGGAGGGAGGCCCGCCATTGGTACCGCAGGCGAAGTTGATGAACTGCTCGGTGGGAAGGTCGACGGCGTGGTCGCCGATCGTCAGGTCCCACACCGACGGCGCGTAGAGGCCGCCGTCATCCTGTGCTGCGGCGGGCAAGATCAGCAGCCCCATGACGGCGGCGATCGCTAGCTTTCGCGTCATTCCAGGCATGCCTCCCTGTCGTCTTCAGGCCCAGGCGATCCCCTCGATCGGTCAATTCAAGATCGGCGGGGGCGCCTTCTCGTCCACGATTGAAAAGTCGGGGGCGGAGCCTTTCGGATCCGCCCCCGTAATTGCCGGTCGAGAATGCCTAGAGCGTGAAGACGTACAGCATGTTGGTCCAACCACGCTGGCCAAGGGCCGGCTGGTTGTCCTGCTGAGCGCCCGCAACGATCGCGAGGTATTGCTTGCCGTTGATCTCGAAGCTGACGAACGGCGCCTTGATGCCGGAGCCGGTGTAGAACGTCCACAGCTCCTCGAGGGTCTCGTCGTTGAACGCGTGCAGCGAGCCGTCATTGTAGGCCGCGAACACGAGGCCGCCCGACGTCGCCAGCGCACCCGAGCGGTTCGGGTAAGGCTGGAAGACGCGGCCGACGACCTGACCCGTCGTGACGTCGACAGCCGCAAGGAGGCCGCCGATATTAGTGTCGACGCCGGTGCCCGGAACCGTGCGGCCCTGCTCGTCGATCTCGCCATTGGCGAGGGTGATCGCAGGCATGATCACACGGGTCTGACAGCCGTCCTCACCCCCGACATAGGCGATGTGGGTGTCGGGGTTGTATGCCGGCGGCTGCCAGCGGACGCCGCCCGGAAGATACGGGCAGGCGGTTTCGGCGGCGGCGTCGGCACGGGCCCAACGCGTCTCGGGGATGTAGGTCTGCAGCTCGAGATCCGGATTGTATTCGACCGGGAGACCGGTCTTGGGATCAAGGCCGGCGGTCCAGGTGATCTCGTTCACGTACTGGACGCCGTTGATGAACGTGCCGTCGGTCCGGTCGAGCTGATAGAAGAAGCCGTTGCGGCCGAAATGCGCGACCATCTGCCGGTCTTCGCCGGCCCAGGGCGCGTCGATGAGCATGTGCACGCCCTGCTCGTCATAGTCCCATGACTCGTTCGGCGTGTACTGGAAGTACCAGGCGAGATCGCCGGTATCGATGTCGAGCGCGATGGCGCTGTTCGAGAACAGGTTGTCGCCCGGCCGATATTCGGGGTCGAACATCGGAACCGGCTGCGCGGTGCCGGTGATGTAGAGGCGCTGCGCGACGTCGTACGAGCCGCCGGTCCAGATCGCGGCGCCACCGGTGCGCCACGCGACGCCGGCCGGATCGGCCCAGGTCTCGTGGCCGAACTCGCCCGGTCCCGGAACGGTGTAGAAGCGCCACATCGGCTCGCCGGTCGCGAAGTCGACCGCCTGGACCCAGCCGCGAGTGCCTGCGTCGCCGGCGGCGTTGCCGACGATGATCCGGTTTTCCATCGCGAGCGGGTTCATGTTGAACTGCTCGGACTGCGGCTCGATGCCGGCGTGACCCTCGTCGACGACGCGGGCGATCTGGACGTCATAGACCACTTCGCCGGTGTCGCGGTTGACGCGGACGACACGGCCGTCCTGGACGGCCATGATCACGGAGTCTTCGTAGAAGGCTGCGCCTCTGGTGCGCGCGCCGCCCGGCGCCGCCGGGCTCGCATTGGCCGTCCAGACCACGGTTCCATAGACGCCCGAGGTCATGTCGATCTTGTACAGGAAGCCGCTGTGGCCTTCGATGTACATGAAGCCGCCATCGACCAGCGGAGCCGCTTCATTGTCCGCCAGGTTGCGGCCGCGCAGCGTGTCGCTGAGCGGGACCGTGAAGGCGACGCGCAGATCGCCGACGGTGTCGCGGTTGATCTCATCAAGACGCGAGTAACGATGCGAGCTGTAGTTCTGGAACGGGATGATCCAGTTCTGCGGCTCGGCATCGGCGTTGTTGAGGCGATCCTGCGTGACGGGGGCTTCCTGGGCTGCCGACGGCAGCGCCAACAGACCGACCGCGCTGCCGAGCAGCGCTGCGGTCAGGACCTTAAGACCTCCACTCATTCCCAATCTCCCTCTGTTTATGTCCTTGGATTCATTCCGGCAGGCAGCGTGGCGCACCCTCGTCGCACCAGGCTTACGGAGCCGGGGGAGTCATTGCCCAAAGGGCCTCGTCCGTCTCGGGCGCATCGGCCCGGTTTTCGGCGACCCAGGCGAAGGTGGCAGTGCAGAAGGCGATGGCGGGATCGCCGTATCGCGCGGCGTCCGTGACGATCACGCTGCAGCGCTGCCGGACCTCGAGAAGTTCCGCAGGGGTAAGCGGATCAAGGACCGCAGCAAGGGTCTCGAGATTGAGCGTCGCCGGATCGATATTGGGGGTCCGGAACGGCGCCATCGGATGGACGACCTCGACGGTATACACGCCGGGTGCGATCGGGCCGCCCTGCGCTGCCGCGGGACTGACGGCAAAAGCCATCGCAAGCGCCCCGAAAGCCGCGAGAGCCTTAGTTCTCGTTGAGTATTTCACTGGACTTCACCTCCCGTTCTGAGATGGACACTCGATAATCCACTCCAGAGGTCGCAGGTCGGACCCGCGGGGAAACAAGACCCCCACCGCCGGAACGAGCGCTCCGACGGCCTACGTCAACTCAACACTGGGTACCTGTCGCTCCCTTTCGGAGCAGCCGCGGACGGCGATCGACCAGCGCCGCTCTTCCGATGGGCATCGCAGTTCGCCCGTCGGCAAGACGCACCTCGCGCAACACCCTCAATCGTTGCCCGACAGCGCATCGAATCACAGGCGGACAATCGCCGTGATCCGCGTGGTGACCGCGCCGAAGCTCTCCCAACCTCCCTCAGGAGTGCTCCCTCGCTCCCCCTTTGTCTCGGAGGATCACAGCGACGTTATACGGCGTAACCAGCGACGGCAAGTCGCGGCTTATCCGAGTAGCCGCTCGCTCCGCGCCATCGACTCGCCGATCGCTCGCAAGGACCGCCGACGCCCGTCCAACTCCACAGGGCCTACTCCCGCAGTCCGGAGGACGGCTCGAATCCGCTCCGGACGCCAACGGTCCGTGGTGCGGGAAACGCGGGCGTAGCTATTTCAATTCGCCTTCGGACCGTTCGAGACCGGCGTTTGCAGAAGATGTCACATTCACGAATTGACGAACGGGCACCGGGCGGCCAGTATTCTCGTCGCGGCATGGGGAGATGCCGCAACACCTGGAATGAACTGGGAATCGGGCTGGCACGCGTCCGCGAAGACTCGGCTCTGCCAGTTGCGCGGTGTTGTGCCACTGGTTGGGGAGTAGGAATGTCGATCGTGTCGGCCGTGCTCCGCCCCGAGGCGGAATCGCAGGACTATGCGCCGCTTCTGAAATGGATCCTCATCAATACGATCGCGGCCGCCGGCCTGATCGTCCTTTGGTATTTCGGGATCGTCCAGGAGCTCCTCGACACCGACCGGACGCGGGTGTCGCTGATCATCTTCGCGGTCTTCGTGATCACCGCCGGCCACTGCCTCTACCAGACCATCATCGTGTCGCGGGAGTTGGTGGCGGCGCGCAAGGTGCGCGCGGCCGTGATCGCATCGCCGACCCATCCGCTCACGATGGTCGGCGACCAGATCGTCACCGCCGCCGGGCAGACGCTGACGCCCGGCATCCTGACGAACCACATCGCCAATCTGATCACGCGGTCCAAGACCGTCGGCGGGCGCCGCTTCGACCAGACGCTGCTGCTGCGGTCGCTCGCCGACCAGCTCCGCGCCCGCGAAAAGCTCGGCTGGTTCGTCTCGGAGGCGCTGCTTCGCCTGGCGCTCCTCGGCACCGCGATCGGCTTCATCCTGATGCTGATCCCGCTCGCCGGGCTCGACGCGTTCGACGTCGAATCGCTGCGCCGGACGCTGACTGGAATGACCGGCGGCATGGCCATCGCGCTCAACGTGACCATCGCGGGCATCGCCGCGGCCCTCCTGCTGAAGTTCGAGTACTACCTCCTCGACGAGGCCATCGCGGACCTCTTCCACAGCATCACCGAGCTCACCGAAGTGTATGTCGTGCCGACGCTAGAGCCGATGGCGGACGATGTTCAGCGAGACTAGCCTCTTCGAAGCCAGCGACGACGGGACGTTCGTTCCCTTCACCGACATCCTGCTGAACGTCCTGATGGGGTTCTCCGTCATGGTGTTCATCGCGTTCTCGCTCATCCGGCCGGAGGCCCTGACCGGCGACGTCGACCTCCGCGCCGAGTACATCATCACCGTAAGCTGGCCGGACAATCATCCCGACGACATCGATACCTATGTCGAGGACCCGGGGGGCAACATCGTCTGGTACAACAATCCGGAAGCCGGACTTCTTCATCTCGATCGCGACGACCGCGGCAATTATCGCGACACGATCGTCATCAATGGCGACCGCATCGAGAACCCGCTCAACCAGGAAGTCGTGACCCTGCGCGGGCTGGTCGCCGGCGAGTATGTCGTCAACGTCTACCACTACGTCGCCAATGGCGTGGAGGCGGTGCCGGTTTCGGTGAAGGTCGAGCGGGTCAATCCGGCCGTCGAGCTCGTCTATTACGGCACGGTCGAGCTCGACCATCGCGGCGACGAGGTGACGGTCCTTCGCTTCACGCTCGACGAGGAGGGCAACCCCTCCGAGCTCAACGACCGCTTCAAGTCGCTGGCGCAGCTCGTCCGCGGCGCCGAGCGGCGGCCCTGAGGCTCCGCCATGCCAGCCGGCTCGATCATCGCAACGGTGGTGGCCTACGCGGCGATCGCCGTGCTCCTCCTCAGCCTCAACCTCACCTCGCGGTGGCGGTGGTGGATCAAGGGCAGCGCGATCGTCGTCACCGGGCTCTTCTTCTTCGGCAGCTACATCGCGATTTCGTCGCTGCTGGGCTGGTCCACGCAGGCCCGCGTGCCCGACAGCTTCTCGCTGGTGGCAACGCGGGTCGTCGAGCCGGACAAGTTCACCGGCGCGCCGGGCGCGGTCTACCTGTGGATCGAGCGCCTCGACGACAACAACGTTCCGAACGGGACCCCGCGCGGCTACCGGCTGCCCTATACGGACGAACTGGCGCAGACCGCCGAGGACGCGCAGGAGCTGCTCGATCAGGGGGAGACGGTGGAGGGGCGCGTCGAGCAGGCGGCCGAGGACCGCGATCAACAGCTGGCGCAGGCGCAGGATCCGGCCGAGCCCACGCCCGGCGGCCAGGCCGGCGACCAGACCGCCTATCCCGCGATCGAGTTCAACCTGATCTTCAACGATCTGCCGGCCGTCCAGCTGCCCGACAAGGGCGTGCTTTGACGCTAGCCGGGCAATGGCGGCGAGGAGTTGTCGCCGCCGCCGATCAGTTCAAGGAGCGACGGCGCGTGCTGGTCCGGGCGGCCGGCGGCGATGCGATCGAACAGGACCTCGCGGCGATCGTCGTTCAGGACCCGGCCCTTGCGAAGGACGATGATGCGATCCGCGTGCTCGACCTCGTCCACCAGATGGGTCGCCCAGAGCACCCCGATGTCCTCTTCGCGGCGCAGCCGCAGCACGTCGTCGATGATGCCCTGGCGGCTCATCGGGTCGAGGCCGACGGTTGCCTCGTCCATCAGCAGGACATGCGGCCGATGAAGCATCGAGCGCGCCAGCTCGACGCGGCGGCGGTTGCCGCCGCTCAGCGTGCGCGCCGGGTCCCGCGCGCGTTCGGTGAGGCCGAACTTCGTCAGCGCCGCGTCGATCCGTGTGCGCGCAAGCGCGCGTGGCAGGCCCTGCAGATCGCTGTGGAAAAGGAGGTTCGCCTTCACGCTGAGCTCGAGGTCGAGCGTCGGCTGCTGGAACACGACCCCGATCTCGCGAAGGGCAAGGACGGCGTCCTTCCGGAGATTGTGCCCCATCACGATCACGTCGCCCTTGTCGGGGGCGAAAAGGCCGGAAAGCATCTGGAGGAGCGTGGTCTTGCCGGCACCATTGGCGCCGAGAAGGGCCACGAATTCGCCGGGGCGGACGGCGAGGCTGACGTCGTCAACCGCAGTCACCCGACCAAACGATTTGACGACGTGGCGGACCTCGAGAAGTGCCGTGTTTGGTTCAATCATGATCCGATTGCTTCCACGGCCGCGCTGAACTTGACGCCCCGGCCGAGCGCACTTCCGTGCACCAAGTCCAGTCGATTTCTCCCTGCCCTTGGATGCGTTGTTGCATCACAAGAATCAAGACTCGGATTGACAGGCAAGGTGCAGGAGATAAAGTTGAGCAATTGAGAAAACTTTGCTGGCTATGGGGGTTAGGCAAAGTTCACGGGAGGGAACGAATGAGCAATCTCGCCAAGGGAGCGCTCCTCGCGAGCGCGCTTGTGATCGCGTCATCCGCCGCAATTGCGGAGGGCAATCTGGCGGTGCAGCCGACCGAACTCGCACTTGCCATCGACGGTCGCAACCTCACTTTCTCGCAGACCGAATTCCAGCTCGAGACCGGCAAATATTATCGCTGGGTCATCACCAGCGACGGCCTTGAGGAATTCATGGTGCAGGCCCACGACCTTTTCCGGAACTCCTGGGTGAACCAGATCGTGATCAACGACCTCGAGGTCCACACCTTCGGCGCGATCTACGGCGTCGAGTTCGACGATGAGGGCGAGATCGCGGTCTACTTCATCCCGATCCGGCCCGGCGATTACGAGTTCATCGTGCCCGGCTACGAGGACCGCGGGCTCCGCGGCGTCTTCGTCGTCCGCTGAGCCGGCCGACGGAGAATACCCGGAGACATTGGGGACCGCCGCGCCGGCGCGGCGGTCAGGTTCGAGCAATCCACGATCGAGGTCGATATGTTTGCAAGCAAGCCAACCCGCCGTTCATTCCTCGTAGCCAGCTCCAGTCTTTCGATCGCTGCCGCGATCGGTTTCCCCAGCCCCGTCCGCGCGGCGGGAACCGGTTTCATCTGGGTCAGCCACGAGCGGAGCCACAATGTCCTCGTCCTCGATCCGGCCAGCGACTTTGCCGAGGTCGCCGACATCGCGACCTCGCGCCGGCCACGGGACATGCACTTCAATACGGATCACACGTTGCTCTACGTCGCCTGCGGCGACGACGACGTCATCGACGTGATCGACGTGGCGACCTACGAGGTCGTCGACCAGATCCCGACCGGCCGCTCGCCGGAGGCGTTCGTGCTCAACCGCGCGAGCGACCGGATCTACGTGTCGAACGAAGAGAATTCGACGCTCCAGATCATCGACGTGACCTCCAAGCTCATCATCCACGAGGTGCCGGTCGGCGCCGAGCCCGAAGGGGTGATGCTGAGCGAGGACGAGCGCACGCTCTACGTGACGTCGGAGGTCGCGGACATGGTCCACGTCATCGATACCGAGCTCGGCGTCGTGACCTCGAACGTCATCGTCGGGACGCGGCCGCGCCGCTTCGCGCGCACCATCGACGGCCGCGAATTGTGGGTATCCGACGAGCTCTCCGGCACGGTCTCGATCATCGATCGCGCGACCAACATCGTGCTCGAGCAGGTGACGTTCCTGCCGCCGGGCTTCCGCCCCGTGGACGTGACCCCGGTGGGCCTCACGATCTCCGAGGACGGCACGACGATGTACGTGACGCTCGGGCGCGCCAACCACATCGCCTATGTCGACGTCGCGACCCGCGAGATCACCGGCTACACGCTGGTCGGCTCGCGGGCGTGGAACGTCATCCTCAACACCGACGAGACGCTGGCTTTCGTGACCAACGGGCTCAGCGATGATCTCTCGATCATTGACGTCGCGTCGCGCCGCAACATCAGGACCGTGGCCGTCGGCCGCGTTCCCTATGCGGTGATCGTCGATGGCTAGGCGGAGGCTCGGCTGGGCGGCCGCGACGGCGCTTGCCGTCGCGTTCGCCACGACGCCGGCGCTGGGGCAGGGCGCCCCGCCGGCGCCTGCCGCTCCCGCGGCGCCGGCTGCCGCGGCGCCGATCACGCCGTTTCAGATCGGCTTCGTCGACCTCGTCGAGGATGCGCGGTTCGACCCTGAATACGCCTACAACATGGTGCCGGTGCGCCCCTGGGGCCGCGCCTTCCAGGGTGCCGAGCTCGGCATCGTCGACGCCGAGCAGATCGGCCGCGCGATCAACGTCTCGTTCTCGCTGGTCCACGCTTCGGGCACGACACCGGAGGAACTCGCCGCGGCGATCGGCGAATGGGTCGGGCAGGGCATCCATTTCGTCGTCGTCGACCTGCCCGCCGACCAGCTCCTGGCATTGTCCGATCTCGTCGCGGGGCTCGAGGTCACCCTCTTCAACGTCTCGGCACCGGAGGATTCGCTTCGCGCCGAGAATTGCCGCGCCAATGTCGTCCACACCGCACCGTCGACGCGGATGCTGACCGACGCCCTGGTCCAGTATCTCGTGTTCCGGCGCTGGACCAATATCCTGGTGCTCCAGGGGCCGTTGCCGCAGGACGCGGCGACGGTCGAGGCCATCCGTGCCTCGGCGGGCCAGTTCGGCGCACGGATCGTCGATGTCCGCCCGTTCGTCTTTGGCGCCGACCCGCGCGATCGCGACCAGAATAACGTCGCCCTCATCACCGCGGGCGGCGGCTATGATGTGGTCTACATCGCGGACACCGATGGCGACTTCGCCCGCTACGTTCCGTACGACACGCAGGATGCAAGGCCCGTCGTCGGCGCCGCCGGATTGACGGCGCAGGCGTGGCACTGGGCGTGGGAACGCCAGGGCGCGCCGCAGGTCAATGCGCGGTTCTGGGACCTCACCGGCCGGCTGATGGCCGACACCGACTGGGCCGCCTGGGTGGCGGTCAAGGCGATCGTCCAGTCCGTGCTGCGCGGCCAGTCCACCGAGTACGGGCTGGTTCGCGACTACCTCCTCGGCGAGCGGATGAACCTCGACGGCACCAAGGGCTATCCGATGAATGTGCGGCCGTGGGACCACCAGCTGCGGCAGTCCATCCTGCTCGGCACGGGGAATGCGATTATCCAGCTCGCGCCGGTGGAGGGTTTCATCCACCAAACAAACGATCTCGACACGCTGGGGGTGGATGCGCCACAGTCCGTCTGCCGATTTTGAGGGCAGATAGGTCGAAGCCGGTTGACGGAACAGGCATATCAGGCCGCGGCGACCGCTGCCGGGGAGGGAGCGGTCGCATCGCGAAGGCGCCTTAGCGCAGCGCATGCCCTGCGCGCGCTTCGCGGCATCGTCTGGCGCGAGCTTTCGAAATTCCTCCGCCAATACGGCCGCCTCGCTTCCGCGGTCGTGCGCCCGACGCTGTGGCTAGTGGTCGTGGCCGCCGGCCTCCAGCAGCTGCTCGGCGTCTCGCCGATCGAGCCCTACGCGACCTATATCCCGTTCAAGGAATACATCGTGCCCGGCCTGATCGGCATGGTGCTCCTCTTCAACGGGATGCAGTCGTCGCTGTCGCTCGTCTACGACCGCGAGGTCGGCGTGATGCGGCTCCTCCTCACCGCGCCGCTGCCCCGCTCCTACATCCTGTTCTGCAAGCTCGCGGCCGGCACCACCCTCTCGGTCATCCAGGCCTATGTCTTCCTGATCGTGACCTCGCTCGTCGGGGTCTACGTTCCGTGGGCCGGATGGATCATAGCCTTGCCGGCGGTCCTCCTGTCGGCGTTCATGCTCGGCTCGATCGGCCTTCTCCTGTCGGTCTATATCCGACAGCTCGAGAATTTCGCGGGGACGATGAACTTCGTCATCTTCCCGATGTTCTTTCTATCTTCGGCGCTCTATCCGCTGTGGCGGCTCCGCGAAGGCGGCGGCGACGTCATGTACTGGATCTCCGAGGCCAATCCATTCACGCACGCGGTCGAGCTGATCCGCTTCGCCGCCTACGGCAAGTTCAACGGCATCTCGCTCGCGGTCGTGGTCGGCGTGACGGTCATCTGCTTCGTCCTGGCGGCGATCGGCTACGACCCGCAGCGCGGGCTTTTCCGGCGCCGCGGTCAGGGCTGACCGCGAGGCGACCCCTCAGCGCGGGATGACGCCGGGCACGAGCGGTGCCGCCGGGGCCGGCACTTCGGGCGGCGGGGGCACTTCGAACAGCGCCGTCAGCTCTCGCGCGAATGCCGACATGCGGTTGGCGGCGAGGCGGAAGGCCCAGCGCGACGTCCGGTCGGTGATGGATTGCGCCTGGGCGACGGCTTCCGGCGGGGCGCCGGCGGCGGCGCTCGCCGTGTAGGTCAGCCAGGGCTCGCCGTCGATTTCACCGAGGCGGACGTCGAGCTGCAGGCCCGAGCGCATGACGAACACCAGTGTCCGCGCCGCCGCCGGGAACGCGATGTCGCCGATCGGCCGCGCATCCTCCAGCGTGGTGCTGACGATCGCCTGGGTCACGCCGCGGATGCCGTTGTCGTTGGCTTCCGCATTCGGCGGGCCGTATTCCGGGCTCAACGTGTAGAGGACGAAGTCGCCGGTATTGGGATCGGGCTTCGCGGTGTCGAACACCAGCGTCTGGCCCTCGTAGATCGACAGCCGGACCACTTCGGTGCTCGGGATGGCGAACAGCGGCTCGAACCAGTCCTGCACGAAGTCGGGCAGGAAGACGTCGCCTTCGGCGAGCCAGGCCTGGGTTTCGCCGGACCGGCGGACGAAGATGCCGCCCCGCCGGGCATAGGGCACGCTCGCGCTCGGCATGCCGATGACCACGTCGGCGAGGACCGCACCGTCGGTGGCGCGGGCCACGACCTTGAACCCCGGCCCCGGCGGGTTGCCGTCCGGTCCGGCCAGCGCGAGATGCTCGAACAGCGTGGGGTCGGTCGTCTTCGGCTCGATGGTTTCCAGCCCGGCGATAGCGGCGATCGCCTCGGCGACGGCCTCCGCGCGGACCGGGTAGCCGCCCCGGTTCACGGCCACCCAATCGCCGTCCTGTCTGGCGAGCTGCAGGCTGTACCGCCCGGTGTCGACCTCGATCTGCCCGATGTCGTCGGCGCGCGCGGTGAGCGCGGGGAACATGGTTTCGCCCGACTCGAAGGGCGGCACCGCGGCGGCCTGCTCGCTGACGACGAGGGCGACGGCGGCGACGGTCATCGCGATCGTCGCAACGACGAGGACCAGGAAAGCCCTAAGCGACACTTTCGGCCTCCTGCCGTTCGAGCGCCTTGCGACGTCCGAGGTGCCTTGCCACGCGAAGCCGCTGCCACAACGCCACCCCGAGCCCGAGGAGGATCACGAGGACCGGCGCCGCCAGGATGTTGATCAGGCGGAGGCGGTTGCCGATCGCGTCGATCTCGCTCCGAAGGTCGGCGCGGACGTCGCGGAGCTCCTCGCGGACCTCGAGAATACGCTGGTTGAAGGCGTCCACGGTCTCGCGCTGCTGGGGCGTGAGCGCGGCGATCTGCCCGTCGGGCGTTAGGGCCTGGCCGCGCACGGTCGCGAGCTGGGCCTCGGTTTCCGCGAGCTCGGCCTGGAGCTGCGCCTCGATGGAGCGGTTGCGCTCGGCCGCCGCGGCCTCGATCGCATCCAGCGTCGTGAACGGGCGGAGCGAGACGCCGCGGCCGCGCAGCGCGATCAGCTCGCCGCCATTGGTGAGATTGTCGAGGGCGTTGATGACGAAGTCGGCGTTCTGCGTGATCGAGGCGCCGGTGTCGTCGATGTTGACGTCGTCGGCGAGAAGGTCGGTGTCGGCGACGATGATGACGGAGATCGGCCCCTCCGAGCGGGCGATCAGCTCCGGTGGGTCGGGCGGCGGCTGCTCGTCCGGTCCCGGAGCAGGGACGGGCGGCGCCCCTTCGGGGAACGCCGTCGAGACTTGGCCGGTGATGCGGGCCGCCATCGCGAGCGGCGCGCCGCCGGCGACGAATTCGTCGACCAGGGCGGTCGGATTGGCGCGCCGGATCAGCGTCGCCTGGTCCAGCAGCATCGAATTGGCCGAGCTCACGATCAGCGGCGAGAAGGTCGTGGTGGCGCCGGCGATCGGGCGCAGCGAGCCGGCCGACGAGATGCGCATGAGCTGAAGCTGTGCGGTGACCGGATCGTCCTGGTTGAACTGCGCCGGGCGGACGATGAGCCAGGGCGGATAGTCGGTCACGACGATCTGGTTGCCCGCCTGGGCCCGCACCTCGATCGCAAGGTCGAGGTCGCCGACCACGCGGTCAACCGCCATGTCCACCCCCCACGCCGCGAGCAGCGGCTCGAGATAGGAGTCGGGATATTGCGGCACGGCCGGGTTGTTGGGGTCGGCAGGCCCGTGCTCCGACAGCGGATCCACGAAGGCGAGGAGGGAGCCGCCGCGGATCACGTACTGGTCGATCGCGTAGAGCGCCGATGGCGTGAGCGCGTGGGGGTGGACGAGCACCAGCGCGTCGACATCGTCGGGAATGGCGGTGATGTCGGGCGGAATCTGGCGCAGCTCGAAATCGGCGCCAAGCCGCTCGATGATCGCGCTCGGCTGGCGGTTGAGCGCGGAGCTGCCGAAGATGCCGAGGCCGTCGATGACGCCGACGATCGGCTCGGTCGGCCGCGCCAGCCGGACCACCGCGCGGGTCAGGTCGTATTCGAGATAGGGCTCGCGGGTCGGCTGCAGCGCCTCGATGACTTCCAGCTGGTCAAGCGCATTGGTACCGACGAGGCCGATATAGCCGCGCTCGCCGGCGCGGCTCAGATTGAAGCCGACGAGGCCGAGCGCGATCGCCTTGTCCTCGTCCACCGAGAAGGGCTGCGGGTCGATCTGCTCGAAACGGACCATCCCGTTCGAGATCCGCTCATAGCTGCGGAGGAGCTCGGAGACGCGCTCGGTATAGGGCCGCAGCGTCGGGACGTCGTTGACCAGCGGTGTCGAAAGGTAGAACCGCAGCGTCACCGGCTCGTCGAGGCTCGTCAGCACGGCGCGCGTCGCCGGCGAGACGGTGTAGATGCGGTCCTCGGTGAGATCGGCACGGATGCCGCCGAGGGTGAGGGCCACGACCAGATTGGTGGTCAGGAACAGCGCCACCGAGAGGAACGCCGCGCGCGCCGAGAAGCGCGGGCTCGCGGAGATCGCGAGCCGGTTGAGGAACAGGAAAAGGACGATCAGCGTCAGCAGGAAGATGATCGACCGCGCTTCGACGGCGCCGCTCGCCATCGCATCGAAATGGGTGACGAGCGAGAACGACGCGATGAGGTCCACGAGGTAGCGCGGCGCCCATCCCGTGAAGAGGTTGAGGACGAGGTCGAGGCCGCTCAGCATCAGAAGGAACGAAACGGCGGCGCCGTAGACGAACGCGACGACCGGGTTCGAGGTCAGCGCGGAGACGCAGGCGACGGCCGCGATCAGCGCTCCTGCGGTGAGGATCGTCGCGACATAGCCGCCGATGATGACCCCGTTGTCGGGATCGCCGAGATAGTTGACCGTGATCCAGATCGGGAAGGTGAGCGCGATCGCGATGGTCACGAAGGCCCAGGCAGCGAGGAATTTTCCGACGACGGCCTGACCGGCGGTGATCGGCTGGGTCATCAGGAGCTCGAAGGTGCCGTAGCGGCGTTCCTCCGCCCACAGCCGCATCCCGACCGCAGGAATCAGCACCAGAAAGAGCCACGGGACGAAGTCGAAGAACGGCCGCAGGTCGGCCTGCCGCCGCTCGAGGAAGTCGCCGACATAGAACGTCGCCGCCCCGCTGGCGGCGAGAAAGGCGACGATGAACACGTACGCGATGGGCGTCGCAAAATACGCCCCGAGCTCGCGCCGAGCTACTCCCAACATTACCCGCATGTTCCTCCCGCCCCTCCAGGCGTCGCGGCCCGTCTTCATGACACGAGCCCGATGGAGAGGCTAGCGGGATTGCTTCGCCGGCTGGGGGAAGTTGCGTGGATGCCGCTTCGCGGGGGAAGGATCGCAGGCTAATGTCATTTCCGAGGGACGCGATTCCGGCTTTCGGGGGGGAGTGCCGGCGCGGCTGAGGGGCCGTGCGCGTTCACCGGGAGGAGAGCCGCATGAAGCGAATGCTCGGACTCGCTGTTGCCGTTGCGCTTGTCGCCGTTCCGCAGCCGTCGGTCGCGGGCACCTGGGTGAACGGCGGGACCTTCGATTTCCAGCGCAATGTCGGTATCAGCTTCCTCCGCCTGCTCTGGGAGCCGGGCGAAGCGCAGATGACCATCCGCTGCGATGAACTTGACGGGCTCTGGGTGGACGCCGGCGTCGCCGGGGACGGCGCGACTACGGGAGCGGCCCTCGCCACGGTCACCCTGACCTTTCTCCAGGCCGGCGTGTCGACCGAGATCGCGGCCGAAGGACCGGTTGTGGTCCGCGGCGACGGGGCGGTCCTCGTATCCATCGCGGGTCCCGCCGCAGCGCCGCTCGGGCCGGCATTCCTCACACCGTTCGACGCGCTGACGGTGACGATCGGCGACGTCACGCTGCCGGTTCCGGTCGAGGGACTGGGCGAGCGGCTGACGGCCCTGGCCGACCGGTGCCCGGCGTGGCCGCGCTAGCCTGGGTGGAGGCGGCAAGCTTGCGCGACGCGGCTACGGTTTCCTATGGTCGAGGCGGGAAGAGGGTGGGCCCTTTGCGATCGCTGCTGGTCCTGGCGTTCATGACGCTGGCGGTTGCGCCGGCCGCGGCCCAGGTATCCGGCCGGGCGACGGCGCTATCCAGCGATAGTCTCTCGATCAATGGCGAGGCCTTCGCCCTCTTCGGCATCGACGGCGTCGAGCTCCATCAGTTCTGCTTCGTCAACGGGCGCCCGCTCGCCTGCGGCGCGACCGCGACGCGTGCGTTCCAGACCCTCGTCGATCCGGTCGTCGTGACCTGTACGCCAACCGGCGCGACGGCCGGCGCCGCGGCTGTGGCCGTCTGCACCAGCGAGGAGGGCGATCTCGCCGACCTCATCGTGCGCGAGGGCTGGGCGCTCGCCGACCGCGAGATCTCGACCGACTATGTTGCGGCGGAGGACGCGGCGCGCGCCGAGGGCGTGGGCGTCTGGCAGGGAACATTCGTGGAGCCCTGGACCTATCGCTCCAACCTCGACGCCGTCGCCCGCCGCTACGTGGCGGCGGCGATGCCCGGGATTCAGGCGGATGCCGCAGCCATCCTCCTTGCGCCGCCTGACGACCGGCGTTTCGGGGTCCTCACCGGCTTCACGATCGAGCTGGGGCCGACCGCGGCGACCGCGGCGCCGAGCGATTTCACCCGCGGAGACATCGATCGCGCGCTGATCGAGCAGCCGTTCGGAGCCACCGGCGTGTTCCGCTGGGAGGACGTTGCGACGGCGCTCGGCGCCTGGGGCGATGCGATCGTCGGCGAGATCGCGCAGGACGCGATCGATGATCTCTGGCTCGAATTGCGCCGCCGGCCCGGCACCGACGTGGTGCTCGAAGAGGAGGACCAGGGCGCCTACTACGACGCGGTCATCGCCGCCGCCGAGCCGATCCTCGCCGCGGGCCGCCAGCCGATCCTGATCGTCGCTTCGCGCGCGGTGCCGTTCTGGATCGACGACTGGTTCCTGGGCTATCCGCCGCCGGGCGCAGTGACCGAAGCGAAGGAAATCGAAGACCCCAACTACATCGGGACCATCGACGGCGTGGACGTCTATGTCGGCGTGACCCCGAACGACATCTCGCTCGTCTTCCCGCAGGACATCCTCAGCGCGCTCGTCTACGCCGACCAAGGCGGCGGAGCGGTGGTGGCGGCGGCAGGAACACCGCCCGAGGATCCGACGGACTGGGTGCTCCACTACGTCCGCGAGGTGCGCTGGCGCGACGATCCCGTGGTCCGGATCACCTATCCCTTCGATCCCAATCCCTACAATCTCGGCAGTTGAGGACGCGTCGATGAGGCGGCGGGACCACGGGGCAGCCGGAGGACAGGAATGAACCGTCTCGTCCTTGTCGGCGCGACCGCGATCATCGTGCTCGGCCTTCTGGTGTTCGTCCTCACGAGCGGCGGCGGGGGCGGGGATCCGGAGCCGCCAGTCACCGCCGAGACGCCCGCGGTTCCGCTTGCCGAGCCGGCCGCAGCGGCGGACCCCGCCGCCGCAGTCGACGCTCCGGCCGCAGGGGCAGGGGCCGACGCTCATCCGACGCTCGTTGCCTGGACGGCGGCGCTGGCTGCGGCCGGGGTCGAGGCGACCTACGAGGACCCGCGGGCGGACGGCACCGGCGTTTTCGTGCGCGACGTGGTTGTCTCGGGCGCGCCCGAAGGCCTGCCCTGGCGCTGGAGCGCCCCGCAGGCCGCCATCAGGCCCGGCGCCGACGGCCAGTTCGAGGTCCAGCCGACCGCGCCGTTCGAATTCGGCGTGACGGTCGCCGGCGAAGAGCGGACCATCGCGGTCGCTGCCGGGAACGCCGTGATGAGCTCCGTCCGCGGCATCGATGGTGCGCTGACCGCGCTGACGGTGGCGCTGGCCGACGCGGAGCTGCGGCGCGGTGACGGCGAGGCAATCACGATCGGTTCGGGGCGGATCACCATCGCTCTGCCGGAGGGGCCGCGCCCGCTTCCCGCCGGGAGCACCATCGGCATCTGGTTCGAGAATATGGTCGTGCCGGCTGCTGTCGGCGGCGGCCTCGGCACTGCGATCAACGTCCTGACGGCGACGCTCGCGATCAACCGCGCCGAAGAGCTCACCGGCGCCGACGTCACGCGCAACTGGATGGCAGGGTTTGCCGATGCCACGCTGACCGGACTGTCATTGCGCTGGGGGCGGCTCGAGGCGGAAGGCACGGGAGCGCTCACCATCGACGCCGAGGGGCGGCCGGAGGGCGAGATCCAGCTCGCCGCTCCCGACATTCTCACCGTCCTTGACGGGATCCATTCGGCCGTCCGCTTCGACGAAACCACCATGGCCGACGTTTACGCGGCCATTCTCCTTGCGATGCGCGACGACCCGTCCGCCCCCGTGCCGGTGACGGTCGCCGTCCGCGGCGGCGAGATCCTGCTCCTCGGCGCGCCGCTGGGGACGGCCGACCTCGTGCTCGGAACGGTCGGTCCCCTGCTCCCCTAGTTGCCGCCATTGGCAGCGAGGAGGAGGACGGACAGGAACTCGCCCGCGATCGGGATGTGTCGCGACGACCAGGCGTTGACCTCGTAGGTCCCGGTGTTCGCGAGGTCGTCGCGGTAGACACCGGCCTCGACGATCCGGGCCACCGCCTCGTCGAGCAGCGGCCGTCCTTCGGACGAGGCGGCCCAGATCGCGATGAGCTTCGGCGGTCCGTCCCCGCCGGCGGCAAGAATGGAACCGCCCGAGGACCGCTGGGCGCCGTCGCAGTCCGTCGTGAAATAGGCGATCGCGCCGAAGCGGCGGAGAAGGTCGCGGACCCGGCACGCCCCGATCGTCTTCGGGTGCAGCATGGTGCCGTCGGCGGCGAGAGTGAAGTAGTCCTGGCTGTGCGTGACCGAAAGGACCGGCTCGGAGGGCGCGACGGCGCCGCCCGCCGTCGGATCGATCTCGTAGGGCGTCGCACTCAGAGGATGCTCGAGCCGGGCCACGGCCCAGTCGCCGATCATCCGGTCGAACAGCCGCGATCCCCCTTCGGGCCCGCAATGAATTCCAGTGCCAAGGATTTCGGACAGGGGGCTGGTCTGCTCCACCCCCTGGTCGGTGATCGTGAACTGGCACTGCGTCGCTGCCGCCTTCGGCTCGCAGGTGATAGGGTCGGTGAAGGTGTGGCCCGACAGCGTGATGAGGTCGGCGGCGATCGTCAGCTGCGCCGACGCGAAGGTGTGGCGCGGACCCCATTCCGGGTCCTCCCAGCTGCAGGTCACGACCCCCGTGGCGGCGTAGCGGTCCTCGACGATGTCGGTTGCAAGGCCTTCGGCCGCGGCCCATGCGGTGAGGGTCACCCGGTCGGGATTGTCGATGACGGCGGCGCGGAGCGGACCGACCCACGCCGCGAGCGGCCCCGCAAGTGCGGTGGCCCCGACAAGGAGGGACAGGCGGGAGACCTTCATGCGACCTCGATCCAACCCGTCCAGAAGTTATCCCGATCGTTCAACCGCCGCGATACCTGCCGATCAACTCCGCGTGCGGAGGCGATTGCGTCGCATGGTCCCGATGCCCGACAACGCGCGAAGCGGGCATGGGGTTCATCGGTTCCCAGGAACGCGCGGCCTTGCCGATACGAAGCCGATGGCCGCCGGCTGAGCCGCCCTATGTCGTCGCGCATGCAGCGGCGTCGATCGGGAGGGTCCCGATCGGAAGGCCTTCGGCGTCCCGATAGATGAACACCGCGATCGCTCCGCGATCGATCAGCGGGCCGAGATCGCTGTCGCAGCGGGCGCGGATGAAGGTGTCGTGGAACTCGAAGCAGACGCTGCCGTCGCACAGCCAGCCAGTGATGTCCGGCAGGAGCGGGGTCGGGTCCAGCGGCAGCGTATAGTCGCGAAGGCTGATGGCGATCGTATAGGTGAAGATCACCTGCCGGCCGATTGTCTCCACGCTCTCGAGGGTGGCGATGTCGTCGGTCTCGGGGAGCCGGTCCTGCTGGCCGGCGGCATAGGCGACGAGTTCGGCCTGAAAGCCGGCATCGTCGAGCGGAGTGGCATCGATCTCGACCGGGCGGTCCAGCCGGACGACGCCGTCGACGCCCGCCGCCGGGACGGGTGCCCCGCCCGGCAGCATCACCGGCGGTGCGATGGCGACAGGTTCGGGGGCCGCTGCCACGGGGTTGGCCGGCAGCGTCTCGTCAATGCCGGGAGTCTCGGCTTCGGCGACGGTCGGCGCGATCGGGTCGGGGTTGCCGTCCGAGCCGAATATGAGGAGCGCCGCCACCACGGCGCCGAGCGTCACGACCATGGCGCCCAGCGATACCCAGACCCGACGCGGCATCCCCTTCGGTCGCTCCTGTTCCCCGGTCCATCATGCCTCTCAACGGTCTTCGGACCGCTCGGCTGGCAAGGCGGGCGAATACCGATAGCCAATTCGCGAGCGCGTGCCCACCATCGCCGGGCTCGGCGGGTAACGAGGCCTTCGGCACAAGGGTCCGAATGAGGCTGCTACGGCATCGTCGCGCCGGTGAAGTCGGCGCCGTCGCGAACCGTGTCGATGATGTTCGCGGCTACAAGGTTCGCCATCGCGAAGTTGGCGTTGGTGAAGTTGGCGGCGAAGAAGTCGACCGACCGGAGGTTGGCGCGCCGGAGGCTCGCCCCCGTCAGGTTGACCGAGCGCATGATGGCGTCGGGGGCGACCACGTCGTCGAAGGTCGCTTCCGTGAGATCGGCCCGCGTCAGCACGGCGCCGCCGAGATAGGCGCCGCCGAGGTTGGCGCCGACGAGGGTAGCGTCGTTGAAGCGCGCCGTCCCGAGATCGGCGAGAGAGAGATCGGCTTCCGCGAAATTGGCGAGCGAGAACTGCGCCTCGCCGGCGAGGGCCTGGCGCATCCGGACCCCTGAGAAGTCCGCGCCGGCCGCGCTTGCGGCGAACAGAAGCGCATAGGTGAGGTCCGCGCCCGCCAGCGTCGCGCCGCCGAGGTCGGCAAGGTTCAGGTTGGCGGAGCGGAGGTTGGAGCCCGACAGGTCCGCGCCGCGGAGGACGGCGCGATGGAGCGTCGCGCTCTCGAGATTGGCGCCGGCGAGGTTGGCGTCCGTCAGGTCGCGACGCCGAAGGTCGACGCCCGCAAGGTCGCAGCCCGGGCAGTCGCTGGACAAGCCGGCCAGGAACGTGGCGCGCTGATCCGTCGGAGCGGGGGTCGGCGCAGGCGGGGGAGGGGCGACCGCGAGCGCCGGCTGCCCGAGGTCGAGCTGGACGACGTCAAGCCGGGAGGAACTCTCGAAGGTGTTCTCCATCGGCCGGCCCTGCGCGTCGATCACCGCCTGGCCGGGACGGAGGTAGTAGCGGGTCTCGAGGACGGCGCGGACGCCATCGGTCTCGATGGCGCAGCGGCGCTTGATGTAGATGCCGTCGATGGCCGTCTCGCCCTCGAGCCGGGGCAGGTCCTCGCAGGCCCAGTCCGTGCCGAAGAGGGCGCGGAGGTACGCCGTGACCGACGCCGCGTCGAGGCGAAGGCTGGCCTCGGCGTGATCGTCGGTGACGATGCGATAGCCGCGGACCACGCCGGCCTCGTCGAGCAGAAGCGAATAGACGACCGGATGCCCTCCGACCTGGTTGGCGGCGTTGCGGGCGGCCTGCAGCGGGGCGCGGATGGCGCGGCCGATATATTCGAGCGTGTCGTCGTAGGTGAACCAAATCTCGTGGAGGCCGCTCGCTTCGGGCGGGCACAAGGCGAAGCCGGCGAAGGTGCCGATGCTCCGCCCCCTCGGACCGCCATTCGTGCCGCAGGACGGATCGGTGAAGATATCCGCCGGAATCCCTGCGGCGGGGGTGCCGAGCGGAAAGTCCCAGACCGGAATTGGCTCCTGCGCGATCGCGGGCGATCCCGCCAGCGCGAGGAGAAGGGCGCCGATCGGCGCCAACGACCGTGCCAGGCTGGTCACCGGAACTCCCGAAAGATCGCGGAAGACGAGAGGAGGCGCGTTGCGCCTCCCCGATTGCGATCGGACTCCCGCCTAGAGGGCGAAGACGACGATCTGCGACGCGCGGTCGAGGATCGCGTTCGGTCCGCCCGCGGCGCCGCCGACGGTCACCGCGATGAACTGCTGGCCGTTGACGGCGTAGGAGATCGGCGGAGCCGTGATCGGGGTGCCCGCGTTGAAGCTCCACAGCATTTCCAGCGATTCCTTGTCGTACGCGGCAAAAGTGCCATCCGGATGGCCCATGAAGAGGAGGCCGCCCGCCGTGCCGAGGATGCCGCCGGTGCTCGTCGTCGGCAGCCGGAGCTCGCCGATCTTCTGCCCGGTGGTCGTATCGACGGCCTGGACGATGCCCTGGCCGGCGCCTTCGGTGGTCCAGCTCCAGAAATTGCCGCCGCCCCACAAGCCGGGGTTGCCGGCAAGGTCGGTCCGCGTCACGTCGATCGGCTCGGCGATGGTCTGGTCCATGCAGAGGTCGGAGGTCTGCACCCAGCTCCGCTGCAGGACCGGGTCGTAGGTCGGCGGCCACCAGGTCGGCGCGCCGGGGAAGAAGGCCGGGCAGATGTTCTGCGACGTCTCCGGACGGCCGGCGACCAGCGTGGCGTTGTCGCCGTAGCGCTGGAACGGCGTCGTCGCGTCGTACTCGACCGGGAGGCCCGTCTTCGGGTCGATGCCGGCGGTCCAGTTGAGGTCCTCGCGGTAGATGCCCGCGGAGATGAACTCTCCCGTCGTGCGGTCGAGCGTGTAGTAGTGGCCGTTGCGCGAGAAGGCGCCCATCACCGGCCGGCTCGCCCCTTCGAACGGCATGTCGTAGAGCATGCGCGCGTTGACCGTGTCGTAGTCCCAGCTTTCGTGCGGGATTTCCTGGAAGTACCAGGCGAGCGCTCCGGTATCGGCATCCACCGCAACGGTGCTGACCGAATAGAGGTTGTCGCCCGGGCGGAAGGCCGAGTCCGCCCAAGGCTGGGGCTCGCCGGTGCCGAAGATGACGAGGTTGGTCGCCGGGTCGTAGCTCGGCGTCGTCCAGACGCCCGCGCCGCCGGTCAGCCACGCATTGTGGTCGTCGGCCCAGGTCTCGTTGCCGGGCTCGCCCGGGGCGGGGACCGTGTAGAACCGCCAAGCGAGGTCGCCCGTCTCGGCGCTGAAGGCGCCGACCCAGCCGCGCATGCCGGGTCCCGCCGCGCCGAAGATTATGTTGCCGTTGACGGCGATCGCGCCGCCCGATACGCGCTCCGCCGTCTCGACATTGTCGGGTCCGCGGACGCTGACTTCCCACACCGTCTCCCCGGTCTCGCCATTGATGCGGATCATCCGCATGTCGTTGCGGGTGACGTTGTAGACGTCGTCGCCCCACAGGACCGGACTTGCGAATTTGCTCAGCGCGGCCTGGGCAATCGGGTCGTTGCTCCACAAGGGCCGGCCCATCGTCCCGCTGGAAACGTCGATCTTGACGACCTCGCCCCAGGCGTTGACCGCGTACATCATGCCGTTGTTGACGAGTGGCCAGCCGCGTTGTCCGGGAGCCTGTCCGCCGAGGCTCGCAGGCTGGCTGCCGCCGATGGCGGTCATGAATGCGACCCTGAGGTCGCCGACATTGTCGGTGTTGATCTGGTCGAGCGGCGAGTACATCCACGCCGCGTAGTTGCCGTGCGGCAGGAGCCAGTTCTCCGGTTCGGGTGACACCAGACGTTCGGCAGTAACGGTCTGGGCGAAAGCCGCAGACCCACCAGTCAAGGCCGCTATACTCACAAAACCCAATAAGCCGAGCCGACCGGCCCGCTTAGCAATGCCCATTATTCCCTCCCAGCTTACCCTCGGTGAATGCAGTGCTCCGCCCTCTGACGGGGGGCATTTCACTAGCGGTCCGTCGGGTGAGGAAGTCATGACCCGTTCGGGTCACGAAGCGGGACTTGGGGCCGTCTCGCGATGTCCGCCGGCTCAGGGGCGGTCGTCGATGCCCTGGGCGCGGCGGAATTCACCCGGCGGCTGGAAATTGGCCTGCCAAAGGCCGACCCGCTCCGCCATCGCGGCCTCTTGTGCGGCGACGTAGTCGGCGGTCTCCTGCGGCCGCGCGATGCCGAAGCCGGCGCGGACATATCCCTCGTTGATGCTGAGCCCCTGGACGTCGCAAACGGCGAACAGGCGCCCGTACATGTCGGGGCCGGCGACAGGGAGGCACCGCACGTCGCCGAGCGAGACGAGGAGTTCGAGCTCCCGGACCGCGGCGGGATAGCAGTCCCAGAGCTGGTTGCCGATGTAGCAGGGCTGGCCGCGCTCGACGGACTCCACGCCATGTAGGACGAAGCGCTGCTCGCCGATCGCGATCACGTCGGAGTCGATGACGCGGGCGGCGCCGACCACGGGCGTCGCAGGCTGGGCGAGGGCAGCGCCGGCGGATGCCGCGATCGCGAGGCCGGCGACAATCGCCAGCCCGTGGACCATGGGCCTTGCCATCGTCGCCCCGCCGCCGATCAGCGCCAGTTACAGTCCGGATGGTCGCGATTGCCGCCGTAGAAGGCGGCGCACTGGTCGCGGGTCACGTTGCCCTTCCCGACCAGCTCATCGACAATATAGGCGGTGAGCGCGTCGATCTGCTCCGGCGTGAAGGCGACGCCCGGCGTCGCGGCGATGGTCGCCGGATCGGTCGGCACGGGGAAGCTGTAGCAGGCGACTTCGGTATAGGCGCCAGCGAGGTTGTACGGCATCTCGGTCCCCGGCCGGCCGCAGGCGATCGTGAGCCGGAGGCCTTCGGCCGGAAGCTGGGTGCGGCGGAGGCTCGGCCCGGCGGGGAAGTGTCCGCCTTCGCCGCCTTCGCCAAAATTGCCATGGCAGTTGAAGCAGCCGGCATCACCGCGCCAGATCTCGAGCCCCTCGGCGACGAGCGCCGCCCGGGCCGGCGACTCCTGCGCCACGCCGGGACCAAACGACAGGACGGCGGCTCCGGCCGCAAGGCCGACGGTCGTCAACACCGCGGCTGCGGACCACCGCCGGGCAGCCTTCGGGAAGTCCATGCGCATCATTCGACACCTGGGTTCTGAGGATCGTCGATAGGTATAGGGAACGTCATCCAAAGCTCATGACCCATTCGGGTCAAGATCAAGGGCCAGCTCCTCTATCCCGGATCATGGCGCGATCCCCGGCGCGAGGGCCGACTGACGGATCGCGAGCTGGATCAGGCCCGAGAGTTGCGGCAGCGGCGTTGCGGCGCTCGCCGGATGGGTCAGGAGAAGGTGCATCAGCTCGACCTGCGAGTGAGTGTCGGTCTTCTCGAAGACGCTCTTGATGTGCCGCCGCGCCGTCTCCCATTGGATGCCGAGGCTCGACGACGCCTCCTTGAGCCCGCGCTCGGCGACGAAGGCGCGGACGAGATTGAGCTCCGCTTCGGTGAGCCCGAACTGCTTGCGCAGCGCTTCGCGCGGCGGACCGGCCACCGCCCCTTGCTCCGACGCGAACAGGATCGCGGCGACACCCGCGCCGAGCGGCCAGGACGGCATCGACCGCGCGAGGACGAAGTTGAGCGGACCCTTGGGTGCGATGCGGCTCAGCGAGAAGGCCGTGATGAAGGCGTTCGGCTGCTCTGTCAGGCTGCGCAGGTGCTTGGAGAGATCGACGTCGGCGTGGTGGACCTTGAGATGGCCGGCGCGCAACGCGATGTGCTCCGCGAGGAGCTGCTGGCCGGCCTCGTTGCTGCCGACGACCCGCGCGTCCCGATCGAGGAGGAAGCTCGCCAGCGATGACGGGCGTGCGAAGAGGTCTGCGGCAGGATGCGTGTAGGACCTCTCGGAGAGGCCGATCGCACGGTCGACATGCGGCGAGATCAGCTCGAGAAATTCCGCCTCACGCCTGGAGAAGGGCGGCTGGCTCGGCTCGCGGAGGAGGCAAATGAACGTAGCCCGGCCCTGCCGCGACGGCGCCAGGATATGCAGGCTGTGGCCGATGCGCTGGGATTCGAAATAGCCAGGCCAATAGGGCAGCTCCTGGACCGCCGAGTCGCCCTGGATGCGGGCGACGATGGAGGCGTGTCCGCGGGGCGTGGCCCACACCCGGCTCATCAGCGGTTCGAGCCCGAACGAAGACTCGGCGCGGCGCGGCACCGGCTCGAGTTCGGCGGCATTGGCGGAGATGGTGAGCGCTCCGAGCGGCAGGCCGTAGCCGAGGTCGGTCACGCTTGGAATCAGAACCGCCGTCGCCGAGAACTCCTCGGCGAGCGCTTCGACAAGATCGAACCAAGGCAGGTCGCCTAATGCAGCGTCGTATGCCCGGTCTATGACCCGCCTGAAGGCGGACACAGCCTCCACCGCAGTCAGCCTCCCTCAGGCATCGGTGAATAGGCGTAGCTGATCATATTGAGAGATCGGAGTATAGGGGCCGGGGTTGTCGACATCGCGACAGACTGCAACCGTTGCATGTGGTTGCGCGGCGCCGGCGGCGACCGGGCGGCGTCGACCTGGTGGCAGCGCGACGATCGCGGCAAGGCAGTCGGCATCGGCCGGGCTGAAAAGGCGGCGTGCGCCGCTCCGCAAGCCGGGTCTCGTACCTCACGCCTGATCAATCGCCGGGCTTGCCGACCGCTTGCTGCAGTGCAACGGTCTACCCGGACGGGACATGGGGACCGCGGCGGCGGTCGGGGCAAGGGGGTCGCCGATGAAATCGAGTCTCTCGCTGGCATGGATGCGGCTGGCCTGCGCCCTCGCCTTCGCGGCGATAGTCGCCCTGCCGGCTCCCGCGAGCACGCAGGAGGCGCCAGCCGGCACGTTCGGCGTTTTCACGACCGATCCCGATCAGCGGGGCACGCTCATCCTCGACGACACCCTACATTTTGGATCGGCGGGCAACTTCCTTTGGGCGATCGACACGATCGGGCCGCCGGAGCGCCTCCTCCTCAACAGCGGCGGCGGCTCGGTTGAGGATGCGCTCTTCATCGCCGATGCCGTGCGCTCCCTGCAGATCGAGACCGAGGTTCCCGAAGGGGCGATCTGCTACTCCGCCTGCGTCGCGATCTTCCTCGCCGGCGTCGGCCGGACCGCGATCGGTGAGCTCGGCGTCCACGAATATGTCCAGGCCTTCGGCGATACGCGCATCCCGAACCCTGCGTTCACCGCCACCGCGCAGGATGCCTTCCGGCGCTTCGGTGCCTCGCAAGAGTTGATCGACCTGGCGTGGGGCACGGTCTACCCGACGATCCATGTCCTCACGCCCGAGGAGATCGAGGCGTTCGGGGTCAATCGCACCCGGGAGGACGGGCTCCGGCTTATTGCCGAAGAGGGGTACGCGACCCCGCCGGCAACGCCGGACGAAGATCTCATTCCCTGGCAGCCGATCGGAGAGCCGGCACCCGGTGTCGACTATATCGTGCGCCGCGCCGGAATGCCCGACGAGACGTATTTCGGCTACGTCCAATGGTACGCTACGCCGAGCCAGGGCGTGGTGGTCGCCGAAGTCGTGGTTCCCGATCTCGGGATTGGCTACCGGTTCCTGTTTGGTCCGTTCAGCGACAACGACGAACCGTACTTCTATGGTGGCGTCTACGTAACCAAGCTGAGTACCGCCGGCCAGGTCCCGATCGAGCGCATCTGGGAGTTCGGGCTGGCTTATGATTTTGGCGCACCGGAACTCGGTCCGGGGCCTCATATCATGCAGATCGGTCAGGCGGCCCGCCCGGTCGCCTACGATACGACCGGACTGCTCTTCCCGCGCATCCTTCGCGAGTCCTATGTCGAGCGCTTCGCCAAGACCGAGGTCGTCTATCTCGCGGTCAGCCTCGATGGCACCCTGACCAACACGGCGTCCCTCTACTTCCTCATCAACGAGACCGGCCATGAGGCCTTTGCCGAGGCGCTCGTGAAGTGGGATGGCATCTTCTAGCCGACGTGCGGGGAGGAGGCCGTGAAGGACATGCCGCCCATCCAGACTGACGTCTTCAACGGCTCCAGAAGCGGAACGGAACCGGGCCGGCATCCTGTGGGGAGCGGTATCGTCCGGGCGCGCGGTCCATGAACGCCGTATCACGTGACTGAGGGCGCGAGCGCGGCCGGTGCAGGCGTCGCGGCAACGCCGCGGGCGGTCAATCGTCGGATCGCCGGGCTCGACGTTGCACGCGCATTGGCGATCATCGGCATGGTCGCCATGCATGTCGGCCCGGCTTCGGGCACCGGCTTCTGGGGGACGGCCTATGCCTTGCCGAGCGGCCGGGCGTCGATCCTGTTCGTGGTGCTTGCCGGCCTCGGCATGGGGCTCATCGACCGCCTCAAGCCCGAGGCCCGCGTGCAGCATGCGGTGCGCTGGATCTGGTTCGCGGCCGTGCTCCTGCCGCTGGGGCTGGCGCTCCAGGACCTCGACCACGGCGTCTGGATCGTCCTCCATCACTATGCCGCGCTGTTCCTGATCGGGCTCCTCGCCCTCCGCCTTCCGTCGACCTGGCTGCTGCCGACGGCGGTCCTGGCCGGCATCGTCGGCGCAGCGACGCTGCTCGTCCTGCGCATCAACCTTCCCGACCTCCCGGTGCGGGACGGCGTGTCGATCTCCGATCCGCTCGGCACCATCGTCCTGGGGCTGACCGTGTCCGGCCCCTATCCGTTGATCACGTGGATCTGTCCATTCCTGGCCGGCATGTGGCTCGGCCGGCTCGATCTCCGCGACGACGACATCCGCTCCCGGATGGTGCTGGTCGGCGCGGGGGTCGCGATCGCCGCGTTCGTGGCGTCGCAGTGCCTCGTCCTGTTGCTGGGACCGGTCGAGGGGCCACGGGACTGGACCTTCATCCTGACCGACGAGCCGCACAGCCAGATGCCGTTGTGGCTGCTGGGGTCGACGGCATCGGCCATCATGCTCATCGGGCTCAGCCTGATCGCGGCAGATCGCTTCGGCCGGGCGCTGTGGCCGCTGGTCGCGATGGGGCAACTGGCGCTGACGGTCTATGTCGGCCACGTCGTGGCGCTCGATCTGCTTCGCGGGCCGTCGATCACGTCGGATGTCGGCGAGGGCGCGCTGATCCTCCTCGGCATCACCGTCGCTGCCGCCCTGTTCGCGATGGCATGGCTTGCGATCTTCCCGCGCGGGCCGCTGGAGTTGCTCCTCCACGCGCCGCTGCGGCTCTTCCGGCGCCGGCCAGCGGCCGCGTAGGGCCGGGCAGGCCGGAAGACGGCGTCCGGCGCGGCGGGCTCCGCGTTGCCAGTCTCTTCGGTTTCGCCCTACAGTCCCGACCATCCGGAAGAAGGGGAGGGGGTGTGATGCTTCGCGCGTTGTCCTTGGCGATGGCGCTGGCATGCGCCGCGATGCCCGCCCTTTCACAGGAGGCCTTCTACACGCCGACCGAGGCCGAGCTCGCCGGCGCGCCGGGCACGATCATCCGCCAGCGGCAGATGCTCGACGCACCCGAGGGCGCGACGGCGCATCTCGTCCTCTACCGCTCGACCGGGCTCAATGGCGAGCCGATCGCGGTGTCGGGTGTCGTCATCATCCCGAACAATGAGGTGCCCCGTGACGGCCGGCCGATCGTCGCCTGGGGACATCCGACCACGGGCGTCGCGGACACCTGCGCGCCATCGCTGTCCCCGCTGCAATATGCCGAGCTGCCCGGCGTCGCGCAGATGCTCGAGCGCGGCTACATCATCGCGGCCACCGACTATCCCGGCCTCGGCACGCCCGGGGTCCACCCCTACATCGTCGGCATCAGCGAGGGGCGGGCGGTGCTCGACTCGATCCGCGCCGCGCAGGCGATCGCCGGCAGCCAGGCGACCGATCGCGTCGCGCTGTGGGGCCATTCGCAAGGCGGCCATGCGTCGATCTGGGCAAGCCTCCTCGCGCCGGACTATGCGCCCGAGTTCACCATCGAAGGCATCGCGCTGGCCGCCCCCGCGACCGAGCTCGTGACGCTGATCCGCGACGACGCGCCGACCGACGACGGCAAGTACCTTTCGGCGCTCGCCGTGTGGTCGTGGTCGCAGGTCTATGCCATGCCGATCGAGAACGTGGTCGAGGCCGACATGCTTCCGGTGGTGAACGACGTCGTCACCTATTGCGACAGCACGATCCGCGGCCTGATCGGCCAGCGTGCCGACGACCGCCTCCTCGACGCCGGCTTCCTGAGCGTGGACATCACGACGACGCAGCCATGGGAAGGGCACCTGGCTGACAACACGCCCGGCCCGACGCCGGCCGGCATCCCGGTCTTCATCGCGCAGGGCACGGCCGACCAGGTCGTCGATCCGCCGGTGACGCAGAACTATTTCGACAATCTCTGCGCCGCCGGCCGCACCGCGACGCTCCACATCATGCCCGGGATCGACCACGACCGCGCGGGGATCGCGGCGGCCGCGACGGCCGTGGCGTGGATCGCTGACCGCTTCGCCGGGACCGCCGCTCCCAACGGATGCCCAGGTTAGCGGCGGGCGGCCGTAGCGTGGGACTGTCCTACGGCAGTTGAAGGCCCCCATGAGCCTGATCGGGCGCGTCCGCCGCTACTACGAGGACAACCTATCGATCGGCGATCGTCTCGGCGAGGCGGTCTACGCGGTCTGGATGGTCACCGCCTCGATCGGGCTGCTCAACACCGGGCGTCCGATCACGCCCGACCACGTGATGAGCGTGATCGCCATCGCGCTTGCGGTAAATTTCGTCTGGGGCGCGATCGACGGCATCACGGTGATGCTGACCAACACGACCGACCGAGCCCGCCTCGATCTCCTGGTGTTCGATCTCCGCACCTCGCCCACTGACACGGCGCTCCGCGCGCGGGCGGATGACGAGCTCGACGATACCTTTGCCGGCTATCTGAACGAGGCCGACCGGGCCCGCGTGATCGACATGGTCGCCGCGGCGCCGCCGGGACCGGATCCGCGGGCCCGAAAAGTCTCGCCGGGCCGCGCCGACTGGCTCTATGCGCTCGCCATCATCTGCATCGATGTCGGCCTCGCGCTGCCGGTGCTGCTGCCGCTCCTGATCTTCCACGATTTCGAGACCGCGATCCTGATCTCGCGGATCGTCGCGACGTACATCTTCGCGGCGCTCGGCGCGATGTACGCCCGCCAGCTTCGCCGCAATCCCTGGATCGCGGCGGTGCTCCTCGGCGCCTTCGGACACACGCTCTTCGTCAGCTTCTACGAAGCCGGCTGGTAGTTGTGTCGATCCGCGGGCGAAGGAGCGGAAAGGCTTCCTTCGCCCCGCAAAGCGGGGAGAAGGTGGCGCGAAGCGCCGGATGAGGGGCGGCCCGAGACTCGGAGTTTGCGGGAAATCCCCCTCACCCCAACCCTCTCCCCGCACCAAAGTCGGATGTTTCCGACTTGGCATCCCAGAGTGGCGAACTCGGCAACAGCCGAGTTCGCTGCGGGCAGAGGGAGCGCCACCGCTGTGCAATCCCCTTACGGTGCGGCGGCGGCCGTGCAGGTGACGCCCGCGTCGTTGTCGGCTGGATCGGGCGTGTCGAAATAGGTCGCCTCGTTGCCGTGGTCCCACCAGATGTACGGGCCGCCGGCATAGCGGCCGCCATCGGCGGAGATCACCTGCGCCATCAGCACGGTCTCGTCGGGGAGATGGACGAGGGCGACGGAGAAGGCGCCGGCCGTCATGTAGTCGACCGTCACCGCGCCGAACGGGCAGGTGTAGTGCGCGGTGATGTTGGTCGGCGCCTCGTCGGTCGGGATGAAGATGCCCTGGCCGGCCGGCTGTGCCGAGGCGGTGGAGGCGGCGAGCGCGATGCCGCAGGCAGCGATGAGAGGCTTTGCGAACTGCATGGGACGTCCTCGTTCGTGCGTTTCTCAGGTCGGGATGCCTTCGATCAGCCGCTCGGAGAAGATCTTGGCAAAAGTGTAGAGCGACTGCATCGGGTTGGCGCCGACCGAGGTCGGGAAGATGCTGCTGTCCATGACGTAGAGGTTCGGCACCTCGTCGCCATTGGCGGCCCAGACGCGGTGGTTCAGGGACACCACGCCGAGGTCCTTCGGCCCCATCTTGTTCGACGCCTGGAGATGGGCGGAGGTGAGGACCGTGCGGTTGGGGACGAAGGCAAGGTTCCGCTCGACGAGATCGGCCTGCGCGATGTCGGTCAGGTAGATGCCGACCATCGGGTCGAAGCCGGGGTCGCCGAGGAGGTTCTCGTTCGACGGCACGATGACCTTCTTCGCCCCGGCGAGGAACATCATCCGGACGCCGATCGCGACGCCGATCCGGAAGCGGTCGATGTCGGAGGCGCTGAGCGCATATTGGAGCGCCGTGTTGCCGCTGTCGTCGAGGATCACCCGGTTGTCGGCGGAGGGCGTGTCGACCAGCATGCAGCCGAAGCCGACATAGTCGTTGAAGCGCGACATCTCCTCATAGACCTGCTTGCCGCTGCCGGGCACCAGCAGCGCGCCATAGGCCGGCAGGCCGGACATCGTCTCGTAGATGAAGCCCGGCGTGACGCCGAAGGACGCGACATAGGTCGCGCTGTCGAGGCCCTCGAGGAGGTTGATCGTGCGGTCGAACAGGCCGAGGAGCGGCACCGACGGGTGGAGGATGAGGCCCCGCCCGACATGCGGGTTCGCGATCGCCGGGTTGGCCTTGGCCGAGTTGAGGAGGATGCGCGTGGTGCCGATCGTCCCGGCCGAGAGGACGACGTTGGCGGCTACGATGGTCACGGACGTGTTGGCGGGGATGCCGAGGGCGGCTGGGTCGACGACCGTGTTGCCGAACTCGGTCCAGGGCGCGGTGGTGTGGAGGCGGACCCCGGTCGCGATCAGGCCGCCGGCGTCGAACAGGACCTCGTCGACGACCGCATCGGGGATGACCGAGAGCGGGTTCTCGGCTTCGGCGATCGCGGGGTAGAGGAGCTGGCGCGCGGCATCGCGCTTGTCGCTCACCGGCGAGGGCGAGTCGCCGACCGGGAAGCGGTTGAGGTGGTAGAGCGACGGGTCGACGCCATAGGCCGCGGCCCCATCCCAGAGCGCGCGGTTGTCGTTGTTGAGCTCGCTCTCGGCGAGCGTGCGGGTGCCAATCGCCTGGCGGACCCAGGCATAGGCGGCGGCGAGCCGGTCGGTCGAAAAGGCGATGGGGTCGACGAGGCCATCGGCGATCCAGGCGTTGATGCGGGCCTGGCAGGTCGCTTCGAGCGGGGAGAAGGCGAGGTCGATGTTCACGGCAGTGCCGCCGCCGAGGGTTTCGCCGCTCCGGATGATGACGGCGTTGTCGGTCGTCGCGGCGCGGTCACCCTGATACATCAGCCGCGGATAGCTCATGGTGGTCATGGAGCCCCAGACGACGAACGGGCCGCGTTCGACGAGAACCACGCGCTTGCCGGCGTCGCGGAGCTGGCTCGCCACGGTGGAGCCTGCGGGGCCGCTGCCGATGACGAGGTAGTCGATCGGCCCGTCGCGATGCGTGATCGTATTCGTGGCGGCGTCGTAGACAAGACGGCTCGGCGCGACCTTCGGAGCGTTGAGCTCGGCATAGACGTCGGGGTGGCTGACGAAGGTGGGCGGCGCGAGGAAGGCCGCCAGCGGCTCGGCGATCGGCAGGTCCCAGATCGAGGCGAGATAGGCTTCGCGGATCACAGCGGCCATCTGCGTGGTCTCGGGGCCGACGCTGCCTTCGATGAAGAAGGACAGCAGGGGCGCGCGG
>JBFXAJ010000018.1:0-68232 GCA_050184415.1 Bauldia sp.
GCTCGCCCTCAACATCCTCAATGATCACCCCGAAAAGGCTTCCATCCGACGCAAAATCAAACGCGCCGGATGGGACGATGCCTTCCTCCTCTCCCTCTTCGCCCATATGCGATAGCCCTGCCCCTTGAGGGGGAGCGGGTTTTCGCAAGGCGAATCCCGGACGCCGATCCGGGGGAAACCGCGGGGGGTGTGGCCCCTCCGCGAGTCCGGCACTTGAGGGAAAGCACAGACCCCCACCGAAGCTTGCTCTCGCAACCTTCCGCCTCCGCTCAAGGGGAGGCTCGGGAGAAACA
Source organism: Bauldia sp. (assembly GCA_050184415.1). Lineage (GTDB taxonomy): Bacteria > Pseudomonadota > Alphaproteobacteria > Rhizobiales > Kaistiaceae > JADLGL01. The sequence goes on from JBFXAJ010000018.1 coordinate 294, forward strand.
CGTGTGTCGGCGCGCGGCGCGGCTGAGTCTCTTCCGGTGGGGCTCTCGTCCCCGGCCTTGTGGGTCGGTACGTGCTGTCGGCAGCGTCGATCGGGTAGAGGCCGGGGACGACAAACACGTGACCCACCCACAACCACTCGTCCCTGGGGAGCAGAGACCTCGATTGCTGGCGCTTTGGACGGCCCAGAAAATGGAGAAGGCCCCCGAGATTCCCCCTCGGGAGCCTTCAATTGCCCATCCTGCCCGGGAGCAGGAGCGGCAATGGCCGAGCTAGCGTGAGGCCGCCTCGGCATACTAGGCCCCTGGGGTTGCCGAGGAGGGTCCGAAGGGTCGTTCCGGTAGAAGGGAAGATCGGGCAAAACGCCGCAGGGCGCTTTGCCCCATTTGCGGCGGAAACACCGGCGCAATGACGCGATCATAGGCCTGCCTGCGGGCCCGTCTACCGTGGCGGTCGCGAGGATCGTGACCGCGGGTCCCACGAAGCGCTGCGCGCCATTCAACGCGTCGGCAGACCGCCGGCCGCCTGGGCGCCGGCGGTCGCCATCCGGCCGTGGCGCTATGGCGTCACCGGCGTCAGCGTCGGCACGCCGACATCGGCGATGAAGGTGATCACCGAGCGCGCCGGGACGGTGCCGCTGTTGCGGGCGCCGTGAACGAGGCCGCGCGGGTTGTAATAGGCCTGGCCTGCGGTGATGACGCGGTCGGCCTGCCCTTCGGCCCACAGCGTGAGCTCGCCTTCGATGACGACGGCATATTCGTCGCCGGGATGGGTGTGTGTCACAGTCGCTGCCCCGACCGGCCAGTCGACGATGACGGTCACGGCGTGGAGCCCGGGCTGGCCGCTGACCGCCGCATCCTGGAGCGGGGAGGAGACCGGTGCGGGCGGGGTCCCCTGCGCGATGGCAAGGCCGGCCAGCGGGCCGATCGCAGCGGAGCCGAGGACAAGGATGCTGGCGGCAAGTCGAAGCGTCTTCATGAATCCCCTCTGGTTAGGCCCCCTTATTGGAGCCTCGTGAAGATACCAGATGCGACGGTCGGCGTTGTGCTCTGCAGCACGCACAGGCCGGGCAATTTCGGGCAGGATGCGCGGTTGTCTCCGCCATGCCATGGCCGGCGCGGCCGGCGCGGGGGATCGCCGGAGGAGGAACCGCCACAACGCCGTCATGCGGCAGGGGCGTCGCATGCGAGCGGAACTCTCGCCTTCCGTCAGGCTCCGCTGTTCTCCCCCTCTCGGACAAGGCGATCGCATCGCCTCCGCGGATACTGGACAGGCGCCAGCATTCCGTCCAGCACCTCACGCGGAACGACAGTATATCTTCGTGCTTTATTGACGTGCGTGTCACACCCACGCACCGGAGATGCGATCCCGCCCCCCTCCAGCATCTCCAATGAGCCTCCTCGTTCGGGCTGAGCGAGGAGGCTCCTTCTCTCCCTCCGAACCTGAACGGCTGTTCATGCAGGCAGAGGTCTTTGAGACTAGAACGATTCCAGTTAGAGCAAGACCGGCTCAGGCGATCGAGCAAAGGCGGTGATGGATACCAGGATTCGGAGGACGCGGGACGCATTGTTCCGGGCATTCGACGCGCTCATCCTCGAGCGGACCTATGACGACATCACCGTGGAGGAAGTGTCCGGCCGGGCCGGCGTCGGGCGGTCCACCTTCTACACGCATTTCAAGGACAAGGACGCGCTGATGCACGCCCGCATCCAGCGCTTCGCCGACGGCATCGACCGCAGCGGACCGGTGTCGCGCGAGCGGTTCCGCTTCAGCCTGTTCCTGTTCCGCCAGGTCGTGACCCATGCCGACCACATCCGGTCACTGACCAGCCAGTCCCTCGCCCTCGCGACCATCACCGAGGCGGTCTCCGACCAGGTGCGCGGGGAGATGCGCGAGATGGCCGGCACCCGCGCCATCGACAGCGACCGCTTCGAGTTCACCGCGCAGTTCGTGGTCGGGGCCTTCATGTCGGTGCTGCGCTGGTGGCTGGAGACCGGCAATGCCGGCGAGCCCGAGCGCATGGACGAGATGTTCCAGTCCCTGACCCAGCAGGCGCTGTGCCGTCCCCCCGACGCCGCCGAACCCTGCTTCTGGTGCCTCCCCGCCGCCGTCGCGTAGCGGGGGACGATCGCCGTCACCGGCGAAGCCCTGCCGATCGCTTCAGGGCGCCGACAGCACCCGCACCGCTTCCTCGCCGCTGGCGATCGCCTTGTCGAGGAGAGCGAGGAGTTGGTCGCGTTCCTCGGCCGACAGGCGTCCGAGGAGATCGGCCTCATGCGCCGCCGCCTCGGTCACGAGCATGTCGGTCAGGTCGTGGCCGGCCTTGGTGAGGTAGACCGCGAGCGCCCGCTTGTCCTCGAGCGACTGATGCCGGCGGACCAGCCCGGCATCGACCAGCGGCCGGAGGGCCTGGTGCAGCGACGGCGGCTCGATCTTCAGGAGCCGCCCGAGCGTCGCCTGGTTGATCCCGGGATTCTCGTTGATGAGGAGCAGGACGCCGCCCTGGAGCGGCGTCACGCCGACGCCCATTCCCTTGAACCACCGGCTCCAATGTCCGCCGAGCAGCGCCTGGAGCCGGCGGAGCCGGATCCCGAGCACATGCGCATGCACGGTGCTCACGGTGCCGCGGCCCTCCCCTCTGTCGAAGCCGGAGGGCTGGAGGCGTAGCTCAGTCATGTCCATGCGGCGCTATCGTAAAGAAGAGGGATGCGATCAGGTTTTCCGACGCAGGCACAAATCGCGCCCGGCCGGAAATCAGGTTTGGCACACCGTGGACTGAGTGCCTTCCGAAAAACAATCAGGGCAAAGGCAATACGTTCCGACGAATGACGATCAGTCCACACATACGACAGAAAAGGCACAGGCCGATTACCAATCTTGCCCACTTCCTGGACAAGGATATACGATCTGTCCAGCTAAACGCGTGCGAAAAGACATTGTTCGCGGCATGCGGGAAGACGCGGACGGCGCGGAAGGGACCGTCACCACGAGCGCCCGGGGGATTCCGTGGTCGTGCGCGTTTTTCCCTCGGCGGGGACAGTTGCGTAGCTCCGGCTGCGCCAGCATGGGCACTTGGAGCGCCGCCTCCCTCTCCGTCGTCCCCCCGGCGGAGGCCGGGGCATTCCTTGCCAAGTGCTTGATACTGGTGTGGGTCCCGGCCTTCGCCGGGATGACGAGGTGGGGCGGGCTGTTTGGAACTCGGCGTCCGCGCCAGCGGCAACGCCAATGTTGTTCCACCGAAGGACGGGGCGGATCGGCTTGCGGAAAGCCTTGATCTCCCTTATCTCCCGCCCCCTGAGGCCTCGTGGCGGAGTGGTTACGCAGAGGACTGCAAATCCTTGCACCCCGGTTCGATTCCGGGCGAGGCCTCCAGTCCCGTCCGTGGGTGCCGACGCAAAAGCGCCCGGCCTGGCCGGTCCCGCGGAACCGCCCGGCGGCACAGGCGTTCTGGCGCTAGCATCAGCTTTCGGCCGAATTGGCGGCCGCCCCAGGGAGAGGGAAACGATGAACAAGCTTCCGATCGTCGCCATGCTCGGCGGCTCGCTTGCCCTGGCCGGTTGCGTGATGACCCCGGTCCCGCCCGGCCCGCCCCCGCCGCCGCCCGGCGGCCCGTGCGTGGAGGCGAATGCCGACCTCTTCGTCGGCCAGGTGGCGACCCCCGGCGTCCAGGAATCGGCCCGCATCGCCGCCAACGCCACCATCGTGCGCACGATCGCGCCGGGCCAGGTGGTCACGATGGAATTCAGCGCCAACCGCCTGACGCTCGACGTCAACGCAGGGAACGTCATCACCAACGGCCGTTGCGGGTAGGTCGGGAGGACTCCTCCTCTCCCGGCAGGAGTTGCGAGGATCGGCCTCTCCGCCGAAACGCAGCCTGACAGCCTCCTCCTCCCCGGGCTCGACCCGGGGCCCATTGGCTTGTCCACGGATGCGGAGCCGCGAGATCTCGGCGATCCGGCGAGCCCCCAATCGACCCTGGGGTCAACTCCGGGTTGGCGGTTGCGTTTGGGCTGGAGTTCCTATGGGCGTAGTATAGGGGCGTGTGGGGGCGCCAATGTTCTTCGTATACATTCTTGCCAGTCGAAAGCGAGGCACGCTCTATGTTGGACAGACGTCCAACCTCCCCCATCGGATCGAGCAGCATCGAACGTCAATCCTGCCAAGCTTCACGCGACGGTACGGAGTTCTCCGGCTTGTCTACGCCGAGCAGCATGAAACGCGCGAGGACGCTCGGCAGCGGGAGGCGCAGTTGAAACGCTGGGCTCGGGCATGGAAGATTCAACTGATCGAAGCCTCGAACCCCGATTGGGAGAATCTCTTCGACAGATACGGTCACCTTTAGTCACAGCCGTTTCGCCACCTCCACCTTGCTGTTTCGGCAGACTGAACCCCAAGCTCCTCCCGGGCTTGATCGAGGCCCTATGCCCCTCGAATCGGCAGGACACCCAAGCTCCGCACCGGCGGGTCGGCCAATGGACCCCGGGTCAAGCCCGGGGAGGTGATCGTGGATAGACCCGCAACAACCGACCCATGCTTCGCAGACTTCACGCAACGGTCCCGTTCGCGGGGCAACGCCCCCCTTACTTCCGCCGCGAGCCCCGCGTGACGGACCACGGCACGACCACCCGCGCGCCGTCGCGCTCGATCACCGCGCCGTCGACGCCGAAGGTCCGGCTGAGGAGGCCTTCCTCGAGGATCTGCGCCGGGTCGCCATCGGCGACCAGCTTGCCGCCGTCGAGCACCATCACGCGGTGGGCGAAGCGCGCGGCGAGGGTCAGGTCCTGGACCACCGCGATCACCGCGGTCCCCCCCTCCGCCTGGTCGCGGAGGATCTCGAGCATGCGGAGCTGGTAGCGCGCGTCGAGCGCGGCGGTCGGCTCGTCGGCGAGGAGCACCGGCGCCTCCACCGCGAGGACGCGCGCCAGCGCGACCCGCGCCTTCTCGCCGCCGGACAGCGTCGTCACCGAGCGCTCGGCGAAATGGACGATGTCGGCGATCTCCATCGCACGCGACACCGCCGTCCGGTCGAGGTCGCTGAGATGGGCGCCGGCGCCATGCGGGAGGCGGCCGAGGCCGACGATGTCGGCGACCGGAACCGGCCAGTGGAACTCGTGCCCCTGCGGGAGATAGGCGATGGCGCGGGCGCGCGTCCTGCCGTCGAGTTCGGTGAGCGGCACGCCGGCGATTTCGATCTCGCCCCAGGACGGCGCGAGGCCCGCCAGCGCCCGCACCAGGCTCGTCTTCCCCGCCCCGTTCGGCCCGACGATGATCGTGAACTCGCCGCGGAAGAAGGTCGTGTCGAGGTCCTGCACGATCCAGCGCCCCTCGGCGCTGACGGCAAGGCCGCGGGTCCCGAGCGCCGGGCCGGCCGGGCTCATGCCGCGGCTCCCGCAAGGTCGCGCTGGCGGCGCATGATCATGGCCACGAAGAAGGGCGCGCCGATCAGCGTGGTCACGACGCCGACCTTGATCTCCTCAGGCGTCGGGATCAGCCGGACCACGATGTCGGCAAAGAGGAGGAGCGCGGCGCCGGCGAGCGCCGCCGGCAGCAGCAATCGCGCCGGGTCGAATTTCAGGAAGGGCCGCACGAGATTGGGCGCGACGAGGCCGACGAAGCCGATCGTGCCGGCGACGGCCACCGCCGCGCCGACCCCGGCCGCCACTCCTAGAACGACGCGCAGCCTCACCTGGCGCATCGAGACTCCCAGGCTCGCGGCCGCGTCCTCGCCGAGCGTCAGCGCGCGGAAGGCCGACCGGTCCCACACCAAGAGCACCCAGCTTATCAGAAGAAAGGGCAGCGCGATGAAAACGTGCTGCATGCTGCGGTCCTCGAGCGAGCCGAGGAGCCAGAACGCGATTTCGAGCGCCGCGAACGGGTTCGGCGCGAGGTTGAGCGCCAGCGCCGTGCCGGCCGAGCCGATCGCGCCGACGCCGAGGCCGGCGAGGATGAGGACGAGAAGGTTCGCGCGCGGCCCGGCGACGAGGACGAGAAGGCCGACCGAAAGGAGTGCGCCGGCCATCGCCGCGATCGGCAGCGCCGCCGACAGCGCGCCGGTGAGGCCGAGAGCGATCACGGCGACGGCCAGAAAGCCCGCCGCCTGCGGCACGCCGAAGAGATAGGGCGAGGCGAGCGGGTTGCGAAGCAGCCCCTGCAGCGCCGCGCCGGCGAGCCCCAGCGTGCCGCCGATCAGGAGGCCGAGAAGGGCGCGCGGCAGCCGCACCTCGCGGACGATGACATTGGCCGCGTCCGTCCCGGTGCCCAACACGCCGGCCACCACGTCGCCGATCGAAAGGCCGAAATCGCCGATCGCGAGCGACAGCAGGAAGAGGCCCGCGACGAGCACGGCGAGCGGCAGCACCGGCCCGGCGAGGAAGCCGGGGACGCGGGGTCCGGCGGCGGTCCCGCCCGGCACGGTCACGGCGCATTCCTCCCGGCAGCGCGGTTGCCATCCCACGACACCCCATCCACCCGAGCCTCCCCGGTGAACTCGGCTGTTGCCGAGTTCACCACCCCCGAGTGCCGAAGTCGGAAACATCCGACTTCGGTGAGGGGAGGCGGAAGGTTGCGACTGCAAGGAGCAAGCTTCGGAGGGGGTCTGGGCCCATCGGCAAGCGCCGAGCCCACCGGTAAGGCCGCGACCCCCCACGGTTTCGCGTCGGCTTCGCCTCGCGAAAGCCCGCTCCCCCTCAAGGGGGGAGCTTGGTCCGTACTTGTTGCTCGGCCTAGCGTCGCCCCGGCTTCGTTTTCACCACCGATCCGCACGTACACCCTCACCAATAGAGAGGCCACCACGCGGCTGTGGTACAAGGACGGCATTGCGCCGGGCCTCGATGCCGACCCGGATCCGGCGAGCGAGACAGAGCCCAACATCGATGAACCGCTCGCCTCTTCGCGCCAGCCATCTCGCCGCCGGCGCGTTGCGCGCCCAAGCTGCGCAGCCATCGCCTACCGGTAGACCAGCATGAGAGGTGCGGCAATCCCGGGAAAGATCCATTGCGGGCGGCGCTTCGGCCGCACCGCCACCCTCTTCCTCGCCCTCGCCCTGCTGGCGGCCCCCGTGCTCGCCCAGCCGACCACGCTGAACGCCGAGGCGGTGCCGGAGCGGGTCGTCTCGACCTCGCTCTGCGCCGACCAGCTCCTGATCGCGCTGGCCGCGCCCGACCAGATCGCCGCTCTGTCGGCGGAGGCGACCAACCCCGAGACGTCCTACTACGCCGCCCGCGCCGCGGCCTTCCCGCGCAATGCCGGCACGGCGGAATCGATCCTCTCCTTCGCGCCGGACCTTGTCCTCATCGACGGCACGACGCCAGCGGCGACGCGCGACCTCCTCCTCCGCCTCGGCCATTTCGTCGTCGAGGTGGACGCGGTCTCGACCATCGACGAGGCGATCGCGCAAATCCGGACCGTGGGAACGCTGCTCGGCCACCAGCCCGAGGGCGAAGCGCTGGCGCAGCTGGTCTTCTCGGCGCGCTTCCAGGCCTACAACAGCAATTGGGGCGTCACGGCCGCGTACTATCACCGGCGCGGCTACGTGGCCGCCGAGACCGATCTCGTCTCCGACATCCTCCGAATCATCGGGCTCAACAACGCCGCCGCCGACTATCTCGTGCGGCCGGGCGGCTACCTCTCGCTCGAGGCGCTGATCGCCACGCCGCCGGACTATCTCATCGTCTCCGACATCAACCCGCGCGTCGTCGACCAGGGCCTCGCGCTCCTCGAGCACCCGGCACTGCTGGAGCTCTTCCCGCCCGAGCGGCGGATCGAGCTGCCGGAGCGCTACACGATCTGCGGTGGCCCCTCGCTGCCGGAAGCGATCCGGCTCCTGTCGACCGAGTTCCGACGCGTCAGCCCGACGCCGGGCGGCCAGCCCTTCGGTTAGGACGACGGATCGAATGAGCGGTTCCGGGGAACATCTCCACCTCTCCCGGGGGAACGGCTGCGTGGAGGTCGTGAGGGTGCGGATCGGCAACGGACGCCCCCCACGACCTCCTCCCCGGGCTTGACCCGGGGTCCAATGGCCCGCCCGCAGCCGCGTGGATTCCCAAGACTCCGGATTCGTGGAGAGCCCAATGGGCCCCGGGTCAAGCCCGGGGAGGAGTGGGTTTGTGGGCTGGCTCCGCCTGGAGGCCAACCGCGCCACAGTCGCCGCCTGGGGAAGTCCAGCCCAGCGCACCATCCCCGTAGAACCCGTGTGCCCGGCAGCACAGGCGCGAGGCCCCCTATCCGTCACATCAGGCCGACACGAACCAGGAGGCCATGATGAACGACGATGATGCGCTGACCGCGCTGGCCGATGCGGTCGCTGCGCGGATCCTCGACCGCGTTCCTGCGCTCAAGGGGCCGTTCGGCCCGACCGGCGAGCCGATGCCGCAGCTCCCCGAGATCCCGGGGAAATGGGTCGAGCCGCCGGTGCTGCCCAAGGCCCGGCTGGCGCTCGAGGGCCTGGAGCTGACGCAGTCCACGCAGCATTACGGCACCGGCTATGATGACGACAATGCGGTGCCGCTCGTCGCGCTCAAGGAGCTCGTCGTCCGCGCCTACCCCTATGTCACGCAAGGCCTCCTCGCGGCCGACAACCTGTCTGGGCAGCAGGTCACGGGCGAGCTCGTCCTCCACCAGGGCGGCAAGGAGATCTATCGCACCGGGCCGACGCGGACGAGCGCCCGGGTCGGGCCGAAGATCGAGCTCGACCGCGAACTCTGGGACCGCGAGACCGTCATCCCGGTCTCCACCGGCGGCTTCGCGATGGGCCTCAAGTACTGGAACGCGCCACTCAATTTCAACGTGCCGGCCTGGTTCCTCCGTGCCGGCCCGCTCACGGCCACGGTCAGCGTCTGGCTGGTCGCGGCGGGACCGTTCGCGGCGGTGTCGAAGACGGCGCGAAAGGAAGTGCTCGACGTCCGGGCGCCCAAGATCGCGCTGGTGCGCGTCAACTGGCGCGACGCGTCGGGGACGGTCACCGCGCCGAGCGACGCGGACATGCTCGCCACGACCCGCCTCGCGGAGCGGATGCTGCCCTTCCCCTATTTCGAGACCACCATCCTCGGCGCCGAGAGGACGGAGTCCGGCGATTTCTCGATGACGGCATCCGGCTGCAACGCCCGCTGGTCGGCGCTCCTCACCTCGCTCGAGGTCACGCGCATCTTCACCGCGCTGTTCCAGCTCGGCGACATCGTCTTCGCCATGCTGCCCGCCGCCGGCATCCTGACCCCGCCGGGCGGCACCATTCAGGCCGGCTGCGGCGACGGCGACAAGGGCGTCGGCGGCTGCTTCGTCGGGCGCGAAGGAACCTTCGCCCACGAGATCGGCCACATCTACGACCGCGAGCATGTCGCGGTGGCCGCCGATCCCGACAGCGACCCGAACTACCCGAACTACGGCGGCGACAAGCGCTCGATCGGGGAGGTCGGCATCGACACCGGACAGTCGCCGCCGCAACTGTTCCCGCCGCGCGGTTTCGACGACATCATGTCGTACGGCGCCGAGCGCTGGATCTCGCCCTACACCTATCGCGCCCTCCTCGACGCCCGGTTCATGCGCCAGAGCGCGAAGGCCAACCCGGCCCGCGTGCGTCCCTACTTCGTGGTCGCCTTCCGCCTGCTCCGCCTCGCGCAATCCGGTCACGCCATCGAGGTCGAGGGCGCGCACCGCATCGCCGCCGCCGGCAGCATCGCGAAGGTGGCAGGCCCGCGGGCCCGCTCGGTGTCGATCGACTTCATCGACCGCCGCGACCGCATCATCGTCACCCACCACGCCTTCGCCTCGACATTCCGGGCCAGCGGCTGCGGCTGCGGGCATCACGGCCTCGACGACCGCGAGCCCCGTCTCGACTTCGCCGAGGCGATCCCATGGCCGGAAGACGACGTCGCGCGCATCGCCTTCCACACCGGCGGCGAGCCGATCGCGGTGCTCGACGCCGGCGAACCGCCGCACGTCGCGATCTCCGAGCCCGAAATCGGGCCGGATGCGATCGAGGTGAACATCCGCGCCGAGCACCCGAAGGAAAGACCGAGCATCGCGGTCTTCTTCTCGGCCGATGACGGCGCGACCTGGACCCCGGTCGCCATCGATCCGCCGCTCGACGCGCCGCTCCGCCTCGACGCCGCGCGGCTCCCCGGCGGCGAAGCCTGCCGGCTTCGCGTCGTCGCGACGGCCGCGCTGCAGCCGGCCGTTGCCGAGTCCGGGCCGTTCCGCCTCGCGGGCGGACGCCGCGCCCTTCATATCCGCACCGACGAGCAGCGCTGCGGCGACGGCATCGTCGGCCTCCGCGCGCTGGTCGACACGCGCGGCTTCGGCCCGGTCGCCCCGGATGAGATCAGCTGGCGCTCCGACCGCGACGGCGAGCTCGGCCGCGGCTACGACCTCGCCGCCCGCCTCACGCCCGGCGAACACGCCGTCGCGGCGTCGATCCCCGACGGCCGCGGCGGCATCCTGACGGAACGGGCGATCATCGTCGTCGGCGGGTAGCCTGGCGCGCGGCCGATTTCGACGACCCTCAGACCCGGCGCCTCACGGTCCCGCGGGCGTCATTCGATGATCCGGTCGGCGACGACGAGGATGGATTGCGGCACTGTGAGGCCGAGCGCGGCGGCCGCGGCGAGGTTGACGGTGAGGATATAGCGCGGGGCGCCGAGCACCGGGAGGTCGGCGGGCCGGGCGCCGTCGAGGATGCGCCCGGCAAGGCGGCCGGCCTGATGGAAGGCCTCGGTGGTGTCGACATGGTAGGAGATGAGGCCGACGTCGATGTTCGAATGCGCCCACATCGCCGGGAGGCGGTGGCGCTCGACGGCGTCGATGAAGACGAACCGGTTCGACGACACCCAGTTGTTGGTCGGCAGGAAGAGGCCGGTGTTCGGCAGCGCCGCCACCGACGCGATCGCCGGCTCGACCTCCTCGGTCGAAAACACCGGGAGGTCGATGAGCTCAACGCCCGCGGCCTCGGCCACTTCGAGCGCATAGGGCCGCAACTGCTCCCACGAGTTGCTGCCGACGGCAGGATTGTAGATGTAACCGACGCGTCGAAGATGCGGGGCGATCTCGAGGAGGAGCTCCATCTGCCGGCCGCCGATCCTGGCCTCGAAATGGGCAACGCCCGTGATGTTGCCGCCCGGTTCGTTGAAGCTCCGCACGAGGCCGACCTCGATCGGGTCGGGCACCGCCACGAAGACCAGCGGCGTGTCCGGCGTCAGCCGATGGGCGTTGAGGGAGTTGTTGGGCGTCCCGCAGACCCAGACATCGGGCCTAAGCGCCGCGAGCTCGGTCGCGTATTGGAGGGACAGCTCCGGCAGCCCGGCGGTGTAGCGCGCCTCGATATGGGCGTTCCCGCCGTCGGTCCACCCTTCCTCGGCCAGTCCGGTACGGACCGCGTTGAACCAGGCGATCCCATTCCCGTCGGTCGCGCTCGCCGCGCCGATCATGGCGCCGACGAGCCGCGGCGCCGCCTGTGCGCGGACGATTTCCGGCGCGACGAGGGTCGCCACCGCGATGCCGCGAAGCATTTCCCGCCGCCCGACCTGCCGAAACGCGCCCACCGTGCCGGCTCCCCCGCGCCGGCGCCCATTGTGGAACGCTGCGGCAACCGCCGCAACCCGCGCTGCGACCGCCTATGCCGCGAGCGGCGATTTCACGGGGAACGCGCACCGCCTCTTTCGCGTTCGTTCCGCCAGTGGTTGAGTTGGCCGGTTCAAATCGTTGAAGGGCGGAGGAAGGCACATGCATATTTTCCTGAGCGTCGGCATCTACCGGAGCAAGAGCGAGGCCGACAACGCCCGCCATCGGCTGGTCTCCGAAGGCGTCGAGCGCAAGGACATCATCGAGCGGCTGACCGGCTATGAGGGCGATTCCGGCGATCCGCTCACTGCGGACATCGAGCGCCGCTACCATCTGATCCCGCCCGGCGAAGAGACCCTCGTCGCCGTCCGCACGCTCACCCTCGAGCAGGCGGATGCCGTCGAATCGATCCTGATGATGTTCGAGCCGAAGACGATGGAGCGCCACGACATCGTCGCCGGCCGCCTCGCCGCCCCGGCCTGAAGGCCCGCAAGGCGCGGCGGTCGGCGCGCATCGCGCCGGGGCCTGAGGGCCGGGAGCCCCTTCCCTCCCTCCGTGTCAGGAGGCGCCGGGCGCTATTCGCCCTCCGGCGTCCCGCCCTTCCGGTTCCGCCACCAGCGGAGCCCGGCGACGGTGGCGCGGCGGTTGAAGCGGCGGACCTTCGGCGAATCGGCGGAGAGGATCACAAGGCCGGCAGGGATCATCCAGAAGCCGAGCACCGGCAGGAATCCGAGCGCCCCGAGCGGGATGAGGCCCGCGCCGATCGCGGTCCGCGTCGCCCTATTGCCGGGGATGGTGATGGTGCGCCGCCCGAACTTCACGCGCGCTGCCATGGGCCGATGACCTCCGCCGCGGCGACGGCCGCCGCCAGACTGATGTGTTGGCGGCCCGCCCGTTTTCCAAGGGCCCTCGGCAATGGGCATGCCGCATGAAAGCGGCAACGTCGCCCCGATGGCGGCGAATGGCAGCGGCGCGCCTTTCCGCTTGGCAAGGAAACGAACCCTTTGCTATAGCCACCGCGGCTTGAGCCCGTTCCCCGGTAGCTCAGTGGTAGAGCAACCGGCTGTTAACCGGTTGGTCGCTGGTTCGAATCCGGCCCGGGGAGCCACCTTTTCGCATCCTAGAGACGACGGGCCTGCGTCGCCGTCCCCGCGATGTCACCCCTGACCTCCGCGACTACATCGACGGCGCGGAGGCGGGTCCTTGAACCTTCATCGGAAATGCCGTGCGCTGCCTTGGCCAGGATATTGGCCGTCGCGGGCATGACCACCAGGATCGCCGGCAGCGCCCGAAGGTCGATGCTGCGCGGTCCGGTCTTCGCGTCGTCGTCGACCAGGTGCTTCGACAGGCTCGACAGGACCGTCGGCGATGCCAACCGCAACGCGCTGTCGGACATCAGAACCCTGACATCAAACCCTATGCGGTCGCGCAGCTGCGCGACACGATCGGCCATCTCCGTCACGGCGATGGAACCGGTCATCGCGACGACAATGGTGACCTGCGCCTCTACCATCGTTCCGCCCGCGGACCGCCTCCCGGAAGAGCATCCGACCTTACCGCCCGTGGCGCCCCGCCGGCACTCCCGCGAGAGGTGCGGCCGGCGCAAGCCACGGCGGGAGGGCGCAGCCCTCGATCACGCGGCCGTGGCGCGGCGCACCTGGTCTTCGAGGAGGCTCGTGAGCAGGCGGGCGGAGTCGATCCCCTCCGCCTCGCCCTCATAGTTGAGCTGGAACCGGTGGCGGAGGGTCGGCGCCAGCACCGCTTCGAGATCGTCGAAAGCGACGTTGTACCGGCCGTCGAGGAGGGCGTGGCCCTTCGCGGCGAGGACCAGCGACTGCGCCCCGCGGGGGCTGAGGCCGAACCGGAAATAGCGGCCCACGGGGGAGTCCGGGTCGGCGAGATGCGGCTGCGTTGCGACCGCGAAACGGGCGACGGAGCGCTTGACGTGCCACGCGGTCGGCACCTGGCGCACCAGCTTCTGGAGGATGAGAAGCTGCTCGCCCGAGAGGACCCGCCGCGGCTCCGGCAGCTCGGCATCGACCGTGGCGTCGAGGATGCCGTGGAGGTCATCCTCGTTCGGGAACGACACCAGGCTCTTGAACAGGAAGCGGTCGATCTGGGCCTCGGGAAGCCTGTAGGTGCCCTCGTTCTCGATCGGGTTCTGGGTCGCCAGCACGAAGAACGGCCGCGGCAGCGTCATCGTGCGGCCTGCCGCGGTCACCGTCTTCTCCTGCATCGCCTCGAGGAGCGCGGACTGCGTCTTGGGGGTCGCGCGGTTGATCTCGTCCGCAAGCAGGATCTGCGTGAAGATCGGCCCTTCCTGGAACTGCAGCCGCGACCGGCCGGTTTCGTCCGGCAGCAGCGACATGCCGCCGGTGATGTCGGCCGGCATCAGGTCCGGCGTGAACTGCACCCGCGAGAAGGTCAGCCCGGTCGCGATCCCGAGCGTGCGGACGATGAGGGTCTTGCCGACGCCCGGCGCGCCCTCGAGGAGGACGTGGCCGCCGCAGATCAGCGCGATCAGGAGCTGGTCGACGACCTCGCGCTGGCCGACCACCGATCGCGCGATCTCCTCGCGCGTGGCGCGGAGCGCGCTCACCAGTTCATCGATCGTTGCCCGGTCGAGCAACGGTGGGCTTTCCTCGGACATCGATATTCCTGTTGCTTGGGATCGTGATCCTGACACGCCGCAGCGGCGCCGTTCGTCATCCTATCGCATCGGCGCGACGTCTTTCTCGGTCACGATCCCGAAACTGTTGCCGAAGGCGTTGCGGACATAGGTCCCCACGGCGGCAATGTCGCTCCGGCTGAGGTTCGGGAAGGCCGGCATGAACGTGCCGCCATAGACGATCTGCCCGATGAGACCCGCCGCGTTGGCGAGGCTCGACATCCCCGCCAAGGTCGGTCCCGCGCCGCCCTGCCCCTGGGCGCCATGGCAGCCGGCGCAATTCCGGTCATAGAGCGGCTGGCCGGCATCCATCAGCGCGGCAAGGTCCGGCGCACCGTCGCCGGCGTCAGCCGCGGCGGCCGCGATGACCTGGCCGCGGATCTCGCCATCCGGATTGGCAGCGGTGGCGATGGACACGTACCACTGGCCGACCGCCAGCTGCTCGGCCTGCTCAGCCGTCAGGGCCGCAGTGCCCTCCAGCGGGCTCGTCAGCTCCGCGCCCTCGGCGGCAAGGCCGAGGACGGCTTCGGCCGTCGCGTTAGCTTCCGCCGGACCATGGAAGGCGGCGGCCGTCGCCGGGCCCGTGAGGCCATCGAACTCGACCGTCCAGGTAATCGTACCGGTCGCCGCGTCGAACGCGATCCACGCCGTCCCCACGCCCTCGACCGCCAGCGCCTGCACGACGTTCGCGGCGCTCAACTCGGCGAAATGCGTGGCCGCCGCAGCCGCGACCAGGGGATCGGCAGTCGCCTGTTCGGTGGGCATTTCCTGGGCCGCGACGCCCGCGGCCGTCACCATCGTGAACGAACAGACAGCCCAGAAGGCCCCGGTCTTTCCAGCACGCATTGCCCACTTCTCCTCGACGCCCCGGCGTGTCGCCGCGGACCTGCCATACCGGCCCTACAAAATATTACTCGCAAACTCAACTATCGACAAAAGCTGTATCTGAGAGTCATGTTGCGCCCGTTCGAGGGAGCCGTCGCGAGACGAAGGAGGGAGGCGTTGGAGGGCGCCATCCGTCCGCGCGTGCCACCCACCGGAGACAGCCGGCCGCGCAGCCGCGGCGGAAAACATGGAAAGACAAGGGAGGTTGAGAATGCGATTCAAGCTAAAGCATGCCGCGTCCGCGGTCGTGCTGGCGTCGGCGGGCCTGGCCGTGGCCACGGCGACGGTGCTCGCCCAGGACGCGCCGCTGCGCCCCGGGCAGTTCACGCTCGACGCCTACAATCCGGTGACGAACGAGATGCTGCTCGATCCGCCGGCCGAAGACTGGCTGATGATGCGCGGCAACTATTCCAATTGGGGCTACAGCGAGCTCGACCAGATCAACCGCGACAACGTCGCCGGCCTCCAGCTCGTCTGGACCCGCGGCATGCCCGAAGGCGCCAACCAGGGTGCGCCGCTGGTCCATGACGGCATCATGTTCCTGCCCGCGCCGTGGGGCACGGTGCAGGCGATCAATGCCGCGACGGGCGACCTCATCTGGGAGTTCAGCACCGGCGGGGCGCAGACGGTCGACACCACGGCCGGCCCGCTCTTCAACAGCCTCGTGGACCGCCACCGCAGCATCTTCCTCTGGGAAGACAAGGTGATCACGACCACCTACGACAACCACATCGTGGCGCTCGATGCCCGCAACGGCCAGGTGGTGTGGGACGTCGACCGAGGCGATCTCGGCCAGGTCGCAAGCTCCAACGGCCCGATCGTCGTCAACGGCGTGGTCGTCACCGGCTCGACCTGCCAGTTCGCCGGCTTCGGCTGCTACGTCACCGGTCACGACGTGACCAATGGCGAGGAGCTGTGGCGCAACGAGTTCATCCCGCGTCCGGGCGAGCCGGGCGACGAGACCTGGGGCGGCACGCCCTTCGAGAGCCGCTGGTGCACCGGCGCGTGGGGCCAGATCGCTTACGATCCGGACCTCAACCTCGTCTATTACGGCTCGACCGGCATCTGTCCGGCGGCCGAGTTCCAGCGCAACCAGGTCGGCGAGGACGTCACGCTCGCCGGCACCAACACCCGCTTCGCGGTCCGTCCCGACACCGGGGAGATCATCTGGTCGCACCAGATCATCCCGAACGACAATTGGGACCAGGAATGCACGTTCGACATGTTCCTGATCGACACGGCGATCAACCCCAACCCTGACGCCCAGGGCATGATGGCGGTTGGCGACGTGACGGGCGAGACGCGTCGGAGCCTCATCGGCATGCCGTGCAAGAACCCCGTCTGGTGGGCCTTCGACGCCGAGAACGGCGAGTTCTTCTACGCCAAGGCGACCTGGGACGGAGCCCAGAACATCATCGCGTCGATCGACGGCGAAGGCGTGCCGACGATGAACCGCGAAACCGTCCTCGACGATCCGGGCGAAGAGATCTTCTTCTGCACGAGCTTCACCGGCGGCCGCGACTGGCCGAGCGGGGCCTACGACCCGACGCGGAACACGATGTTCATGCCGACGACGGACAACTGCACCTATCTCTCGGCCCGCATGGACCGCGAGCCGGCGCCGAACTTCGTCTACAACACGGCGGCGCGGGTTGTGACCAACCCGGCCAAGGACAACCCGGACATGACCGGGCGCATCGACGCCATCAATGCCGAGACCGGCGACACGGCGTGGACCTGGGAGACCCGGGCCCGCACCTACGCGCCGCTCCTCGCCACGGCCGGCAGCCTCGTCTTCAACTCGGGTGCCGACCGCTACTTCCGTGCGCACGATTCCGACACCGGCGACCTGCTCTGGCAGACCCGCCTCGGCTCGCGCGGCTCGGGCTACACCGTGACGTTCTCGGTCGACGGCCGCCAGTACATCGCGACCCTTGCCGGCACCACGCTCGGCGGCGCCGCGGTGACGCCGGAGATCGACGACACCAACGGCTTCAACATGATCTACGTGTTCGCCCTGCCGGAATGATCCGGCTCGGCTGAAGAGACAGCACGTCCCGGCCCGGGCTCCCCCCGGGCCGGTAGTTCTCGGCCAAGGGGATGGCGTCCGGGATGGTCCATCGCAATCGGCGGCGCAAGGCCGCTCATACCGCCGCAATGCTGGCGCTCGTCGCGACGCTGGCGGCTCTTCCGGTGCATGCCCAGAACCTTCGCGAGCTTGGCGTCTCCGACGACGAGATCAGGAACCAGCGCCGGGTAACCGGCAACAGCATCACGTTCTGCGTCAATTCCGGCTCCCTGCTTGCGCCGTTCGAACGGGAGCTTGCGGCGGAGATCGCGAGCGCTCTTCTCCTCGAATACGAGATCTTCGAGGTCGTCACCGAACCGCCGACGGCGCCCTATGACTTCCGCCTCATGCTCGACGATGTGTCGATCTTCCGGTTGCTGGCGCGCTCCTGCGACGCCATCATGGGCTACACGCTCCTGACCAACTATCCGGACTGGATCAGGCCCGGCCCGGTCTACCTCACGACCGAAGCCGTTCTGGTCGCAAGGTCCGGGGAGTTCGGCACTTTCGGGGAACTGCCCCCGACTTCGACGATCGGCACCCGTACCATGTCGCTCTCCGACAACTACCTCACGGCCTATCTGCGCACGCTGCCGGAAAGCCGGCGCCCCGGCCGCAACACCTATCTCACCAACCTTCAGATCATGGAGCGGCTGGCCGACCGGAGCGTCGATGCGGCGCTGGTCTGGGCGCCCGCCCTCTACGCCTATGAGGCCGCCCACGACGCCGCCGGCGCCTTCGAAATCCTCCCCGGCGTGCCGTTCGGCGCCGAGCCTACGCAGTTCGTGCTGGCGGTGCGGCCGCAGGAGCAGTTCATCGAGCTGTCGCTGTCGCAGGCCGTCCAGGCGCTGACCGCCAGCGGCACCATCGAGCGGCTCGCGATCGAGCACGGGCTGGTGCCGGCTCCATGAGGATGTCGCCCGACGACCGCGGGGCCAGCGGCTCGTGACCCTCGTTGCAGCGCCCGACGAACGGGCCGATACCGGATTCTCCGAGGTGCAGCGCAGCCTCGCGGCGGCGCGCCGGCGGCGGCTCTCGTACGCATTGGCCGACGCCGCCCTTCTTGGCGCGGCCGTTGCCCTCGGGGTCTATTCCGCCCTCGCCCTCCTGCAGCTCGCGGTGGGATCGGCGACGCCGGTCGCATTCTCCCTCATCCCTCCCTTTCCGGGCATCGAAGGCCTCGCCGGCAGCCAGCTCGCGCGCTTTGCCTCGGTGGCCATCGCAGCCGGCATTGTCGCCTTCATCATCCGTGCCGCGGTCGCCAGCACGAAGGTCCCGTCGGTCACGGCGATGGCCCGCGCCGCCGACCGGATCCTCGGCACCAGGGAGCGCATCGCGACGGCGACTGAGCTCAAGGCTCGGCCGCGGCCCCAGCTATCCTCGATCGCCCGGGTGCTCGTGGACGATTTCGACCGCACCCAGGGGCCGCTCGACGTCCGCCGGCTGGTTGCAGCGACGATCCCGGCCTGGCTCCCGATCGGCGTGGCGCTCCTCGCCGCGGTCGCGGTCGGACTGACGGCGATATCCGAGGACCCGGAGACCGCTCCGCCGGCGCCGGCCGTCGAGCGCGCCGAGATTGCGGCCGTCGCGCCGGAAACCGGCGAGGACATCGTCGAGATCGCCGAGCTGATCGCGGCCGATGCCGAGCGCCGCGACGACCCCTATCTCCGCGCCCTCGCCCGCGAGCTCGACGCGCTGGGCGCGGCGATCGAGGCCAACCCCGAATTCGACCGCGCGCTCGCGACCCGGGAGCTCGCGCGGCTCCTGCCGCTCGCCGACGACGCCTATGCCCGCACCGGCGTCGCCGAAGGCGTCCCGGAGAACCTTGCCCGCCTCGTCGCGGACGCGATGGCGGACGTCGCCGGTATGCCGCGCCCGGCCCTGCTGGCACCGGCGGAGGAGGGCGGCGGCGGGAACGCCGGCGGCGGTGCCGAGGGACCGGCCGCCGGAGCCGGAACGCCAACGCCCGAGATCGACCTCGCGGCCGTCGGGTTCGACGATGTCACGGACCGCATCCCGCGGAACCTGCCGGACTTCCCCGACAACGTGCTCGGAGCGCCGATGCCGGGCCAGATCGGTCCCGCCGAGGAGCTGGACTATGCCGCGCAGGGCCGGATCGAGGGCGCGCCGCAGGCTGGCCCCGAAGCCGCGAACAACCCCGCCGAAGCACCGGGCGGCGCTGCCCCGGCCGGGGCGGCGGCCAATGCCGGCGATGCCGCCGGCGACGCGGCAGGCGAAGGCGTGCAACCGCTCCAGGATGGGACGGTCACGCGGTTCGAAGACCTTCCCGCCCCCGGCGACGCGATGGCCCTCCCCGAAGCCGCCGACGGCAACGGGCGGCGCATCCGGCTCGACGCGCCGCCGGATGCCGCGGCGATCGCGCTCGCGGCCGGCACGCGCACCGATGGCGCCGGCTGGCTGCACCTCCCCGAGAGCGCGGTCGCCCGGCCGCTGCTGCCGCTGGCCGCCCGCGACATGCTGCGCGGCTATTTCACCGCCGCCGGGCGGGAGACCCCATGAGCTTCGGCGCCCCGCTCTGGCTCCTGGCCGGCGCCATCGTCCTCGTCGTCATCCTGCTCCATGCCCGCCGGCGCCGCGCGGTCGTCGTGCCGAGCCTCCAGATCTGGCGGCTCATCGATGCCGCGCCGGTCCGGCGCGCAAGACTCCGCTGGCCGCCGGCGAGCCTTCTCCTCTGGCTGCAGATCGCAATCATCTTCCTCGCCGCCCTCGCGCTGGCGCAGCCACGGGTCGGCGGCGGCGCGGTCCCCGACCACATCGTCTACGTGCTCGACGCGTCCGGGAGCATGCGCGCGTCCGACGGCGGTTCGGAACGCTTTGCCGAGGCGCGCCGCGCGCTCCTGGCGGACATCCGCTCGCTGCCGACCGGGACGCGCTTCTCGGTCGTGATCGCCTCCGGCCGGCCGCACATCGCCGTCGCCCGCCAGGTCGATCCGCGCGGCGCCGAGCCGATCCTCGAACGCCTCCAGGCGAACGACGCGGCGCCGACCTGGCCCGGCGTCGCGGGGGCGATCGCGCCCCTCCTCCGCGAGGAGGAGGAGGCACAACTCGTCCTGATCACCGACGGCGCGGACGGAACGGCCGAATCGGCCCTGGCCGGCCTCGAAGGCGCCAGCCTCCGCGAGATCATCGTCGGCACCGGCCGCATCGCCAACGCGGCGCTCGTCGCCGACATCGTCGCCGACGCGTCGGACCCGGATCTCTGGCACATCGACGGTCGCGTCCTCATGTCCGGCGGCGCGGCGCCCGAAGCGCTCGCCGTCCGGTTCCGTCCCGACGGGTCCGACCGCTTCCTCGACTGGGACACGATTCCGGTCCCGCCGCCAGCCGCGGACGGGCCCGACGGCGAACGCCCGTTCTCGGCCGTGCTCGAACTGCCGGGACCGGGCGTCCTCGTCGTGGAGCTGCCGCCGGACGGCGCGCTCAACGACAACGCGTTCCATGCCGTCCTCGCGCCGGAGCGGCAGGCGCGCGTGCTCATCCTCGGCGATGCGCCGGACCTCGTCCGCGCGTTCCAGGCCGTCCCTCATGTGGAAGTCCTCGCCGCCGGCGCGCTTCCCGCCGACGACGAGCTCTACGACCTCGTGGTCGTCGCCGACGTTGCGGTCGCAAGGCGGCCCGAGACGAACGTGCTGTGGCTGGCGCGCGGCGGCCTTGCGGCCGACGGTCCGCCTCCCGCCGTCGATGACCCGACGATCACCGGCTGGGACGAGGAGCACCCGCTCTCGCTCGACGTCGCCTGGTGGGACGCAGGCCTGCCGCTGGCCTTCGCCGTGCCGCGTCTCGAAGGGGCGACGGTGCTCGCGGAAGCGTCGGGCATGCCGCTCGTCCAGGCGCGGACGACCCCCCACGGCCGAGAGGTCCGGCTCGCCGCCGCGCTCGACGGCTCGCCATGGATCGCCCAGCCGGGCTTCCCGCTCTTCGTGTCGAACCTCGTGGACTGGCTTCGCGTCCCGCGCGGCCCCGTCGCCGCTCGGATGTGTACGGCGGGCGAACCGTGCCCAATCGAGCCGCGGCTCCTGTCCGGCGTGGTCACCCGTGCCGGCACGGAAGCCTGGCGGGCGCCCGCGGCCGCGTGGCTTTCGGACGGCGTGGAAGACACCTTCGTCCCGGAGCATACCGGCCTCCATGAACTGACCGTCGGCGCGGCCCGGACGGTGATCGCGGTGAACGGCGCCAATGCCGTCGAGCAGCTCGGCGACGGCACCGCCGCGCGCCTTCCCGCACCGTCGGGCGGCGGCGGCCTCGACCTCGCGCCGTGGCTCCTCAGCCTCGCCCTCGTGGCGCTGGTGGTCGAGATCATCCTCGCCCGCCGCGCCGCCGCCCTGCGCCAGGCCTCGGCCGACCCGCGCACAAGGCGGCGCCAGAGCGTCCAGCTCGCGCTGCGGGTGGTCGCGGTGCTGCTGGTGCTCGCCGCGATCCTGCAGCTCCCCCTGCCCGAACAGCAGGCGGCCGAGAATCGCGTGGTCCTGCTCGGGCCGGAGGCGGGAACAGCGGCGGCGGAGGCCCTGGCGATGGCCGGCGCCGGCATCGTGACGGCCGAGCCTACGGCCATCCTCCGCGACATCGGCGCCGCCGATCCCGGGCCCGTCCCGCCGGCCGAAGGCACAACGACCGACCCGGCGGAGCCGCTCCGGCTCGCCGCCGCGATGCTCCCCGGCAACGCCGCCGGCCGCATCGTCCTCGCCGGCTGGGACGGCGACACGGCCGGCCGCGCCAGTGCCGCGCTCGCGGACCTTGCCCCGGGCGTCACGATCGACGTCGTGCCGCTGCCGGCGATGCCGGCGGCGGAGGTGCTGGTCGAGACGATCACCGCGCCGGACGCCGCCCGCGCCGGCGACGACCTCCCGGTCGCCGCGGTGATCCTCGCTGGACGCGATGGTCCGGCGACCGTGACGGTGCTGCGCGACGGCGAGACGGTGGTGCGGACCGATGTCGATCTCCGCGCCGGCCGGAACGTCATCGATGCAGTGGTGCCGGCGGGGACGGCGACCGGCGAGATCCTCGTCGAGTTCGAGGTCGCGTCGGCCGCGGACATCGAGCCCGGCAACAACCGCGACGGAAGGCTCGTCCCGGTGAGCGCCGCCTCCTCGGTGCTGATCGTCACGCCGACGCCCGACTGGGGCGAGTTCCTGGCGGACGCGCTCGCCGTCCAGGACGTGACCGCGACCGTCGCCACGCCCGACCGCGCGCCGTTCTACATGCGCGACTGGCTGGCCTACGACGTCGTGGTGATGCTGAACGTGCCCGCGATCGACCTCACCACCATGCAGCAGGAGCAGATCCGCGACTATGTCGGCATCCACGGCCGCGGCCTCCTCCTCCTCGGCGGCGAGTATGCCTTCGGCCCCGGCGGCTACTACCAGACCCCGCTCGAAGAGGTGTCGCCGCTCTCGAGCCGCGTCCCCCGCGAGGCGCCGGTGGCGGCGTTGGGCTTCGTGCTCGACCGCTCCGGCAGCATGCGGGCCGAGGTCGGCGACCAGAACCGCCTCGACATCGCCAAGCAGGCGACCGTCTCGGCGGTGGAGCTTCTCCATCCCGAAAGCCAGGTCGTGGTGGTCGTGTTCGATTCGGAGGCGCATCTCGTCGTGCCGCTCCAGGACCCGAAGGACGACGCCGCCGTCGCCGCGGCCCTCGCGCCGGTGTCGCCGGGCGGCGGCACCGTGCTCTTCCCCGGACTCACGCAGGCCTTTGCCGAGATCGACCGCGCCGACGCGACCGCCAAGCACATCGTCGTCATGACCGACGGCCTCATCGAGCAGTTCATCGATTTCGGTCCGCTGGTCGGCGAGATGCGCCAAGCCGGCATCACCATCTCGGCGGTGGCGATCGGCGACGTCGCCGACACCGAGGTCCTCCAGAGCATCGCCCGCCTCGGCGGCGGCTCCTTCCATGCCACGCGCGACTTCCGCGCTCTCCCCGGCATCCTGGCGCAGGAGGCGCTGCTCTTGTCGGGGTCGCCGGTGCGGGACACGCCGACGCCGGTGTTCTGGGTGGACCGGTCCGACCCGTTCCTCGACGGCCTCCCGGACACGTTCCCACTGCTGCGGAGCTATGTCCTCACCAGCGCGCAGCCCGGCGCCACGGTCCACCTCGCCCTCATCGACGACGAAGGCGAGACGGTGCCGATCCTCGCGTCCTGGCACTATGGCGCCGGGCGCGTGCTCGGCTTCGCGTCCCACGGCGCCGGCTCGGGCACGCAGGACTGGCTCGAGCTCGGCGCCTTTCCGCTGCTCTGGTCGCAGGCGATCCGCCATTTCAGCCCGGCCACGCCGACGCAGGCCCTCCAGCCCGAGATCCTCCGGCGCGGCGATGCGGTCATCGCCATCGCCGAGTTGCAGGACCCCGACGGCAACCCGGTCACCGACGCGGCGGTCACGGTTGCGCCGGCGGACGGCACCGCCGGCGCCGTGCCGCTCGCCGAGACAGCGCCCGGCCACTACGCGGCCGCGCTCGGCGTCCTCGGTCCCGGCACCCATCGCCTGGCGTTCACCGCCGGCGAGCTGACGGCTTCGGCCGGCATCCACATCGGCTACCCCGCGCGGCTCAATTTCGGCCGGGCCAACACCGACTTCATCGAGGCGCTCGCGGTCGCCACCGGCGGCGACACCATCGGCGCGCTCGACGAGATCGGCCCGGCACCGGCCCGCTGGACGTTCGGCGCGGGCGCATGGTGGCCCTGGCTCGTTGCCGCCCTCGCGATCTTCATCGCGGAACTCGTGCTCCGCTACGCGCCGCCTGCGCGCCTGAAGGTTATGTCCCGAGCCGTACGGCCAAGGCTGGCAAGCGCCTCACCCGGCTGACGGCGAAAGGGTCGTCGCTCAGGAGGACTGGCACGCGGGCGAGCTGCAGCAGCGGGATCAGCGTCCGGGAAACCCTCATGAGCCAGAAGGCGACGGCCCGCGGCGGGCCGGATCCGGGCGCTGCGACCGACCAGCCCGTCGCTATCACCGTCCATGACGGAATCGCCGCTCGAGGGCGATCTCGATCTCATCGGGCGGATCGCGGACCATCCCGAACGGCACGGCAACGATTCGTCGGAGATCTTCGCTGGGATGAACGGCGTGGGGCGGCGCCCGGACTGGAACGTGTTCTCGAGGGCTCTGGCACGCGCGAACGTTTCCTCCCGCGGCCGCCCAGCCTCGCTCAGAACGCGCCCATCCTCGTCAGCCCGAATGCCGCAAGTCCCCGCGCATAGGGCGCGCTGCCGACGGCGGCAGTCGAGACGAAGAGCCCGTCCGACGGCGCGTCGGGCCAGCGCTGGCCTTCGGTGAGCGCCGCCACGCGCCGCGCGATGCCGCCGGCCCCGTCGACGAACGCAACCTCCGGGGCGATTGCGGCGAGTTCCGCCTGCGCGAGCGGGAAATGGGTGCAGCCCAGCACCACCACATCCATGCGGTCGCCGCCGGGCTGGTCGAGGAGGCCGTGCATGGCATCGTGCCAGACGACGGGATCGACCGCCTCGCCGCGCAGCTTCGCCTCGACGGCCGGGGCGAGCGCCGCGTCGCCATGGCGGAGCAGCGTCATCCCCGTCGCATGGTCGGCGGCGAGCTTGTCGACATAGTGCTGCCGCACCGTGGCGCGCGTGCCGAGGAGCCCGATGATGCCGGTCTTCGTGCTCGCCGCGGCCGGCTTGATCGCAGGCACGGCGCCGACGATCGGCACTTCGAGCGCCGCGCGGACCACGCCGAGCGCGATCGTGGACGCGGTGTTGCAGGCGATCACCACGAGGCGCGGGCGAAAGCGCTCCACCGCCCGGCCGAGGAGGGCCGGGACGCGCGCCGCGATCTCGGTCTCGCTGCGGTCGCCATAGGGAAAGAAGGCGCCGTCGCAGAGATAGATGATGGGGGCGTTCGGCAGGCGCTTCCGGATCTCGGCGAGGACCGACAGGCCCCCGACCCCGGAGTCGAAGACGAGAAGGGGCGCGTCGAAGGGAACGTCATCGGGCTGCATGCGGCCCTGCGTAGCGACAGCGCGGCGCCCTGCACAGAGGGCATCGCGCGGAGGAGGGTCGCAGCCGCGCCCGGACGACGCCCAGACGGCAAAAGACCCGCTCCAGCCCTCGAGGCGAGCGGGTCTTTTGGTGACGGAGGCAACCGATGCTTCCGCCCTCTCCCGTTTCAACCCCTCCGCCCCCAACGCGTTCCCGAACACGCTCCGAGATAGCGCCGCAGACCGGCGACCATGCGAGTGGAACCGGTCGCCGAACGCAGTGTTTCCTTAGGGGGCGACAGGAGAACGACCATGGATCATTCGAAGCACGTCCGGCTGACCCCGGCCGAGATCGTTCCGGCGATCATCGACGGAGCCACCGTCTATGGCGCCGACGACCACAAGGTGGGGTCCATCGCGCACATGCACGGCAGCGGCCCTGGCGGCGAGATCGTCATCGACGTCGGCGGCTTCCTTGGCATCGGCACCAAAAGGGTCGGCGTGATGGCGAGCCAGCTCGACTTCATGCGTGACGAAGACGGCGACGTCCACGCGGTGACCAACTGGACCAAGGAAGAGCTCAAGGCGATGCCCGAGCACGAGGAGCCGTCGTAGCGGCAGCAACGGGCCCTCCGTCGCACGCGCGACGGGAGGTGGACGGTGACTGATCAGGTGGCGTTGCGACCGTCGCCGCTGGTGCGCGGTTGCAGGCGCGGCGTGTTCCCGGCAAGCTGCGCCGCATGAACCGCATCGCCGTCCTCGTCCTCGCCCTCCTCCTTCCTGCCACGCTCGCGGAGGCCCAAGGCGTCACGTTCGGGGCCGCCACCTACACGAAGCCGATCTCGGCGATGACCGAGGGCGAGCTGATCGACATGTGGGTGGTCGAGAACGGGCAATGTCGCGGCGGGCACGGGGATGACCCGGAGACGTGGCGGGCGTGCGGGCGGCGCGATCTTCTCGACCTCGAGCTCGATGGCCGCGGCTGGTGCTATGGCCGGGCGAACGAGCCGGCGACACAAAATGCCTGGCACCGCTGCGGCCCGGACTCGATCCGTCTGGCGCGGCCCTAGCTTCGGCCGAGCACCCCGTTCACTCCGCGACGCCGCTCTACGACGGAATGCCGGCGGCCGCATGCCCACGCCCCGCGGCCTGTGACCGGCGTCACACCGCACTGCCCACAGAACATGCATGCAATTGGTGCGGCGACGGCTGATGCTGCGTCGCAACGGCGGCTTCGCGGCGGTCACCCTCCGGTCTCGGGGCGCCGTTCGGCATCGGGGATAGGAGGTGCACCCCTTGATCCCCGATCCGCCGAGGCGGCCTCCTCGGTAGTCCCCTGACCACCCGGGGAGGCCGTTCCCCCCGGGGGGAGGCCGTTCCCCCCCGGGGCGGTTTTGCGGTTGCCGAAGGGTCCATTCGCCGTCCCGCCGGCGGATTGTTGCGTGGAAGCACGCGCGGCGGACCGCTGCGGATCCACGCATCCACGATCTCCTCCCCGGGCCTGACCCGGGGCCGATCGGCCGCTGCCCGGGATGCGGAATCGCCTGGATTGCCCAAGACTCCGGAAACTGCGGAGGGGCCGATAGACCCCGGGTCAAGCCGGGGAGGAGCGGGTCCAGGTGGGCCTCCGACCGAGAGAGGGCGAAGTGAGCAACAGTCCCCGCTGCGGCGATGGCGTGCCGGAAGCCCGCCGCGCCCCGCGAACACGGTTAACAGAGCATCAACCAGAATCCGCGGATTCTCTCCACAGCCTAAACCCGTGGCCGCAACGGCGCGTCGCGCCGCGCTCCGGCCTTCCCGCTTTGCGAGGTCCCGATGTCCCGATCCCTTCAAAAGCGAATTCTCGTCGCCGCGATCGCCCTTGCGGCCGCCGTCGATCAGGCGAGCGCCGCGCGCCACCCCCACGGCCATGACGGCGCCGCCATCGCGAACGGCATCGCCAATGTGGCGAGGGATCTCACGGTTCCCGTCGGCATGCAGGCCTTCCACGCCGCGCCGCCGACGACCAAGACCCCGGTCGCCCCGATCGGCTTCCACGAGCATGAGCATGCGGTCATGGCCGCGTTCGGCGACCATCCGTTCGGCCGTTCGTTCGGTCTCCGTGGCCATGGCCGGCCCGCGACCGCGCAGGCGGACACCGTGATGGCCGTGGCCGTCGACGGCACGTTCGGCGTCGCAGTGCCATCGCCCGCGACGACTCGGCGTCCTGGGCTGCACCAGCACTAGCCGTCCCGCGCCGCGCCATTTCTCGCCGTGCGCTCGCGACGAGCGGCGCGAGCCCGCGTTGACACAGTCCGATCCCGTCGTGCGGTTGCGAACGGGCGCGCAAGTGCTGGCCGGAGCCCCGCGTCTCGCAGCACGTTGCGCCGGCAGGAAACGGCAGCAGGTCAGGCGACCCAGCGCAGCCCGAGCTCGGCCATGCAGCCGAGATAGACGTAGTCGAGGCCGGCCTCGGTCGCGGGGTAGCGGGCCGGACTGCTGATCAGGAGCGCGTTGAGCCGGCCGACGCAGATCGTGTCGGCCTGCTGCACCGCGCTTCGCGACGCCGTGTCGCCGGTTTCGACCACGACCCACCGGCCACTCGACTCGGTGGTCGCGCAGCTCGCCAAAGCGAGTGCCGCGATGGCCGCGCTTGCGACCGCCACCCATTGTGCGCGCATGGAACCCTCCGCTCGGTCCGCCGAGGGAGGATACACGGCAAAGCCTTCGTCGTCGCCTGCCATCACTCCATGAGCCGCGCGGCCGCAATACCTCATCTTCTCCGTGCGGTAGGTGGCGGGAACGGCTCGTGGTGCCCCGCTTTGCCTATCCGCCCCCTGTGGGCTCGGCCGGTCGCGTGTCACCCGGCCGACGCGGCTTTGGAGGCCCCTCCGGAAGCCGCGGGAAGGCCCCTCGTCCGCAAGGCCGAGGGGCCTTTTCCGATCAGCCGCCTCTCCCGGCCAAGCGTCGTCGCCGCCGCCCGCCTTGGTCCCCGCGCGCCGTCTTGCGATGACCGGCACTCGTGTCACGATCCGCCAGACGCGCCTCGAGTATCGGGCCCGCCCTCAGGCACCCGCCTCAGCGCGGGCGATCGGCCCAGTCGATTCCGCAGGATTCAGGCCGAAAGGCGGTGGAGAAACCTTAGGCCCCGCAATCACCCCGTGCGTCTTGTCAGCTTCCTGTCAGCCTCGATGCCGTAAGCAATGGGGACATGTCCTAACTCCTCCTTCCTGCGGGTCCGGGCCGCCGCTTTTACCGGATCTGCCGGACGGATCGGCCCAGAACGGCGTGCGGTGGCCCCCCTTAGCCAAGCCCGTTCTGGGCCGGTCCTTCTTTTGGGGTCGAGGGATGGATAGGGCGACGGTGGCGATGCACCACCCCAGTCGGGTGACCTGCTGAAAGGTTAGCCGGACCCACGCCTCAATATTGGTCGGAGAAGGTCTGCCGGCTGCGAATATTGTGGCTGGGCGGCCCATATCCTGTAGCGATTCACAGCCAATCCACGCCGGCTGCTCAAGAACAATATGACATGGCACGCCTCGTGCTCTTGCCACGGCGGTCCCGGACCGGCGGCGGCGGCAATAGTAGACCGCGTCCTGGACCATGAACCGGATGCCCGTCGGCATCCCTGGCATGGGACAGATCGAATGCTTAAGCGGATACTCCTCGTTGCGGCGGGCATACTCGGGATGAGTGTGACTGCGGCCAATGCGACCTATTCCATCGCGGCCTACGACCCCGACACCGGCCAGCTCGGCGTCGGTGTCCAGTCCAACACGCCGTGGAGCGGCGCGCGCGTCCGCTACGGCATGGCGGGCGTCGCGGCCATCGCCTCGCAGGCGAGCTCGAACCCGATGATGGGCGAGATCGGCGTCCTCCTCATCCAGCGCGGCTTCTCGCCCGAGGAGGCCCGCGACATGCTCGTCGCCATGGACAATGGCGCACCGAACCGCCAGTTCGCCATCGTGGACACGCAGGGCCGTTCGGCGGGTTGGACCGGCGAGAACAATTCAGGCTTCGCCGGCCACATCTGCCAGCCGAATTTCTGCGTCCAGGCCAACACCATGACCGGACCCGAGGTCCAGAATGCGATGGCAATCGCCTATGTCCAGGCGACGGAAGCAGGCTTGCCGCTGATCGAGCGGATCCTCGCGGCGCTCGAGGCGGCCGAGGCCGCGGGCGGCGACCGGCGTGGCTCGGAGTCCGGCGGCATCGTGATCTTCGAGCAGCGCGCGATCGCCGATTATGGCGATCGGGCCTACGACATCCGCGTCGACGACAGCGACGCGCCGGTGGCCGAGATGCGCCGCATCTACAACGTCATCCAGGCCAATGCCCTCGGCGGCGGCGTGAACCAGCTCGTCCAGGCCGGCGACTATCCCGCGGCGCTCGCCCTCATCGACCAGACCCTCGAGCTCAACCCCGGCCGCGATGCGGCCTACGTGCAGCGGGCGTCAGTCTACCTCGCGATGAACGACATCCCATCCGCCATCGCGGCGATGGCGACAGCGATCGAGATGAACCCCAAGGTCTACAACCAGACCCTCCGCAACGACGATTTCGAGGTGCTGTGGAGCAACCCCGATTTCCAGGCGCTCGGGGACTACGCCGCCTTCGCTCCGCTGGTGCCGAGCGTCTATGGCGGCGAAGGCATGCCGATGCCGCCGATGCCCTAGCGTAGCTGAAACAGGGGGCTCGCCGGCATGTCCGGCGGGCCATTTTTTCACAGCTCCGGCAACGCGGCCTCGACCGCAGCCCGCTCCGGCTCCAGGAATGGCGGCAGCTTCAGCGCCTGCCCGAGCGACTCCAGCGGCTCGTCCACGGTGAAGCCCGGGGCGTCGGTGGCGATTTCGAAGAGAACGTGGCCCGGCTCGCGGAAATAGACCGAGCGAAGATACCCGCGGTCCTTCTGCTCGGTGGTCGTGATGCCATGGTCGCGCCGAAGCTGCTCGGCCATGCGCGCCTGCGCAGCGTCGTCGGCCGCCCGGAAGGCGACGTGATGCACCGAGCCCTGCCCCTGCCGCGCCGGCAGGAAGCCTCCGGCAGCTCGGAGAATGACCACGCCGCCGAAGCCTGCCCCGTCCGCCTCGAAGCGGATGAGGCTGTCCTCCCGCGCCGTCTCGCGAAAGCCGAGGACGCCGGCAAGGACCGCCGCGGTCGGCTCCGGCCGTTCGAGCATCAGCGTGACGCCATGAAGGCCCCTGATGGCGTGTTCGGCGGGCACGGACGCGGCGTCCGCCCATCCCGGCACAGCTCCGACCGCCATGGTTCCGACCAGCGCCAGCGCGGTGCCGTCATGGTCGGAGAAGGCGAGCACCGGCTCGCCGAACCGCCGGACCTGCGGGCGATGCGCGACGCCCTTCTCGATCAGCCGGTGGGTCCAATACCCCATCGACGCCATCGGCACGCTGAACGCGGTCTCCTCGGCCTGGCCGATCCCGTTCCGACCTGGTCCCGTCGAGGGGATCGGAAAGAAGGTCAGGATCGACCCCGGGCGCCCGGCTCCGTCGCCGAAATAGAAATGGTACATGCCGGGGTCGTCGAAATTGACGGTCTTCTTGACGAGGCGCAGCCCCAGGACCCGCTCGTAGAAATCGAGGTTGCGGGAGGGATCGCCACAGATGGCGGTCACGTGATGAATGCCCGGCATGGTGCGTCCCTCCGCGAATCCAGGTCGCGAGCGTTATCATCCCCATGGCGATATCCAAGCAGCGCGGATGCGGGCGACGCCGACGCTACCGGGCCACGCGATACCTCAGATGGACTTCGGCGGCGAAGGCCGACGTCTCGATGCGCTCGAGCTTGATGCGCTCGCCGAGCCCGCCGAACAGCGAAATACCGTCGCCGAGAAGGACCGGGACGACGTGGAGCTGGATCTCGTCGACGAGGCCGAGCTTCAGGCATTGCCGCGAGATGCTGCCGCCGAGGAGGCTGACATCCTTGTCGCCGGCCGCGGCCCTCGCGATGCGCACGGCCTCCGCGATGTCGTCCACGACGAAGCTGTACCGAACGCCGTCGTTCTCGATCGGCTCGTGGGGCGCATGGGTCATCAGATAGACCGGCACCTTCAGCGTGCCGCCATAGGGCCGCTCGCCCTCCTCTATCGTCTGCGTCTTGTTGGCGCCGCCGATGACGGCCCCGATGCGATCCATGATGGCGGCCACCACCGCGCCGTCCTCGTCCGCGGTCGGGAAACCGAACATCCAGTCCACCCCGCCTTGCGGGTCGGCCATGAAGCCATCGAGCGTGAGCGTCGCGTGGATGAAGACTTTTCCCATTTCATCACCTTGAATGCCTGAGTTGCTGCGGGGCGGCCGTCCGGAGTGAACGCATCACCGGCCGCGAGGATCGACCGCCCCGAACAATTCGTGGCGGGTGATCCCGAGATCGCGCAGCAGGTAGTCCGGCGCGAACTCAAGCCTCTGGACGGCCGCCCGGTGTAGCCGCGCCGTACGACGAGCGGCGATCCAATCGACAATGGCAGCCACGACGCCAACGGGCGGGGCGGCAGAGCGACGGGCGGAAGCGAGATCGACGGCAGCCATTTGCCTCTCCTTCTGTACCGGGGGCGCGGGGGTTCGCCCTGGCGGACAGTCAGGAGGCTATGGCAAACTGGACATGCATTTGATGACCAGTTGGAGCGCAGACCCTTGTCCAGTCGGTCCATCGAGCTCCTGATCGCCGTGGACCGGAACGGTCCGGTCTCGCTGCAGGCGCAGGTCGAACGGCAGCTGCGCGACGCCATTCGCGGCGGGTCGTTGCGCGCCGGGAGCGAGGTGCCGTCGACCCGCGACCTCGCGCGCGAACTCGGCATCTCGCGGCCCCTGGTGATGGAGGCCTACGCCCAGCTCGCGGCCGAGGGCTATCTCGCCTTGCGCCAGGGCGCCGCGCCCCGGGTCGCCGTCTTCGAGCACCGGCGCAGCGAGCGCGCATTGCCGCCCGAGAGCGCCGCCGTCTCGTTCCGCTACAATTTCCGGCCTGGCATCCCGGACCTTGCGGCCTTTCCCTCCGCGCGCTGGGTAAAAGCGGTGGAGGCGTCGCTCCGCGCAATGGCGCCCGACGATTTCGGTTACGGGCAGCGCTTCGGCGTCCGACCCCTCCGCGAGGCGCTGGCCGAGTACCTGGGACGCGTCCGGGGCGTCAGCGCCGATCCGCGCCAGATCCTGATCACCGGCGGCTTCGAGCAGGCCCGGACGTTTCTCGCCCGGGCGCTCGCGCGCCGGGGCGTGGTGGAACTCGCGGTCGAGGAGCCGGGCTATGCGGACCGCGAGGTCTGGCTCGCGGCGGGCATGCGGCTGATCCCGATCCCCGTCGACGAGGACGGTATCGACGTTGCAGCGCTCGCGGGCAGCACCGCACAGGCGGTCCTGCTGACGCCCGCGCATCAATATCCGACCGGCGTCGTCATGAGCGGCGCCCGCCGCCTCGCACTGGCAAGCTGGCTGCGCGATCGGAAGGCCATCGCCGTCGAAGACGACTACGACGCCGAGTTCCGCTACGACCGCGCCCCGGTCGGGGCGCTGCAGGGCCTCGCCCCGGACCAGGTCGTCTACGCCGGCACCGCCAGCAAGACGATGGCGCCGGCGCTGCGCCTCGGCTGGATCGTGGCGCCGCCCGACCTCCTGCCCGTGCTGGAGGACGAAGTGCGGCGGTGCGACTATGGCCGCGGCCGCATCGACCAGTTCGCCCTCGCCCACTTCCTCCGGACCGGCGACTACGACCGTCATCTCCGACGGATGCGCGTCCTCTACCGCGGTCGCCGCGCGGCCCTTCTCGACGCCCTCGGCGCGGCATTCCCGGCGGTCGAGATCGGCGGCGTCTCGGCGGGCCTCCACGCCACGGTCCGCTTTCCGCGCCGGCTTGACGAGGCCGGCATCATCGATGGCGCGAGCCGTCGCGACATCGGCGTGGCCTTCCTGCGCCAGCACTATCTCGGCAAATCGCCGAACGAGAGCACCCTCCTCCTCAGCTACGCCAACATGGCGGAGTCGGCTCTGCGCACGGCCGTGCGCGCCCTCGCCCGGATCATCAATGAGTAAGGTTCAATTGATCGCGGGAAGCGACTGCGGCAGTCGCTGTCTGGGTCGTGGTCAATCCCCTTCCCGTCAGCTCTCGCCGCCGACGAGGTCCACCGAGAGATACGTCCCGTCCGGCGCGTAGGCACAGGCGAAGCTGGTCGCCGTGACCGATCGACCCTCCACGACGTGGCCGGTCGCCGTAGCCTCGGCTGCGGCCATCGCCGTTCCCTCGCCATGGATGCCGAACGTCTCCGCGGCTGCATTGAAGCAATGCCCCGGCATGTCGCCGATGGCGATCCGCCCGTTGCCGGCCTCGCCCCCGAGCCCGCAGCCGCCGAGCGCCATGGCGAGCACGACGCTGCCAATCGCCCAAGTCCGTCCGTTCATCGTGCCTTCCGTGCCGTCCCGCCGCCCCGGCGATCCCTCCTCGCGCGGCAATGAGGTCGTCGTGTGACGCAAGGCCGTGAGCCTGGCAGCGCTGCACGCGGTGCGCGGCCACGTGGCGGAATTGCCGGGGGCCTATGCAGCCTTCGCCATCGCCCCGATCCGCCTGAGATCCGTGACGAACGCATCATACGCCATCGCCCGCGCCGCCGGGTCCGGCGCCCGGAGCAATGATGACGGATGCACAGTGATGAACCCGGGCCGGCCCTCGAAGTCGAACGGGCCGCGGTTCACGCCGATCGCGAGCGGCCTCCCGGACAGCGCCAGCGCCGCCGTCGCGCCGAGGGCGACCGTCAGCCTCGGGTGGACGAAGCCGATCTCCTTGTCGAGCCACCAGCGATAGCGGCGCACTTCGCCGGCGGTCGGCTTCTGGTGGATGCGCCGCTTGCCGCGCCGGACGAATTTGAAGTGCTTCACGGCATTGGTGACGTAGGCGGCGCTGCGGTCGAGGCCGGCCTCGGCCATCGCCCTGTCGAGGATCTGCCCGGCGGGGCCGACGAACGGATGGCCTTCGCGATCCTCGACATCGCCGGGCTGCTCGCCGACGAAGGCGATGGCGGCGCCGATCGGCCCCTCGCCGAGCACGGCGCTAGTGCCGCCTTCGACGAAGGGCTCGGAGGCTGAGATGATCCGGTTGAGCTCGTCGAGCGTGCGCGGCTCGGTGGCGGGCGCTGCCGCCGCCGCCCGCTCCGCCATCCGCTTGCTCCTGGCTTCAGTTTCGCGTTCCATCATCCCGCTAACGCGCGAGGAGCCGTTTCGGATGAGCCGCGGACGCGGCCGCGTCGGGCACCGTTTTCGAACGCGCCGCAACCCGACGCCGATCAGGGCGTTGCGACGACCTCAGGGGGGAACCGCCAGAGCTGGCCATGCGTTTCCCCGCAGCTTCACGACGGAGGTGAACATGGCGAGGGCCAACGGAATGACCGAACGCGCCCGCGAGGCGCTTCACGATGCCGAGGAAATGGGCGAGCGGGTGATCAGGCGCGGCGCCGCAAGCGCCCGGCGCGCCTCTCGGGCGGTTCATCACGCCGCCGACGAGGTGCTGGAGACGGCGGACACGACCCGGCACAATCTCGAAGAGACCATTGCGAGCCGCCCGCTCACGTCCGTCCTGGTCGCCGCCGGCATCGGGTTCCTGGTGGCGAAGATC
This sequence comes from Bauldia sp., assembly GCA_050184415.1. GTDB lineage: Bacteria > Pseudomonadota > Alphaproteobacteria > Rhizobiales > Kaistiaceae > JADLGL01. The sequence continues at coordinate 35,004 of JBFXAJ010000018.1, forward strand.
TGGCGCTGAGGGACGGGCGGCGACAAAAGGGCCGCGAGGCCAGTGACTGGTCGGCGCTACGCCGACTCCCGCCACGTGTCTGTACCGGCCTCGACCGCATGGCGGTCGATCTCCGCCAGCTCCTCCGCCGAAAAATCGAGCCGCGCCAGCGCGCCCAGCGAATCGTCGAGCTGCTCCACCGTCCGTGCGCCGATCAGCGCCGAGGTCACGCGCTCGTCGCGGAGCACCCAGGCGATGGCCATCTGCGCCAGCGACTGCCCGCGCCGCTCCGCGATCGCGTTGAGCGCGCGGATCCGGCCGATATTGGCCTCGCTGAGCATCTCCTTCCGCAAGGACGAGCCGCCCTTGGCGGCCCGGGCGTCGGCCGGGATGCCGTCGAGATAGCGCGAGGTCAGGAGGCCCTGCGCCAGCGGCGAGAACGCGATGCAGCCGGTGCCGAGCTCGCCGAGCGCATCGAGGAGCGGCCCTTCGATCCAGCGGTTGAACAGCGAATATTTCGGCTGGTGGATGAAGAGCGGCACCCGCTCGGCCGCAAGGATCTCGGCGCAGCGCCGGGTCAGGTCCGCAGGGTAGCTCGAGATGCCGACATAGAGCGCCTTGCCCTGCCGGTGGAGATGCGCCAGCGCGCCCATCGTCTCCTCGAGCGGCGTCTTGGGGTCGACGCGGTGGGAGTAGAAGATGTCGACATAGTCGAGCCCCATGCGCCGGAGCGACTGGTCGAGGCTGGCGATGAGATACTTCCGGCTGCCGCCGATGCCGCCATAAGGCCCCGGCCACATGTCCCACCCCGCCTTGGTCGAGACGATGAGCTCGTCCCTGAAGGGCCGGAAGTCGGACGCCATCATGCGGCCGAAGGTTTCTTCGGCCGAGCCGTAAGGCGGGCCGTAGTTGTTGGCGAGGTCGAAATGGGTGACGCCGCGGTCGAACGCCCGCCGCAATATTGCGCGCCCGGTCTCGAACACATCGACCCCGCCGAAATTCTGCCACAGCCCGAGCGAGACCAGCGGCAGATCGATGCCGCTCCGCCCGGCGCGGCGGTAGGGCATGATGCCGGAGTAGCGGTCGGCGGCGGGGGTGTAGGTCATGGGACGAACGCTCCGCTATCGATTTGTGCGGATGTGATGGGGGCCGATCTCGATCCACAATCGTCGGGATGGCTTCGACTGGGAGAATGCCCACTCGAGTTGGACAAGTGACATGGCCTGTTCGAGCCGACCGCTTGCCGTGGGCTCGGGGCACGCAAGGTGAATGATGCTGAGCCGCTTGAAACGATCGCGCGAGAGCTTGGCGTCGTAACGTCTCACGCTCCGCCTTGCGTCCCCATCGATGACGACGAGGACGGCACGCAGTTCGAGCGCAGTCTCGTAGACCTCATCGTCCGTCGTCCCCTCGGGCAGGACGTCGCGGTGGCGGATCACGTCGTGACCGAGGCGACTGAGCAACCTGTCTACGGAATCCGGCACACCCGCATCGAGGAGCGCTGGAAAACGGGACGCGGTTCCGCTCACGCGGCAGTATCAAAGGCCAACGCTGCCTGAATGTCAGCGTCCGTGAGCGACGGATACTCCTTGCGAATCTGGGCGGGAGTGTAGCCCGCCTCGGCAAAGGCCTTGATGCTGCTCACGGGTATGCGCGTCCCCGCGATCACCGGCTGATTCCCGACCACGTTGCGCTTGCGCTCGACTTGGCCGACCGTGGTTGGATTTCGTTTGAACAGTGCTTTCACGGCCGCTCGGGTCTCGCCGGTTACCTTCGCCAGCGGGATCTGGAGGAGCCCTTGACCGGAGACCACCTCCTCCATGGCGTCGGTCTCGGGGTTCACGAAGGCAACACGTTGGTTGACGACATAGAGCGTCGTCTTGCCCCACATGTCCTCACCGAGATGCAGCAGCTTCTCCCGAACCTCGCGCAGGTGCGGAAGCGGCACTCTGGCATCGTTTCGAAGTGCGTTGAGGACGCGCAGCGCGACCAGATCGCGGAAGCTATAGACACGCGACTTGCCGCGCCCGACGTCATGGCGGCCAAGGCTCGGTGGAAAGAAATCAGGGTCCCAGTAGGCGAGCTGACGTCTGCTGATGCCCGTCAGCCTGCTCACGGTATCGGCACTGAATGCCGAATGGATCACATCGTCGTTCATCCATGAATGATTACCATAACAGGGAAGGCGCCGACATACCGCGTCCCCCCGCGGCGCATCTTACGAAGCGGCCGTGTCCGTTCCGCACGCCAACCCCCTTCACACATGCCGCACGTCAGCGGTTTGCCCCCGCTGGGCAACGCTGGTAGTACCCGCGATGCAAGGCGGTAGCGCGCCTCGGCCGGCCTTGGTGCGGCCGAAGGACGGCACCGCCGGCCGCCCGCCCCGTTCCGTCCCGTTCGCCGTGGCTCCGCGTCGTTGCGCGGCACTCCGGATTGGCGGAAAATCGGCGGGCGCCCGCCGAACGCTCCGGAGACTGTCGAAATGGCTCGCATGAGAGCAGTTGATGCCGCCGTCCACGTTCTCCTCAAGGAAGGCATCTCCGTCGCCTTCGGGGTACCGGGGGCCGCGATCAACCCGCTCTATTCCGCGCTCCGGAAGGCCGGGAACATCCGCCACATCCTGGCCCGCCACGTCGAGGGCGCCTCGCACATGGCAGAGGGCTACACACGAGCGGCCGCCGGCAATATCGGGATCTGCATCGGTACGTCCGGCCCGGCCGGCACCGACATGATCACCGGCCTCTACTCGGCCTCGGCCGACTCCATCCCGATTCTCTGCATCACCGGCCAGGCACCGCGCGCAAAACTCGACAAGGAAGACTTCCAGGCGATCAACATCGCCGAGATCGCGAAGCCCGTCACGAAGTGGGCGGTGACGGTGATGGAGCCCGCCCTGGTGCCGATGGCGTTCCAGAAGGCGTTCCACATCATGCGCTCCGGGCGGCCCGGCCCGGTGCTGATCGACCTTCCGGTCGACGTCCAGATGGGCGAGATCGAGTTCGACCCCGACACCTACGAGCCGCTCGTCGCCTACAAGCCCGCCGCGTCGCGGAAGCAGGTCGAGAAGGCGCTCGCGATGATGAACGAGGCCGAACGCCCGCTCATCGTCGCCGGCGGCGGCATCATTAATGCCGACGCCTCGGACCTCCTCGTGAAGTTCGCCGAGATCACCGGCGTTCCGGTCGTGCCGACGCTGATGGGCTGGGGCACGATCCCCGACGACCATAAGCTGATGGCCGGTATGGTCGGCCTCCAGACCAGCCACCGCTACGGCAACGCGACCTTCCTCCGCTCCGACTTCGTGCTCGGCATCGGCAACCGCTGGGCCAACCGGCACACCGGCGGGCTCGAGACCTATCAGAAGGGCCGGAAGTTCGTTCACGTCGACATCGAGCCGACCCAGATCGGCCGCGTGTTCGCGCCGGACTACGGCATCGTCTCCGACGCCGGCGCCGCGCTACGCCTCTTCATCGAGGTCGCGACCGACTGGAAGGCGAACGGCAAGCTCAAGGACCGCTCCGCCTGGCAGCAGGAGACCGAGCACCGCAAGGGCGCGATGCTGCGGAAGACGCATTACGACGAGGTGCCGCTCAAGCCGCAGCGCGTCTACCAGGAGATGAACGAGCAGTTCGGCCGCGACGTAACCTACGTCACCGCCATCGGTCTGTCGCAGATCGCCGGTGCGCAGTTCCTGCGAGTCTACAAGCCGCGGAACTGGATCAATTGCGGCCAGGCCGGCCCGCTCGGCTGGACCCTGCCGGCGGCGCTCGGCGTCCGGGCCGCCGATCCGGACCGCAAGATCGTCGCGCTGTCGGGCGACTATGACTTCCAGTTCCTCATCGAGGAGCTCGCGGTCGGCGCGCAGCACAAGCTGCCTTACCTCCATGTGGTCGTGAACAACTCCTATCTCGGCCTCATCCGGCAGTCGCAGCGCGGCTTCCAGATGGACTTCGAGGTCAGCCTCGCCTTCGAGAACATCAACGCTTCGGATGAAGGCGATGCGGTGCCGGGCTACGGCGTGGATCATGTCGCGGTCGCCGAAGGTCTCGGCTGCAAGGCGGTGCGGGTGAAGAGCCCGAACGAGTTCAAGGAAGCCTTCGCCAAGGCCGAGGCGCTGATGAAGGAGCACCAGGTGCCGGTGGTCATCGAGTTCATCCTCGAGCGCGTGACCAACATCGCGATGGGCACCGACCTCGACAAGGTCAACGAGTTCGAGGAGATCCTCTGCCTCGACCCCGACCTCAAGGCCGAGAACGACTGGGTGCCGCTGCCGTCGAAGAAGGAGCCGGCGCCGGCCTGAGGCGCGACGCGGGAGAGCTTCTGGTGGGCGCTGCGAGGGGCAACACCGAGCGGCAAACTCCCTTCTCCCCCCTTGCGGGGGAGACCGGGGAGCTTGGATCGCGCAGCGAGCCTAGCGGACCGCGTGGGGGGTCAACGACCCCTCGTGCCGTCTTCTACCTGTCACGCCGCCGCTTACCCCCCACGCGCGTCGCTAAGGCCTTCGGCCTAAGCTTTGCGGTCTCCCCCGCAAGGGGGGAGAAAGGGCGGAGCGGGTTCTCCGTTCGACCCTTTGCCACTCGCAATCGAGGGCACGCAGCATGATCCCCTTCCCCGACCCCGACCCGAAGATCCTCGCTCGCCGCGACGCCATCATCGCCGGGCTTGCGAAGCTCGTCGCCCCCGGTGCGCTGATCACGGCCGAGGCCGAGCGCCGGGCCTATGAGACCGACGCCCTCACCGCCTATCGCCGGATGCCGCTCGCCGTGGTGCTGCCGAAGACCACCGAGCAGGTCGCGGCCGTCCTCCGCTTCCTCAATGCCGAGGGCGTGCCGGTGGTCGCGCGCGGCTCGGGCACGTCGCTCGCCGGCGGCGCGATCCCGCAGGAAGATGCCGTCGTCGTCGGCATCGGCAAGATGACCCGCATCCTCGAGATCGATCTGCCGAACCGCTGCGCCCGGGTCGAGGCCGGGGTCACCAATCTCGCGATCTCCGACGCCGTCCGCCACCACGGCTTCTTCTACGCGCCCGACCCCTCCTCACAGCTCGCCTGTACGATCGGCGGCAACATCGCGATGAACTCCGGCGGCGCGCACTGCCTGAAATACGGCGTGACGACCAACAACATCCTCGCCGCGCGCATCGTGCTCATCGACGGCACCATCGTCGACATCGGCGGCAAGTATCTCGATGCGCCGGGCCTCGATTTCCTCGGCCTCGTCGTCGGCTCCGAGGGCCAGCTCGGCATCGTCACCGAGGCGACCGTCCGCCTGGTGCCGATCGCCGAAGGAGCCCGGCCGGTGCTCCTCGCCTTCCCCGACAGCGTGAAGGCGGGCGCGGCGGTGTCCGGGATCATCGCGGCGGGCATCGTCCCGGTCGCGCTCGAATTCATGGACAATGAGGCGATCGTCATCTGCGAGGCGTTCTCGCATGCCGGCTATCCCGTCGAAGCCGGCGCGATGCTGATCGTCGAGGTCGAGGGCTCCGAGGAGGAGATGGACGACCAGCTCCGCCGCATTGTCGCGATCGCGCAGGAGCATGGCGTCGAGACCGTCCGCGAGTCGAAATCGGCGATGGAGACCGCGGCGATCTGGAAGGGCCGGAAGTCCGCCTTCGGCGCCACGGGGCGCGTTGCCGACTACATCTGCATGGACGGCACCATCCCGACCGGCCAGCTCCCCTTCGTCCTCGGCCGCATCGGCGAGATCGTCAAAAGCTACGGCCTTCGTGTGGCGAATGTCTTCCACGCCGGCGACGGCAACCTCCATCCGCTTGTCCTCTACAACGCCAACGACGTCGAGCAGTCGCGGAAGGCCGAGGAGGCCGGCAACGATATCCTCCGCCTCTGCGTCGAGGTCGGCGGCGTCCTCACCGGCGAGCATGGCGTCGGGATCGAGAAGCGCGACCTGATGCGGGTGCAGTTCACCAAGGCCGACCTCGATCAGCAGATGCGGGTCCGCGCGGTGTTCGATCCGGCGTGGCTTCTCAATCCGGCCAAGGTCTACCCGCTCGACGGGCGGCCCGCCGCGCTCCCGGCGGCCGCGTGAGCGAGGTCGCCGCGGCAGTGCGGCTCGTTCCGCGGAGCGAAGAAGAGGCGGCCGCGATCGTCGCAGACGCGGCGGCGCACGGGCGGACGCTCGCGATCGCCGGCGGCGGCACCCGCGCGGCCTTTGGCCGTCCCGTCGAGGCCGACGCGACCCTCTCCTCCGCCCGCCTCACCGGCATCACCTTCTACGCACCGTCCGAGATGGTGTTCGGCGCGAAGGCCGGCACGCCGCTGGTGCAGGTGGAAGCCGCCCTCCGCGGCTCGGGCCAGGGCCTCACCTTCGAGCCGATGGATCATCGACCCCTCTTCGGCAGCCACGGCGAGCCGACCATCGGCGCGGTCGCGGCCGGCAACATCTCCGGCCCGGCCCGCATCCATTCCGGCGCCGCCCGCGACCACCTCATCGGCGTCCGCTTCGTCAACGGCAGCGGCGAGATCGTGAAGTCGGGCGGCCGGGTGATGAAGAACGTCACGGGCCTCGACCTCGTGAAGCTCCTGTCCGGCTCGTTCGGCACCCTCGGCTTCCTCACCGAGGTGATCTTCAAGGTGCTGCCGCTGCCGGCGCATTCGGCAACGCTCGTCATCCACGGCCTCGACGACCGCCGGGCGATCAACGCTCTCGCCGCCGCTCTCGGCTCGCCCTTCCAGCCGACCGGCGCGGCGCATCTTCCGGCCGGGATCGACTGGAGCGGCGCCCGCACTCTCGTCCGTGTCGAAGGCTTCCCCGACTCCGTCGCCTACCGCCTCGACAGCCTCGCGAAGCATGTCTCGGGCGGGCATCGCACGGAGCGGCTCGACGGCGCGGACGCCGCGGCGCTGTGGCGGAACGTCCGCGACGCGACCTTCCTCGCCGACCCGCACAGCGACCTGATCTGGCGGCTCTCGGTCACCCCCACGGCCGCATGGGAGGTGACGGCTGCGATCGCCGCGAAGATCAAGGATGCGCGCTGGTTCTACGACTGGGGCGGCGGCCTCGTCTGGCTCGCCGTCCCTCCCCTGCCTGACGCCGGCGCTGCCACCATCCGCGGCGTCGTCGGCAAGACCGGCGGCCACGCGACCCTCGTCCGCGCGCCGGCCGAGATCCGGATGCGAGTGCCGGTGTTCGAGCCGCTGTCCGAAGCGCTGATGAAACTGTCCGCGGGCATCAAGGCGAGCTTCGACCCGAAGGGCGTGTTCGAGCCGGGGCGGATGTACTCATGACCCTCCGGCCCGGCTGGTACACCCGAGACATCCCGGATCACGTCAGCCTCAATTCGCCTGGTATCTATGAATGGCGGATCGACGGCGTCGGCATCTACGTTGGGAAGGCCAAACGGCTCAAAAGTCGGCTTGACGCTTATCCTCGAAACGTCCGCGGTATCGTACTTGGAGTTCCGTGGCATGGGCAGGAGGGCCGAAGGTATCGGCCAGTGCACTACTCCCTTCATCGAGCCTACGAGGACGGTACGGTCGCCACGGTCGGTGTCCTTGAGGTATGCGAAGTTGCCGATCTCATTGAGCGCGAACGGTTCTGGATCGAACTGCGCCGAAGCGAGGCAGCAACAGGCGGACCAGCCGTCCTGAACGCGACCCTATTGGCGGGCCGTTGAAATTATGTAGCTATGATGCTACTTAGTGCTCCCGCGTTTCGAGGCAAGAGGTCGGCGTGACGATCACGATCAGTAGTCGCCAGTTCAATCAGGACCGAAGCGGGATCAAGAAACTTGCCGAGGAAGGGCCGGTCTTCATCACCGACCGCGGCAGGCCGGCGCACGTCCTGATGACCATCGAAGAGTATCGCCGCATCACTGGCAAGCCAATGACACTCCTCGAGGCTTTGACGCCGCCCGGCGAGGGCGACCTGGATTTCGAACCTCCACGTCTATCCGACAAGATCTTCCGTCCGGCCGATTTCGACTAAGTGTTTCTCCTCGACACCAATGTCATCTCGGAGATTCAGAGAAAGGCCCGTGCGGACGGGAACGTGACGATCTGGGCCGGCTCAGTGGCCGTCGAGCAGATGTTTATCTCCGCCATCACCGTAATGGAGGTGCTGATCGGGGCAGAACAGATCGGGCGCCGCGACGCGGTGCGCGCCGAGGCCCTTCGCGCCTGGATCGAGGACCAGGTTCTTCTGCGCTTCGCCGGCCGCATCCTGCCCTTCGACACCGCAACGGCGCAGAGGTGCGCGCTCCTTCACGTCCCCAACCCCCGTCCCGAACGCGACGCGATGATTGCGGCAACGGCCGCAGTTCATGGCCTGACCGTGGTCACGCGGAACACACGGGATTTCGAGTCCGCCGGCGTGAAGGTGTTCAATCCGTGGCTCGCGCCGCCGCCAATGTGAGGGCTGACGCCCACGGGAAACCGCGGCTACGCCACGTCGCAGATTTCAACAACCCTGCAGTACGCTACACCTTCGCCCCGGCGATCGACCACGACAGGCGCTGATGAGAACCGAATTCGCTCCGGAGCAGCTTGCCGACCCGCGGATGGCGGCGTCGGAGAAGATTCTCCACACCTGCGTCCATTGCGGCTTCTGCAACGCGACCTGCCCGACCTACCTCCTTCTCGGCGATGAGCTCGATGGGCCGCGTGGCCGCATCTATCTCATGAAGGACATGCTGGAGAACCAGAAGCCGGCCTCGAAGGAGGTGGTCACCCATGTCGACCGCTGCCTGTCCTGCCTCTCCTGCATGTCGACCTGCCCGTCGGGCGTCCACTACATGCACCTCGTCGACCACGCGCGGGCGTACATCGAGGAGACCTACACCCGCTCCTGGCACGACCGGCTGATGCGCCGGGTGCTGGCGGCGATCGTTCCCTATCCCGGCCGCTTCCGCCTCGCCCTCCGCACCGCCGGCCTCGGCCGCCCGTTCCGCCCGATCCTCCGGCGCCTGCCATGGGTGGGGGCGCGGATGGACGCCATGCTGGACCTCGCGCCGCGCCAGCTCCCGGCGAAGCCGAGGCAGGCGGCCGGCGACGTCTACGCCCCACAGGGCGAGCGCCGGAAGCGCGTCGCGCTCTTGATGAACTGCACCCAGCCGGTGCTCAACCCCGGCATCAACGAGGCCACGGTGCGCCTCCTCAACCGGCTCGGCGTCGAGGTCGTGTTCCCGAAGGGCGAGGGCTGCTGCGGCGCGCTCGTCCATCACATGGGCCACGAGAAGGCGAGCCACGACGCCGCGGCGCGGAACGTCGACGCCTGGACCAGGGAGATTCAAGGCGACGGCCTCGACGCGATCATCATCACGGCGTCCGGCTGCGGGACGACGATCAAGGACTACGGCTTCATGTTCCGCGCCGACCCGGCCTATGCCGAGAAAGCGGCGCGGGTCTCGGCGCTCGCGATGGACGTGACCGAGTTCCTCGCCACGCTCGACTTCGCGCCCGCGATCCCGACGGGGCTGACCGTTGCCTACCACTCCGCCTGCTCGATGCAGCATGGCCAGCAGATCAAGGATGGGCCGAAGAAGCTGCTCGCCCGCGCCGGCTTCAAGGTCCGCGACGTGCCCGAGGGGCACATCTGCTGCGGCTCGGCCGGGGTCTACAACATCCTCCAGCCCGAGATCGCCGGAAGGCTCCGCAACCGGAAGGTCGACAACATCCAGCGCGTCAGTCCCGACGTGATCGCGACCGGCAATATCGGCTGCATGGTCCAGATCGACCGCGGCCAGGCCGAGCGCGGCATTGCCACCCCGATCGTCCACACCGTGGACCTCCTCGACTGGGCCACCGGCGGCCCGATGCCGGAAGCGATCCGGAAGGCGGGGCGGCAGGCCGCTGCGGGTGCGGCGGCATAGGCGGCATCGCTGCCACCATTGTCGACCTCGCTGCCCCCCGACCCGGCCCCTCCTTCGCTCCGCGTCAGCGGGGAGAAGGTGACCCGAAGGGCCGGATGAGGGGCTCTTGCTGCACGCTCGGAGCTCGGGTCGGCCCCCTCACCCCAAGCCCTCTCCCCGCTTCGCGGGGCGAGGGAGTTCGCGGGTCCAGCCCCTCATTGAAGCAACGGTGATCCTGTGACATCAGCCGTTGCATGACCGACGAGTCCCTCACCGCCCAGCACCGCGGCGGCGTCCTGCAGCGCCGGTTCGGGACCAAGGCGGCCGCCATCCGCGCCGCGTTTGCGCACCGCGTCGCCCTCCCAGCGGGCCCGCCCTGGGCGTTCGTGGCGCTGGGGGCGTTCGCCGTCGTCCTCATCGCCTGGCTCGCGCTCGACGAAGGCTCGGTGGCGTGGGCACAGGACCTGCCGCAATGGCTCGAGGACTTTGCCCAAATCATGTCCGAGGTCGGACTGTCGCAATGGTACCTCGTGCCGACCGGGGTCCTTGCGATCCTCCTTTTCCTCGGCGACTGGACGCGGTTGCGGGCGAGCCTCGTCCGCGGCTGGGCTACCGTCGGCGCTCTCACGACCTACGCCTTCCTCGCGGTCGGCCTCGGCGGCATCGCCGTGAACCTCCTCAAGATCGTCTTCGGCCGCGCCCGGCCGCATCTCTTCGACGAAGCGGGCGTCCGCGCCTTCGACTTCTGGGCCGCCGGCTACGACAATGCGAGCTTCCCGTCCGGCCATGCGACGACGGCGGGATCGCTGATCGTCGTCGGGTGGTTTCTCTTCCCGCGGCTCCGCCCGCTGGTGGTCCTGTTCGGCCTTGCGATCGCCGGAAGCCGCGTCGTGGTCGGCGCCCATTATCCCAGCGACGTCGCCGCCGGCCTCGTGGTCGGCGGGACGGTTGCCTACCTCGTCGCCCGGCTCTTCGCCCGGCACGGGCTCGGCTTCACCGCGCATCCGATGCGCCGCGACGGCGCGCCGATCCGTGCGGCGGTGCGCGACAACGGCATCCTCCGCTTCCTCGTGGCGCCGATCCGCGCGCTGATCGGCTAGCCCGCGATCTCAGAAAAAGCCGCGTCGAGATCGGCGATCAGATCCGCCGGATCCTCGAGGCCGACGTGGAGCCGCACCAGCGGCCCGTCGGGCGCGCGGCTTGCGGTGCGCCGGAACTCGCCCGGCACGGCCAGGCTCTCATAGCCGCCCCAGGAATAGCCGATGCCGAAGAGGGCCAGCGCCTCGATGAAGCGTGCCGCGTCCTCCTCGGTCGATCCGCCGAGCACGATGGAGAAGAGACCGCTCGCGCCCGTCATGTCGCGCCGCCATAGCCCATGCCCGGGATCGCCCGGCAGCGCCGGGTGGAGCACGGCGCTGACCTCGGGCCGCGCCGCGAGCCATTCGGCGACCGCGAGGCCCGAGCGCATGTGCCGCTCCAGCCGGACCTCGAGGGTCCGGAGGCCGCGGAGCGCGAGGTAGATATCGTCCGGCGCGGCGCAGACGCCCATCGCGCCATGGTGCCGCTTGAGCCGTGGCCACGCGCCTTCATGGGCCGTGACGTAGCCCATCAGGACGTCGGCATGGCCGCTGACATATTTGGTGGCGGCATGGACCACGACATCCGCGCCGAGCGAAAGAGGCTGGCAGTAGAGCGGTGTCGCCCAGGTGTTGTCGGCGATGACGACGGCATCGCGCGCATGCGCGACTTCGGCGATGGCCGGCAGATCCTGCATCTCCATCGTGTAGGAGCCGGGGCTCTCGACATAGACCAGCGTCGTGCCGTCGTCGACGAGGTCCGCAATGCCGGCGCCGATCGTCGGGTCGTAATACGCGACCGCAATGTCGAGCGGCTTCAGCACGATGTCGGCAATAGCGCGAGCCGGTCCGTACACGCTGTCCGGCAGGAGCACGCGGTTGCCGGCCCCGACGAAGGCGAGGATCGCCGTGCTCATCGCACTCAGCCCGGACGGGCAGAGCACCGCTCCGGCCGCCTTCACCGCGCCAATGCCGTCCAGCTCCGCCAGCGCGGATTCGAGCGCCGCCATCGTCGGCGTCCCCCGCCGGCCATAGCTCACCGGCTTGCCGTCATGGAGCTCGGCGACGGTGTCGAAGAGGATGGTCGACGCGTGGACCACCGGCGGATTGACGAAGCTCCCGGCCTCCCCGCGGCCGGCTCGCGCGAGCCGGGTGCCGATGCCGCGGATGGGCTGCTTGGGGGTCTTCATGGCGGGGCTCCTTGGGTCGCGGCAGGTATAGGGTGCCAAGGCTGCGGCGGCTATGCGCGGGGCGGTACTCGCTTATGCGAAGCCGGTTGCGCCCGGATTGCCACGGCCGGACCCACAACGGCCTCACCGCCAACGCGGTGCCCGAGCTGCCAGCCGCGACCCTGCGTCAACCTCCCGAGCTTCCCCCTTGAGGGGGAGCGGGTTTCGCGGAGAGAAACCGTGGGGGGTCTGTGCCCATCCGCTGGTTCGGATCGCGAGGGACGGCAGCGACCCCCGCCGAAGCTTGCTCCTTGCAGTCGCAACCTTCCGCCTCCCCTCTGAACACCCTCAAGGGCGAGGCTCGGGAGTATGACGCGCGGGCACAGCGATGAAGCGCTGCGCTTGCTATTCGCTATTCGCTATTCGCTATTCGCGACCCACTGACCCCACAAACGCCAACGGCGCGGAGTCACCTCCGCGCCGTCGCGTCATGCGTGAGCCCCTGTCCTACCCCGCAGCGCCTGCGAGGAGCCACGTGATGTTGCGGATCACGCCGCGCCGGTTCTGGCGCTCCGGTCCGAGGGTTGGGATCTTGAGGAACCGCTCGCCATAGCCCTGGGTGACGAGGTTCTCCGGCGGGATGTTGAAGTTCTGGGACAGCGCTACCGCGATCGTGGCCGCTCTCCGGTCGGACAGCAGGAGGTTCGAGTAGTCCGAACCGACCGCGTCGGCGTGGCCCTCGATCAGGAACACCGAGTACGGCGCCTGCTGGAGGATCGCCTCGATCGCAAGGCCGATCTCGGTCAGGGCCGCGAACTGGCTCGGATGGATCGCGGCGCTGCCGGTGTCGAAGGTGATCGTCGTCAGGTCGACGCGGCGCAGCTTGTCTCTCAGCCGGTCGCTGTAGCGGATCTCCTCGATCGTGTAGGCCCGCTCGACGACCTCGACCGGCGGCGCGACGAGCGCGGCGATGATCTGGTCGCGCGTCACGGTGCCGGCGTCGACGATGTACTCCTGCTGCGGGATCGCGACCTGGAGCACCGGCAGGGTCTGCGTGAAGTCGACCGGCGGCGTGTTGGGCGGCAGCTGCTGGACGATGCCAGTGTTCTCCACCAGCACGATTTGCGTGCCGTCCGCCTCGAAGCGGATCCGCTCGATCACCTGGCCGACGCCGTCCGTGACCGTCTGGACCTGGGAGCCGTCGGGCCGGAAGATCGTCGTCCGCGTGTAGCCATTGCCGAGGTCCTCCACCTGGACGTCGTTCGCCCCGTAGAGGAGGCGGTCGAGTTCCTCGGTCTGGGTCCGCCGGACCTGGTACTCGTCGCCCTGCAGGAACACGGTGCGGTCACCCTGGGTGCCGACGACGACGCCGAACTGCGGCGGCGGCGTGGTGGTCGGCGGCGGCAGCGGCTGCAGCGCCATGCCGGGCTGCTGGGGCTGGGTCTGTGGCCCGAGGAGACGCTCGGCGCCGAGCGTCAGGAGCTGGTTGAGGAGTTCCGTGCGGAGCGTCTGCACTTGCTGCGCGCCCGCGGCGTCACCGGCGGCGGCAAGCTGCTCGACCACCGGGTTCGGAGGCGGCGCCGCGGCCGGCGCCCCTTCGAGCGTCGCGATCCGCGTGCTGATCGTGACGATGATCTGCTGGATTTCCGCGACGCGCTCCGCGAGCGCCGTCACGTCGCGCTCCGCGACACGGCCCTGGGCGAGGATCGCCTCGCCCTGGGTGTTGAGCTGCTGGAACGCCGGCAGCTGCTGGCGCAGCGTCGCCGCATCCGCGTCCGGCGTATAGGCCGGTAGCGGCTGGCCGACGAAGGCCGCGATCTGGGTGTCGATCGCCTGGGTCTGCGCCTCGTTGTTCGGCGTGATCAGCGCACCCTCCGGGGCAGGTGCCGGCGGCGGCACTGCAGCCGGCGGGGCGCCGGGCACGGGTGCGGGCACCGGTTCAGGCGCGGGGGCGGGAGCAGGCGCCGGCTCCGGAGCCGGCGCGGGGGCTGGTTCCGGCGCCGGGGCGGGAGCAGGTGCAGGCTCCGGCGCTGGAGCCGGCGCGGGGGCCGGCCCAGGTTCCGGCGCGGGAGGCGGAGCGGGAGCCGGGACCGGCTCAGGTGCAGGCGCCGGGGCTGGGGCCGGTTCGGGCGCCGGCGGCGCGTTGAACTGCACGATCAGCGCCGCGATCTCGTCGAGCCGGGCCTGAAGCGCGGCGACCGCGTCGGTGCGGTTGTCGGCGGTCGCTTCGGCGAGCACGCCCTCGATGGCGGCGCGCGCGGCTTCAAGGCCGGGCACATCCTGCGGCAGCGGATCGGCCAGCGCTTCGAGGATGTCGATCCGATCCTCGAGCTCCTCCACCAGCGGCTCGGCGGCCGGACCGGCGACGAGAGCGCCCTCGAGCCGTCCGCGGTGGGCGATCAGCTGCAGGTCGAGGTCGCCCGCGAAGTCGAGCGGCGGCAGCGCCGCGATCTCGGCCGCGGCGTCAAAGGCGGGCGCAGGCGGCGGCTCGGGGGCAGGCGCGGGCGCCGGCGCGGGCTCGGGCGCTGGTGCCGGAGGCGGCAACGGTTCGGGCGCTGGTGCCGGAGCCGGGGCTGGCTCGGGGGTGGCCGGCGCGGGCGGGACCGGCTCGGGCGCGGGCGGCGGCGGCACCGGCTCACCGGCCGGCGGCGGGGGCGCGGCCGCCAGCGCCGCAAGCGCCGCGTCGAGCTGCATGATGCGGTTCTGGATCTCGGTGATCAGCGTCTGAAGCGTCGCCGCGTCGGGCGGGTTCGTCGCAAGCGCGGTCTGCGCGGCCTGGAGACGCGCCTGCTCGGCGGCGAGCTGGTTGCGGAGCCCCTCCTCATTGGCGGCAAGGTCGAGCGGCGGGAGCTCGAAGACCTGGCCGGGAAGGCCCGCGGGCGGAATCGGCTGGGCGTTCGCGGAAATAGGCGTCAGCAGGACTGCGAGCGGCGCGACGCCGGCGAAAAGGAGACCGGCGAGGGACCGTCTGGACCCGTTGGCGATTGGCTTCATCTCTGTGATCCGTTCTGGAGGCCCCCCGGAACGATCGGCTGTGAATTCATTGGTGTCCGGCCGCGGCAACAAAAAGGCAGCCCGGCCAAAAGGGGGCGTGGTTCAACAATCGGGGAACGCGGGGGCGGCGGGGTGGTTCCCCGGGACGGGCAGCGGAGGTCGGCGGCGAGTAGCGAATAGTGAGTGGCGAATAGGGCAAAAGGGCGGGCGGCCGACGGCGCCAGCCTCGAGGCACGGCCCCGCTATTCGCTATTCGCTATTCGCTATTCGCAACTCACTCCACGAGCGGCGGCGCGATTCTGCGTGGCTCCGCAAGCCACGACGGCACCGGCAGCCCCTTCGACCGCAGGAAAACCGGGTTGAACAGCTTCGACTGATATCGGGTGCCATAGTCGGCGAGGATCGTCACGACCGTATGACCGGGGCCGAGCTCCCGCGCCAGGCGGATCGCGCCCGCGATGTTGATGCCGCTCGAGGCCCCCACGCACAGCCCCTCATGGAGGAGGAGGTCGAAGACGATCGGGAGTGCCTCCTCGTCGGTGATCTGGAACGCGACGTCGATCGGCGCGCCTTCGAGGTTGGCGGTGATCCGCCCCTGCCCGATCCCTTCCGTGATCGAGGAGCCGGACGATTTCAGCGTCCCGGTCGTGTAGTAGCTGTAGAGCGCCGCGCCCATCGGGTCGGCGAGGCCGATCGTGACGCGGTCCGCGAAGCCCTTGAGCGCGATCCCCGTCCCGGCGAGCGTGCCGCCGGTGCCGACGGCACAGATGAAGCCGTCGATCCTCCCTTCGGTCTGCCGCCAGATCTCGGGTCCGGTGTTCTCGATATGGGCGCGCCGGTTCGCGACATTGTCGAACTGGTTGGCCCAGATCGCCCCGCCCGGCTCGGTCGCCGCGAACTGCTCGGCGAGCCTGCCCGACACCTTCACGTAGTTGTTGGGGTCGGCATAGGGCACCGCCGGCACCTCGATCAGCGTCGCGCCAAGGACGCGGAGTGCGTCCTTCTTCTCCTGGCTCTGGGTCTCGGGGATCACGATCACCGAGCGGAGGCCCAGCGCATTGCCGACCAGCGCAAGGCCGATGCCGGTGTTGCCGGCCGTCCCTTCGACGATCACGCCGCCCTCGCGGATCGTACCCCGGGCGAACGCGTCGCGGACGATCGACAGCGCCGCGCGGTCCTTCACCGACTGTCCGGGGTTCATGAACTCGGCCTTGCCGAGGATTTCGCAACCCGTCTCCTCGGACGCGCGGCGGAGGCGGATCAGCGGCGTATTGCCGATGGCATCAAGGACTGAGGGCTTGGCGTCCATGGGGGCGTCCGGCGGCATCGGTGGGAGGCCGCGGCGAAGGTCACCCGGCGGGGAAGGCGGCAAGCTAGCGATTGGCCGGAGGGCCAGCAAGGGAAGGACTTTCGGCCCGACCGCCGCTGTGCACAACCGGAAGCGGCGGCGGGCACGGAAGGGAGAACAAAGTGCTCTGCCCTGACGCCGGGGGAGTTCGGCTCAGGGGTGAGCGGTGTCCCACCAGAGGTCGCGCCAGGTCGGGTTCATGCCCTCCACGAGGTCGATCTTCCAACGACGCGACCAGTGCTTGATGTTCTTCTCCCGCTGGATGGCCAGCGTGATATCCCCAAAGCCCTCGTAGTAGACAAGCAGCTTGGCGCCATAGGTCTTGGTGAAGCCCGCCAACTGCCCCTCGCGGTGCTGGTGCACACGGCGGATGAGATCGCTGGTGACGCCGACATAGAGGACGCCCAGCGGCCGGTTCGTCATGATGTACACCCACCCGCCCATCGCCCGATGGAAGCGCGGTCTCGGGGCGAGGTCAACGGCGGGCGGGATCTGCGTCCGGGGCCAGCATGAACGACAGTATTGTTGACCCCACCCCCACCCCAAACTCCGTCACCACCGGGCTTGACCCGGTGGCCTCGCAGCCCCTCCCACGCGCCCGCGGATCCGCTGAGCGGTGCCCGCGAGGTCAACATTGACGATCGATCCGGTCCCCCGGGCATCTGACGATCCGTCTGCAGGCCACCGGGTCAAGCCCGGTGGTGACGGAGATTGGGGTACGCGACGAGCGTTTCGCCAAGGCCGATCTCTCGTTCCGGCGGCAGTCTTGAGAGTTCCGACCCGGCAACGTCCGTGGCCAGTCGCCCCGCCTTCCCTTCGCCTCGCCCAGGAAACGCCCGCGACGCTGCGGCACGGCACACTTGTCGCTGCTGTTCATGCTACCCAATTGGGCTAGGACATTGCGCTCCATCGGGCGGAGGCAATCGGATGGGATGGAGCGGACTGGATGAAGCCTCTCGAGAACGGCCTTGAACGCACGATCTTCGCGAGCCGCTGGCTGCTCGCGCCGTTCTTCGTCGGCCTCATCGTCGCCATCCTCGTCCTCCTCGTGAAGTTCGGGAAGGAACTGATCCACCTCGTCGAGGGAATCTGGTCATCCGGCGAGTACGAGGCGGTGATCTCGATCCTGACGCTGGTCGACACCGCGCTGATCGCGAGCCTCCTCCTCATCATGATCTTTTCGGGCTACGAGAATTTCGTCTCCAAGATCGGCGTCGGCGCCCATGAGGACCGGCCGGCCTGGATGGGCAAGGTCGGGTTCTCCGACCTCAAGATCAAGCTGATCGGCGCGATCGTCGCGATCTCGGCGGTGGAGCTCCTGAAGGCGTTCCTGACCTCGACCGACTATACGACCGAGCAGCTGGTGTGGAAGGTCGTCATCCACCTCACCTTCGTCATCTCGGGCGTCCTCTTCGCGCTGAGCGACCGCATCACCGAGGGGACAAAGGATGCCAAGGACGCCAAGGCCGACGCGAAGGCGCTGGCGAAGGAATAGCAGGAAGCTCGGGAGGGGCAGATGTTTCAGAGAATTCTCGTTGCCGTCGATCTGGTCGAGGAGGGCAACAGCCGCAAGGCGCTTGCGACCGCCACCGAGCTCGCGCGCCATTTCGGTGCCGCGCTCCAGGTCATCTATGTCCGCCATGTGATGGACCTTGCGGTCGACTATCTGCCGCCGGACGTCGTCGAGCGCGAGGAGCGCGACGCGATCGCGAGGCTGAAGGCGATGACCTCGGGCATCGGCATCGCCGACGACCGCCTCTCCTTCGCGGCGCCCCTCGGCAACATCGCCGAGGGCGTCCTTTCCGCAGCGGACGATTTCGGCGCCGATCTCATCGTCGTCGGCGCCCACCGCCCCTCGATGGCGAAATTCCTCCTCGGCTCCAACGCCACCAAGGTGACCCGCCACGCCAAGGCCTCGGTGCTGATCGTGCGCGAGGATGGGCGTGCGGCGGGTGCGGAGGAGCTGACATAGCGGGGCGTCTCTCCGCACTCGCCCCATCCACCGTCCCAGCGCAAGCTGGGACCCAGGGGCCGCTTGCTCGGAGGTTGCTGCCGCTTGATCCCAGCCTCCGCCGGGATGGCGGATTCGGCTTGGCCAGAGGAACGCTTCACTCTCTTATCGTGACGGCCCAACGCGCGCCGCGCGACGGACAACCACCGGACAGACCGCCGATCTGCCGCGGCGGCTTCTCGGACATCAGACTGGCGCTGTGCCGGGATTCACCAAGAAGTATGGTGTGACCATCCTGGTCTGGTTCGAAGTGCATGAAAGCCGGGAGAGCGCATACATGCGCGAGCGCCAGATCAAGGCGTGGCGCCGAGCCTGGAAGCTGCGGCTGATCGCGGAGAAGAACCCAACACGGCGGGACCTGTTGGACGAGTTGATCTCGCCCACGACCTGACCGCTCCTGGGTCCCAGCCTGCGCTGGGACGGTGAGTGCGTTTGTGGCTCGGATACCGGCATACTCCGAGGCTTGGCGATGGTGGTGGGTCCCACTCCGCTTCCACCCCAGCGCAGGCTGAGACCAGGGGCCACATTGTCGGCTATCATCGCCCCCACCACCCATCCGGGACTTCGCGTCGCGGCCTTTAGTCTCTATTAAGGCACGAATCAGGCACAGTTTCGCCATCTGTTGCCGGTTCTTGGCAGCGCTCTTTCCGCCGGGCAGTCCCGGCATCCCGGATGCTGAGGATCTTCGTGGCCCTTCGACACAAGACAGCCGCGCTCGCGACACTCCTCGCTGCCGCGCTCGCCTTCCTCGCGGCGGCGCCGGCGGCGGCCTATGTCGTGATCGGCGACAGCCTTGGCGTCGGCGTCGGCTGGGCCGGCCACCCGACGCAGTCGCTCGCGGCGAATTCGGTGCGCATCACCGGCAACGCGATCATCAATCAGATCAACTCGTTGCCGCGCGACACCCTCGCCTTCATGAGCCTCGGCACCAACGACGCCGTCGGCAACGTCGTCAACGTCCAGGACGCGGTGAACGGGATCGTCGCCGCAGCCCGGGCCCGCAACGTCACGCTCGTCTGGATCGGGCCGCCCTGCGTCTTCAAGGACTGGGATGGATCCGCCGCCCAGCTCGACACCAACCTCGCGCAGCAGCTCCGCGGCCTCGGCGTCATCTATGTCAGCATGCGCGATCCCGGCCTCTGCGACCGCTCGGTCCGCGCCGCCGATGGCGTCCACTTCACGATGAGCGGCTACGAGCGGATGTGGGCGCTGGCGGCCGCCGCTGCCGGGATCGCGGCCAATGCGCCTGCCGCCGTTGCCGCCGCACCGGCAGCGCCGGCGCCGGTGGTCTATCGCGGCGTCCCCACGACCACGCCGCCCCTGCCGGTGCCCAACCCGATTCGGGTCGCGGGCGCTACGCCCGGCGGGACGCCGGTCTATGCGCAGCAGGCCGCCATGGTTGCGGTCGTCGCAACGGTGCCGATGGCGGCGCCCGCGCCGGTCGCCGTGCCGCTTCCGGTACCCAATCCGCTCCGCCCGATCGGCGCCCCTCCCGCCGTCATCGCCACCGGTGGCCTCGTCCCGATCCCGAGGCCCCGTCCGGGTTAGCCGCCTGTTCGCAACACCAGCCGATTTTCTCGCGCGCCCCGCAATGCTGCTGTTTCATTGTCAGGCATGATCGGGCAATGTCGCCCTCCGATATTGAGGGCCGCTCAGGCCAGCGGGCGCCAGCCCGCGCCGAGGGGAACCGGCGGCCCCGCGCAGAACAATCGGAGTTCCGTCGTGTCGCGTCGCCTTACTGCCGGGATTTGCGCCCTCGCGCTCGCCCTGGGCGCCCTCGCCTCGCCCGCCGCGGCACGCGGCATCGCCTTTGTCGGCGATTCCATGGCCGACGGTCTCTGGGGTGCCTTCGTCCGGCTTAATGCATCCGCGCGGGCGGCCTGTCCCGCCGAGTTCGGGCTCTATCGCGAAGCCCAGAACGGCACCGGCCTTACCCGGCCGGACCGCATGGACTGGGCCGAGCAGGTCACCTCCATAGGGGCCGAACGCAGCCCGGACGTCTTCCTGATATCGATCGGTCTCAATGACCAGCAGCCGGTGGTCGGCCGTGATGGCACCCGCGTCCCGCTCGGCACGCCGGAATGGGTCGAAGCCTATCGCCTGAATCTCCAGAACCTCCTCGGCCGCGCGACCGCGACCGGGGCCACGGCGATGGTCGTCGGGCTCCCCGTCCTCCGTGACGCGGCGGCCAATGCCCATGCCCAGCTCCTCAACCAGATCTTCGAGGAGACGGCGCGAGCGATGCAGGGCGTCGTCTATGTCCTGCCCTGGCAGCTCGAGGGCAGCCCCGGCTTCACCTCGTTCGGCGCCGGGCCGAACGGCAACGTCGTCCAGCTCCGCGCCCAGGACGGGGTGCACTTCACGCAGACGGGCTACGACCTCCTCGGCCAGTACCTCAAACCCGTGATCCTCTGGGTGATGTCCGACCAGCGGCACGACCTCACCGCCGCCACCTGCTTCGGCGCCTAGGCCGTTGCGGCGGCGCACGACCTGGATCGCCGCCGGCGCGGTCGCGATCGTCTTCGTCGTCGCGGTCGTGCTCGCCTTCCGGTACCTCCCAGGCCCCGCGCCGGAGCCGCCGCCCGAACCCGAGCCGCTCCCGCCCGAGGTCGCGATCGCCGAGCCGCCGCCGCCCGACGCCCCGCCCGTGGCCGTCGCCTCGGAGCGCCATGAAGGCATCGTCGTCCTCCATATCGGCGACAGCCACACCGCCGCCGACTTCTTCACCGGCCGGGTCCGCGACATCCTCGAACGCAGCTACGGCAAGGGCGGCGTGGTCCTCCCGCCGGGAACGCCGCAGGCCGGCGTCCGCTCCAACGTGTTCCGCATCGAAGCGACGCCCGGCTGGAGCTACGAGCGGATCCGCGCGTCGGCCGAACACCCCTCGCGCTTCTGGCTGACCGGCTTCACCGCCGAAGCCCGCAGCGCGGGACAGGAGATCACCTTCGAGGCCTACCAGCCGATGCCGTTCACCGCGATCGACGTGTCGCTGGTGGCGCAGCCCGCCGGCGGCGCGGTGGAGCTCCTCCTCGACGGCGAGCCGATCGAGACCCTGCCCCTCGACGGACCTGATGAGGCGCTGATCCGCCGCGTGATTCCGGTGGCCGGGATCGCCGAGTTCGAGAACCTCACCATCCGCTCGACCAATGACGGGCCGGTGATCCTGACCGGCGTGACCGTCTACCGCTACGATCCGAGCATCTCCTATCTCAGCGTCGGCTATCCCGGCGCCCGGGCCGATCTCCTTCTCGACTTCAACGCCGACAACCTTGCCAACGACCTCGCCCGGCTCGACCCCGACATCATCGTCGTCGCCTTCGGCACCAATGAGGGATACGACGACAACCTCAACATCGACCGCTTCCGCGAGGAATACACCGAGATCATCGGGTTCCTCGCCGAGCACGCGGACAATCTTCAGGATGTCGTCATCGTCCAGCCGCCCTATGGCAGCCGCGAGGGCGGTCGCGCCGGTCCGAGTCCCGACGGCTATGCCTGCTTCAACGTGCCGGCGAACCTGATCGCGGTGCGCGAGACCCTGGCCGAGATCGCCGGCGAGCTCGGCGCCGTCACCTGGGACTGGGCGGCGAGCCTCCCCTCGCCCTGCACCGGCAACACCGCCGCCGCGGACATGTACGCGGCGGACCGGCTCCACCTCAGCAATGACGGCTACCGCTACAGCGCCGAGCGCTTCGCCGACTTCCTCGAGACGCTTCTTCCCGCGCCCACGGCGGTGGCGGCGCCCTAGATGCTGTTCCCGACGATCGACTTCGCGGTCTTCCTCGCCTTCGTGCTGATCGCGGCGACCGTCGCGCGGGCGCTCGGCAATACCGCGAACAAGATCTTCCTCGTCCTCGCGAGCCTCGCCTTCTACAGCTTCTGGAGCGTGGGCTTCGCGGCCCTGATGGTCGGCGTCGCGGTGCTCACCTGGTTCACCGGCCGCGTGAACCGGCTGGTGCCGAACCGGCGCCTCCGCATTGCGATGGTGGCCGTCGCGATCACCATCGCGCTCGGCATCCTCGCCTATTTCAAATACTACAACTTCGCGATCCTCCTCCTCTTCAACTCTTCGGTCACCCAGATCTTCGGGCTGCAGTTGCAGTTCATCGAGGTCGTGACGCCGGTCGCGATCTCGTTCTTCACGTTCCACGCCATCTCCTACATCGTGGACACGTACAAGAACCCGTCGCTCTCGGCCCGCTCGCCGATCGACGTCCTCCTCTACATCAGCTTCTTCCCGCATCTCGTCGCCGGCCCGATCGTCCGTGCCGCGACCTTCATCCCGCAGCTCGCCGAGACGCCGCAGCGCACCGCGCTCCGCTACGCCGAGGCGATGATGCTGATCTTCTCAGGGCTCTGGAAGAAGATGATCGCGGCGAACTACCTCGCGGTGCTGATCGTCGAGCCGGTCTTCACCGCGCCCTCGCTCTACGGCTCGGCGGACCTCGCGCTCGCGGCCGTCGCCTACGCCTTCCAGATCTATTTCGACTTCAGCGCCTATAGCAGCATCGCGATCGGCGTCGCCGCCCTCCTCGGCTACCATTTCCCCGAGAATTTCGATCAGCCTTACCGCTCGCTCTCGGTGCGCGAGTTCTGGCGGCGATGGCACATCACGCTGTCGAGCTGGCTCCGCGACTATCTCTACATCCCGCTCGGCGGCAGCCGGCGTGGCGCCGTCCGCATGGCGCTCAACCTCATGATCACGATGGTGCTGGGCGGCCTCTGGCACGGCGCCAACACCACGTTCCTGGTCTGGGGCACGATGCATGGCCTGGCGCTCGTCTTCGTCCATTTCTGGTCGAAGACCGGTCCGGCGCAGAGGGTCGCCAATGCGCTCGCCTACAAGGTCTTCGCCTGGGCGCTGACCTTCGTGTTCCTGCTCGCGACCTGGGTGGTGTTCCGTTCGCCGGACTTTGCGACCGCGGGCCAGTTCTTCACTGGCCTCTTCACCAACTGGGCCGCGCCGGAGCTGGCCTCAGGCCTCGTCCTCGGCCTGATCGCGCTCGGCTTCGTCGGCCAGTTCCTGCCGCCGACGCTGCGCTCATCGACCGCCGCCTGGCTCGCCGAGTGCGCGATGCCGGCGCAGGTCGGGCTCGCGACCGCCGGGATGGTCGCCCTCCTCCTCATCGCGCCGTCGGACTCGGCGCCTTTCATCTACTTCCAGTTCTGAGGCCGATCTCATGAACCAGCCGAAGGACATCGCCGACCTCCCGCCCCGCCAGACCTCGCTCCGGCGCGGGATGATCGTCATCCTCGTCGTCCTCGCCCTCCTCGCTGTGATCTTCCCGCAAGGGGTCGCGAACTGGCTCGACGAGAAATGCTTCGGCAACCGGGCCTGCGACACGATTGGCGACGGTTTCCGGGCCATCGAACGGGGCTGGGACGCCATCGGCGTTTCCGCCGCACGCGACGGTGCCGGCGAATGGCTCCGGGGCGTATTGCAGATCCCGGAGAGCTGACGGCCCCCGCGGTCCGCCCGCGAACGGGATCGCATCCGCCTCCCGGGCGTTTCTCCTTCACAGCACGAAGGAGAAACGATCATGACGAGCGGCCGCGCCGGCAAGGGGATGGGATCGGGCATCAATCACGGCTCGCAGACCGTGCCGTCGGACGAGGATCGGGGTGCGTTGGAGCCCGACAACGTCAAGGGCAGCAACCGGCTGGAGGGCGATGCGCAAGCGCGCGTGCGCAACCAGCGCCACGCCGTCCCCGGCGAGCAGGAGCCCGACAGCTCTATCGAGGAGACCTTCGCCAAGATGGACCCGAAGGTCCGCGCCGGACGATCGGACGACTGACCGCATCGTCGGCGCGAGACGGGGCGGGCGGTTTGGGCGGGGCGCGACGCGGAGAAGCGCCGGGCTTCCGCCAATCGCTGTGTCCGAAACCGGACGCATCCGCGCTCCGGGGGCCGTGCCTTCGCCGCCAGCGCTGGATTGTGTTAACAATTGATGACCACCGACACGGCGCGAACCCCGAGGCGTCGGTGGCTGAGAGATGCTCGTGCTCTTGCCTTGCCCAAGGAGGAGGAGCCGAAATGAGTGGCCATCTTCGAGAACTGACCCTTAGCTGCAGGGCCTGCGGATCGACCGAATTGCTGACGGTCGACGACCTGCCGTCGACGACGCCGATCACCTGCAATGCCTGCGGCGAGCCGATCGGCCGCTGGGACAAGCTGCGGACGCTGGCAATACCGTCGACAATCCCCCAGCCGGACCACCGGCTGGTCCACTAGCCCCCGACGGCCGGTCTGGTCCACGACGGGATCAGGCGGGCCGTGGCTCCCGCGGAGCCGCAAGGAAGGCCCCGCTCCGGGCGAGGCCTTTCCTTTCAAAAAGGGTCCGGAAACGGACCGAAACTCCTGGCGCCGCCAGAGGTTCTCTCGGCGGTTCAGGTAGTCTCGCATCCTGCCTGGACAGGCGGCTGTCCCATTGTCACGCCGCCCATCGGAAGACCCCTCGCCGTTCAATCCCGAGGGGTCTTCTGCTTTTGGGCAGCTTAGTTCGCCTCGAGATAGGCCGGCCCACGGCCTGGATTGTCGGCGGCCTCGCGGGGCTGCTGTCAGCCCTCCTGATGTCCCTCCTCATCCTCAGCTTCGTGATGGCGCGCCCGGCGCGGTGAATTTCGGTCGCAGGGGCGGAAACACTGGCTGCGTCTTCTCCAGTCTCAGATGCAGACTTAACCACCGACCGCTTTCCAATGCTTTGACGCCTTCGCCTTGTTCATGGCCTCCTCCGACGTGAAGAGCATGATGTGGCCGCAGGATACGCAGAGCGAAGGGCGGATCTTCGCTCCGATGAATGCGTTCCCGAGACCGGGAAGCAAGTCTTCCGCGCTCAGCGAGTAGCCTTCCTTGTAACGGTAGATTTCCGTCGAACTGCAGATCGGGCACTTCATGTGCTTGTCCTCGTCGAGGTCGCGAGGGTCGATATCGAACGCCGCCGCCAGCGCCTTCTTCGATTGAAGCGACCCGGCGCCGTCCTTCTCGATGCGCTGGACAGTGCGGAGGTTCAGGCCCGAGGCGGCTGCGAGTTCGTCCTGTGACCAGGACCGCTCGCTTCGAAGCTTGAGCAGGAGCTCGACGTTCAATTTCATCGACGGTCTCGACCGTGTTGGGATGGACATGAAGTGTATTCCTGCCCCCGGACGCCGCCACGGTCCGTGCCCGGCGGTCCGGCGGCAGTGGCGCGACAGATGACCGGCAACGATACGACAGTTGCACGACAGATGACTTGAAGGGTCGTGCCAGTGATGCGACGGCGAAAGGTCGGCTCGGGTAACACCACGACGGGCGCCACTTTGAGACGAGCACGCTACAATCCGAACGAATGCGCGTGATGTGTCGCAAAAGCCTCGGATGCTAGGTTATTGATATCATTGGCGACCCCGGCAGGAATCGAACCTGCGACCAACAGCTTAGAAGGCTGCTGCTCTATCCGCTGAGCTACGGGGCCGTACTGAGTGGTCGAAGTCGGAACATCCGACTTCGGCGGCGCGGCCGCGCGCTTCCTAGTGCGACCAGGGGAAGCGGCGGTCGGTGCGGAAATTATCGGCGTAGGACATCGGCTTCACGACACGGTCGTGCGATTCCTCGACGCGGTATGGGATGCCCTTCCGCTCGGCATAGGCGACCGCGTCCTCGCGGGTCGCGAAGAAGAGGCGGATTTGCTGTCTCATGTCGGCGGCCGAGGTGTAGCCCATCAGTGGCTCGACCGATTGCGGCTGCTCGGGCTCGTAGGCCAGGAGCCAGCGCTCGGTCTTGGCGCGCCCCGACTGCATGGCGGTCTTGGCCGGCTGGTAGATGCGTGCGACCATCGAACTTGTCCGTCCCCCCGGGAGCGTTGGTCGGGGCAGCAGGATTTGAACCTGCGACCCTCTGCTCCCAAAGCAGATGCGCTACCAGGCTGCGCTATGCCCCGAAACCATACCTCTTGGCCTAACTAAGGGGTTCCCCTAAGGGGTGCAAGTCCGCCGAAGGACGCGGGAACCGGAACGGCGGCGAACGGGTTCCCGGAACAGCGGGACAATCACGACAAGAGGGAAATCATGATCCGTGTCGGATTTCGCGCGCTCGCCGCCATCGCCGCCGGCGTCCTGGTCGCGGCGCCGGCGCTGGCCGCGACCGAAGCCGAATGGGCCGCGTTCCGCGCGGACGTCGAGGCCAAGTGCCTTGCCGCAGCGGAACCGCTGTTCGAGAACCCGGTTGCGACCGTCGATCCGTTCGGCTCGCCGAATTTCGGCCTCGCGCTGGTGCGCGGCAAGGCCCGCGGCGCGGACGTCCAGATCATGGCGATCTGCGTTTATGACAAGGTCACGCAGACCGCCGAGATCGGCGGCGAGCTGCCGGAGTTCGTCTCGACCGCGCCCCCTGCTCCGCCCGGCCCGGTCGGCTGGGGTGGCCTCCTCGACTGCGGCGAGCCGTGCGCCGACGCGCTCGCCCGCCTGTCGCCCGAGGACGCCGAGGCGCTGATCGCGCTCCACGAGACCGTCGACGCGACCGTCGCCGAGATCAGCCGCAGCCCGGACCTTGCCGCCGAGACCGATGCCCTCGCGGCTCTGACGCGGGTCGAGGCCGCGACCGGCGCCGGCGACCTCGCCGCGGTCGCGACCGGCGAGCACGCCTGCACCGTCTATTGGTACGGATTCCTCGACGACCCGGCGCGGACCGTCGGCCGCCATCAGTGCGTGGTCGAGGATGTCGGCGGCACGCTCATCGTTACCAAGACGACCGGCGAGATGATGCGCGCCACCATCGTCCCGGCCGGCGACATGGCGGTCGCGATCGGCCGGACCTATCTCGCCGACCAGGCCGAACGCGAATACGATCCGACGGACCCCGACAACGCAGCCAATCCCAATTTCGGCAATTATGTCGGCCTCGCCTTCGCCGACGCCGAAGGGCTTCTCATCGTCGACGCCGACCAGCACGGCTTCACCGAGCCGGACGCGACCTTCTTCGCGATCCTCGCGATCGAATAGCGCTACTGGAGGTCGATGCGGTCGCCGGGCTGGAGGCCGATGAGATCGGCGGTGCCGCCATTGACCTCGAGGACGTAGCGCACCGGCCCGCCACTCGGCACGCCGTCGAGTGACAGCGGCGTGGTGTTCTTCGCGATGCTGAACACCGTCCCGTCCTCGCGGATGAAGATCATGTCGAGCGGGATGAGCGTGTTCGCCATCCAGAACGACACCGGCGCCTCCACGAAGAAGTCGAACACCATGCCGTGGTCGGCCGCCATCTCGGGGCGGTACATCAGCCCGCGCTGACGCTCGGTCGGCGTGAGCGCCCATTCGACCGTGAACACATGGTCGCCGCCGACGGTGTGGATCGTGATCTCGGCCGGCCGCTCTTCCGCGGCCGCTGCGGGCGCCGGAGTCGGCTGAGCGAGGACGCCGGCCCCGATCGGAGCGATCAGCACAGCAGCGAGAATGGAGGCGAGGAGGAAGCGGCCCCGGAAGACCGAAGCGGAGGCGGTGCGCGTCATGGATACACTCGAGCTAGTGCGAAGAAGGTGGCCCGCCGCCCCCGTCGGGCCGGATCTCCGCAGCCATCAAACCCTTCGGCCCATCGCCGAAGCGGACGAGGACCGTCTGCCCGGGGCGGAGCTCTGTCAAGCCGAAGCGCCGGAGGGTCTCCATGTGGATGAAGATGTCTTCGGTGCCCTCGCCGCGGGTGACGAAGCCATAGCCGCGGACGCGGTTGAACCACTTCACCACCACCCGCTCGAACCCGCCGCTCGGCGTCACCACCTGCTGGGTGCGGGCGGGCGCCGACTGCGAGGGGTGGACGGCGGTCGCATCGTCCATCGAAATGATGCGGAAGGCCTGGAGACCCTTCTGGCGGACCTGCACCTCGCAGACGATTCGCGCGCCTTCATAGGCGGTGAGGAAGCCGTCGCGGCGGAGGATCGAGACGTGGATCAGGACGTCCTTCATGCCGTTGTCCGGCACGACGAATCCGTAGCCCTTGGCTACGTCGAACCATTTGATGAAGCCCGAGATTTCGATGAGCTCGGTGGGCGTCTCATCGGAAACCGAATCGGCACGAGGCTCCTCTTGCGAGAGCTTGGCCGCCATTCGAGAGCGCCCCCTAAAGCCGTCGGCGGCATCCGGCCAACCGAGATCGAATCCGGACTTCAGAATAGCACCGGACCCAAAGCTGAACAGCGCAATCGCAGCACCTGTTGCTCTCCGAGAGGAAGGCTGTGGATTCAGCGCCACACTCCCGTCGCAATTGACAAACCACCCACAGCGGCGTTGGCGATCACGGACATGACCGCATCACACGCCATGGGAGCGCTTCGATGAAATACCTGCACACGATGGTCCGGATCAGCGACGTCGAGGCCTCGCTCCGTTTCTATCGCGACCTCCTCGGCCTCGTTGAGCTCCGCCGCACCGAGAACGAGGCCGGGCGCTACACGCTCATCTTCCTCGCCGCGCCCGGCGACGAGGCCGCGCAGATCGAGCTCACCTACAACTGGGACCCGGAGGAGTATCGCGGCGGTCGCAATTTCGGCCACCTCGCCTACGCGGTCGACGACATCTACGCGACCTGCGAGCGCCTCGCCGCCGGCGGCGTCACCATCGCCCGCCCGCCGCGCGACGGCCGCATGGCCTTCATCCGCTCCCCCGACGGCATCTCGATCGAGCTCCTGCAGAAGGGCGGCGCGCAGGAGCCGAAGGAGCCGTGGGCGTCGATGCCGAATACAGGGACGTGGTGAGGGAGGTGGCGAATAGCGAATGGCGAATAGGGGGAGCTGGCTCGGAGCCCGTTCGCTACTCGCTACTCGCTACTGCCCCCCGCCACCCGTCCGCGGCACGGTCGCAATGTCTCGCTCCGACCCGCTTGGCACCCCTTCGCCGCCCCTCTATAAGGCGCCGTCGCCGGGCGCCCTTCGTCTAGAGGCCCAGGACACCGCCCTTTCACGGCGGTAACACGGGTTCGAATCCCGTAGGGCGCGCCAAAGTCAGCCTCTCGTGTCGGCGCAGGGACAGAGGTGCTGCCCGTGAATCAGGCGGACTACCTTGGCACCGACCCGGACGTCCTTGCGATATTCTCGGCAATCGACGCTGCAGTGACCGCAATCGGCGACGCGGAACGACGCGTATCCAAAAGTCAGATCGGGTTCTTTCGCACGCATCCTTTCGCCGCTGTCTGGCGGCCAGGCAAATACCTCAGCGGTCCCCGTCCGCCACTAGTGTTGAGCGTCTTCCTTCGGCGTATGGATCGTTCTCCTCGTTGGAAGGAGGTTGTAGAGCCAACGCCAGGCCGCTTCACTCATCATCTGGAAATCAATGATCCAACCGAAGTTGATAGCCAGGTGCGGACATGGCTGCGAGAAGCATGGACGTCCGCCTCCTGAGGTAGGTCGGGGCCTGCAAGGCTCATTGCGCAACCAGAAAAACGCGGTTGCGGCCCACCGATCGTCCGCCCCGCATATTCGTGCGAAGGGGAATGGGAGGTTGAGCCTTGGAGTAGTAGGAACGGCGACGTGTATTCGTCATGTCCATCCTATGCGCCACTTCCGCAGCACCGATATGCCCGGACGCCTGCCCCCCTCGCCGAGATCGAGGCCACCGTCGCGCGCCTCGAGGCAAAGCTGATGCCTTCGCCGATGCCGGCGACCTCAAGGCCGCCTACGGCCGAGTCTCGGCGCGCTTCGCCGCCGACCTGGCCGACCCGCGCGACCTCGCGCTGTCGCGTGCCGCCGCGCTGATGCTCGTGCAGGGGACTACTCCGGCACCGTCACTGAGCAACGCCTGAGCGCAGGAGCGGGTCTAGCCACCAGGGTTGGCGTCGAAATCCATCGCGATCTGCCGGAGCATGAAGGCCCACCCTTCGGCGGTCTTCTTCGTCCACTCGGCCCAGCGCGCGTCCATGGCGTGGACGATCGTCGCCCGACAGCCGCCGGCGCGCGGCTCGATAGTCAGGGTGACCACCGACGCATTCTCCTGTTCCTCCTCCGGCGACGTGAACCAGGTGAAGACGAGTTTTCGCGGCCGGTCGATCTCGAGATAGGTGCCCCAGTGCACCGCTTCTCCGTCCTCGCGCATGTCGGAAAAGGTGAACCGGCCGCCGACCCGCGCATCGATCTCGACCCTTCTGATGTCGAGGGCGGGCATGCCGGGAACCGTCGCCGACGACCACGCGCGGACCTTGACCGGGTCGAGCCAGGCGTCGAACACGCGCTCGGCCGATGCGGCGAAATCGTGGACGGCCTTCGCTTCAATCGTTCCCGACACTCTTCTTCTCCGTCGTTCGAGAGCCTGACCGACGCGATGCCGAACTTGCCGCCATCGCGCGTGCGGATATTTCGGCGTTCAGGTGGTTGGTAATCGACTTGACCCACGGTCGCGACCTGATCAGTCGACGGGTTATTGGTTGAAGAACGTCTTCAGTACACGGGCCATGAGTTCGGGGGCGACGACGTGTCCCTGCCCATCGAGCGTGTGTCGTTCGGTCTGGGGGATGGCAGCGGTTATCGCTTTCGCGGCGCGGTCGAAGAAGTCGGTCGGGAGGCCTGCGAACTGGGGCTCGGTGGTCGGACCCTCGGTGGTCACCAGGACCGACTGAGTGATGCGGGCAAGTCGGTTCGTGGGGATCTTGTAGTCATTGAGGATCACGGCGTCCTTGACGAGCGTGTGGGCGAGCGCGACGGACGAGGCCCACATCGGGTGCTGTTTGCCAGCCGCGATGTCCGCGTCTGGTCCGCCGGTAAGCCTCATGAACAGTTCCAGGAGCTCCTCGTCCCGGCCGGCTTTGTATGCCTCGTGGGTGTCCGCGAGGTACTGGTTGAACCTCGGCCACAGGTCGTCCCCGATCACGTACGGCACATCCCACACCGCGATCTTGTCGATCGCCA
The DNA here is from genome assembly GCA_050184415.1 of Bauldia sp. Taxonomy (GTDB): domain Bacteria; phylum Pseudomonadota; class Alphaproteobacteria; order Rhizobiales; family Kaistiaceae; genus JADLGL01. The sequence goes on from JBFXAJ010000018.1 coordinate 66,248, forward strand.
AACCTGCCGCTGCTGCCTCCAGCGCGAGGGCGCCGCCAGATGAGGCGCCGTACACGTGAGCTGAGCCGCCGGCTGTCGCAATCAGCGCGTCGAGGTCTTCCACCTCCCGCGCCAAGGCGTACGGCGGTGTATTGCCGCTCGCGCCCCGGCCACGTCGTGCGTAATTGTAGACCGTGAAATGGTCGGCAAGGAGCCGGGCCAGCGGCGCGTTCTCAGCGCCGTCGTCTAGGGTGCCGCCGACGAGGATCACCGCCGGGCCAGTGCCTTTCCGGTCGTAGGCGATCCTCGTACCGTCGGCGGACGTCACACGAAGTGTCATCTCGTTCACTGCTTCTCTCCATTTCTCGATGCGTGGTCGTCACCGTCGGAGAATGTCGACCAGGATTGAGTTACTGGATCAGCGAGCCCAGGCGATCACCGCAGCCACTACCAGGAGGGCCAGGCGTTCGTGGGGTCTTTCAAGAACGCCCGACGGGGAACGGACCCTCTAACTCGACGCGTATGCAGGTGACGTCATAGGCGGTGCCTGGATTCGGCTGCCAGCCGCCCAACGGTTGACGGGGTCGCGTTTCTTTGCGCCGTCCTTGTGCTCACACGGTCGAGAAACGCGGCGCACCCAATAAGGTGCCCGTTGCGAACCATACAAATATGTATGGGGGTGATACACGCATGGCTTACGCACACGGGAAAATACCACCAAGCCGCTGGAATGGGAGCACGGCCACAGGCTGTCGGGCGACTCTGCTGCCGCCAGCCAGAGTGGGCACAACCGCCCCTTGCTCCGCCCAGCCGCCGAGCGAGCGCGCTCGTTCCTGCGAAGCGATCTGCGATCAGTCGTAGTAGCTTTGGCGAGCTCTGGATGCGCCGGGCGGGATCCGCAAGCCCAATGCTGGGATGTCGTAGAGTTCCGGCGGACACGTAGTTATCAGTTTCATCCACGCTGGGGCGCCACTTCTCCGCGAGACTGACATGGCTTGGCGTCTCCCGTCGCTCGCCGCGATCGAGCCACCGTCGCCCACATGAAGGCGAGGCTCGAGGCGGTCGCGGACGCAGGCGTGCTCCTGGCCGTCTACTCCCGCCTCTCGGCGCGGTTCGCCGCCGACCTGTCCGATCCGCGGGACCTCGCACAGTCGCGCGCCGCTGCCCTGATGCTTGTGCAGGAACTGGTTCGGGACCGTCATTGAGCGACGACCCCCTGCAGAGCAGGGCTGGCGTCGAAATCTTTCCCGATCTGGCGGAGCACACCCTTGCCACCTGCACGGCCGCCACATCCGCGTCGCCTTGACGATCATGCGCGCGGCCTGCGAGCAATGCTGTTGCGCCGGTTGCCAAGGGCGGCCATGAATGGGCGTGGAAACTGGGGAGCGACCATGAAGACCATTCTGCTGGCCGCTGCGGCCATCCTGCTCGGAACCCTTTCGGCTGGCGCCGCCGAGGCGCCGACGATGCCGACCGCGCCGGTACCCTCGCCCCTGCCCGGCTCCGAGCCGTTGTGGAGCGGTCCCTATGGCGGCATGGTGGCCGGGCTGTGGTTCCCGTTCGACGGTGTCGAGTTCGAGGGCGACCCGGCCGAAACCACCGGTCGCCTCAACGCGGTCGTGGGCACCAACATCCCGGTCGGCGAGCGGGGCGTCCTTGGCATCGAGGCGCAGTTCGGCATCTATGATTTCGAGGAGGTCGCGTTCGAGGCGTTCGCCATCGGCCATGCCGGCATGCGTTTCGGCGAGCGCGCGCTCGCCTTCGCCTCGATCGGCCTCGCGTATGACTCGGCGGCGGACGACGCCGGCTTCGTCTTGGGCGGCGGCGTCGAGGTCGCGATGAACGACAGTGTCAGCCTCCGGGGCGAGACGCTCGTCTATCGCTATCTCGGGTCGCCGTTCGAATATGTGTGGTTGAGCGGCGGCGTGATCTTCCACGTCGGCAACTGACCGGCGACGGGCGCCGGCTGATCGTCAGCCCGGCGCCACGACCAGCCGATAGCCCGC
>JBFXAJ010000019.1:0-67504 GCA_050184415.1 Bauldia sp.
CCCGCGCGGACAATGGCGAGCTCCTCCCCGCCGCTCGGCTCGCACAGGACCCGCCCGCCTACCGCGAGGATCTCGGTGATCGATTCCGCGACCCGTCCGGGCTGGCCCCGCGTCGACACCGAGAACACCCCGCGGTCGAGCGGGAAGGTCAGCGACGAGCCGATCGAATAGGCGTAGCCCCGCTGCTCACGGAGGTTGCGGGAGAGGCGGGACGAGAGGCCGTCGCCGAGGAGGGTGTTGATCACCGACAGGGCGAAGCGGTCGGGATCGGTGCCGGTGACGGCGAGATTGCCGATCGAGAGCTCTGCCTGCTGCGCGCCGGGGATGTTCACGAGGACGATCTCCAGGCCCTCGATGCCATTGTCCAGCAGCGGAAGGGTCACCGTCGGCGCGTCGCCGTCGGCTTCCCAGCCGCCGAAATACTGCTCCGCGAGTGCCATCGCGTCCTCGACCGAGATGTCGCCGGCAATGATGAGGAGCGCGTTGTCGGGTTGGCTGATGCTCTCATAGAAGTCGACCACGGCATCGCGCGTGACGGCCGCCGCGGTCTCCTCGGTGATGATCCCGCCATAGGGATGGTTCGGGTAGATCCGCGGGTAGAACGCCCGCCCGGCCTGCGCCCGCGGATCGCCCCGCGCGGCTTCGATCTGGCTGATGAGCTGCTGCCGCTGGACGTCGATCTCCTCCTGCGGGAACGCCGGGTTGAGCGCCATGTCGGCGAGGAGCTCGAAGGCATGGTCGCGGTCCTCGGCGAGCGCGAACATGCCGACGCCCATGAAGTCGGTCGACGAATACGACCCTACGGCGCCGCCGCGGCTCTCGATCGCCGTGTTGAGTTCCGCGGCGGTTCGCGTCGTCGTTCCGCGGGTCAGGAGATCCGCCGTCGCTCCCGAAATGCCGGTGAGGTCGACCGGCGCCGCCGCGGCGCCGCCGCGGAACACGATGTCGAGCGAGATCACCGGCAGCTCGTCGTTCTGCACGACCAACACTTCGAGCCCATTTGGAAGGACGTTGCGGGTCACCGCAGGCAGGTTGAACTCGCTGACCGGCAGCGGCTCCGGCGGCTCGGTGACGGCGAGCGTGTAGTCCACCGCGAAGGCGTCGTCCGCTGGAATGCCGGTCGCGCCGACGAACGGCACTGGTTCCTGGAACGGCGCGGCTTCGCTCGGATCGACGAAGATCCGGGTCCGGTCCTCGGGCGCCAGGTATTCGCGGATGACGCGCTGGATGTCCTCGGAGGTCACGGCCGTGAAACGGTCGATCTCGGTGAAGACCGCGGTCGGATCGTCGTAATAGGCGTTGGCGACCTGCACCTGCTCGGCGAGGCCGAACGAGGTCTCGAGCCGCGACAGCCGGTCGATGCGGACGTTGGCGATGACCTTGTCGAGCTCCTCCTGCGGCACGCCTTCGGCGAGGATGCGGTCGAGCTGCTCGTAGAAGCGCTGCTCGAGGTCCTCGCGCGTCACCGACGCGCCGACATTCGGGAGCAGGATCACGGTGAAGAGGCTCGGTCCGAGATGCGGGCTGAGGCTCGTGGTGGCGTTGAGGGCGGCTCCGGTGTCGATGAGCTCCTGCACCATGCGGCTGCTGTTGCCGCCGCTGAGGATGCCGTCGAGGACGAGGAGGGCCGCATAGTCCGGGTCCTGCCGCACCGGCCCCTCATAGCCGATGAGGAGCGCCGGGATCCGGATCAGGCTGTCCTGGACCGTGACGGTCTGCGCCTCGGTGCGCTGGGTGGCGACGAAGTCCGGCAGCGCCGGCGGTTCCTCGCCGGTCGGAATGCCGGCGAAATACGTATCGATGAGGGTCCGCGCGGTGTCGGGAGAAATGTCGCCGGCGACGACGAGCGTCGCATTGTTCGGCACGTAGTAGGTCTCGTGGAACGCGATGATCTCGTCGACCGTCGCCGCATTGACATCGGCGATCGCGCCGATCGGGGCGCGCTGATAGGGCCCGTAGGTGTAGGGCAGCGTGTTGAGGTCGCGGAGCGCGAGGCCGTAGGGGTTGCCGCCGTAGTTCTGCTGGAACTCCTGGATCACCACCGCGCGCTGGTTGTCGAGGTTGGTCTGCGTGACCGCGAGCGAAGCCATGCGGTCGGCTTCGAGCCATAGCCCGAGCGGCAGCTGGTTGGACGGCAGGGTGACGTGATACCCGGTCTGGTCGAGCGCGGTATAGGCGTTATAGTCGCCGCCGGCATCGGCGATGAGGCGCGCGAACTCGTCCTTGGTGAGGTTCGCCGTCCCCTGGAACATCATGTGCTCGAAGAGGTGGGCGAAGCCGCTCCGCCCTTCCGGGTCGTTGGCGCCGCCGACATGGTACCAGACGTCGACCGTCACCACGGGCGCGGTGTGGTCCTCCACGAGGACTACGTGGAGCCCGTTGTCGAGCGTGTACTCCTGGTAGTTGAGGGCAGGGGTTTCCTGCGCAATGGCCGCATGGCCAAGGACCAGCGCCAGGAGGACGACGCCAAACTTCACCACCATCCGCCGCATCGACGTCTCCGTGTCTCGAGGTCCGGCATCGCCGGCGGCGGCACGCTATCACGCCGCGCGGAAAGCGTGGACGCCGGTCGGAAACCAGGCGGACACAAGGTGGAGAGAAAAGTGGAGAGGATGTAATCCGCCTTACGGCGTCGTGAATACCGCACCGCAGGCTTCGTGCTAGCTTGCAGTTTGCCGCGACGTTCGGCAACGATCAGCCGTGCACTAGCGCCGGTAGCCCCGGCGGCACGACGGAGTCCGGCTGGGCAACAAGGCCGGCACGAGGGTGAACGAGGTTGCTGGAGGTAGGTCCATGCGAATGAAGCGTGTGATTGCGACCGCGCTGGGACTTGCTGTCGTTGGCGCGCTGGCGGTGGGTGCGGCGGCTCAGGACGATGGCGGGTGGCTGCACGGGGCTATTCCCGTTGGCGAGCTGAAATATCCTCCGGGCTTCGCCCATTTCGACTACGTCAATCCCGACGCGCCGAAGGGCGGCGTCGTCCGCCTCGGCTCGCTGGGCGGCTACGACACCTTCAATATCCTGCCGCCGCAGGGCGAAGCTGCGGATGGCTTGGGCCTCCTCTACGACTCCCTGATGACGGGCAATCTCGACGAGAGCCTTGCCCAATACGGCCTCCTGGCCGAGGGCTTCCGCTTCGCCGACGACTACAGCTGGGCGACCTACAAGCTGCGCGAGGACGCCTACTGGCACGACGGGACGCCGATCACGATCGCGGACGTCATCTGGTCCTTCAACACGATGAAGGAAGTCAACCCCAACATGGCGGCTTACTACGAGCATGTCGTGTCGGCGGAGCAGACCGGAGAATGGGAGGTGACGTTCACCTTCGACGCGCCCGGCAACCGCGAGCTGCCGTCGATCGTCGGCCAGCTCACCGTGCTGCCGCAGCACTATTGGGAAGGCACCGACGCGAACGGCAATCCGCGCGACATCTCCGCGCCGACGCTCGAGCCGCCGCTCGGTTCCGGCCCCTACCGGATCGCCTCGTTCGATCCCGGCCGCTCGCTGGTCTATGAGCGCGTTCCGGACTATTGGGCAGCCAATCTCAACGTGAATGTCGGCTCGAACAATTTCGACGAGATCCGCTACGAGTATTTCCTCGACGAGACCGTGATGTTCGAGGCCTTCAAGGCCGACCAGCTCGACTTCCGCCAGGAGAACATCGCCCGGCGCTGGACCAACGAATACAACTTCCCGGCCATCACCGACGGCCGCGTCATCGCCGAGCACGTCTTCACCGACGTCGATTTCGGGCAGATCCTCGGCTACATCTTCAACACCCGCAGGGCGCCGTTCGACAACATCGACGTCCGTCACGCCCTGACGCTGACCTATCCCTACGAGGAAGTCTGGCGTGACCTCTTCTACGAGCTCTACACGCGCTACGACGCGTTCTTCGATCGCTACGAGCTCGAGGCCGAGGGCGTGCCGACCGGCCGCGAGCTCGAGATCCTCGAGAGCATGCGCGATATCGTCCCGCCCGAGGTGTTCACGACGGACTACACGCCGCCGGTGAACGGCACCGAGGACGAAACCCGCGCGAACCTCCAGCTCGCGATCGACCTCCTCGCCGGGGCCGGCTTCGAGCTCCGCGGCAGCACGATGGTCAACGCGGCCACCGGCCAGCCTCTGGTCATCGAGTTCCTCAACGCCCAGCCGAGCTTCGAGGCGAATGCCCTGCGCTGGAAGGAGGCCCTCGCCAGCATCGGCATCGACCTTCAGATCCGGACGGTCGATTCGGCGCAGTACATCGAGCGCGTCAACCCGCGGGACTTCGACATCATCTACCAGGGCTGGTCGCAGAGCCTCTCGCCCGGCAACGAGCTGCTCGGCATGTTCCATTCGAGCTCCCGCGACGTCCCGGGCTCGCGGAACTTCGCCGGCATCGCCGACCCCGCGGTCGACCAACTGATCGAGATGATCATCAACGCGCCCGACCGCGAAGAGCAGGTCGCGGCAACCAAGGCGCTGGACCGTGTGTTGAGCTGGGGCTGGTACCTGAGCCCCGGCTGGTATCTCGATGGTGGCCTCATCGCCTATTGGGAACGCTACTCGCAACCCGAAGAACTGCCGCGCTTCACGTTCGGCTTCCCGGGAATCTGGTGGTGGGACGAGGCCAAGGCGGCCGCGATCGGGCCGCAGCGCTGATCCGCAAGCGGAATTTGGCCGGCCCGGCGACCGGGCCGGCCAATATTGTGACAGAACTTTGAGTAACCGGCGCCACCGCTTCCGTTGTCGGCCACAGCGCCCCCGGAGAAACTGACCCGGGCATGACCGCCTACATCATCCGACGCCTTCTCTTCGTCATCCCGACGCTGTTCGGGATCATGGTGATCAACTTCGTCATCACCCAGTTCGCGCCGGGCGGCCCGGTCGAGCAGGCGATCGCGGTGCAAGAGGGCATGGCGGTCAACGCCACGGCGCGGATTGCCGGCGGCGACGATGATGTCGGGCAGGTTGCGGGTGGCCAGGCCCAGGCGACGGCGCAGCAGGGCAATACGACCAACCAGAATGAGCTTCGCTATCGCGGCGGCGAAGGAATGCCGCCGGCCTATCTCGAACAGCTCAAGGAGCAGTACGGCTTCGACAAGCCGCTGGTCGAACGCTTCTTCCTGATGATCGGCAACTATCTGCGCTTCGACTTCGGCGACAGCTATTCGCGCGACATCGGCGTGTTCGAACTGATCGCGGAGAAGCTTCCGGTTTCGATCTCGCTCGGCCTGTGGATGACGATCCTCTCCTTCGCCATCTCGATCCCGCTGGGCATCCGGAAGGCCGTGAAGGACGGGACGCGCTTCGATACGTGGACCAGCACGGTCCTCATCATCGGCTACGCCATCCCGGGCTTCCTGTTCGCGATCCTCCTGATCGTCCTCTTTGCCGGCGGTTCGTTCCTCGAGATCTTCCCGTTACGCGGGCTGACCTCGCCGAACGCCCATCTGCTGCCCTGGTACGAGCAGGTCCTCGACTATTTCTGGCATCTCGTCTTGCCGATCATCTGCATGGCGGTCGGCGCGTTCACGGTGCAGTCGCTGTTCACCAAGAACCTTTTCCTCGACGAGATCCGGAAGCAATACGTCATCACCGCCCGGGCGAAGGGGCTCACCGAGCGGCGGATCCTCTACCGTCACGTCTTCCGCAACGCGATGCTGCTGGTCATCGCCGGCTTCCCCGGCGCGTTCCTCGGGGTGTTCTTCGGTTCGTCGCTGCTGATCGAGACGATCTTCTCGCTCGATGGCCTTGGCCTTCTCGGCTACGTCTCGGCGGTCAACCGCGACTATGCGGTGCTGTTCGCGACGCTCTACGTCTTCACCCTGGTCGGGCTCTTGATCGCACTCCTCTCCGACATTTTGTACACGTGGATCGATCCCCGGATCGACTTCGAGTCGAGGAAGGTCTGAGGTGTCGATCGCAACCCGCACGGCGCTCGGCGACACCGCGACGGCCAAGCCGGCGCGCCGGCCGCTGATCCTCCGCTCGGCCATCTCGCAGCGGCGCTGGCGCGCCTTCAACGGCAACCGCCGCGCGAAGTGGTCGCTGTGGATCTTCCTCAGCCTCTTCGCCTTCACGCTGCTCGCCGAGGTCGTCGTCAACGACAAGCCGATCGTCGTTTCGTACAATGGCGAATTGCTGTTTCCGGCCTTCGTGACCTACCCGGAATCGAAGTTCGGCGGCTTCCTTGCGGTCACCGACTATCGCAAGCCCTTCATCCAGCGCGAGATCAACGAGAACGGCTGGATGCTGTGGCCGGCGATCCGCTACGCCAACAACACCTTCGACCGCAACCTGCCGACGTCCAATCCTTCGCCCCCCTCCTGGACGATGTCGAAGGAAGAGCGCTGCCGGAACTTCCCCGGCGGCGTCGACGACCCCAACTGCACCATCGGCAATTTCCACTGGCTCGGCACCGACGACCAGGGGCGCGACGTGCTCTCGCGGGTCATCTACGGCTTCCGGATATCGGTGATCTTCGGCTTCCTGTTGACGATATCCTCTTCGGTCATCGGCATCATCGTCGGCGCGGTACAGGGCTATTTCGGCGGCTGGGTCGACCTCATCGGCCAGCGTCTCCTCGAGCTCTGGGGCTCGATACCGACGCTCTACATCATCATCATCGTCTTCTCGTTCATCTATCCGAGCTTCTGGACCGTTCTCATCGTCATGCTCGTGTTCTCCTGGGCGGGACTCACGGGAGTCGTGCGCGCGGAATTCCTGCGTGCCCGCAATTTCGAGTATGTGGCAGCGGCGCGGGCCCTCGGAATCTCCAATATCGGCATCATGTTCCGGCACCTCCTGCCGAACGCGATGGTGGCAACGCTGACCTTCATGCCGTTCATCCTCGCCGGCTCGGTCGGCACGCTCGCCTCGCTCGACTTCCTCGGCTACGGCTTGCCGGCAGGATCAGCCTCGCTGGGCGAGATGGTGCTCCAGGCCAAGGACAACATCTGGGCGCTGTGGCTCGGCTTCACCGCCTTCTTCAGCATCGCCATCATGCTGACGCTCCTGATCTTCATCGGCGAGGGCGTTCGCGACGCCTTCGATCCGCGAAAGACCTTCGGCGGCTCGCGGGCGTGACTTTGCGATGACCACACCGCTCCTGTCCGTGCGCGACCTCGGCGTGTCGTTCCGACTCGGCGACCATGTCAACGAGGCCGCCAAGCACGTCTCCTTCGACATCGCCCCCGGCGAGACCCTGGCGCTGGTCGGCGAGTCCGGCTCGGGCAAGTCGGTGACCGCGCATTCCATCCTGCGCCTTCTGCCCTATCCGCCGGCATTTCATCCGACCGGCGAGATCATCTTCCACGGGCAGGATCTTCTGAAGATCCCCGATGGCGAGCTCCGCAGGATCCGCGGCAAGAGCATCTCGATGATCTTCCAAGAGCCGATGACGTCGCTCAACCCGCTGCATTCGGTGCAGCGGCAGATCGGCGAGACCCTGAAGATCCATCAGGGTCTCTCGGACGCCGAGAGCAGACGGCAGACCATCGAGCTCCTCGAGACCGTCGGGATTGCCGACGCGGAGCGTAGGCTCGGGGCCTTCCCGCACCAGCTATCCGGCGGTCAGCGCCAGCGCGTGATGATCGCCATGGCGCTCGCCAACAAGCCCGAGCTTCTGATCGCGGACGAGCCGACCACCGCCGTCGACGTGACGGTCCAGGCCCAGATCCTCGACCTCCTGATGAAGCTCAAGGACGAGATCGGGATGGCGATCCTCTTCATCACCCACGATCTCGGCGTCGTCCGAAAGTTCTCCGACAATGTCTGCGTGATGAGCCGCGCCGAGATCGTCGAACGAAACACCACGGCGGAGATCTTCCGCGCCCCGCAACACCCCTATACCAAGCACCTTCTTGCGGCCGAGCCGAAGGCGAATGCCGCTCCGCTCAAGCCGGATGCGCCGATCGCCGCGGCGGTCGAAGACCTCAAGGTGTGGTTCCCGATCAAGCGCGGCATCCTGCGCCGCACCGTCGGCCACGTGAAAGCCGTCGACGGCGTCTCGATCGCGGTGCGCCAGGGCCAGACGCTGGGCATCGTCGGCGAGTCGGGCTCCGGCAAGACGACGCTCGGGCTCGCGGTTCTCCGGCTGATCTCGTCCGAAGGCCGGATCGTCGTCCTCGGCAACGACCTTGAAGGCAAGTCGTGGCGCCAGACCCGGCCGCTCCGCCGCAACATGCAGATCGTCTTCCAGGACCCGTACGGATCGCTCAGCCCGCGCATGACCGTCGGCGACATCGTCGTCGAGGGCCTGCGGATCCACGAGCCGAGCCTCACGCGCGAGGACCGTGAACGCCGCGCCGCCGAGGCGCTGGCCGAGGTCGGGCTCGATCCAACGACCGCCAATCGCTATCCGCACGAGTTTTCCGGCGGCCAGCGCCAGCGCATCGCGATTGCGCGCGCGCTCGTGCTCCATCCGCGCTTCGTCGTGCTGGACGAGCCGACCTCGGCGCTCGACATGTCGGTCCAGGCGCAGATCGTCGAGCTGCTGGGACAGCTCCAGCGCCGGCACGATCTCGCCTATCTCTTCATCAGCCACGACCTCAAGGTCGTGCGCGCGCTCGCCAACGAGGTCGTCGTGCTTCGCTACGGAAAGGTCGTCGAGCGCGGAACGGCCCAGGAGGTCTTCGAACGGCCGCAGGCCGACTACACCAAGGCGCTGATCGCGGCCGCGCTCCGGATCGAGGCGCTGCCCGGCGGCGCCGTCGCCCAGTAGGCGCGGCGCCTAGCGGAGGGCCCGCGGCAGCCGCCGCTTCCACCGCTCGCCCGGACGAAGGCCGACCTCGGCATCGTCGCGGACCCGGCGCCGGACCACGACCCGCTTTTGCGGCTCGGCCGCGACCTTCGCCGCCGCCGCGCGCACCGGAATGGCGACCTTCGTGCCGTTGATGGGAACCGGCAGCGGCGCTGGCTCCTTCGCCTTGCGCGGAACAGGCGAAGCCTTCTTCTTCGGCCGCGGGAGTTTCGGCTCGGCCTGCCGTTTCGCCCTGGCCGGGGCCTCCACGATGGCGGGCGCCGGGGCGACCGAAAGGTCGGGCAGAATCCGCACCGCGGGCGTCGGAGGCGGCACCGGCGGCGTGTTCCGGATTTCGCTGAACACGGCTTCGGCCGTCAGGCGGGCCTCGGACGGCGGCGCGGCGGGAGCCGCTGGTGCGAACCGAGCGAACACCCGGTCGATGTCGAGCTGGTGATCCTGGCGCGCCGGCGCCTCGGGGGCCGGGGCCACCGCCGCGGCGCTCCGGCCGAGGATGTCCCGGTCGGACGGCTTCTTGCTCTTTCGGACTTCGACCGCGAACGGCTTCGCCGGACGCCGCATGTTGAACTCGTGGATGTTTGCGAAAGGGTGGCGGTGAATCGACGCCTGCTCGAGTGAGCTGAGATTAGCTACGAACAACGCAAGGGCGTGTCGAGAGGGAAAATCCGCGCGCCCGTGAAGGCGCGAGCACCGCACCATCGCAACGCGCAGCGCTCAGCTCGCCGCAACCGCCGCCGCCGCGCGGTCACGAAGCACCTGCTGCTCGCGTTCGTTGCGCGTCATCGACGCAGCGCGCTCGAACTCCTCGCGCGCTTCCGACATCCGGCCGAGCTTGAAGAGGAGGTCGCCGCGGACGGCCGGGAGGAGGTGATAGGCCCTCAGCATCGGGTCGTCGACGAGGCGGTCGACGATCGCAAGGCCCGCCGCCGGCCCGTCGGCCATCGAGACCGCGACCGCGCGGTTGAGGTCGATGATCGGTGACGGCGTGAGTTCGCGGAGCGCTTCGTAGAGTTTTGCGATCCGCCGCCAGTCGGTGTCCTCGGCGATGCGCGCGCGGGCATGGCAGGCGGCGATCGCGCCCTGCAGCGCATAGGGGCCGACGGCGCCGCCCAGCGCCTCGGCCCGCTTGAGCGCGGCAAGGCCTCGGCGGATCAGGAGCTGGTCCCAGCGCGACCGGTCCTGTTCGAGGAGGAGGATCGGATCGCCGTTCGGCTTGGTGCGCGCGGCTGCGCGCGACGCCTGGATCTCCATGAGCGCGACGAGGCCGTGGACTTCGGGCTCTTGCGGCGCGAGCTCGGCCAGCACGCGGCCGACGCGGAGCGCCTCCTCGCAGAGCTGCGGCCGCATCCAGTCGCTGCCGGCGGTGGCCGAATAGCCTTCGTTGAAGATGAGGTAGATCACCTCGAGGACCGATCCGAGCCGCTGCGCCCGGTCCGCACCGCGGGGCAGCTCGAACTCCACGCCCGCCTCGGAGAGCGTGCGTTTGGCGCGGACGATGCGCTGCGCGATCGTCGGCTCCGGGGCAAGGAAGGCACGCGCGATCTCGTCGGTCGTCAGCCCGCCGAGCATGCGGAGCGTCAGCGCGGCGCGGGATTCGCGCGACAGCACCGGGTGGCACGCGGTGAAGATGAGCCGGAGGAGGTCGTCCCCGACGTCATCGTCCATCGCCTCTTCGAGAGCCGTCACCGCCGCTTCCTGGTCGTCGTCCATGCCGCGCGCGATCTCGGCGTGGCTGCGGTCGAGGAGCTCGCGCCGGCGGAGCCGGTCGAGCGCCCGGTTCTTCGCGGTCGCCGTCAGCCAGGCGCCCGGGCGGTCCGGCACGCCGGTCGCGGGCCATTTCTCGAGCGCCGCCACGAGCGCGTCCTGCGCCAGCTCTTCGGCGAGCCCGACGTCGCGCAGCATGCGGGCCAGCCCCGCAATCACCTTCGGGGCGTCCATGCGCCAGACGGCTTCAACCGTGCGGTGGATGTTCGACGCAGTCACGCCGCCCGTTTAGAGCATGCCCATCGGCGAGGAAACCTCGCCGATGGCATGCCCGACAGGCGTCAGCCGAACTGGCGGAGGACGCCCTCAGGTCGGGGCGCGGCCGGCGCGGGGCATGTCGCCGATCGGGCCGACGATGTCCTGGTAGTCGGCCGGCCAGTCGCCGATCTCCTGCACCTGGCGAATCTCGATGACCTCGTTGTCGGCGCCGGGGCAGCGCTTGGCCCACTCGATCGCTTCCTCCTTCGAGCGCACCTCGATCATCCAGTAGCCGCCGAGGACTTCCTTGGCCTCGGCAAACGGCCCGTCGGTCACCTTCGGCTTGCCTCCGGCGAAGCTCACGCGGGCGCCCGTCGAGGGCGGGTGGAGGCCGTCGAGGGCAAGGAGGATCCCCGCCCGCTGCAGGGACTCGTTGTACTTCATCATCGCCGCCACCTGGGCAGCGTCGGGGATGGTGCCGGCGGCGGCACTCTCATACCCCTTCGGGATCATCAGCATCTTGAAACGCATCGCAGAGCTCCGGTTCGTGCCTCAAGGGTGACGCCGGGAGGCGGGCGCGCGGCCCGCCTCCAACGGCCGGTCAGCCCTTCTTCGTCCGTGCGGCGATGTCCTTGCGCATCTGCTCTTCGGCCGCGCGGACCTCCGGCGTCATGGCGTCGCCGAAATCGTCTTCGGTCGCGACCTGGCGGATCTCGATCTCCGACTCCCCGTCCTCCGAATTGGGCACGCGCTTCGCCCAGTCGATCGCCTCTTCGAGCGACTTCGTCTCGATGATCCAGAAGCCGGCGATGAGCTCCTTGCTCTCAGCAAACGGCCCGTCGATCACGGTGCGGCGGGGACCGGAGAACTTCACCTTCGCGGACTTCGCACTCGGCAGGAGGCCTTCACCGGCAAGCATCACGCCCGCGGCCACCATTTCCTGGTTGAACTTCGTCATCGCCTCGAAGTCCTCCGGCTTCGGAATCGCGCCGGCTTCGATCTCGGGGTTGGACTTGATGATGAGCATGAACTTCATTGTGGTTTCTCCTTGGTTCGAGGCGGCGCGTCGGTCCAGTGGTGGCTCGACATCGTCCCGTCCTTCACTGGGACGACGAACGGGAAAACAGCCACTCGACATTCTTTCAGGGCAGGTGTTCACGAACGCGTGAACGCTCCGGCGCTGCGTCAGACTTCGCCTTTCCGCAGCTTCTCGATGGTGCCGGCGATCCGTCTCTGCCGGGTTTCCGCGGTTTTCGCGCCGTCGACCTGAAGGACGAAACGCCGCCGGTTGCTGTAGGACAGCCCCTCCCAGAACGCCTTCGCCGCCGGATCGGCGCCGATCGCCGTGCCGAGATCGTCGGGAACGGCCAGCTCGCGCGGCTTGTCGTCGAGCACGACCTCCACCTCGATCCGCTCCCCTGCGGCGACGCCGGCGCCGGCCCTGACCTCGGCGCTGATCGGGATCATGAAGACACCGCCCATCGTCGCGATGGTGCTCGGATAAGAGTAGCCGCGGATGGTCACGGTGACGGCCGGCTTCCGGCTCGATCCGAGGCCGGCCACGATCACGGGCGGGACCTCGATGCCGGTCGCGGTCTTGCCGCTCTGCTTGATGGTTGCGGAGAACTTCATGGGCTCGTCAGCTGCTAGCGCGGCGGGCCTTCCATGATCTGGCGCATCTCGATCTCGCCCTCCCAGCCCTTCCAGTGGATGCGATGGAGGTCGATGAAGCGTCGGCACCATTCGAGGGCCTCGGCCTTGTCCTTCACCTCGTAGACCGCGTAGCCGCCGACCACTTCCTTCGCCTCGGCAAACGGACCGTCGGTCACGGCGATCTCGCCATCGGCGCTGAGGCGGAGCGAGGCGCCGCGATCGGTCGGCAGGAGGCCGCCGGTCTCGACCAGAACGCCGGCCTTGGTGGCTTCCTTCCCGAGCTCGTCGATGGCCTGCATCAGCGCCATCGGCGGCCAGCCTGAATTCTCCTTGGATTTCACCATCGTCATGAAGCGCATGATGCGGCTCCCCTGTCAGAGTTGCGGTTCCGGGCCCCTTTGGCTTCTCGGCGGTCACGGGGCTCTGTCCTTACGACGAACCGGGTCCGCCGGAATCGACAAAGGCCTGCGAAAAAACTGCGCCGGCCGCTGTCCCGGCTTGGTCGGGCGTCGTGCTAGTCTATGGAAATGGCCATTCTTCGTTCACCGGTCACGATCGCGTTGCTGACGTTCGTCGTCCTGTTCGTGGCGCTCGGCTGGGTGATGCCCACGATATGCGCCGACGGCTGGCGCTCGCCGTCGATCGGCATCCAGGGCGCCTGCTCCTCGCATGGGGGCGTGGCCGAGTCGCGCGACCTCATCCGCCTCGGCATCGCGATCGTCGCCGCGCTCATCCTCGGCGTCGCCTGGTGGTTCTTTCGACGGCCCGTGCCACAGCCGGCCGCCCCGGCCGCAACGGCCAACCCCGTCGTGGTCCCGAACTGCGAGACCTGCGGGGCGCCGATGCGGCTGGTCACCTCCGGCGGCGCCGACCGCTATGTCTGGGTCTGCACCCGCGAGGGGACGGGGCACCCGACGCGGCCGATGTCGGGCGCGCCCGCCTGACGTCAGATCGAACGCGCCGTCCGGTTGCCGCTGAAGGTCGCGATCACCCAGATCGCGTGGATCAGCCCGGGCAGATATCCGAGCAGCGTGAGCAGGATGTTGATCCAGAAGTGTTTGGTGAAGCCGACCTGGAGGAAGACGCCGAGCGGCGGGATCAGGACCGACAGGATGATGCGAATGAGATCCATCGCGGGCTCCTCGGTGACGAGTCGTTTCATCGGAAACGCCTCACGCCGATGATGGTTTCGCGGCAGGCGGCCGTTGCCGCCGCGCGATCGTCGCGATGCCGAGGACGAGGAGAAGGACGCCGCCGCAGAGGAATGCGAACGGCGTTCCGAACCGCTCGGCGATCGCGCTCCCGATGAACGGGGCCGACAGCATCACCGCGACCGTGACCGCCTCGCCGGCGGCGTAGACGCGCGCGATCCGGTCCGGCGCCACGCTCTCCTGGATGATGGTGCGATATGGGACCAGCATCGCGGCCGCCGAGCCGCCCATGAAAGCCAGCGCGAGGAAGAACAGGACGAGTGGGATCGTCAGCGCGGCCGCCGCGGCCGAGGCGAGGAGCACCGTGGCGAGGCCCGACAGGAGGGCACCGGCAGCCATGACCCGCAACGGCGCGGTCCGCGTCATCCGGCCCGCGAGGAGGGCGCCGAGGATGCCGCCGGCGCCCGACGCGGCGATCGAGAGGCCGAAGGCGGTCTCGTCGAAGCCGAGCTCGGCCGCGAGGAGCGCGACCAGCGCGTCGTAGAGGAAGAACGAGAAATAGGCGAACGCGACGAAGAGGAGCGC
Source organism: Bauldia sp. (assembly GCA_050184415.1). Lineage (GTDB taxonomy): Bacteria > Pseudomonadota > Alphaproteobacteria > Rhizobiales > Kaistiaceae > JADLGL01. The sequence continues at coordinate 14,104 of JBFXAJ010000019.1, forward strand.
GATCCGCAGCGCCTTGCTGCGGCCGAACTCGGCGAAGCCCGCGAGCGCCCGCCGGAACACGCTCTCCTCCGCCCGTTCTGCGGTAGCGCGAGGGATCGCGATCGTCGCCAAGACGATCGCGGCAGCGAGCGACAGGAGCGTGTTGACCGCGAACACCCATTGCGGGGTCATCACGGAAAGAAGGAGCCCGCCGAGCGCCGGGCCGACCACTTTCGACGTCTGGTTGACGGCCTGGTGGAGCCCGTTCGCGGCAGGCAGCAACGCGGTCGGCGTCGTCGCCTGGATCGCCGCCTGGCGCGCCGGCGTGAAGGCGGAATCGATCGACGAGCGAAGGAAGACGAGGATCAGCACCACCGCGGTGTCGCCCGCGAAGATAAGGCCGATCGTGACCAGCCCGCGGCCGACATTGCTCGCGACGAGGACGGCGCGGAGCGGCAGGCGGTCGGTCAGGATGGCGAGGAACGGGCCAACCAGGATGTAGGGGATGCTGAGCGCGATCGCGAACAGCGCCAGCGCGTACGGCCCCTCGTTCCAGGTGAAGACGAGAAGGGCGACGATCGCGGCATAATCGAGCCAGTCGGCGAGGTCGGCCGGAATCACCGCGAGGACCAGGCGCCGCGGCACAGCAAGACGGAAGAGGGCGCCATAGCCCGTGCCGCCAACCGGTTCGTTCATCCGCCGTGCCTCAACCGGTCGTCGCGGTCATCCGCCTGCCGCTAGGATGCGGTCCAAGAGCGACACAACGCAACGGAGCGAAAGTCATGTCCACTGCGCCGCAACCCGTCGTCACGCTTGCCGATCTCCCGCTCAACGCCTGGGAGCGCGGCGATCTCTACGCGGCGGCCGACAATTCCTTCACCGATCTCCTCGGTCTTCGCGATCTTGCGGTGCGGTTCAATATCGTGCCGCCGGGGAAATCGAGCTGCCCGTTCCACAGCCATCATGTCGAGGAGGAGATGTTCGTCATCCTCAAGGGCAGCGGCACCTACCGCTACGGCACCTCCACCCATCCGGTGAAGGAGGGCGACGTCCTCGGCGCGCCGAATGGCGGGCCCGAGACCGCGCACCAGATCATCAACACCGGCGGCGAGCCGCTGGTCTATCTCGGCATTTCGACCAACTCGCCGATCGAGGTCTGCGAGTATCCCGATTCCGGAAAATTCCTGGCGTATAGCCGCCCGTCGAGGCGGACCTTCACCGAGGACAAGGTCGTCCGGCACATGGGCCGGCCGGGCAACAGCCTCGACTATTGGGACGGCGAGCCGCGATCCTAGCTCAGGCTTAGCCGGGCTCGGCGCGCACCGATGGCTGCGCCACCCGCGGCCGGCGGTCGAGGAGGACGGCGACGGCCCAGATCGCGAGGCCGCCCAGCGCGAGCGACGTACCGACCCAGCCCGCCGAGCCCCAGCCGAGGCCGGCGGCGATCGTCATGCCGGCCAGCCACGGGCCGAGCGCATTGGCGAGGTTGAAGGCGCTGTGGTTGAGCGCCGCCGCAAGGGTCTGCGGATCGCCTGCGACGTCCATCAGCCGCGACTGCAGGGGCGGCCCAAGGCCGCCGCCGCAGCCGATCAGCATCACGACGATCGCCATGCCCACCGCGGACTCCGTCACGAACGGATAGATCGCAAGCGCCGCCGCGGACCACAGGAGGACGCCCGCGATCGTGGGCATCAATGCCTTGTCGGCGGCCCAGGCGCCGACGAGGTTGCCGAGCGTCATGCCGACCCCGAACGCGGCGAGGATGAACGGCACGGTCACGGCCGAGACCATCGTCTCTTCGAGGAGCGTCGAGGCGAGGTAGGTGTAGACCGCGAACATGCCGCCGAAGCCGATCGCGCCGATCCCGAGCGCGAGCCAGACCTGGCCGCGGCGGAGCGCGCCAAGCTCGCGGAGCGGGCTCGCGTCGGGCTGTCCGCCGTCCCGCGGGGCGTGGAGATGGATCAGGATCGCCGTCGTCAGCGCGAGGGCGGCGACGAGGGCAAAACCCCAGCGCCAGCCGAGATATTGGCCGATCGCATTGGCGACCGGCACGCCGACGATCGTGGCGATCGTCAGCCCGAGCATGACACGGCCCATCGCCTGCGCGCGCCTCTCGCGCGGGACCAGCGAGGCTGCCATCAGGGCGGCGACGCCGAAATACGCCCCGTGGGGAAGACCTGCGAGGAACCGGAAGGCGACCATCCAGCCATAGCTTGGCGCAAGGCCCACGAGCGCGTTGGCGACCGCGAAGGACGCCATCAGCGCGACCAGCGTCGTGCGCCGGGGCAGCCGCGCCGCGACGACGGCGATGAGCGGCGCGCCGATCACGACGCCGAGCGCATAGGCACTGATGACGTGGCCGGCGGTGGGCTCGTCGACGCCGAGATCCGACGCGAAATAGGGCAGGAGCCCCATCGTCGCGAATTCGGTCGTGCCGATCGCAAAGCCTCCCATGGCGAGCCCGAAGAGGACGAGGGCGGGATGGATTGCGGGGCCGGTCAGCCGTTCGGAGGCCATGGTTCACTCTGGCCGCGCGGCGGCCCTGGGGAGCAAGATTGCGGGCCGTCGCAATCGCGGGCGCGCTGCGTTGCCGGTCCTGAACGTTGGATGCTTTCGTGTGCCGGGGCCAACCGATGGGCGGTTCGCCGGGCAGGTCTGCCACGGTTCTGCAGCCCGTCTCCAGAGCGGTCAATCCGGCGAATTGTCATGCCAGCCCGGCGCGCCCGCCATGGCCACCGTGGACTGTGACGGGCGCAACGAACGGTCACAAATCGTTCACGGCCGCGACATCACCGATCGGGATGGTCGCTCCATGACGCTCGCAGCAATAGGATTCGCGTTCCTGGCCTTTGCCGGAACGCTTCAGTTCGTCACGACCGCCGGAGCCGCGCTCCGGCTGCTGCCGCGCGGGCGAAGACCGGAGCCGCTCGAGCTGCCGCCGGTCACGCTGATCCGCCCCGTCTGCGGCCTCGAGAACTTCATCGAGGAATGCGTCGAGACGAGCTTCAAGCTCACCTATCGAGACCTCGAGCTGATCTTCTGCGTTGACGAGGAGAGCGATCCGATCGTTCCGGTCGTCCGCCGGCTGATCGCGAACTATCCCGGCGTCGACGCGCGCCTCCTGGTCGGTCGCGACTCCGTCGGCAGCAACCCGAAGCTCAACAATGTGGTCAAGGGCTGGCACGCCGCCCGCTCAGATCTCGTCATCATGTCCGACAGCAACGCCCTGTTGCCGCCGGACTATGTCGAGCGGCTCCTCGAACGCTGGAACGACAAGGTCGGTGTGGTCAGCACCGCGACGGTCGTGACGCGTCTCGAGGGCCTTCCGTCCGAGCTCGAAGGCGCCTTCATGAATGGCTTCCAGGCGCGCTGGGTGCTCGCCGCGGACATGGTCGGCTACGGCTTTGCGCTCGGAAAGACGCTGATGTGGCGGAAGTCCGTGCTCGATCGCCTCGGTGGACTGTCCGTCCTCGCCGAGGAAGCGGCCGAGGACATCGCCTCCACCAAGGTGCTGCGCGGAGGGCCGCTGCGGCCGCGGCTGGCGATCCGCCCGATCGAGCAGCCGGTCGGCCGGCGGTCCTTCGCCACGATGTGGGGTCGCCAGCTCCGCTGGGCACGCCTCCGCCGCGCCGGTCTCCTTGCCACCTACCTTCCCGAGATCGTCAGCGGCGGCCTCTTCCCGATCCTCACCGCGATTGCCCTTGCGGTCGCCGGGTTGTTCTCCTGGCCCGGGGTGGCGGCCTATGCGCTCGGCTGGTACGCGCTCGAGGCGATCCTCTGCGCCATCGGCCGGTGGCCGCTCCGGCCCTTGAGCGTGCTGTCGTGGCTGGTGCGCGATGCCCTGATCCCCGTGCTCTGGGTCGGCGGCTGGATCGGCAACAGCTTCGAGTGGCGCGGCAATGTCATGACCGTGAAGCGGGGTCGGTCACCCGCCGAGCCCACCGAAGCCTGAGATTTCGGCCGCGTGATTCGACGCCGGGAGCGCGGCCGGGGTTCGATCTCCTCCCTTCTAGGACTGTTGCTGTGGCCCACAGCGGTGGCGCTCCCTCTCCCCGCCGGGCGGGGAGAGGGCTGGGGTGAGGGGGATTCCGGCAAACTCAGAGCCTGGGGCTGCCCCTCATCCGGCGCTCCGCGCCACCTTCTCCCCGCCTTGCGGGGCGAAGGAAGAGCTTCCGCTCCACTCGCTTGGTTCGCGCTGCCGGTCCGAAGCGCGTAACGCACGACTTGTGTCGGGTCTCCCCGGCGGGGACAGGTGGCACCATCCGAGCGTGCGAGAGGGGTGAATGCGGTGAGCCGAAGATTTCTCGGCTCGACGCCTACGCGGCGTCGGCGGTCTCGACCGGGCGGAGGCGGGTGACGTTGCTGCGGGCGGAGGCGACGGCGGCCCAGCGGATGACTTCCATGCGGCCGTCGGGGTGCTCGACCACCGCGGTGCAGCTCTCCATCCAGTCGCCGGTGTTGACGTAGCGGACGCCGAAGCGGTCGTGGATGTCCGCGTGGTGGATGTGGCCGCAGATCACGCCGTCGGCGGAGGCACGCTTTGCTTCGCCGGCTACGGCTTCCTCGTAGTCGCCGATCACCTTCACCGCGTTCTTCACCGTCCGCTTGGTCCATTCGGCGAGCGACCAGTAGCCGAAGCCGAGCATGCGGCGGAAGCGGTTGACGACGGCGTTGGCCGCGAGCGTCGCGTTGTAGATCGTGGCGCCGAGCGCGGAGAGCCACGGTGCCCAGCGCACGACGACGTCGAACTGGTCGCCATGGGTCACGACATAGCGGAGCCCGTCGGCGGCCTCGTGGATCGTGCTCTCGACGACCTCGATCGGGCCGAAGCACTGGCCGACATAGTTCCGCATGAATTCGTCATGGTTGCCAGGTACATAGATCAGCTTCACGCCCTCCTGCGCGCGGGCGAGGAGGAGCTGGATCACGTCGGTATGGGCTTGCGGCCAATACCAGCTCCGGGAGAGCTTCCAGCCGTCGATGATGTCGCCGACGAGGTAGATCGTGTCGGCCTGGTGGTTGCGGAGAAAATCGAGGAGGAGACCGGCCTGGCAGCCGCGCGTGCCAAGGTGGAAGTCGGAGATGAAGAGCGTCCTGTATTGCGGTTTCCTCACGATCGGCGGCATTTCCTGTCCCGGCAAGTTTGCGATGCTTGCCGGTTACATGATTCAGGTCACAATCCCATGACGGCGAACCGCCGCAGTGTTCCGCGCCGCGATATTTGCTGAGCCGGCTATCGGTCAGGCGGGCGCGAGCTCCCGCACGACTTCGGAGAAGATCGGCAAGGCCCGCTCGACCATCGCGTCGGAAGCGGTGAGGCTGATGCGGAAATATCCGGGGCCGCCACAAGTCTCGCCGGGCAGGACGAACACGTCGCGATCGGCGAGTGCCCGCCACATCTGCGCGCGGTCGACGCCGTCGGGCCATCTGACCCAGAGGTAGAAGGTGCCCTCGGGTGGGACGACCTTGAAGCCGGCCTCCGCAAGGACCGCGACCAGGCGGTCGCGCCGCCGCGCGAGGGCGGCGATGTCGATCGACAGGTCTTCAAGCCGCGGCAGGGCGTACTGCATAACGGCGTTCGGAAAGCACCAGCCGAGCGCCATCTGGGCGGCGAACATCACGCCGCGGATCGCCTCGCGCTCCGCCTGCGGCATCAGCGGCGACAGCGCGAGATAGCCGAGCCGCTGGCCCGGGGCGAGGAGGACTTTTGCGTAGCTGTAGACCAGCAGCGTCCACGGGTAGATCGTGGCCGGGCTCGTGAAGCCGCGCCCGTCGAAGCGAAGGCGGCGATAGGGCTCGTCCGAGAGGATGAAGATCCGTCGGCCGATCCGCTCCGACCCGCGGTCGAGAAGCTCGGCGAGCGGGCGAAGCTCGGCCTCGGAGTAGATCCGGCCGGTGGGGTTGTGCGGCGTGTTGACGACGACGATCCGCGTCCGCGGCGTGATCGCGGCTTCGATCGCGCCGAGGTCGAGGCCGAAATCGTCGGCCCGGAGGCCGACCTTCCTCGGCACAGCGTCCGCGGCGAGCGCCATCGGCTCGTAGCAGAACCACGCCGGCTCGGAGAAGATGATCTCGTCGCCGGCATCGAGGAGGACGCGAAGAGCCACCATGCTGGCGGCGAAGGCGCCGCCGGTCAGTGCGACGTCCGCCGGCTCGAAGGGGAGCCCGAGCTCGGCCGAGAGCCGCTCGGCCGCCACCGTCCGCGGCTCGTCCTCGCTGGTCTTGTAGGCGAACCAGTCCTTGTTCTGCGGCACCGCCCCGGCGCGGATCGCCTCGACGATGCCGGGCAGCGGCATCTCGTGCGGATTGCCGAAGGTGAAGTCGGAGATCCCGGGAACGAGCCGGCGCTCGCCATAGGGTGCCTCGAAATAGAAGCGCTCGATCACGCTGAAGGCCGCCTGGGTGGCGGCGATCCGTCGGGACAGGACATTTCCGGACATGGTCATCCTCGCGATCTCGCGCCGCGAGATTGTCCATCCTTCGGAGGCCGCGCAAGTCGCGGAGGAACGAAGGCCGGCAGCACGGGTTGTCGTCTCGCGGGGGTCGGGTGCACGTCACGTGGAGACGCCACGATGCGTTCTTATGCCTTTCCCGCCGCCCTGGCCGCCACATTGGCGGCGACGCCGGTCCTCGCCCAGCCGGCCGCGCCGGATGCCTTCGTCATGGGCGGGCCGTTCGCGGCCACGACTCTGATGACGGCTGCCGGCGAGACCCGTGCCATCGTGACGATGACCGAGGGGCCGAACGGCCTCCTCGTCCGCGCGGAATTCCAGGACCTCGCACCGGGCACCTACGGCCTGCACGTCCATGAGACCGGGGCCTGCACGCCGGACTTCGAGGCCGCCGGCGGCCACTTCAACCCGACCGATGCCGAGCATGGGTTTCTGGCGGAGGGCGGCCCCCACGCCGGCGACCTTCCCAACGTCGTCGTGCCGGAATCGGGCCGGGTGACCGTGGAGTTCTTTGCGCCGGGCCTCTCGGTCGATCCGGGCCCGCCTCCCGATGCCGCCGGCAATCGTCCGGATCCTGATCCCGGCTATCTGTTCGACGCCGATGGCGCGGCCCTCGTCCTCCACGCGATGGCCGACGACTACATGACCCAGCCGGCAGGCCACGCCGGCGACCGCATCGCCTGCGGCGTGCTCCTCCTCGCGCAGCCTTAGGTCGGTGGTCGTGGACTGAACGTCATATCGGGTCGCGCGTTCCCGCTTTGTTTCACGTGAAACACCGTCAGCTCATTGATTTAATTGGTGAGCGCGATGGGAGTCGAACCCATGACCCGCTGATTAAAAGTCAGCTGCTCTGCCACCTGAGCTACGCGCTCGAAGATCGACGAGGACCGAGCGGCGCGGACGGTATGCGTCGCGTGCCGCCCGGTCAATTCCGCCAGCGCCGCACCGCGCGGCGCAGCGGCGATTGTCGTCAGCGCCGGCACGGACAAGATCGGCGGTTAAGCAGCGCGCATCCTCGCCTAGAGCAACGCCTCGAGGCCGGTGATGACGGTCTCGATGTCGTGGAGATCGAGGAACGGTCGCGCTACCTCGACGTCGAGCCGGAGCGTGATCCCCAGCACCTGGCGCGGTGGGCGGAAGATTCGGAGCGAGATGACATCTGGGTCGGCGATCGGGTCGTCTTCGACGATGACGACGAGCTGGTTCGTGCCGGGATTGGTGGTTGCTGCGATCGTCCGCGACGGATTAAAGACGATCGAGGGCAGCCCGCGCCGTCCGGCGGCATAGCTCGCCAGCGCTCCGCCGGACGAATGCCCGACGACCAGGATCGGACGGCCGGGATAGGCAACGGCAACGGCGTCGAGGAAGCGGAGCGAAAGCGGCGCCCAGCCGCCGAACAACTGGCGGAGCGTCCCCGCGACAAGGTCCCGGGGGTCGCGAAGCGTGGTCGAATCGAACACCACGACGACACCCGCACCCGAGCATGGAAGGAAGATCCCGGCACCAAACCCCGAGAGAACGGCGAAGGCCGCGGCAGGCGGATCGAGGGCTTCGAGGAGCGGCCGCCACGCGATGCCGCGACCGAAGCCTGGCGGCGCGCCGCTCAGAACCGAGAGGGGCAGCCGGGCGAAGGGAAGGGCGAAGGCCGCGAGGTCATGCGGTGTGCTCGCCTGGGTCAGCGGCAGCGTGGCACCGATCGCCGGTACCGGACAGGTCTCATCGGCGGCGGTCGGCGACAGGTGGACGATGACCGCCAGGGCGGCACCGAAGCCTTTCGTCCATCCCGCTGGCCGTCTTCGCTGCGCCATGTCGGTGATGGACGGTTGCTCGCGGGTTCCTCAGGCGGCTTCCATGGAGCTTTTCGCGGCTCTCAGGACGACGCCATGAGCACGCCGAGGATCAGGACATAGGTCATCTGATGCGCCAACTGGTCGAGGCCGAGGATCATGAAGTGGTTCGCCGAGGAGGTCTTCCAGCGCCGCTCGATCTGCTCCTTCGACCAGTCGATGTGGTAGTGGATGATGAACTCGCCGACCACGATCGCGATGCCGACCGCAAGCGATGGCGGCATGATCAGAATCGCCGGAATCGTGCCTATGGCATGGAGTCCGGCGTGGACGATTCCTCCCGGGTGGCCATACGTCCCCTTGTTCTTGAAGAACTCGTAGGGCCGCTGCAGCACGAAATCGAAGAGGAAGTGCTTGACCTGAAGCGCGGCGAGGACCGCGATGATCAGCCAGTCATAGCTCGTCAATTAATCCGTTCCCTGCCGGCGTCGCAGCCCCGGATCCCCAACGCGCGCCACCCCTGCCGGCGTCGAGGCCGAGACGAAGCACCGTGCCCAATCCCCCGCCTACTGCGGCCCATCCGCTCCGTCGGCGTCTCAATGGGCGCCAGTCTAGACGGGGGACCCCCCTCAGGGAAAGCCGCCTGCCACCCTAATGGGTGTGATCGGTCGCCGTCGCCGGAACCTCGGCCGGCTCGCCGGCAAAGTCTGCCCGGCGGCCGCGCATCTTGTCATAGAAGGCCTTGAGGCGGAGATCCCCGAAGGTCACGAGGGCGGTGCAGTCCTCGATGGCCTTGTCGACGTCGCGCCCGGAGCAGATCGCGCCGATGGCGCGGGAATGCGCGGCCTCGAGGGCCTTGAACGTGTCGCTCGCCGCGAAGGCGGCATCACCCACCAGGATGTACGTCGCTTCGCGGGCGCTCTTGCCCTTGAGGGCGATCGATCCCGCCTCGAGGAACGCAAGGCCTGCGGCCTGCTCCCGGGTCGAGGCGACCACCAGGATATCGTAGCCAACCTGCTTGCAGGCGCCCTCGACGCGGGAGGCGACGTTCACGCTGTCGCCGATGCACGAATAGTCGAAGCGCGTCTCGAGCCCGAGATTCCCCACCAGCGCTTCGCCCGTCGAGATCCCGATGCCGATGTTGATCTCCTCCATCACGTGGTTGGTCGTGCGGAGGCCGAACGCGTCGCGGGCATTGAGGTCATCCAGCGTCCGCCGCATGCCGAGCGCGGCGGTGCAGGCGCGGAGTGCGTGGCGGTCGACGTCGAGCGGCGCATTCCAGAACGCCATCATCGCGTCGCCCATGAACTTGTCGATCGTGCCGAAATGGTCGGTGATCCGCTCGCCGAGCGAGCCGAACAGCGTGTTGAGGAGGGCGACGAGCTGCGGCGGCTGGAGGTGCTCGCTGAGCGTGGTGAAGTTCCGGATGTCGGTGAAGAGGATCGAGAGCTCGCGGGTCTCGCCGCCGAGCTGGAGCTTGTGGCCGCTCTTCTCGATCTGGACGAGGAGCTCGGGCGACACGTAGTGGCCGAAGGCGCGGCGGATCTTCCTGCGGTCGGTGTTGGTGAGCGTGAACTGCAGGAAGATCATCACCGAATAGACGACAAGACTCCCGATCACCGTGAAGCTCGGGTCGATCAGGACGCCGCCATTGCGGAACGCGAGCCAGGACGCGCCGATCCCGAGGATGACGAGGACGCCGCCGACGATGAGGCAGAGCAGCGGGCCGGAGGCGAGGATGATGACGACGAGAGCGATGCCGATGACGACGAAGGCCAGGATCTCGAGGCCGCTGACCCAGTCGGCCCGCTGCAGGTAGGTGCCCGCGAGGATCTGCTGCAGCGCCTGGGCGTGGATCTCGACGCCCGCCATGTCCCGGCCGAGCGGCGTGCCCCTGATGTCGCGAAGCCCGGTCGCCGACGTGCCGATGATGACGATGTTGCCGGCGACCTCTGGAGCGAGCGCGGTCCAGTCGTCGCCCAGGACTTCATGGGCCGGGACGTAGAGGCCGGGCTGCGTCTCCTGGTAGTAGAGGCGGAGCGATCCCGTCGCCGTCGTCGGGATCTCGAAGGCCCCGATCCGGACCGCCTGCACCACGCCGGCGTTCGACTGCTCGCCGAAGATGATGATGCTCCCGACGCCGAGGGCCAGCCGCAGTCCCTCCGCCGCCAGCGCTGGATAAAAGGCCTCGCCATTGCTCCACAGGAGCGGGATCTCGCGGACGGTCTCCACCGAGCTGCCGACCGCGATGTTCATGAAGCCGAGGCCGTGCGCCGCCTCGACCAGGATCGGCAGGGGCATCGTCCCGGTGGCCGAAGTCGGCACGCGGACCGTGCCGGTGGGGCTGACGACCGAGAAGCCGATCTTGGCCGTCGGGAACGGCATCAGCCCTTGCGAGGCCTCGAAGCCGAGCACCGTCGGCGAGGCGGCGATCGCCTCCGCGAAGATCGCGTCATGGTCGGGAAGGTCGACGCCGGCAAGCGGGTTGGGGCCGGGAGCGGCGGCGTCGGCGATGGTCGCAGCGAAGCGGCTCGGGGACGTCCGGTCCGGCTCCGAGAACAGGACGTCATAGACGATCGCCGCGGCACCAAGCTGCGTGAGGCGGGTCGTCAGCTCGGCAAGGACGTCGCGCGGCCAGGGCCATTGGCCGATCGCCGCGAGCGAGGGGTCGTCGACGTCGACGATGCGGACGGGGGCGTCGCTCGGCGCGCGCGGCGCGAGCCGCTGGTAGGTGTCGAAGGCGATCTCGCGGACGATCTGGACCGGCAGCGGATCCGCGACCCTCAGCCAGGCCAGGAGGAAAACGACGGCGAGGCCGATGAGGCCCGGAATGAGCCGCCGCTTCCACATTCGACCACTCCGGTCTTTGCGCGGAGCAACGGCGGCCCGGAGCGCGGGCCGCCGCCTTCGGCGTCAGATTCGTCCTAGAAGGAACAGGAGCTTCATTTCCTGCAAGGGCGACATTGCCTTCGTTTCATAACAGTCGGCCGGGTACCACCAAGGGGGGCCGCCGCTCTTCCCGCCATGGGCGTTCTGAAAATGGTAGGAGGGGCATGGCGGGGTCGAGGACGAACTCTCTCCGCCACCTTCGCTTCCTCCGCCGGAGTTCGAGTCCGACGACTCGGCGTTGGCCCCGCCGCTTCCGCCGGAACCGGAGCTCGAGTCGGACGATTCGATGTTGGCGTCGCCGCCATTGTCCCGGGTGTTCTGGAACAGGCAGCCACGCGGATTCTGGACCCGGAGCTCCTGTCGGAGCCAGAACTGGAAGCGCGCGTATGGGAAACTCTGGCGTGCAATCTGCTGCGCTGTCGCAGGGTCGATAACCATCGCAAGCGTCGGCACGATGGTGCCCATTTCGCAGGACGCGTTGAGTTCGGCACAGGTGCCGTTGAGGGCGCACATGACGACGATGCCGTCATAGACGAGGACGTTCACCTCCCAGACTCCGATGAGGAGTGCCACGTTGAAGTCGAAGGCGGTGCCGCGCACGCCGATCGTGCCGGTCGGCGTGTTGATCGTATAGGCCTCGTGCGGGCTGGTGCCGGTGATGAACCGGAACGTGCCGCCGAGGGCATTGGCGGTGAAGTTCTCCAGCGTGTTGGCGTTCCGGAGGAGATAGGTCTCGATCTGGAGGATCGAGTTCGGCCCGACCACCATGCGGGTGTCGTCCACGAAGATGATCTGGACCTCGCCGCCGGTATCGGTGGCGATGATCTGGCCCTGATAGAGGTCGTTGCCGTTGATGAGCGTGACCCGGTTGCCGCCGAGCTCGCCCGTCGCGGCCGGCGTGACGCCGACCGCCGTCCCGATCGCGTTCTGCGCGGTTGCGGCGGATGCGCCGATGGCAAGGGCCGCGACGGCGCCGGCAATGATCGCACCCAGCCGTCCGAACTTCCGTGAAACGCGCTTCGCCGTGGCGATCGGCACTCTGGCGTGCGTCAGCGATGCGACGCCCGGCTCGCCCCCATAAGCTCTAGCCCGCACGTTAGGACATCCTTCCATGTGTGGTGGCCCCCACAAAAGTAGCGGCAACTTACTGTTTAAGACGAATGCTGCGCAACTGGGGGCCAAGAAAAGCGCGCCTCCGTCCAAACACTAACCGGCTCCGCGTGTTATCTCAGCGACATGACCATTCGATTGGACTGCCGGAGACGATCGGAAAGCTCAAGGACGAGATTCGACAGCACCTTGGCCATGACGGCCGGGCTGCCGGCGAAGTGTTCCTTCATGGCCGCCACCGGCAGCGCCCAGCAGACCCTGTCGGCCACGATGTCGGCCCTAGATCCAACATGCATGCAATGTGCCGAGACGCAAGCGCGCCCCCGCAGCCGCGCTCCGGTCCGGCTACGGCCAGGGATAGTCGGCGGCGACGATGCCGAGGGCGGCAAGCCGTTCGACGACGGCGCGCCGGAAGTCGACGACGCTCGGCACGGCGATCGCCCGGCGCATGGCGACCTCGGCCTCCGTGAAAGGAACGTAGGCGGCGGGCAGCGACGGCCCCGCCCACCGTTCCATGACGTAGTTCATCAGCGCGGCGATCTCGGCGTTGCTCAGGCTCGCGCCGACCACGCCGGGGACATGGAAGAGATACGTCCTGCCATCCTCGTCGCCAGCGAACACGCCGACGAAGCCGGGGAAAGCCGGGATGCCGGCGTTGGGCACGCCGTTGCCCTCAAGGCCGTGGCAGCCGGCGCAGCGGAGGATGTAGTTGGTGTGCGGCCCGCGCTCCTGGGCAACAGCAGCCGTCGTCGCGAAGGCCGCGACCGCAAGACCCGCAAGGCTGCCGAGGACGGATTTCAAACGCGTCGTCCGGCGGTCATGTCGCGAGCGGCGGGGCTGCCCGCCCCGCCGCGCTTTTCGGGGCGCATCGCACTGGTTTCTCAGGCGAGGCCGACGACGACGGCGACCGTGCAGTGATAGCCCTTGGTGTCGTTGGCCATGCACCAGTTGATGTCGTTGTAGAGGCCCATGCGGTAGCCGGGCCGCTCGCCCTCCGACGTGAAGCAGAATGTCGGGTTGGCGCAGCCGCCGCCGCCGCAGCAGTCATTGTACGACACCAAATAGTCGCGGTCGTCATTGGGGTTGTGGCAGGTGCCGACCCAGGACACCGTCGATGCCTCGGACCCCGGCGGGCACTGCGTGAGCGTGCCGCCGCATTCGGAGCAGAGATAGCCGTCGAGCGCGCAGTAGCGCCAGTAGTCGCACTCGGCGATGTCCCCATCGTCGCCTTCCGGCTTCGGCTGCGCCATGGCCCGGCCGAAGGTGCGGTCGAAGGGCAGCATAGGCGCGAGGGTGGTGCCCATCATCGCGATGCCGAGGGTGGCAAGGACGTTGCGGCGGCCGACCGCCTGGGCCGTCTTGCGCGCGACCTTCTCGGAGGCGCCGTCCATCCATCCCAGGAATTTGTCAAAGAAATCCGTCATTTGGACACTCCGTGAAGGGTTAGCCTTGGGTCGGCCTGAGCTGCTCGATGAAGGTCTGCAGCGACTCGACCCCCATCTCCTTGGCGTTGAAGAGGCTTTCGAGCTGCTCGCGGTTGTTCACGAGGCCCTTCGACCGCACGGTCCCGGCTTCGTCGATCAGGACGGCGAAGGGGAGGCGCGAGACGCGGTAGGTGATGCCGAGGTCGCTCGAGAGGACATAGGGGTATGAGCCGAGCTCGGCGCGGCCGATGAAGGCCTTGTGCTTCTCCGCGTCGCCGTCGCTCGCGAGCACGATGTTGAGCCAGTTGCGCTCGCTCGCCCGGATCGAGCCGAGGATCGGCAGCAGCTTCTTGCAGACCGGGCAGGTCGGCGAGAGGAAGAACACCAGCGTGCTCTTGTCGCCCGCGCCGCCAAGCTGCACCACGCCGCCATTGAGGTTCGGCAGGGTGAAGCGCGGGGACGCGTCGCCGATCCTGGGGCCGGCGTCGTTGATGAGCGCGCCCATCGGCGCCACGCGTTCGAAGAGGACTCCGGTCTGCCGGGCGAGGGCGAAGAGCGCGACCGCGAGGCCGAGCACGACCACCCAGAGGACGGCGACGGCGAAGATCAAACCAGTCATGTGCTGTTCCTATCCGTAGGGGTGGCTACCGGACGTGCCGGGCGTGCATGCCGTTGGCGAGGATCTGCTCCGCGAGAAGGAAAGAGACCCAGAGCAGGAAGGCGAGGGCGATCGCCGCCACCGCCTCGCCGAAGCCGAGGCTGAAGCTGTTGCCGAAGAGGACCGCCGCGGCGATCAGCGCGAGCACGCCGTTGCGGACGAGGAGGGCCGGCGACAGGAGGCTCGGCGCCCCGCCGCAGCCGCATTCTATGCTGGTGCGGCCGCGGGCGATGTTGACCCCCATGGCGGCCCCATAGAGGGCGAGGAGGAGGATCGCGAGCGCCGCGCCGACGGGCTGCGCGCCGGGGATGAGCAGCGCGACCGGGATCGCGATCTCGATGGCGACCAGAACGGCCGCGACTGTCTTCACCATTGGCTCCGGGACCAGCCGGTAGTCCGATACGAAGCCGGTGAAGCCGGCGAAGTCCGACAGCTTGTGCCACGCAGCCCGGGCGAAGATCAGCGCGGTGAACGCCGCCGCCGTCGCCGCGAGGAGCGCGAGCGCGTCGTCGCTCATGGCCGCACCGTGATGACCTGGCCGCCGGAATCCACGGCCGCATTCTCGGTCAGGATGATCCCGTAGGGCGCCGAGAGGTCCACGGAGAAGGCGTGGAGCGTGTAGTCGTGCTCGTTGAAGGCGTAGAGGGTCGGGATCTCCTCGTCGGTGACCGCGAGGCTGACATAGCCCGGCTCGAGCTGGAACCGGTAGAGCAGCGTCTCGTTGCCGACGTCGATGGCCCAGATCTCGGTGCTGCCATCCTTGTGGCTGCCGTCATAGGGCTCGTTATGGACGGTCACGAAGAGGACGTCGTTCGCCTCGTTGTAGGCGGAGACTTGATAGCCGCCGGGCGCGAACGGCTCGTCGAGTGTGTCCCCGAACGAGAAGGTGCCGACGAGCGCCGGCGTGTCGCTGGCGTCCGACACCCGGTAGACGTCGCCGCCATAGGACACGAACAGGAGTTCGTCGCCGGTGCCGCGCTCGCCATGGCTGAACAGCGGATCGACATCCGCGTCGAAGATCGCGGTCGCGTTCTGCGACGCGATCTCGGTGCCGGCGTCGTTGAGGACGAAGGTCTGCGCGGTGCCGTCGCCGCAGAGCATGGTCCATTTGAGGCCGGTCGTCGCCGGATAGATGTTCCAGCACCCCGGCGTCGGCACCTCCATCGTCACGGCTCCGGCCTCGAGGTCGACGACCGTGACCGAAGCCGCCGGCGTCGCGTTCATCACGAGGGCGAAGCGCTCGTCGGCGGCGAGCTGGAGAAGGTTCTCGTACGGGCCGACCATGGCGATCTTCGGCGGCAGCGCGATCTCCGCGGTGCGCGTCAGGGTCGCGACGTCGAACACCTGGAGCACCATCTCGGTGTCGCCTTCGGTGAAGCGCTCGAGATAGGTCGAGATGGTGTAGGCGGTCGTCCCGTCGGCCGAGAGCTGGGCCTGCGCCATCGAGCCCGTGCTCATCCCGCCCTTGTAGTCGAAATCGTCGGCGGCGAAGACCTGGAGCGTGCTCGCGCCGCTCCAGCTCTGGTCGAGGACGAACATGTTCGGACCCGGATCGATCGCGGCCTTGACCCCGACGGTCTCGAACGGGATCGGCGGGGGAGGCTCCTGCGCGGAGCCGGGTACCGCCAGCAGGGGGGCACAAGCCGTGCTGAGGAGGATCGCCAGGGGCTTCTTCATACGGGTCTACTCCGTGTGGGTTGGCCGCAAATAAGCACTGCTGAACAAGCCCGGCTATTTGAAACTGCGGGCACGACTGCCTGCTGCGCAGGCATTTCCGCAACTGCACAATAGCGCGGCGGCACGAACATCAGTGGGCAGTCCGCTCAGGATGTTGACGATGGCGCCCGTCGGGCCTCTATATCTGGTGGTCACGGTCTGCCGACTCGGTCGGCGGCCAAGAGGGAACGCCGGTGAAATACCGGGGCTGCCCCCGCAACTGTAAGCGGTAGCTCCTGTCCGATCTTTAGCCACTGAGCCATGCGGCTTGGGAAGGCCGAACAGCGAGCCGCGACCCGCGAGCCAGGAGACCTGCCGTGACACCGAACGTCCACGGGCGGGGTGCCCGGCGGGTCGCAGCGACGATGCGCGTTCCCGCGCCTCCCGCCCGTCCCCTCGTGCCCCCGCCGCAACATCACGGGGCTCCTGATGGCTGTCGCTGCAGTTCACCTTTCGCCGCCGACCGTCGCGCCGGTCGCGACTCCGGACCACCAGGTCATCCGCCGCAACGGCACGGTCACTCCGTTCGACGCGTCGAAGATCACCGTCGCTTTGACGAAGGCGTTTCTCGCCGTCGAAGGAAACGCGGCTTCGGATTCGCGGCGCATCCATGAGACGGTGGACGACCTCACGGGCGAGGTCGTGGCCGCGCTGACCCGTCGGCCGGAACTCGGCCGCACGTTCCACATCGAGACGATCCAGGACCAGGTCGAGCTGGCGTTGATGCGCGGCGGTCACCACAAGGTCGCGCGTGCCTATGTGCTGTACCGCGAGGAGCGCGCCAGGGCGCGAGCGGCCGAGACCCTCCGCGTCGTGGCCACTGAGCCGGCGGTTCGCGTCCGGCTGTCCGACGGGACGCTCGCCCCGCTCGATGCGGCACGCCTCGAGCGCATCATCATCGAAGCCTGCGCCGGCCTCGAGGGCACCGCGGCGGACACGATCCTCGGCGAGACGCTCCGCAATCTCTATGACGGCATCGCGCCGGACGAGCTGTCCCTGGCGCCGATCCTCGCCGCCCGCACGCTCGTCGAGACCGAGCCGAACTACGCCCAGGTCAGCGCCCGTCTCCTGCTGGACCGGCTGCGGCGCGAGGCGCTCACATATCTGGCCGGGCGTCCGGACCAGTCGACACAGGAGGAAATGGCGGGCCGCTACGCCGACTATTTCGCCGGCTTCGTGGCCGCCGGCATCCGGGCCGAGCGGCTCGATCCAGAACTCGGCCGCTTCGATCTCGCCCGGCTCGGCGCGGCGCTGAAGCCGGAGCGGGACCTCGCCTTCCAGTTCCTCGGATTGCAGACCCTCTACGACCGCTACTTTCTGCACGATGGCGGCGTCAGGTTCGAGCTGCCGCAGGCCTTCTTCATGCGGGTGGCGATGGGCCTCGCGCTTCGCGAGATCGACCGCGAAGCCCGGGCGATCGCGTTCTACGACCTCCTGTCGTCGTTCGACTTCATGGCCTCGACGCCGACGCTCTTCAATTCCGGCACGCCGCGGCCGCAGCTCTCATCCTGCTTCCTCACGACGGTGCCCGACGATCTCGACGGCATCTTCAAGTCGGTGAAGGACAATGCTTTGCTGGCAAAATATTCCGGCGGCCTCGGCAATGACTGGACGCGGGTGCGCGGCCTCGGCGCCCACATCAGGGGCACCAATGGCGAGAGCCAGGGCATCGTGCCGTTCCTCAAGGTCGCCAACGACACCGCGATCGCGGTGAACCAGGGCGGGAAGCGGAAGGGCGCGGTGTGCGCCTATCTCGAGACCTGGCACATCGACGTCGAGGAGTTCCTCGACCTGCGCAAGAACACCGGCGACGAGCGCCGCCGGACCCACGACATGAACACCGCCAACTGGGTGCCGGACCTCTTCATGGAGCGGGTCGAGGCCGACGCCGGGTGGACGCTGTTCTCGCCCGACGAATTTCCGGAATTGCACGACCTCTACGGGCCGGCCTTCAAAGTGGCCTATGAGGCGGCCGAAGCCCGAGCCGACCGCGGCGAGGTGAAGGTCTGGAAGCGCGTGCGCGCCGTCGACCTCTGGCGCCGCATGCTGACGATGCTGTTCGAGACCGGGCACCCCTGGGTGACGTTCAAGGACCCGTGCAACATCCGATCGCCGCAGCGGCACGCGGGCGTCGTCCACTCCTCGAACCTCTGCACGGAGATCACGCTCAACACGTCGGACAGCGAGGTCGCGGTCTGCAATCTCGGTTCGGTCAATCTCGTCAACCACGTTGGCCCCAACGGCCTTGACCGGGCGCGCCTCGCGCGGACGGTCGGCACCGCGATGCGGATGCTCGACAATGTCATCGACATCAATTTCTACACCATCCCCGAGGCGCGCCGGTCGAACCTCCGGCACCGGCCGGTCGGCCTCGGCCTGATGGGCTTTTCCGACGCGCTCCAGGCGCTGCGGATTCCCTACGCCTCGGGCGACGCGGTGCGCTTCGCCGACGAGAGCATGGAGGTGATCTCCTTCCACGCCATCTCGGCCTCGGTCGACCTCGCGGCCGAGCGCGGGCGCTATCCGAGTTTTGAGGGCTCGCTGTGGTCGAAAGGCGTGCTGCCGATCGATTCCGTCGAGCTTCTTGTCGAAGCGCGGGGCGGGCTCGACCTCGACCGCTCGCGGCGCCTCGACTGGGAAGCGCTCCGCGCCCGCGTCGTATCCGTCGGCATGCGGAACTCGAACACGATGGCGATCGCGCCGACCGCGACGATCTCCAACATCTGCGGGGTCTCGCAGTCGATCGAGCCCGGCTACCAGAACCTCTTCGTCAAATCGAACATGTCCGGCGATTTCACCGTGGTGAACGCGGCGCTGATCCGCGATCTCAAGGCCCGCGGCCTGTGGGACGAGGTGATGGTCTCCGACCTCAAATATTTCGACGGCTCCGTGGGCGCCATCGATCGGGTGCCGGACGACCTCAAGGCGCTCTATGCGACCGCTTTCGAGATCGATTCAGACTGGCTGGTCGAGGCTGCGGCCCGGCGCCAGAAATGGATCGACCAGGCGCAGTCGCTGAACATCTATTTGGCCAACCCGTCGGGCCGAAAGCTCGATGCGCTGTATCGGCTCGCGTGGCGGCGCGGGCTGAAGACGACCTACTACCTCCGCACGCGGTCGGCGACGCATGTCGAGAAATCGACGCTGCGGGCGACGGACGGGAAGCTGAATGCGGTAGCGGTAGGTGGTGCCTCGGAGGCCGTCCCGGATCGCCCGTTCCCCTCACCCAGGTCGAGCGCATCCCGCCCGAACGGCGCGGCGATCGTTGGGAACGGCGACCTTGCCTCATACTCCTCCCCGGCCCCCGAGCCGGGGCCTAATGGCGGAGCGGCCAACCACAGCCGCGCCGTTGGGGGAGGCCAATGGGCCCCGGGTCAAGCCCGGGGAGGAGGTCTTGGCGAGGTTGCGCATACGGGCCGCGTCGGCGTGAGCGGTGTTGCCGTCGGCGCTGCCACCCCAGACCTCATCGTCCTCGCCGAAAGCGCCGCCTGCCTCATCGACGACCCGACCTGCGAGGCCTGCCAGTGAGCGCGCGCGCCAACTTGCTCGACTGGTCCGAACCTGCCGGCGCTCCGTCACGCGCGGAGCCGACGCTGCCGTTCCTGGCCGAAGCCACCGGCCTCGGCGCCATCGACCGCGGCGCCGCTCGCGTCTCGGTCGACGACAAGGCGATGATCAACGCCCGCGCCGACGTGAACCAGCTCCTGCCGCTGAAATATCGCTGGGCATGGGAGAAGTATCTCGCCGCCTGCAACAATCACTGGATGCCGACGGAAGTGTCGATGCAGGCCGACATCGCGCTGTGGAAGTCGCGCGACGGCCTTACCGACGACGAGCGGCGGATGATCAAGCGCAATCTAGGCTTCTTCGCCGCCTCCGAGAGCCTCGTCGCGAACAACATCGTACTCGCGATCTACCGGCATCTCACCAACCCCGAGTGCCGGCAGTATCTGTTGCGTCAGGCCTTCGAGGAGGCGGTCCACACCCACACCTTCCAGTACGTCGTCGAAAGCCTCGGGCTCGACGAGGGCGAGCTCTTCAACATGTATCGCGAGGTGCCGTCGATCACCGACAAGGCGGCCTGGGCGCTCCGCCACACGCAGCATCTCGACGACCCGGGCTTCCGCACCGGGACGCCGGCGGCGGACCAGGCGTTCCTCCGCGACCTCGTCGCGTTCTACGTCGTCTTCGAGGGGATGTGGTTCTACACTGGCTTCGCGCAGATCCTGTCGCTCGGCCGGCGCAACAAGATGGTCGGCATCGCCGAGCAGTACCAGTACATCCTCCGCGACGAGAGCCTGCACCTCAATTTCGGCATCGACGTCATCAACCAGATCAAGGCGGAGAACCCGCAGCTCTGGACGCGTGCGTTCCAGGACGAGATCCGCGGGATGATCCGCGAAGTGGCGGAGCTCGAGGCCGCCTACGGCCGGGACACGATGCCCCGCGGCTTCCTCGGCCTGAACGCCGCCTTGTGCGAAAAATACATGCACTTCATCGCCAACCGGCGCGCCGCGCAGATCGGCCTGTCACCCGTGTTTACTGCGGCGGAAAACCCGTTCCCGTGGATGTCGGAAGCGATGGACCTGAAGAAGGAGAAGAACTTCTTCGAGACCCGGGTGATCGAATACCAGAATGGCGGCGCGCTGGGCTGGGAGTAGGCGGCGCGATGAAGGGGCCGTTGGCGGAATACGTTTGTCCGAAAGCGGCCGATCGTGGGAGCCGGCTGGTGCAGTTCCGCCTCTCCGGAGAATGGCTTTCGAGGGCGCCCGGCGTCGACGCGATGGCGCAGTATTCTGTGCGTCGCGGCAAACACAATGGCCAATGCAAAGCAGCGAGCGGCGCCGTTTGCTTCGGCGCCCGCTCGTTCGACTTAACGTGTCATCTTTCCGCCAAAGAGTCTATTGCGCCGTACGACAAAGGGCGCTTTGCTGACCCCCACGGCTGGCGACCCTACGGGGCCGACCGGCTCCGTAAGAGGGGAGTCAAGGAATGCGAAAGACCACGTTGTTCTTGGCCGCGGCGGCCTTTGCCGCAACGGCCTCGACCGCGGCCCTCGGGCAGACGCTCGTATACTGCTCCGAAGGCGCGCCCGAGGGGTTCGACCCCGGGCCCTACACCGCAGGCACCACGTTCGATGCTACCCGGCCGGTCTATGACCGGCTGATTCATTTCGAGCCCGGCACATCCTCGGTCGGCGAAGGCCTGGGCCTCGCCGCAAGCTGGGAGGTCTCGGAAGACGGCCTCACCTACACCTTCCATCTGAAGCCGGACGTCGCCTTCCACACCACCGAGTGGTTCACGCCGACGCGGACGCTCAACGCCGACGACGTGATCTTCAGCTTCATGCGCCAGGGCGACGAGGCGAACCCCTGGTATCAGTATAGCGCCGGGGTCACCTGGGAATACTACAACGCCATGTCGATGCCCGATCTCGTCGAGAGCATCGAGCGCATCGACGACCTGACCGTCGCCTTCCATCTCACCCGGCCCGAGGCCCCGTTCCTCGCCAATCTCGGCATGGACTTCGCCTCGATCGTCTCCAAGGAATATGCCGACCAGCTCGAAGCGGCCGGCAACATGGCCCAGTTCAACCAGCTTCCGGTCGGCACCGGGCCGTTCCAGTTCGTCGCCTACCAGCAGGACGCCACGATCCGCTACACGCGGAACAACGACTATTGGGGCGAGCCGGCGGGCATCGAGAACCTCATCTTCTCGATCACCGTGGACGCATCCGTCCGTGCGCAGAAGCTTCTCGCGGACGAATGCGATATCATGCCGTATCCGAACCCGGCGGACATCGCCGTGCTCGACGCGGACGCCAACATCACCGTCCATCAGGCCGAAGGGCTCAATGTCGGCTTCCTCGCCTACAACACGCAGCAGGCGCCGTTCGACAATCCGGCCGTCCGCAACGCGCTGAACATGGCGATCAACAAGGAAGCCATCCTGGCGGCGGTCTATGAGGGCGCCGGCCAGATCGCCGTGAACCCGATCCCGCCGACGATGTGGTCGTACAACACCAACGTGACCGACTACGTCTACGATCCGGACGCGGCCCGCGCCGCGCTCACCGCCGCCGGCGTCGAGAACCTGACGATGAATGTGTGGGCGATGCCGGTCAGCCGCCCGTACAACCCGAACGCCCGCCGCATGGCCGAGCTGATCCAGGCCGACTTCGCCGCGGTCGGCGTTACGGTCAACATCGTCACCTATGAGTGGGGCGAGTATCTCGAGCGCTCGGCCGCGGTCGACCGCGACGGCGCCGTCCTTCTCGGCTGGAACGGCGACAATGGCGATCCCGACAACTTCCTCGCGGTCCTGCTCGGCTGCGATGCCGTCGGCGGCGCCAACCGTGCCCAGTGGTGCAACGACGAGTTCAATGCCCTCATCGAGCAGGCCAAAGTCCTCCCGGACCAGGAGGAGCGCGCCGCGCTCTACATGCAGGCCCAGGAGGTCTTCCATCGCGAAGCGCCGTGGGCCCCGATCGCGCATTCGGTCGTGTTCATGCCGATCCGCGACGAGGTGCAGGGCTATGTGATGAACCCGTTCGCCATCCACGAATTCTACGGCGTGACGGTCACCGAGTAGCGAAAGACATGGCGGGCGCCGGCCAGACCGGCGCCCGTCCCAACGCATCGCGGGCGAATGCTCCGCTTCCTGCTCACCCGGCTCGCTCTGATCGTTCCGACCTTCTTCGGGATCACGCTGGTCGCGTTCGTCTTCCCGCGGGTCCTTCGCGGCGACCCCGTCCTTTTGCTCGCCGGCGAGCGCGGCGTCTCGCCCGAGCGCTACGCCGAATTGACCCACCAGTTCGGCTTCGACCGGCCGCTGATCGTCCAGTATCTCGACTATGTCTGGGGCATCCTCCAGGGCGATTTCGGCACCTCGATCGCCACCAAGCGCCCGGTGATCGAGGACTTCCTGACGCTGTTCCCGGCGACCCTCGAGCTGTCGATCTTCGCGCTCGCCTTCGCCATCATCATCGGCATCCCGGCAGGGATCATCGCCGCTGTCCGCCGCGGCAAGCTGTTCGACCAGGTCGCGATGGGCGTGTCGCTCATCGGCTATTCGATGCCGATCTTCTGGTGGGGGCTTCTCCTCGTCATCGTATTCTCCGGCATCCTCGGCTGGACGCCGATCGATGGCCGGATCGACATCCGCTACTTCTTCCCCGACGTCACCGGCTTCATGACGATCGACGCCATCATCTCGGGCCAGCGCGGCGCACTGAGCTCGGCGCTCGAGCACCTGATCCTGCCTACGATCGTGCTGGGGACGATTCCGCTCGCCGTCATCGCGCGGCAGACGCGCTCGGCCATGCTGGAAGTGCTCGGCGAGGATTACGTCCGCACCGCGCGGGCGAAGGGGCTGCCGCCGCGACGGGTCATCGGCCTCCACGCCCTTCGCAACGCGCTGATCCCGGTGGTCACGACCATAGGCCTCCAGGCCGGCATCCTGCTCACCGGCGCGATCCTCACCGAGTACATCTTCTCCTGGCCCGGTATCGGCAAGTGGATGCTCGATTCGATCTCCGAGCGTGACTATCCGGTCGTCCAGGGCGGCCTGATCCTGATCGCGGGCCTCGTGATGATCGTCAACCTCACGGTCGACGTCCTCTACGGCCTCATCAACCCGGCGATCCGCCATGCCCATTGAGGTGCGCCCATGACGGACGTCACGCAGTCGGCCAGCGGTGCTCCGACGCCGGCGCCGAAGGCCTCGCCCTGGAAGGCGCGGAGGCAGGTGCTGCGCGAGTTCTGGTTCTCGTTCCGCCAGAACCGCGGCGCGATGATCGGCCTCGTCATCTTCGTGCTGCTGGTGCTGATCGCGCTCTTCGCGCCGCTGCTCGCGCCGCATGATCCGATCACCCAGTACCGCGACTTCCTGCGGACGCCGCCGGCCTGGGAGGAGGGCGGCGTGCCGCAGTTCCTGCTCGGCACCGATGCCGTCGGCCGCGACATGCTTTCCCGGCTCATCTACGGCGCGCGCTATTCGCTGTTCATCGGCACCTTCGTCGTCACGCTCGCCCTCCTCGGCGGCGTCCTCCTCGGCCTCGTCGCCGGCTATTTCGGCGGCAAGGTCGACGCGGTGATCATGCGGGTGATGGACGTGATCCTCGCCTTCCCGTCGATCCTCCTCGCGCTGGTGCTGGTGACGATCCTCGGGCCGGGCCTCGTCAACGCGATGATCGCGATCGCCGTCGTCCTGCAGCCCCATTTCGCCCGCCTCGCGCGCGCCGCGGTGCGGGTCGAGAAGCGCCGCGACTACGTGGTCTCGGCGAAGGTCGCTGGCGCCGGCACCTTGCGGCAGATGTTCGTGACGATCCTGCCAAACTGCTTCTCGCCGCTGATCGTCCAGGCCACTCTAAGCTTTTCGACCGCGATCCTCGAAGCAGCCGCGCTCGGCTTCCTCACCGTCGGTGCCCAGCCGCCGACCCCGGAATGGGGCACCATGCTCGCCGACGCCCGCGAGTTCGTCCTCCGCGCCTGGTGGATCGTGACCTTCCCCGGCATCGCCATCCTCGTCACCGTGTTCGCGATCAACCTCATCGGCGACGGCCTTCGGGACGCGCTCGACCCGAAGCTGAAGCGGAGCTGACCGGACATGGCGCTCCTCGAAGTCGAGAACCTCACCGTCACCTTCCGCACCGCCGCGGGGCCGTTCACGGCACTCGACCGCATCTCCTACCGGATCGACGCCGGCGAGGTCCTCGCCATCGTCGGCGAGAGCGGCTCCGGCAAATCGGTGGCGATGCTTGCCGTGATGGGCCTTCTTCCGAAGAGCGCGACCGTCACTGCCGACCGCATCCGCTTCGAGGGGCTCGACCTCCTCGCGATGACGCCGAAGCAGCGCCGCGTCGTCATCGGCAAGGACGTCGCGATGATCTTCCAGGAGCCGGTGGCGAGCCTCAATCCGTGCTTCACCATCGGCTTCCAGATCGAGGAGGTGCTGAAGTTCCATCTCGGCCTGGGGAAGCGGGCGCGGCGCCAGCGGGCGCTCGAGTTGCTCGAGGCCGTGCGGCTTCCCGATCCCGAGCACCGCCTGCGGTCCTATCCGCACCAGATGTCGGGCGGCCAGGCGCAGCGGGCGATGATCGCGATGGCGATCGCCTGCCATCCGAAGCTCCTGATCGCCGACGAGCCGACGACCGCGCTCGACGTGACGATCCAGAAGCAGATCCTCGACCTCCTGCTTCAGCTCCAGCGGGAGCAGCGGATGGCGATGATCATCATCACCCACGACATGGGCGTGGTCGCCGAAACCGCGGATCGCGTCGTTGTCCAGTACCAGGGACGGAAGATGGAGGAGGCGACGGTGCTCGACCTCTTCGAGCGGCCGAAGAGCCCCTATACCCGCGGCCTCCTTGCGGCCCTGCCGGAGAACGCGACCGGCGACCGGCTCCGCGTCATCGGCGACTTCATGGCCGAGGAGGAGGCGGCGCCATGAGCGCACCGCTCGTCGCTGCGGTCGATCTTCGGCAGGACTATCGCGTCCGGGTCTCGGCCTTCGCGCCGGTCAGGATCATCCACGCCCTTCGCGGGGTCAGCTTCACCATCGAGCGCGGCAAGACGCTAGCCGTGGTCGGCGAGAGCGGATCGGGAAAGTCGACACTGGCCCGCATCCTCGCGCTGATCGATCCGCCGATCGGCGGCGAGCTCTTCCTCGAGGGCCAGCGTATCGACATCAGGAAGGACGGGGTTCCGCCCGAACTGCGCCGCCGGGTGCAGATGGTGTTCCAGAACCCCTACGGCTCGCTCAACCCGCGCCAGAAGATCATGTCGGTGCTGACCGAGCCGCTGAAGCTCAACACCGATTCCGGCCATGACGAGCGTGAGGGGCTGGCGGAGCGGATGATCCGCCGCGTCGGCCTGTCGCCCGACCATCTCAACCGCTACCCGCACATGTTCTCCGGCGGCCAGCGCCAGCGCATCGCGATCGCGCGCTCGCTGATGCTCAACCCGTCGCTCCTCGTCCTCGACGAGCCGGTGTCGGCGCTGGACCTCTCGGTCCAGGCCCAGATCCTGAACCTCCTCGCCGACCTGCAGGACGAATTCCACCTGACCTACGTCTTCGTCAGCCACAATCTTTCCGTGGTCCGCCATGTCGCGGACGACGTGATGGTGATGCTGCTGGGGGAGGTGGTGGAGCACGCGCCAGTCGAGGCCGTCTTCGGCAGTCCGCAGCACATCTACACGCAGACCCTGCTGGCGGCGACGCCGCGGGCGGATGTGGCGAGCATCCGGCAACGGGTGGCGATGAAGGGGAGGGCGGTGGCGTAGCGGCCTCTTTTGGTCGCGGTGGGATAGGGCCCAGGGCACGGCCCAAGATCCCCCCTTGAGGGGGAGCGGGTTTCGCGAGGCGGAGCCGAGGCGAAACCAAGGGGGTTGCGGCCTCTCCGTATGCGCCGGCGCGAGGGCGAGGCAGAGACCCTCTCCGAAGCCTGCTCCTTTCAGTCGCAACCTTCCGCCTCCCCTCGATGGCCGGGAAATTGGGGGCTGGGCAGTGGCAACATCGCTCTACAGCCCAACTCTTTCTTGCAACTAACTCGCAATTGCATTATCTAGGGAACGACTGCGAATGATTGGCAGTTGCACCCGTATGTCCGGAGCTCGCCTGATGGTCCGTCGCTTCCTTCGTTCCCTCGTCGTCGCCATAGCTGCCGCGATCGCAATCGGCGCAGCGGCGCCATCGGCGTTGTCGCAGGAGTTCAAGGTCGTCACGACCTTCACGATCATCGCCGACATGGCGCGGAACGTGGCGGGCGACGCCGCGGTGGTGGAATCGATCACGCGGGCAGGGGCCGAGATCCACAATTACCAGCCGACGCCGGGCGACATTCTGCGGGCGCAAGACGCGGACCTGATCCTGTGGAACGGACTCAATCTCGAACTCTGGTTCGAGCGCTTCTTCCAGAACCTCCGCGACGTCCCGAGCGCGGTCGTGTCGGACGGCGTCGAGCCGATGGGCATCACCGAGGGGCCGTATACCGGCCGGCCGAATCCGCATGCCTGGATGTCGCCGACCAACGCGCTGATCTATGTCGACAACATCCGCGACGCGCTGATGGAGCATGACCCGGCGAACGCTTCGACCTACGCGGCCAATGCCGAGACCTACAAGGCGCAGATCCTGGCGACGATCGAGCCGATCCAGGCGGAGCTCGCGGGGATCCCGGACGAGCGGCGCTGGCTCGTGACGAGCGAGGGCGCCTTCAGCTATCTCGCCCGCGATTTCGGCCTCCGCGAGCTCTATCTCTGGCCGATCAACGCCGACCAGCAGGGCACGCCGCAGCAAGTCCGGCGCGTGATCGACGCCATGCGCGAATACACCATCCCAGTCATCTTCTCGGAGAGCACGGTGTCGCCCGATCCGGCGACGCAGGTCGCCCGCGAGACCGGCGCCCGCTATGGCGGCGTCCTCTATGTCGACTCGCTGACGGAGGCCGACGGCCTCGTGCCGACCTATCTCGATCTTCTCCGCGTCACGAGCGAGACCATCGCGGCGGGGCTCGCGCCATGAAGCAGGACGTCCGCTCCTTTGCGGAGGTGTCTGGTGCGCCAGCCGGATCCGGGCTTGCGGTTCGCGGCGCGACCGTCACCTACCGCAATGGCTTCACCGCGCTCCGCGACGTGACCTTCGAGATCCCCACCGGCACGATCACCGCCCTTGTCGGCGTGAACGGCAGCGGCAAGTCGACCCTCTTCAAGGCGATCATGGGCTTCGTCCGTCTGGCGAAGGGCGAAATAGCCGTGTTGGGCCAGTCCGTCGCGTCGGCGCTGCGGAAAAATCTCGTCGCCTATGTTCCGCAGAGCGAGGAGGTCGACTGGAATTTCCCCGTCCTCGTCGAGGACGTCGTGATGATGGGCCGCTACGGCAAGATGGGCCAGCTCCGGATTCCGAGGGCCGCCGATCGCGCAGCCGTGACCGAGGCGCTCGACCGGGTCGGGATGGCGGACTTCCGGAAGCGCCAGATCGGCGAGCTCTCGGGCGGCCAGAAGAAGCGCGTGTTCCTGGCGCGCGCCCTGGCCCAGGACGGCCGCGTCATCCTCCTCGACGAGCCGTTCACGGGCGTGGACGTGACGACCGAGGATGCGATCATCGACCTGCTCCGCGGCCTTCGCGACGAAGGCCGCGTGATGCTGGTCTCGACGCACAATCTCGGCAGCGTGCCGGAGTTCTGCGACCGCACGATCCTCCTTCGCAACACGGTGCTCGCCTACGGGCCGACCGAGGACACCTTCACCCAGGCGAACCTCGAGGCGACCTTCGGCGGCGTGCTCCGCCACTTCATGCTCAACGAAGGCGGCGAGCCGCATTCGGTGGGCGTCCTCACCGACGACGAGCGTCCGCTGGTGCTTCGTGGCGACCGGGCGATGGCGCGCGACCCTGCCCAGCGCGACAAGCCGAAGTCGGACGTATCCGACATTGGCCAGTAGGGGCGCACGATGAGCGTCCTGCTCGAGCCGTTCGGCTATCAGTACATGCTGAATGCGATGTGGGTGTCTGCCCTTGTCGGCTGCGTCTGCGCGTTCCTGTCGGCCTATCTGATGCTGAAGGGCTGGTCGCTGATCGGCGACGCGCTCTCGCATTCGATCGTGCCGGGCGTTGCCGGCGCCTACATGCTCGGCCTGCCCTTCTCGATCGGCGCGTTCCTGTCCGGCGGCCTTGCCGCCGGTACGATGCTGTTCCTCAACGAGCGCACGAAGCTCAAGGAGGACGCGATCATCGGCATGATCTTCTCGTCCTTCTTCGCCCTCGGCCTGTTCATGGCCTCGATCTCGCCGACCCCGATCAACGTCCAGACGATCGTGCTTGGAAACATCCTCGCGATCACGCCCGAGGACACGCTGCAGCTCGCGATCATCGGCTTCGTCTCGCTTGCGGTGCTGATCGCCAAGTGGCGGGACCTTCTTGTCGTCTTCTTCGACGAGAACCACGCGCGATCGATCGGCCTTCGCCCGACCCTCCTCCGCATCGTGTTCTTCACCCTGCTGGCAGCCTGCACGGTTGCCGCGCTGCAGACGGTGGGCGCGCTCCTCGTCATCTGTCTCGTCGTGACGCCGGGTGCGACCGCCTACCTCCTGAGCGACCGCTTCCCGCGTGTCGTCATCATCGCCGTCATCATCGGGACGGTGACGTGCTTCGTCGGCGCCTATATCAGCTACTTCCTCGATGGCGCGACGGGCGGGATCATCGTGGTGCTCCAGACCCTGGCTTTCCTCGTCGCGTTCGTCTTGGCGCCGAAGCACGGCATTCTCGCCTCGCGGCGCCGCGCCGCCGCAGCGCTGAGGGCGAAGCCATGAGCTTCTTCGAGAACGTCGTCCTGCCCTTCCAGTTCGAGTTCATGCGGTCGGCACTGCTCATTGCCGTGCTCGTTGCCGTACCGGCCGCGCTGCTCTCGTGCTTCCTGGTCCTCAAGGGCTGGGCACTGATGGGCGACGCCATCAGCCACGCCGTCTTTCCCGGCGTGGTGATCGCCTACATCATCGGCATTCCCTACGCCGTCGGCGCGTTCGTCGCCGGCCTCTTCTCCTCGGTCGCGATCGGCTTCCTCAAGGACAACAGCCGGATCAAGGAGGGGACCGTGATGGGGATCGTCTTCGCCGGCATGTTCGGTCTCGGGCTCGTGCTCTATGTCGAGATCCAGAGCGACGTCCATCTCGACCATATCCTCTTCGGCGACATGCTCGGCGTCGGCTTCTACGAGCTCATCCAGGGCGCCGCGATCGCGCTCATCGTCACCGGGCTCATCGCCGCCAAGTGGCGGGACCTCCTCCTCCACGCCTTCGATCCGACGCAGGCGCGGGCCGTCGGCCTGCCCGTCAGCCTCCTCCACTACGGGCTGCTGAGCATGATCACGCTGACGGTGGTCGGCGCGCTGAGCGCGGTCGGGATCATCATCGCGATCGCGATGCTGATCGCACCGGGGGCGATCGCGTTTCTCCTGACGCGGCGGTTCAGCACCATGCTGGCGCTCGCGGTCGCGATCGCGGTCGTGGCGTCCTTCGCCGGCGTCTATCTCAGCTTCTTCATCGACAGCGCCCCCGCGCCCACGATCGTCCTCCTGATGACGCTCATGTTCATCGCCGCGTTCGTCTATTCGTCGTGGCGGACGGCGCGGCGCGAGGGACGCATCCCGATTTCGGCCTCGGCGGAATCGTAGCCCGCTCCGATCTCCGCGAACGGGCGGAGCCCGTTCGGGTGGGGGGCTGTGACTCGGCGTAGCCCGCGCCGCCCCCCAACCGGAGCTTGCTCCCTGCTGTGCTCCGGCGGCAGACCTCAGCCGCCTGCCGCGGCCGCCTGCGGCGGGCCGGGCCACCAATTGGCGAACCCATCGCGGTTCGGCATCTCGACGGTCGGCAGCGTCGTCGCGTCGAGGCGCATCCCGATCGGAAGGATGTCGTCGACCGACAGCAGGAACGCCACCACCGCATAGACCTGATCGTCGGTCAGCGACTGCGGCGCGTTGAGCGGCATGGCGCGGCGCACGTAGTCGAAGATGGTCGTCGCGTAGGGCCAGAAGCTCGCGACGGTCTTGACCGGCCTCGTACCCGTCAGGGTCCCAAGGCCGCCGGTCAGCGCGACCATGCCCTCGCCGCCCGCGCCGCGCGGGCCGTGACAGCCGACGCAGAACTCCATGTAGACGAGAGCGCCTTCCGCGGACGAGCCGCTGCCCGGCGGCAGGTTGCGGCCGTCCGGCGGGATCGAGATGTTGAGGCGCGCGATCTCCTCGGCCGTCGCCGGGACCCCGAGGCCGGGGCCGCGGATATCGAGGGGCGCGGCGGTCACCGCCGCCGTCACCGCCGGGGCGGCCGCGGGAGCGGGTTCCGCGGGCGTCGCCGCCGGAGCAGGCTCAGGCACGACGGGGGCGGCCGCGACGTCGACCGGCTCCGGTTCGAGGAGCTCGGGCTCGGTCATGACGACCGCGGTGTCGTCGCTCCGCGCCCAGACGATCACCACCAGGAACACGATGGCGAGGATGCCGAAGAGGATGCCGGGCAGCCTAGACATTGAGGACCTCTCCGGCTTCGTCGATCGCCCAGTTCTGGATGCCGTTGTACATGTAGCTCTGGCCGGGCGCGAACAGCGCGCGCCAGGCGTCGTGGGTGGGCTGGACGTTGCCGCGCTCGTCGGTGGCACGGCTCATCAGCACCACGGGCTGCCCGGACCATTCCCAGGGCAGCCGGAACCGCGTCAGCGCCTTCGGGATGATCGGCTCGCCGAGCGCTGCATCCGTCCACGAGGCGCCATTGTCGGCCGAAACCTCGACACGGGAAATCCGTCCGGCGCCGGACCAGGCCAGGCCGGAGATCTCGTAGAGGCCGGGCCCCGTAAGGTTCACGCCGTAGGACGGCCGCGCGATGAAGGACTTCACGCCGTGCTCGAGCCAGAACTGGCGCGCGATGCCGTTCGGCATCAGCTCTGTGTATTTCGACGTCTCGTCCTTGGTATGCGTCGGCCCGTTCGTGAGCTCGATGCGGCGCACCCATTTGACGTTGAGGTTGCCCTGGAAGCCGGGCACCAGGAGGCGCATCGGATAACCCTGCTCGGGCCGGATCGCCTCGCCGTTCTGGTAGAGGGCGAGGAGCGTGTCGTCCATCGCCTTCTCGAGCGGGATCGACCGGCTCATCGCCGCCGCGTCCGCGCCTTCGGCAAGGATCCAGTTCGCGTCCGCCTGCACGCCGGCCTCCTGGAGAAGGACCGACAGGCGGACGCCCGTCCACTCCGAGCATGAGAGCAGCCCGTGGATGCCCTGGACGGTGTTCTGGACCGGGTTCACGCCGGCCGCGCCGCCGCTGTTGCCGGCGCATTCCACGAACCGGATCATGCTCTCCATCGGGTAGCGCATCAGCGCGTCCATGGTGAACACGAGCGGACGATCCACGAGGCCGTGGATGGTGAGCCGGTGCTCGGCCGGGTCGATCGTCGGAACGCCATTGTGGTGGCGCTCGAAATGGAGGCCGCTCGGCGTGATGATGCCGTTGAGGAGGTGATGCGGCGTGCGCGACGAGCCCGTCGCCGGAGCACGCTCGTTGATGGTGAAGGTCCGCACCACCGCCGCCTCGGTGCCAGCCGGAGTGCCGTAGGGCGAGAAGGACCGCCCCGGCGTCAGCATGCTCGCCGGCGCATCGAGCGCGATCGGATTGGCCGCGAACGACACCCCGGCCGCGAGCGCCCCCGCGGTACCGGCGAACAGCGCGCCGCCCCTCAGAAATGCGCGCCGGTGCAGGAGGCCGTTCCCGGCTACGGGCTCCCCCAGCTCGGCGCGCAAATCATCCTCATTCGACGACGGCATGCAGTTCCTCCCCAGTCACGGCATTCTTCGTTCGTTGCGCCATTCATGAGGCCGTTTGTCATGGCAATGCAACAGTCTGCGCGCACCCTTTCGCGCGAAAGCCGTCGTCCGTGCGTGATGTACGCGTTTCTTGCCGTCCGGACCCACCCGGAAGGGTTATTGCCGACTATCCCGTCCCAACCTGACCGCCTCAGCGGGCGTAGTAATAAGCGGGCCCGATCAGGCGGACGCCGCCCCCGGCGTCGCCGGCATCGGCCACCGCGGGCCCGGCGGGGAAATTCATCTCGCCGGGCACGAAGCCGCCCGCCCGGTTGGCGAGGGTCTCCGGATCCTCGGCGAAGACCGGCCGCGGGACCGGCAGCGGGATGAGCTGGCCGGTCACCGTGATCTCGAGGAGATCGCCGTTGCCGCCATTGCGAAGATCCTCCGCGATGCGCTGATCGATCGTCGCCTGCAGCTCGGGCGTGGGTCGGCAGGCGTTCTGCGGATTGAACGCAGTCTGGAACGCGAACGCGGTCGGAAGGTCGGCATAGCGGTCGCCGTTGAGATTGACCGCATCCTCGACCCCCTCGCCGGGGTTGCGGTGGACGTAGAGCTCGGCCCCCTGGCATTGCGCCGCGCAGAGCGTGGCCGCCTCCTCGAACGTGTCTGGAGTGGCGGTGTAGGCCAGCGGGTAGAAAAATCCGTCCGAGGCCCGCACGCACAGCGCGCGGTAGGTGTTCGCCGGCGCCTGCGTCGAGCAATTGTTGAGCCGCATGGCGGTCAGGATGTTCGCCCGCGCCGCATTGTCCTGGCCGCGGCCCGCCTGCCGGACGGCGCGCTCGATCGCGTTCACGTTGGCCTGCATCTGGTTCAGGGTCTGGCGGATCGGACCGCATTGCGGGGGCGCGAACACCTGGAACAGCACGATGCAGCCCATCGCCTGCGCCTGCGCGTAGAGCTGGTTGTACTGGGCCTGCGCGACCCCGAGCTGGTTCAGGAGCTGCTGGTACTGGCCGCCGCCATTCTGGTCGAGCTGCGCAAGCTGGCCGCGGAGCGCGCTGCAGACGTCTTGTGCCGCGGCGGGCAAGGCGAAGAGCGCAACCATCGCGGCGGCAACTGCGCCAGATATCCGCCCGAGCCTAAGCATCCGCCACTGTCCGACAACAAACCGTCATCTAACGCACCGTAGGGCACTACCGATCCGTTCAGGGGATCGAATTTTACACCGGCCGCGTTCAGCGATCGGGGGGAGAGAGGAGGACACTATGCCCAACGAGAGGCGTACCGCTGCTGAATTATCTGCGATTATCCGGGACCGTCTGCAAGCCGGACCGCACGCCGGCAGCATCGAACGGGTTATCGTCACGCCGAGCTTCGGCGACAGCTGGACCTGGGAGATCGTCGCCAAGCGCGGCGCCGCGATCCAGGATTTCGCGGCCATCGAGCTGGCGATCAGCGAGCTGCAGCGGCGTTACGGGTTCCGCGCCGCGGCAGCCTAGCTTCGGCTGCTAGTGCAGGGTAACTGCTGCCGGCTCGCCATCGATGGCCGGCGGCGCGGGAGCCATTTGCCAGCCCTCGCGGATGCGGCCGACCACCGCGACGATACGGTCGAGATAGAGCCGCTTCTCGACCGCCGAGGTTCCTGACCGCTGGTAGAGCGGGACCTTCACGAACCATTGGTCCGGATGCGTGATGCGCTGCCGGATGAACGTCTCGATCATCGCGTCGCGAAGGATCGAGCGATGCGGTTCCCACGGGTCTGCCGCCGGCCGGATGACCGTCTCACGGAACGTCTCGAGGAGCGCGAAGGCCTCCGCTTCGGTGACCGGCCCGTCGCCGTCGAGTTCGGCCGCGTTTGCCGGAACGCGGTCGGCCTCGCCTGGGCCTTCGGCGCCATTGCCGGACCCGTTGGCATGCGCGGCGCGTGGGGTTTCCTCGGCGACCGCCGGAGACTCCGGATTTGGCGCCGCGCCGAGGCCCAGATCGAGCTCCTTCGCGACCGGCTTCTGCCTGAGCTCGTCGAGCCGGCGGACCAGTTTGTCGGTCTCGGCGTTCGGATCGTCGAACCAGTCCGTCGACCACACGCGGAGGATCGTCCAGCCGCGATCGCGCAACACCTGCTCGCGCAACCGGTCGCGGTCGCGCGCACTTCGGCTCGCATGGAACCGCGCGCCGTCGCATTCGATGCCAGCCAGGTACTGGCCGGGCTGGTCCGGGTGCCGGACGCCGAGGTCGATCCGGAAGCCGGAGACCCCGATCTGTGCATCGGTCTCGTAGCCGCGCGCTCGCAGCCGCTCGCTCACCTCGATCTCGAAATCGCTGTCGGCCTCGCCGCCGACGCGCTCGACTTCTGCGCGGCCGCGGGTCTCGACATAGTCGAGGTATTCCTTGAGCACCCGGACGCCGAGATTGCTTGTCTCCGCCGGCTTCACGTCGTCCGCGCCGAAGGACGCGAACAGCGCGATCCGGCTTCGGGCGCGGGAGAAGAGGACGTTGAGCCGCCGGTGCCCGTGCCGGCTGTTGATAGGCCCGAAGCGCTGGGCCATCACCGTCGCCCCCGGCGCCTTGCCATAGGTCATCGAGATGAAGATGACGTCGCGCTCGTCGCCCTGCACGTTCTCGAGGTTTTTGATGAAGAACGGCTCGTTCCGCGCCGTCGCCCGCTCGAAATAGCGCTCTACCAGCTCGTCGCCGCGGGCGAGCCGCGCCAGCGTCTCGAAGATGAGGTCGCGCTGCTGGGTGTTGATGGCGACGATGCCGAGCGTGGGAAAGGCGTCCTCCTTCGTCTCGGCGAAGCGGCGCATGAAGGCGACCGCTTCCTCGGCGACCCGCTCGGCCTCCGCGACGTTGCGGCTTGCCTGGTAGGCGCCATCGACACGCACAAGATCGATCGCGAAGGAGGGCGTCTTCGCCGCCGGGAAGGTGATCAGCGAAGAGTCGTAGAACTTCTCGTTGGAGAAGCGGATCAGGCTCTCCGACCGGCAGCGATAATGCCATTTGAGCCGCCTGACCTCGGAGAACACGGTCTGGCAGCGCTCGAGGATCGATTCGTCGTCGACGTCGTCCGTGTCGTCGTCGGCGCTCTCGGCAAGGGCGCGGTCGAAGAACGCGGTCGGCGGCAACTGCTTGCGGTCGCCGACGACGACGATCTGGCGGGCACGCAGCATCGCGCCGAGCGCATCTTCGGGTCGCATCTGCGACGCCTCGTCGATGACGAGGAGGTCGAACTTGAACTCGCCCGGCGGCAGGAATTTCGCCAGCGACAGCGGGCTCATCATGAAGCAGGGCGTCAGCGCGCGGATCGCGCTGCCGGCGCGCGCGAGGAGCCCGCGGACCGGCGTGTACTTGCCCTGCTTGGTGAACTCCCGGGCGAGGAGGTTCAGCTCCGTCCACGACCGCACCGGACCGGCTCGCGTTCCGTCCGGGATATCCTTGGCGACGAGGCGGGCGCGGACGTTGGCCCGATCGGTCTCGATCTTCAGCCGGTCGAGCTCGGCGAAGGTCTTGCGGCGGACGTCGAGGCTGGTGCCGGTGCGATGCGCGAGCGCATCCGACCGCCGGCGGGCCGCCGTCACGCGCATCCGCGCGGCAAGGCCCTCGAACAGCTGCGGCAGCCGGTGCGGGTCGACCCCGGCCGCGTCGGCGCGCTTGAGGAAATCAGCGAGGCCGGAGCGGTCGAGGACCTCGCGGTCGCGGCGCATCGAGATGAAGTCGGCGAGCTGCTCCGCGCGGTCGTGCAGCCGGTCGAGATGCGAGACGAGCGCCGGGATGTCGAGGCGTTCGATCGCCTCGAACCCGAAGCGGGCGACGACGGCTCGGGCGTCGGCCATCGCGCCCTCGGTAGCCGCGCGCAGCCGTGCCGATTCGTGCAGCTTTGCCCGCCAGACACCGGGCTCGAACGACAGGAGACCCAATTCCAGCGGCGGCGTCAGGCGCGCGCCGCGGACCGCGCGGACCCATTCGATCACCCGCCGCAGCTCCTCGATGCGCTCGACGTCCGGCGCAAGGGCGGTGATCGTCTCGTGCACCGGCGAGGCTTTGAGAGCCGCCAGGGCCGCGTCGTTGCGGCGGCGCGCGGCGTCGATCACCACGAGCGTCGAAAGCGGAACGTCGTAGCCTTCGAGCGTGCGGTCGGGATCGACTTCGATCAGCGCCCGGATCGACCGGATGTCGGCCTCGCGCTGCGTCAGGGCGGTCGCGAATGGCGTGTTGTTGAGCGCGGCCTGGA
Source organism: Bauldia sp. (assembly GCA_050184415.1). Lineage (GTDB taxonomy): Bacteria > Pseudomonadota > Alphaproteobacteria > Rhizobiales > Kaistiaceae > JADLGL01. The sequence continues at coordinate 50,629 of JBFXAJ010000019.1, forward strand.
ACGACGGGGCGACCGCAAGGAACGCGACCGCGGCCGGCCGCATCTCCGCGACCGCCGGCAGCCAGTCGGGCGGAACGGCAAGGAGCGTCGCCGCGACGGCCTCGCCGCCGGGAAGCGCCTTGAGATGGGCAGTCACCGCGCGCCGGTCTTCGAGCGCGCCGGCGATGTCCTCGAACGGTGTGTCGAAGGCCTTCCAGGCGCTGCCGATCATCAGTGCCGGGCGCTCGTCGCTGCGGAAGGCGTCGACGGCCCGGCCGTGCTTCGCGATGCGCTCCAGACGCTCGGCGAGGCCCGATGCATTGGTGGCAATGCCGAGCCGGGCCAGCAACTCCTTCGGCTTCTGCCCGAACAGTTTTGAGAAGCCGCCCTTGCGGAGGCCTGCCACGGCTGCCTCGAGCTCCTCCGGCGCCGGCCAGGCCGGCTCGCGATAGGCGGGATGGAGCCGGCGGAGGGTCTCTTCCTCGCGCTGGAGTGCGTCGGCACGGGCGCGGAGGGCGGCAAAGGTCGTCTCGTCGACGTCCTTCAGCCGGAGATGGGGGACGGAGGCTGGCCGGATCTTGTCGGCGGCAACGACCGCCTCTGCGATGGCGGGAACAAGACCGCTCGGCGTGGAGCCTCCCGAGCCGAGCATTTCGACCGCCGGCGCCATCGGAGCGAACGCCTCCACGAACTGGCGGTGGCGGGCGAGAGCCCCGTCGGCCCTTGCGAACAGCTCCGTCGGCGTGCCCGCGGCGAGGCGGCTTCCCGCGCGCTCGGCAAGCTCGGTGGCGCGGGCGAGGGTCTCGCCGTCGATCTCGAGCGCGGGGAATTCGGCGAGCGCTGCGGCGGTCTCGAGAGCGGTCGCCTGGAGGTCCAGCGTGCGTTCGAGGGCGACGACATCGAGGCCCTTGATAGCCACCAGCAATTGCGCCGGAGGCGGTTCGCCGAGCGCGAGATCGGCGGCGATCAGGGCGTCGGCGGCGCCCTTGCCCTCGGCGCCGAGCGGCCGCTGCTCCTCGATCACGCGGAAGAGGGCGATCGCCGCATTCCGCAGCGCGCGGAGCGACGCCAGGAACGGGGCGCGATCGAAGGCGGGAAGCTCGGGCGGCGGCGTCAGCGCCCAGGGCGAGGCGCTGGGATGGCCATGCGCCTGCGTGAAGGCGCCGGCCGTCTCCGCATAGAGCCGCAGCCGTCCCTTGACGTCCGCGAGCGCCGACGCATCCGCCATCAGCGTTTCGGGAAGGATCACGGCATCCAGCGATGCGTCGGCCTCGGTCCGGTCGCGGCGGATGCGGATTTCCTTCCACATCAGCTGGAACGGCGTCGTGCCGTCCTCCTCCTTGGCGTTCAGCGCGTCGAGATAGGCAGAGATGTCGGCGCGCGCATTCTCGCCGACCGTGTCGCGCTGCCGGGGCCGCGGCGGCTCCGGCACCGCCGAGCCGAGCTCGAAGCGGTGACGAAGGCTGGTGATGACCGCCCGCGGCGACGACTTGTCCGAATGGAGCTCGAGGCAGAATTCGCCAAGGCCGGCGGCATCGAGCCTCGTCTTGACGACATCGAGCGCCGCCCGCTTCTCGGCCAGGAAAAGGACCGTCCTCCCCTTCGCCAGCGCGTTGGCAATGATGTTGGTGATGGTCTGCGACTTCCCGGTGCCGGGCGGTCCCTCGATGACGAGGTTCTTCGATTTCATGACCTCCACGAGCGCCGAATGCTGCGAGGCGTCGGCGTCGTGGATCAGGATCGGCGCCAGCCGTTCGATCTCCGGATCGTCGATCCGGTAGTCCTCGGGTACGTGGAACGAATTGGCTGCGGCGCTCCGCTCATAGCCGGCGAGGAGCGGCGTGACGAGTGGGTGGGTGAAGAGGTTCGGCCAGCGGTCGCGCCGCGCGTCCTCGTAGAGCGCGATGCGGCTGAAGGCGAAATTGCCGAGGATCATCCAGCGCCGGATCTTCCAGCGCGGCAGCCCGGCGATGGCAGCCTCGGCCGCCGCGAGATACTGCTCGATCGAGGGCGCGTCGTCGCCATCCTGCGCGAAGGCGGGGAGGAGGCGGCCGTAATTGCGGTCGAGGAAGCGCTCGAGGCTGACATTGGTCTCGGCCGCGCCCTCGCGCGCGGTGATCTCATAGACCCGCTTGCCGCGGACGGCCTTGGTCGTGACCTTGATCGGCAGGAGGAGGAGCGGCGCGTAGCGCGGCTTGCCCGACGATTCGCTCTCGTACCATTCGAGGAACCCGAACGAGAGGAAGAGCGTCGACAGTCCCGCCTCCTGCTCGGCGAGCCGCGCATCGTCGAGGATCTTGTCGAGGGTGCGCTCGAGCTCGTCCGGGAATTTGAGGGTCTGCAGGAAGGCGTCCGTCTGCGACGCGCGGGTGACCTCCGTGTCGAGCTCGGGATTCGGATTGATCCCGAGCGCGCGCGCGTGCTCGGCCCGGTTGACCTCGGCACGCTCCGGGCGCGGCGGCAGGTCGAGCTCGGTGCGGATGCGGTCGCGGAGCTGGCGCTCGAGGCGCTCGACGGCGAACTCGTCGTCCCGGCCGGTGTCGAAGAGCGCCTCGAGCTGCGTCTGGTAGTGGACGTCGGCGACCTTGGCGTGCTCGAAGGCGGCGACGAATTCCTCGGTCTTCTCGTCCTCCGGGGCGCCCGCGGGCTCCTCGAGCGCGACGACCCGGAACGCCGCGTCGTCCTCGACGAAGCGGACATAAACCTCCTCCAGCACCTCGTCGACGATCTGGAGCTGGCGGGCGCGCGGACCGATCGTGTAGTTCAGCATCCGGTTCCGCTTGGTGAGGTCGAGCAGCTTTTCGCGCAGCGCGTCGTAGATGCGCGTCAGCCGTTCGATCTCCGCCGGTTCCGGAGGCGGCGGATCGAGGATCTCGGCGATCTCGTCGGGCGTCGCCTCGCCCTCCTCGAAGCCGGGTGTCTCGGCATCCGACTGCCGATCGGGGAAGCCATCGGCCGGCTCCGCCACAAGGTCGAGGATCGGCGAGCCCGGACGCGGCCCGCCGTCCGGATTCTGGGCCATGGCGAGCTCGCGACGTGCGTCGGCAACGCGGCGCGCCAGTTCGCCCGCGCGCTGGGTGAGGCGGTGCTTCAGTTCCAACTGCAGGTCGTCGAGGAACCAGGGATCCGTCCGCTTCTGGGCGAACATCGTCTCCAGCTCGTCGATCCGGCGTAGCCGGTATGGCCGCACGTCCATCACCCACCGCCTTGGGCGTACTCACCGGGCCTGACGCCGGCCGTGCGCCACGCCCCGAGCGTACCCGTTCGGGTCATGATGTGCCGGAAGGTGTTCGGCTTGTCATGCAATTTTCGTCGTTTCGCGTGGCGCCACGGGGGGAGCCGTGGCCGTCCCTCCGGCCGTGCTGCCACCGGGGCGCTGTCCCATGCCTTCTCGGAGTCCGGAAAGCGACGGGCATCCCCGGCGCGCCATCGCCTGGCTGCGCTGAGGAGCCTCTACCGGCAGGGGCCGCCAAGGGTGCTTCGATTGTTAAGAATATGTAAATAGAGCGGTGATGCCACCGTAGATTTGCCGTGATTATCGAAAGTGTATCTTCGAGATACAGTTCGATACACTTTTGCTGAACAATCGATCGTTCGCGCAAGCTAGATTGCCCTCATCCTATCGGTAGGCGCATTGAAAGGTAGGGGCGATGAACACCCATGTTTCGGTCGAGGCCTCGACCTTCGATGACGCTGCGCGTCCAAACCCCGGGGCCTCGACGCCGACCAAAAGCCCGGCCCGGAAGCGGCGGTCGCGCCGCCTGCGCCGTCGCCTCCTCCTTCTGATCGTCCTGATCGCCGCCGCGGCCGGCGGCTACTACGCCTACACGACCTATTTCGCCCCGGCCGAGACCGCGGCTGTGACCTATGTTACGAGCGCCGTCGCCGTCGGCGACATCGAGGACGCCGTCGCGGCGGTCGGAACCCTTGCGGCCTCGGAAAGCCGCATCGTCGAGACCACCGTCGGGGCGCGCATCGCGACCCTCGCCTTCGACGTGGGCGAGGTCGTCGCGGAGGGCGACATCATCGCCACGATGGAGGCCGCCCCCTTCGAGGCCGATCTCACGGTCGCGGAGGCGCAGCTTGCGAACCTCGAGGCCCAGCTTGCCGACCGCGAGGCCCAGCTCGACTTGGCGCAACAGGACCTCACCCGCCAGGAAGGGCTCTTTGCCGCCAATGCCGTTGCCGAGACTGCCGTGCAGAACGCCCGGGTCGGCGTCATCTCCGCCACCGCCGCGCTGGAATCCTCCCGCGCGCAGCTCGCCCAGCAGGAGCAGGTGGTCGCGACGGCCGAGGAAGACCTCGCCGCGACGACGATCCGCGCTCCGATCTCGGGCACCGTCGTCGATCTCCCGGTCCAGATCGGGCAGACGGTCGATCCCGGGACGGCCCTCCTGACGCTGGCCGGCCTCTCGACGATGACCGTCACCGCCCAGGTGTCGGAAGCGGATGTCGGCCGGCTGTTCCAGGGGATGGAGGCCTATTTCACGACGCTCGGCGGGTCGGAGGAGCGCTGGACCGGAACATTGCGACAGATCCTGCCAACCCCGACGGTTGAGAACAACGTCGTCCTCTACAGCCTGATCTTCGACGTCGCGAACCCGACGGGAACGCTGATGATCGGGATGTCGGCCGAGGCGTTCTTCGTCGTCTCCGGCGCCGAGGACGTGCTGACGATCCCGATCGCCGCGCTGCGCCCCGCGCCCAGGATCATGGCACCGGCGGCAGGCGCTCCGGCGGCCGATGCCGGAGGCGAAGAGGCGGTTGCGGCACCGGCCGAAGGCGCCAACGTCATCGCTGGCGGACCCGCCGCGGGCGCGCAAGGCCAGGCACCTGGAGCCTTTACCGGCCGGCCGCCCGAGGGCGTCACGCCCGAGATGATCCAGCAGCGGATGGCCCAGGGCGGGGCGGCGCCCGGCGCGGGCGGCGGTGACGGCGTGAGGCGGCTCGCACCGGCGCCCGCGGCCGAAGGAGCGACGACCACCTATAGCGTCCGCGTCCTCCACGAGGACGGCACCGTGGAGGATCGCCTCGTCGAGATCGGCGTCCAGGACCGGGTCAATGCCGAGGTCGTCTCCGGACTTGCCGCCGGCGAGGCGGTGATCACGGCGACCGCGCGCCCCGGCGCCACGAACGCGGCCCCACAGGCGGGCGCCGGGCCGGGCAACGCGCAGTTCATCGGCGGCCCCGGGGGCGGGGGCGCCGTGATGATGCGGTCCTTCTGATGAACGTCCTCGCCAACCCAGCCGTAGACGCGCGGCGGCTCGCGGTGTCGCTCCGCGGCATCGGCAAGACCTACGTCAATGGCGACCTCGCCACCGAGGTCCTGCGCGACGTCGCGCTCGACATCGGCGCGGGGGAGATGGTCGCCATCATCGGCCAGTCCGGCTCGGGCAAGTCGACGCTGATGAACATCATCGGCTGCCTCGATCAGCCGACGGTCGGCGACTACCGCCTCAACGGCGTCGAGGTCGCCAGCCTCTCGTCCGACGAATTGGCGCATCTTCGCCGCGACACCTTCGGCTTCGTCTTCCAGAGCTACAACCTCATCCCGACGCTGACGGCGGCCGAGAATGTCGAGCTGCCGGCGACCTATGGCGGCCTCCCGAGGGACGAGCGGCGCGAACGGGCGGAGCAGCTCCTGACCCAGCTCGGCCTCGGCGAGCGCATGGAGCACCGCCCGTCGCAGCTCTCCGGCGGCCAGCAGCAGCGCGTCTCGATCGCCCGTGCACTCATGAATGGCGGCGGCATCATCCTCGCCGACGAGCCGACCGGCGCCCTCGACCGGCGGAGCGGCGAGGAGGTGCTCGGCATCCTCGAGGGCATGCGCGATGCCGGCCACACCGTCATCATCATCACCCACGACCGCAACGTTGCCGAACATGCCGACCGCATCGTCGAGATCTCGGACGGCCGCATCGTGGGCGAGAGCGCGGGCCGGCGCCGCGCCCCGCCCGCCGAGCGCGTAGCTTCGACGGCCGGCCGCGGCCGCATCGGCGGCATCGGCGAGGCGGTGAAGATGGGCTGGCGCGCCCTCATCGCGAAGCCGATGCGGACCGTCCTGACCCTCCTCGGCATCGTCATCGGCGTCGCGGCGGTGATCGTGATGATGGCGATTGGCGCGGGCTCGAGTCAGGACATCCTCGACCGCATTTCGGGGCTGGGTTCCAACCAGCTCACGATTTCCGCCGGTGTGGCCGGCGGAACGCGGCTCCAGAACAGCGGCGCGGCGCTGTCGACCGAGGACGCGGAGGCGCTCGCCGCGCTTCCCAATGTCCAGGCCGTGGTGCCGGTCAACTCGGGCAACCTCACGCTGCGCGCGGGCGGGGCCAACGTCCAGACCAGCGCGACCGCCACCTGGCCCAACTATGCCGAGGCGCTCGGCTGGGACGTCGCGCTCGGGACGTTCATCACCGATGCCGACGAGGCGGACTACGCGACCGTCGCCGTACTCGGGCAGACCGTGGCCGAAACGCTGTTTCCGGGGAATCTGAATCCCGTCGGCGAGTGGTTCATTGCCGGCCGCTTCCCGTTCCAGGTTGTGGGCGTGATGAGCGAACGCGGGACGTCGGGCATCGGCGGCGGCGACCCCGACAACGTGATCATCGTTCCGCTCTCGACCGGGAGCCTCCGTTTCCTCGGCACGCGGTCGGTCCGCCAGATCACCGTCGTGGTGGAGGACGAGACGCTGATCGACCGGACCGAAGCGCTGGTCTCGGCCGTGCTCGCCGAGCGCCACGGCGTCGTCGACTTCACGATCCGCAACAACGCCTCCTTGCTGGAGACCGTCACCGAGACCCAGAGCACCTTCACGCTCCTCCTCGGCTCGGTCGCCGCGATCTCGCTCCTCGTCGGCGGCATCGGCATCATGAACATCATGCTGGTCAACGTGACCGAGCGGACCCGCGAGATCGGGATCCGGATGGCGACCGGCGCCCGGATGCGGGACATCGTCCGCCAGTTCAACACCGAAGCCGTCGTCGTCTCAGCCGTCGGCGGCTTCATCGGGGCGGCAATCGGGCTCGCGGTCGCGTTCCTGTTGTCCCGGTTCGGCGTTGCGATCGTCTTCAGCGCCCAGCCGGTGTTGCTCGCCTTTGGCTGTGCTTTCCTGACCGGCCTTCTGTTCGGCTACCTGCCGGCGCGGAAGGCGGCCCGGCTCGATCCCGCCGCGGCGCTCGCCGCGGTGTGATTGCCCGTCATGTCCCTCCCGTCTGTTCTGCGTAGGTGAGACCATGCCCGCCCTTCGCGTCGCGCTATCCCTGAGCGCCCTGTCCCTTCTCCTCGGTGCCTGCGCGACTGGAATCATCGGCCCGGACTTCGTCGCCCCGGCCGCGCCGGACGTCGCCAGCTACACGGCCGAGCCATTGCCGGCCCGCACCGCTTCCGCCAATGCGGCGGGTGCCGAGGCGCAGACCTTCCAGGTCGGCGCCAACGTCCCCGACCGCTGGTGGACCCTGTTCCGGTCGGACACGCTGAACCGCCTGGTCGACGAGGCCCTTGCCGCCAACCCATCGCTCGCCGCGGCGCAGTCGACGCTGATCGCCGCGCAGGAGAACCAGGCGGCGACGAACCGCGCGTTGCTGCCGTCGGTGAACCTTCCGAACGTGCAGGCCGGCGCCTCGAACGACAACCCGTTCACCGTCGTGGCGGGGGACCTCACGGTGACCTATGCGGTTGACGTCTGCTGCGGGGCCGCCCGGACCCGTGAGAGCCACGAGGCGCAGCTTGCCCGTCAGGTGGCCGCGCTCCAGGCGTCCTATTTGACGCTGACGGCGAATGTGGTGAACGCCGTGATCGACCTTGCGCTCCTCCAGGAGCGGCTCAACGCGACCCGCGCGGTGCTCGGCCTGCAGCGCGAGCTCCTCGCGATCTCCGAGCAGCGGCTGGCCTTGGGGGACATCGCCGGCGCCGACGTCGCCCAGCAGCAGTCGCAGGTCGTGAACTCGGAAGCCCAGCTCGTCTCGCTCGAGCGCCAGGTGGCGCAGCAGACCAACCAGCTCGGCCTCTATCTCGGCCGTTATCCCAGCGAGATGGAACGGGTGTCGATCGACCTCAACGACCTCCGCCTGCCGACCGACATCCCGGTCAGCCTGCCATCGCAGCTCGTGGCGCAGCGTCCCGACATCGTCCAGGCGACGTACAGCCTTCACGCCGCGACGGCCAATGTCGGCGCCTCGATCGCGAACCTCCTGCCGCAGGTCTCGATCAGCGGCAGCTTCACGCCGGCGGGCCTTGCCTGGAATGTCGCGGCCTCGATTGCCCAGGCGGCCATCAACGGCGGCGCCAATCTGCGCCGCACGGCGGCGGCCGAGGCCTCGCTCGATGCAGCCGCCTCGACCTATGAGGCGACCGTGCTGGCGGCGTTCGTCGACGTCGCCGACAGCCTCAACGCCATTACCTATGATGCGCGGCTGATGGCGCTCCAGGTCGAGGCCGAGTCCGCAAGCCGGCGCAGTCTCGACCTGACGAGGCAGCAATACGAACTCGGCACCGCCGCGTATTCGGAAGTGCTGTCGGCAGAGCAGTCGCACCGCAGCGCCGTGACCGAGCTCCTGTCATCCCGCGCCGATCGGCTCCGGGATACCGTTGCGCTTTACGTTGCGCTCGGTGGCGGGTGGAATGGGTAGGAATAGCGAATAGCAGGATGCCCCGTCGCCCAGCTACTCACTATTGGCTACTCACTATTCGCGTCCTTCCCGGTCGATCGCGAAATCCGCGAACCAGTCCCGCTCCTCGCCTGCGATGATCGCCCGCAGGATCCGCGATGCCATGAAGGAGAACGTGATCCCGTTGCCGGAGTAGCCGAAGGCGGCGAGGAGACGCGGGGCGCCCGGTACGCGGCCGATCAGCGGCAGGCCGTCGGCCGTGGTGCCGAAGGCCGCGGACCATGCGCCGGCGACACGATAGTCGGCGCCGGGCCACAGCGCCGCCATCTTGGCCGCCAGCGTCGCCGCCTTGGCCGACGTCAGCGCCTCACGCGCATCCGCCGACGGCATCGTCTCGTCCTCGCCGCCGACCAGGATGCGGCCGTCCGGCGTCGTCCGCGCATAGAGGTAGGGATCGTCGTGCTCCCAGAGCAGCGTTCGTTGCGGCCACAATGCATCGGGCCGCTGCGGCGGCGTCGCGATGCACCAGCTCGCGCGGACCTCGTGGAGCGGGGACTTCAGGAAATCGGGCATGTCGTAGCCGGTGGCGATGACGACGTGCCCGGCCTCGACAAGTCTCCCGTCGGCGAGTTCCAGCGTCGCAGCGCGGCTGTCCGAGTGGTACGCCACCACCGTGCCGTCGATGAGGTCCGCACCCCGTCCCAGAGCCAGCCGAAGGAGCGCGGCCGTAAGGGCAACCGGATCCGCCTCGGCGCCGTCCGCCGACAGGATGGCCTCGGCGCGCCGCATGGCGAATGCGGCCGCGAGCGCATCGGCGTCGAGATGCGTCCCGGGAAGGCCGGCGGCCTCGCGGGCGCGGTGCTCCTCGAGCAGCGCCCCAGCTTCTCCCGTCGCGGGCGCAAGATACAACGACGTCCGCGGCGCCCAGTTGCAGCCGATGCCGACCCCTGCGACCAGATCGCGAAGGCCGAGCATGGCGGCATGGCTCCTGAGGTAGCATCGTGCCGCCCGCTCCGGGCCGTAGCGATCGGAAAGGTCGAGGAGCGTTGCGTCGAGCTCCCAGAGGAGGAGCGCGGTGCTCGCCGCCGTGCTCCCGAAGGCCGGCCGGTCGCGCTCCACGATCGCGACGCGAAGGCCGGCCGCGGTCATCGCCTCCGCGGCCATGGCGCCGCTCACGCCGGCGCCGACGATCGCGACGTCGGTGCGCATGCTGCCGGCCAGCCCGCGCTTGGGCAGCGGCGGATCGGGTTCCGGCCATGGCGGCTGCCCCGCCCGGAGCTCCTCCTGCGCTTCGATCTCGCCGTGCTTCACGGTGATCCTCGACTTGGCCGATCGGCGGCGGCTGGCGCCCCGACCGAGCTAACGCCGCGTGGGGCCGTCCGGCCCCGGAAGATTCGACGTGAAAGGGAACCTCCCCCGCGCTAGCATGCGTCCGACGGGACGGCCGGCGCCGAGGGAGGAACCTGGCGACGGCGCATCTCCGGCAGCGAGGTCATTCGATGCTCTTGCCGTTCAACGCCGTCGTCGCGATCGCCGACGGCCACAATCTCAGCCTGTTCCGGAACGCCGGCAGGGCGCCCGAGATCGCGCTCGAGCCGATGGACGGACCGGCCACCCTGGTCGGCGAAGCCGGCTCCGGCGGCCGCCATCACTCGAGCTCGGCCAATCCCGATGCCGAGCGGCTCGAAGAAGACGACTTCGCCGCCGCGACGGCGGACTGGCTCAACAGCCAGGTCCTGTGCGGCAAGATCGACGCCCTCTTCATCATCGCCACGCCCCGGACGCTCGGCGAACTCCGCCTGCGGTATCACCCCGAGCTGCGGTTCAGGCTGATCGGGGAGGAGGCGAAGGAGATGATCGGGCATCCCAAGGCGGAGGTCGAGGCGATGTTGCGGAGCGTGAGGTAGACACGACCGCAAGCTCACCGAACCTAGCAGGCAATCGGTCCGCCGGTGAGGTTGGCGGTCACCTTCCAGATGTCCAGCAGCGGGCCGTTCCAAACGTTTGGAGCCACGCCCGACAAGACGACCTTCAATGCTTCGAGCTTGGCATTCTTCTCCAAAGGAGGGAATTCCGATCCGTCGTCGGTCTCCCAGATCGTTGCATTTGCCTCTAAGGCGGCTCTTATCTGCTGCTGGAACACATCCAATGTATCGCCGGCGTTCGCTTTCTCCGTTACACTCTTGCGGAAAGCTTCACCAGCAAGTGTTTGATCGACCAATGCTTTGACAAGCTTGATGGTAATATCGGGCAAGTTTGCGGCTCCCTCTCCCTGCCGAGATGCTGCGGCAGACATTCGACCTAATTCTTACGGCCACTTGTCGGTCTTCAAAGTGCCGTGCAGCACTTCACACGCGCTCTTCGTGAGTTAATGCGCCCGCAAAGCTACGGGTTTGGAAAGAGGTCGGCAAGCATGTCGCGCTTCGTCAGCAGTCTGATCATTGTCCTGCTGCTTTCAATCACGTCGACTGCTGCCCAATCCCAGATCCCCCCGCCCTTGCCCATTGTGGATGAAAGCCGCTTGCTCCCTGACGGAGGTCCTTTTCCAGGGCTGTTTCTTCGAGATCAGCTGGCGGCCTTCGATTCCATCTCGAGAAAGGTCGACGACGCCGTTATCGAGTGGAATCCGGCGACCGGCACGGCAGCAAGGGTGGTGAGCCCGAGGGGCTTTTTGAGCGGCCCTACGGAGTTGGGGCCGGCGGCAATCGTGCGACGGTTCCTTGCGGCCCACGCGAACCTGTTTCAGCTTGTCCCGGAGGATTTTCCAAGCATCAACGTCGTCGAGATATCGAGGACAAAGGGCGGCGCACCGGGACAGGGCGCGATTCACGTTGTCCTCGGTCAGCAGTGGAATGGACTGCAGGTCTTTCCGGCGTCGGTGGTGGCGACGATGGACGTCCGAGGGCGCCTCGTGTGCTTTTGCGGAACGCTCCTACCGCGTGTCGCCGACGTGTTAGGGCCGGCAGAGCCGGCGGTTTCGGTTGAAGAGGCCCTCGAAGCGGCAGCTCGGACGCTCGGCGCGCCTGCCGGCCTTGAGGGTGTGACGGCACTGACCGACCCCATCGGGCCGGAGCGGCGACAGGTCTTCAGCGGCGGTACGACGTTTCAGTCGGACGTCAGGGTGCGGCTGATGTACTTCATCTCCGGACCCCGTGACGGGGTCCAGTATGCCTCGCTCGTTTGGGAAGTGCTCGCGGCGCCGATTGGCTCGCCCTATCGTTACCGTACTCTGGTCGAAGCCGACAGGGTCGGCATCGTGCCTCGCGTGCCATATCGGGTTCCAACGACCGCTCTCGCGGCATCGGAATTGACCGCCTACTTTCTGAAGGACTCGGCGGGCGAGACAACGCCGCAGCTGAGCCCGCTACCGGGTGTTCCGAACTGGGGGGCCAACAGCCCTGTCCACCCGATCGTCATCGACGGACAGGACTCGTGGGTGATCGCCGGCGGAGCTACGACGGCCGGCAACAATGCGCGAGCCTTCGACGACGCGAACGGGGACGCTGTTCCCAGCCCGACAGAGTTGGGCCAGGGTGTCCTGGTCGACAATGGTGGAAGTCAGACTGCTGCCTTTCATGCCACAGTTGATTTCTCGACCAGTCCGAAGACGCCTCAAAATGTCATGGCAGCTTTGTTCCACTTATTCGCCACAACAAATTGGTGGCATGATCGAATGGAGGCGCTCGGATTTACAGAGGCGGCCGGCAACTTTCAGGAGGTTAACTATTCAGGACAGGGCCAAGGTGGCGATCCGGTCTACGCGCGCCTGCTGCATTATGGAATACAAGACTACGCTTTCTTTCACGTAGAACTTGATGGTAATTGTTGTCCTAGAATGGATTTGGCCATATATATCGATGGCATCCGTGAGATAGAGGCCGCTCTCGACGCCACTGTAATCATTCATGAGCTTACGCATGGTTTGACTTATAGTCTAGTCGGAGGACCATCGGTTCCGGGGCTGGATCAAGGTCCCGTTTCTACAGGACTTTGGGAGGGTTACAGTGATGTTTTTGCTGCCCTACTTTTAAGCTTGCCGATTTCCTCCGCGGATGAAAGCGGGGAGGCAAATTTCGTTGTTGGAGCCTATGCCAACTCAATACTTGAAGGCATAAACGGGTACTCCAGCAACCAGTTTGGCTTCCGGAGATTCCCGTACAGTACCAACCTCTGCAACAATCCGTTGACTATAGAAAACTTCCTTGATGAGTTTCCGAAGGCAGCTCTCGGTAATTGTTTAGCAGATGCGCCTCAGAATCCATTCTACGGCAATTCGATGATCTACAAGATTGGCGAATTCTGGACCTCGTTGCTTTGGGATGTTCGCAGCCGGCTGCTCGCCAAGCACGGGTTCGTCGGCAACGAAATGTTGTTGCGCCTTATCATGACAAGCCTGCGTTGCCTGAAGCCCCAGCCGACAATGGAGGAGGCACGGGACGCCATCCTTCTTGCCGACCGATTGCTCTTCAACGAACAAAATCGGTGCGAACTCTGGGCGGGTTTCAGTCGCCGCGGGCTCGGTCCGACCGCGAGCGGGGCAGGGACTGGCGTGCATGTCGCAGACTATGCGCCGCCATCCGACTGCTCTCAACCGGCGCGAAAGGGCCTGTTTCCGGCATGAGCGAAGTCGGTGCCGCAGCAGATGCCCCTCTCGCCGGTCGAAGGCTGCTTATCGCGATCACCGGCGCGGTGGCCGCCATTGGTGTGCCGCGTTTCTTGTTGTCGCTCCGAACCGAAGGGGCCACGGTCCGTGTGGTCTCGACCCCGCACGGTGATCAATTCCTGCCGATCGGATCGATGAGTGTCTTTTCGGGAGGCCCATCTCGTCGAACGATGCGATCGCTGACCACGCCGGGCACGGCGATGCCGGGTCAGGGGCACGATGCGGCCGACGTTGTCGTGGTTCTTCCTGCCACCGCCAACATCCTCGGCAAGGCGGCCCTTGGCCTGGCCGACGACGCGGTGTCGGCAGCGATTGCGATGTCGGCCCGGCCCGTGGTTTTCGTGCCCGCGATGAACGATGCGATGTGGACGAACGGTCGGGTAGAAAGAAACGCCCGCACCCTCCGCAATGCCGGTCATGTGATAGTGGAGCCTGGTCCGGGAATGGAGGTCGCAGACTTGAGGCCGACGCTTGGCGCCCTGGCTAGTTTCACCCGCATCCGCCAGGCTATCCTGGACGCGCTGCGACTGCCGTCGCCGGCACAGGTGTCGCAATGAGATCGCCCGAATGGCGGCCGTCCCTTGAGGCGACCATCAATCGATACTCCGCATCCAATTTCGCGTGGGGAAACAGCGACTGTGTGCTCTTCGCACTCGATGTCATCCAGTCCGTATCCGGGCGAGACCTCTACCGAGAGGAACGAGGGGCATATTCCGACGAGAAAAGCGCGGACGCCCGTCTCGCTGCGAATGGATTCGCGATCCCGGAGGACGTAATAGCGGCTCACTGTCCGGAAATCCCCGTCGCGTCCGCCGAGGAGGGAGATCTCGGGGTAGTCAACACCGGGAAGGGGACAACGCTCTGCGTCTTCAAGGACGATGGCGTCCTTGCCTGGACCTTTCGGGGTCTCCGAAGGCTCGACCGCGCCGCTGTTCTCCGCGCCTACCGTGTGGCATGACCGCGAGCGGCAGGTCGACATTGTTGGCCAGGGAGTCAGGTCCGGAGCGAGCCGGCTGTCGACCAGGACTGCCTTAGCAGTGTGAAAAGCCCGTCGCCCAGGAGTTGGGGCCCAGGTCGAGAATTGAGGCCTTGCGCCAACGCCGAATCGTAAGCCATGCCGTAGTCGCGGGCGAGCGAGTCGGCCTCGGTCCAGTTGCGACTTGCCTTCGCTCTCTCCCCCCGGGCGAAGACCTCGATCCCGCGGCAGAGCAGCGATGTCGGCTCGGCTATCGCATGCGAGCGGGCCTGCCTCTTGAGCTCCGCGCGGACTGTTCTTCGGGCCGACCGCATCGATGCATCCGCAGAGCTGCCCGGAGGTCCCAACGCTGCAAAAACCAATCGTATTGTCCAGAAATAGTTTGGGAAGCTTAGTCGCTCGCTCTTCATCAAAGCAACTGAAGCCAAAGCCAATCGTCTTCCTGCTGCGAAGTCGCCATCCTGGATCGCGAGCGCCGCCGCAAAGGCGAGTGAATCCAGCCGGGTTGCGGTTTCGTCTGCCGTCAGCCCATCGGCGATGGCTCCCTCGATCGCCGAGTGCCACTTTCTTAGCCCATCCCACTCGCTGAGGTGGATTGCGTAGTGGCCGAGATCGCGCCAGATCGAGACCTGGGCACGTCGGTCCCGGTGCCTATTGGCGGATTCCAGCATGGCCTCGGCATCAGCGACTGCCGCGCCCCAGTCGCCGCGCAGCGCCGCCACGATGCTGCGGAATTCTATGACGGCACGCCAGCTCCGCTGGTCGTTGGTGTTGTACGCGGCGTCCAATGCAGCGCCAAGCAACGCCAGCGTCTGTTCCCACTCGCCAACGCTCATGTGCGTCAGCGCGGCGACCGTGGATACCCAGGTCCTGACGTGCAGATCATCCGTCCTATCAAGGTTGGCAAGGGCTCGCATCCGATAGTACCGGGCAACACGCCGCATGGGGATGGCACCTGCAACGCCAGCAAGGTTCGCGTATCCGTGAGCCGCCCGTCCAGGGTCTTGGGCACGCTCCGCCTCGTCAACCATACGGAGGGCGGCGTAAACCGTCCGCAGGTCGTCACCGGCGAAGAAATAGATCTCGAACAAGTATTCGAGGGCGAAGGTGGCGCGTAGGTTGCGAAACGAAGTCTCGCGCTTTCTTCGGAGCGGCCGAATGCGGCGCTTGAGCTGGATCGCCGCGAGGCGACCAATTTCCCGTATCAGCGATATCTGCGACGAAGGAATGCGCGAGGTCAGCGCCAGTGTGGCCTCGGCGTGTCGTCGCGCATCAGAATACCGAGACAGCGCGTGGTTGGCCTTGGCGAGGGCAACCTCCGCCTCACCCTCCTTGTCGACCCACCCGCGCCCAGCGTCTGCCGTCACCCCGCTCGAGACGCCCCGAATCCTGTCCAACGCATCCGAGGCGAGGGCGATCGCTTCCACATTGGCGAAGATCTTCAGCGCGTCCTGGGCGGCGCGGAGGAGGTAGGGGATGGCCTTCTCGTCGTCGCCGGCGGTGCCGAAATGGTGTCCGAGGCGGACGTCGATCGCGCCGGCGAGGGCGGCCTCGGTCGTCGCGAGCGCCTCCGCGAGGCGATGGTGCAGCCCGCGGCGCTCGGCGAAGGAAAGCGCGCCATAGACGACATCGCGGATGACCGCATGCCGGAAATCGGCGGTCGGCAGGTCGCGGCGCGGCGCGAGGAAGTCTTCGGCGGCAAGGGCCGAAAGGTCGTCCTCGATGCTCCCGCCGTCGGCCACGAGGTCACGGAGCTCGGCGAGGCTGAAGGTCTGTCCGATGATCGCCGCGGCCTGGAGCGTGGCCTTCCGGCGCGGCGGCAGGCGGTCGAAGCGCGCGAGCACGATGCCTTCGAGCGTGCTCGAGACGCCCCGCGCGGAGAGCGCGCGATCAAGCCCCTCCTTGGCGAGGCCGGCCGAGCTTGCGACCTCGACCTTCCCGCGCTCGACAAGAAGGAGCCCGCGATCGCGCATCAACGGGACGATCTCGCCAATGAAGAGGGGATTGCCCCCGGTGCGGGCCAGCACGACGTCCGATACTTCCGCCGCCACTGTCGCCGCCCCGAACGCCGATGCGAGCGCAGCGCTCGTTTCGGCCGCCGAAAACCCCTCCAGCTTGAAATGCCGCGCTTGCGGTGCGCTGAGGAGGTGTTGATAGGCGGCCTCTTCGGAAGGGTTGGGCCGGGTGGCGCAGATGAGGAGGACGGGAAGACCGGCCTCCGCGGTCTCAACGAGAAGCGCCCAGGAGCTCGTGTCGAGCCAGTGGATGTCCTCGACCACGATTGCGCAGGGCGATGAGCGGGCGGCCTCTGCGAGCCGTTCGAGGAGCAGGTTCCTGGTGCTGGCAGCCCGCGCCTCACCAACGAGCTGCAGCGTCTCGGGGCTGTCGGCGAGCGGCACCTCCAGGATTTCGGCGAGAAGGGGAACGAGGTGCCCGCGGTCGCCGAGGGCGCCGGCGACCGCAGCGGCCCGCTCCGCCGCGGGGATGCCCAAGGTGCCGAACAAGGCCTGGAAGACCGGTCTCCAGGCGTAGTAGGGCGACCGCCTCTCGGTGTCGTCGGCGTAGCCCACAAGGTTGGTGATCCCGCTACCGCCGGCCGCCGCGCGGGCGCGATCGAGGAGGGCCGTCTTCCCGATCCCGGCCTCGCCTTCG
>JBFXAJ010000020.1:0-65231 GCA_050184415.1 Bauldia sp.
GTGATGTGTCAGTTGCGCGGCGGCGGCTGTCGTCGGCTCGGAGGGCAAGGCAAGCCGCTGCGGTTCGAGCCCGGTGCCCCGGGGTCCCAGCTTGCGCTGGGACGGTGTTGGGGTGAGGCTCCGCCATTCCGCGCGCCCGCGAACGTGCGGCGGGCTCCGCGCGTTGTGGTCCGTGGCCGTCGCCCACGCTCCCGTCCCAGCGCAGGCTGGGACCCAGGGCACCGGGCTCGGACGCGGGCTGACGCCTCCATCCCCGGAGCAACTGCGCCTACCGAGACGCCCGCCAGAAACGCGAAGAGCCGCGGCATGGCCGCGGCTCTTCCTGATCGGAATATGCGTTCCGCCTACTCGGCGGCGGTGATCGCCGGGGCGCCTTCGGCCTCGGACACCTTCCGCCGCTCCTCGAGGATGAGGCTGTCGCGGTGGCGGGCGATCTCGCGGATCGACTTGATCGCCCCGCCGGTGCCGGCCGGGATGAGACGGCCGACGATGATGTTCTCCTTGAGGCCCTCGAGCGGGTCGACCTTGCCGTTGACGGCCGCCTCGGTGAGGACGCGGGTCGTCTCCTGGAAGGACGCGGCCGAGAAGAAGGAGCGCGTCTGGAGGCTCGCCTTGGTGATGCCGAGGAGCACCGGATTGGCAACGGCCGGCTTCTTGCCCTCGTCCTTCGCCTTGGCATTAGCAGCGTCGAAGTCGATCTGGTCGATCTGCTCGCCCGAGAACAGCTCCGTCTCGCCGGGGTCGGTGACCTCGACCTTCTGGAGCATCTGCCGGACGATGACCTCGATGTGCTTGTCGTTGATGGTCACGCCCTGGAGCCGGTAGACGTCCTGGATCTCGTTGACGAGGAAGGCCGCAAGTGCCTCCACGCCCTTGATCGCCAGGATGTCGTGCGGCGCCGGGTTGCCGTCGAGCACGTAGTCGCCCTTCTCCACGACGTCGCCTTCCTGAAGGTGCAACTGCTTGCCCTTCGGGATCAGGTACTCGACCGGCTCGAGCTGTTCGTCGCGCGGCTCGATGATGATCCGCCGCTTGTTCTTGTAGTCGCGACCGAACCGGATCGTGCCGTCGATCTCGGCGATGATGGCGTGGTCCTTCGGACGCCGCGCCTCGAACAACTCCGCCACCCGCGGCAGACCGCCGGTGATGTCGCGCGTCTTGGCGCTCTCGGTCGGGAGACGCGCCAGCACGTCGCCGGCGGCGACCTTCTGGCCTGACTCGACCGAAAGGATGGCGTCTGTCGAGACCTGGTAGCGGGCGTCGACGCCGCGGGCGAGCTTGATCATCTTGCCCTTCTCGTCCTTGATGACGAGCGCCGGCTTGAGATCGCCGCCGCGCGGGTTGGCCCGCCAGTCGGTGACGACGCGCTTGGTGATACCGGTCGATTCGTCGGCCGCCTCGGACACCGAGATGCCCTCGATGAGGTCCTCGAAATCGACGGTTCCCGCCACCTCGGTCATGATCGGCCGGGTGTAGGGATCCCACTCGGCAAGGCGCTGCGCGCGCTTCACCTGGTCACCATCGTCAACGAGGAGACGCGAGCCGTAGACGATGCGGTGCGACGCACGCTCGGTCCCGTCCTTGTCGAGGACGGTGATCGCCATGTTGCGGCCCATCGCGATCAGCTTGCCGGAGGAGTCGCGAACGACGTTCCGGTTCTTGATCTTCACGGTGCCCTCGAAGTTCGACTCGAGGAACGACGAGTCGACGACGTTGGCCGCGCCGCCGATGTGGAAGGTGCGCATGGTGAGCTGCGTGCCCGGCTCGCCGATCGACTGCGCGGCGATGACGCCGACAGCCTCGCCGATATTGACGGGCGTGCCGCGCGCGAGGTCGCGGCCGTAGCACTTGCCGCAGACGCCGATCTTGGTGTCGCAGGTCAGGACCGAGCGGATCTTCGCCGACTGGACGCCGGCCTTCTCCACCCGCTCGACATGCTGCTCCTCGATCAGGGTCCCGGCCGGGACGATGACCTTACCGGTCTGCGCGTCGACGATGTTCTCCGCGGCCGTACGGCCGAGGATGCGCTGGCCGAGCGTCGCCACGACCTGGCCCGATTCCACGACCGCCTGCATCTTGAGGCCGTTGGTCGTGCCGCAATCCTCGATCGCGACGATCGAATCCTGCGCGACGTCGACCAGACGCCGGGTCAGGTAGCCGGAGTTCGCGGTCTTGAGCGCGGTGTCGGCGAGGCCCTTCCGGGCGCCGTGGGTCGAATCGAAATACTCGATGACCGACAGGCCTTCCTTGAAGTTCGAGATGATCGGGGTCTCGATGATCTCGCCCGACGGCTTGGCCATGAGGCCGCGCATGCCCGCGAGCTGCTTCATCTGGGCAGGCGAACCGCGCGCGCCGGAGTGGCTCATCATGTAGATCGAGTTCATCGGCTTCTGGCGGCCCGTCTGGTCCTTCACGACCGCCTGAATGCCCTTCATCATCTCCTCGGCGACCTTGTCGGTGCACTTCGCCCAGGCGTCGACGACCTTGTTGTACTTCTCGCCCTGGGTGATGAGGCCATCATTGTACTGCTGCTCGTAATCCTTCACGAGCTGCGAGGTCTGCTCGACCAGCTTATGCTTGGCGTTCGGGATCACCATGTCGTCCTTGCCGAACGAGATGCCGGCGCGGAAGGCGTTGGTGAAGCCGAGCTGCATGATCCGGTCGCAGAAGATGACCGTCTCCTTCTGGCCGCAGTAGCGGTAGACGGTGTCGATGACCGACGAGATCTCCTTCTTCGTCATCAGCTTGTTGACGATGTCGAAGGGCACGCTGCCGTGGCGCGGCAGGAGGTCGCCGAGCAGCATGCGGCCGGGCGTCGTTTCATAGATCTTCGAGACCGGCTTGCCGTCCTTGTCGACGGTCTTGAACCGGCCCTTGATCTTGGTGTGCATCGTGATCGCCTTGGCGGCGAGCGCGTGCTCGATCTCCCCGATATTGCCGAACGCCATGCCCTCGCCCGGCTCGCCGTCGGCCATGATCGAAAGGTAGTAGAGGCCGAGAACGATGTCCTGCGACGGCACGATGATCGGCGCGCCGTTTGCCGGGTGGAGGATGTTGTTGGTCGACATCATGAGGACGCGCGCCTCCAGCTGGGCCTCGAGGCTCAGCGGAACGTGCACGGCCATCTGGTCGCCGTCGAAGTCGGCGTTGAACGCGGCGCAGACCAGCGGGTGAAGCTGGATCGCCTTGCCCTCGATCAGCACCGGCTCGAAGGCCTGGATGCCGAGGCGGTGGAGCGTCGGCGCGCGGTTGAGGAGGATCGGATGCTCGCGGATCACCTCATCGAGGATGTCCCAGACCTCCGGCCGTTCCTTCTCGACGAGCTTCTTGGCCTGCTTGACGGTGGCCGAGAAGCCCTTGGCGTCGAGGCGCGAATAGATGAACGGCTTGAACAGCTCGAGCGCCATCTTCTTCGGCAGGCCGCACTGGTGCAGCTTGAGCTCCGGACCCACGACGATGACCGAACGGCCGGAATAGTCGACGCGCTTGCCGAGGAGGTTCTGGCGGAACCGCCCCTGCTTGCCCTTCAGCATGTCGGAGAGCGACTTCAGCGGACGCTTGTTGGCGCCGGTGATGACGCGGCCGCGCCGGCCGTTGTCGAACAGCGCGTCGACCGCCTCCTGGAGCATGCGCTTCTCGTTCCGGATGATGATGTCCGGAGCGCGTAGCTCGATCAGCCGCTTGAGGCGGTTGTTGCGGTTGATGACGCGGCGGTAGAGGTCGTTGAGGTCCGAGGTCGCAAAGCGGCCGCCGTCGAGCGGGACGAGCGGGCGGAGGTCCGGCGGGATCACCGGGACGACCGTCATGATCATCCATTCGGGACGGTTGCCCGACTCGAGGAACGCCTCGATCAGCTTGAGCCGCTTGCCGAGCTTCTTCGGCTTCAGTTCCGACGTCGAGACCGCGATCTCGTGGCGGAGGTCGGCCGCGATCTTCTCGAGGTCGAGCGACATCATCATGTCGCGGATCGCCTCGGCGCCGATCTTCGCGGTGAAGCTGTCCTGGCCGTACTCGTCCTGCGCCCGGAGATAGTCCTCCTCGGACAGGAGCTGACGCTCCTTGAGCGGGGTGAGGCCCGGCTCGAGGACGACATAGCTCTCGAAATAGAGAATCCGCTCGAGGTCCTTGAGCGTCATCTCGAGCAGCATGCCGATGCGGGACGGCAGCGACTTCAGGAACCAGATGTGCGCGACGGGAGCGGCGAGCTCGATGTGGCCCATCCGCTCGCGGCGGACGCGCGCGAGGGTGACCTCGACGCCGCACTTCTCGCAGATGATGCCCTTGTACTTCATGCGCTTGTACTTGCCGCACAAGCACTCGTAGTCCTTGATCGGCCCGAAGATGCGCGCGCAGAAGAGACCGTCACGCTCCGGCTTGAACGTGCGGTAGTTGATGGTCTCCGGCTTCTTGATCTCGCCGTAGGACCACGACTTGATCTTCTCCGGGCTCGCGATCGAGATCCGGATCTGATCGAAGGTCTGGACCGGCTGGACCGCCGGGCTGAAAATGTTTGCCAGCTCTTGATTCATCGGCATTCTCCTCGGGCAGCGACCCGACCCCGGAATCCGTTGGGTCGGACGCGCCGCGTTATCGAAAAATCGCTAGTTCGGCAGGCGGCGGATCACTCCGCCGCCTCCGACTGTCCAGGCAGCTGCTTCTGGTTGACGTTGTCGAACTCGACGTCGAGCCCAAGCGACCGCATTTCCTTGACGAGCACGTTGAAGCTCTCCGGGATGCCGGCCTCGAAGGTGTCGTCGCCGCGGACGATCGACTCGTAGACCTTGGTGCGGCCAGCGACGTCGTCCGACTTGACCGTGAGCATCTCCTGCAAGGTGTAGGCCGCGCCGTAAGCCTCGAGCGCCCACACCTCCATCTCGCCGAAGCGCTGGCCGCCGAACTGGGCCTTGCCGCCCAGCGGCTGCTGGGTGACGAGGCTGTACGGGCCGATCGAGCGGGCGTGGATCTTGTCGTCGACGAGGTGGTGGAGCTTCAGGATGTAGATGTAGCCCACCGTCACCTTGCGATCGAAGGGCTCGCCGGTCCGGCCGTCATAGAGGGTCGACTGACCCGACGGCTCGAGGTCGGCTTCCTTCAGCATCTCCACGATGTCCGGCTCGCGCGCGCCGTCGAACACCGGCGTTGCGATCGGCACGCCCGTCCTGAGCTGCTCGCCCATCCGGAGCACGGACTCCTCGTCATACTCGGCGATCGCCTGGCCCTCGTGGCTGTCGGAGCCGTAGATCGTCTTCAGCATGGTCTGCAGCGGCTTGACGTTCTTCTTGCTCTCGCTGGCCGCGCGGTAGGCATCGACCATCCGGCCGATCTTGAGGCCGAGCCCGGCGCAGGCTCTCCCGAGATGGGTCTCGAGGATCTGCCCGACATTCATGCGGCTCGGCACGCCGAGCGGGTTCAGCACCACGTCGACATGGGTGCCGTCCTCGAGGAACGGCATGTCCTCGATCGGGACGATCTTGGACACGACGCCCTTGTTGCCGTGACGGCCGGCCATCTTGTCGCCGGGCTGGATCTTGCGCTTCACCGCGACGAAGACCTTGACCATCTTCATCACGCCGGGCGGCAGCTCGTCGCCGCGCTGCAGCTTCTCGACCTTGTCGATGAACCGCTTCTCCAGGCGCTTCCGGCTCTCGTCATACGAGTTCCGGAGGGCCTCGATCTGGGCCATGACCTTCTCGTTGCCGATGGCGAACTGCCACCACTGGCTCCGCGGATGGTCGTCGAGGACTTCCCGCGACAGCTTGGTCTCCTTCTTGAAGCCCTTCGGGCCGGCGACGCCGACCTTGCCTACGAGCATCTCGGCGAGACGGCCATAGACGTTGCGGTCGAGGATCGCCTGCTCGTCGTCGCGATCCTTGGCGAGGCGCTCGATCTCCTCGCGCTCGATCGCCATCGCACGCTCGTCCTTCTCGACACCGTGCCGGTTGAACACGCGGACTTCGACGACCGTGCCGGTGACTCCGGGCGGAACGCGGAGCGACGTGTCGCGGACGTCCGACGCCTTCTCGCCGAAGATCGCGCGCAGCAGCTTCTCCTCCGGCGTCATCGGGCTCTCGCCCTTCGGCGTGATCTTGCCGACGAGGATGTCGCCGGCGAGGACCTCGGCGCCGATGTAGATGATGCCGGCCTCGTCGAGGTTCTTCAGCGCCTCTTCCGACACGTTCGGAATGTCGCGCGTGATCTCCTCCGGGCCGAGCTTGGTGTCGCGGGCCATGACCTCGAACTCCTCGATGTGAATCGAGGTGAAGACGTCGTCCTTGACGATGCGCTCGGAGAGGAGGATCGAGTCCTCGAAATTGTAGCCGTTCCACGGCATGAACGCGACCAGCACGTTGCGGCCGAGAGCAAGGTCGCCAAGGTCGGTCGACGGACCGTCGGCGATGATGTCGCCCTTCCCGACCACGTCACCCACGCGCACCAGCGGACGCTGGTTGATGCAGGTGTTCTGGTTCGAGCGCTGGAACTTCATCAGCCGGTAGATGTCGACGCCCGACTGCGAGTTCTCGAGGTCCTCGGTGGCGCGGACGACGATACGGGTCGAATCGACCTGGTCGATGACGCCGCCGCGCCGCGCCGCGATCGCCGCGCCCGAGTCACGGGCGACGACCGACTCCATGCCGGTGCCGACGAGCGGCGCCTCCGAGCGGACCAGCGGCACCGCCTGGCGCTGCATGTTCGAGCCCATGAGGGCGCGGTTGGCGTCGTCGTTCTCGAGGAACGGAATGAGCGCCGCGGCGACCGACACGAGCTGCTTCGGCGACACGTCCATGAAGTCGACGCGGTCGGCCGGGAGGAGGACCGTCTCGCCCTGGGCACGGCAGACGATGAGGTCCTCGGTCAGCTTGTTGTGCTTGTCGAGGACGGCATTCGCCTGGGCGATCGAGTACTTCGATTCCTCCATGGCCGAGAGGTAGATGACCTTGTCGGTCACCTTGCCGTCGACCACCTGGCGGTACGGGCTCTCGATGAAGCCATACTTGTTCACCCGCGCGAAGGTCGCGAGCGAGTTGATGAGGCCGATATTCGGGCCTTCCGGCGTCTCGATCGGGCAGATGCGGCCGTAGTGCGTCGGATGCACGTCGCGGACCTCGAAGCCCGCACGCTCGCGGGTGAGGCCGCCCGGGCCAAGCGCCGACAGGCGGCGCTTGTGGGTGATCTCCGACAGCGGGTTGGTCTGGTCCATGAACTGCGAGAGCTGCGAGGACCCGAAGAACTCGCGGACCGCGGCCGCCGCAGGCTTCGCGTTGATGAGGTCCTGCGGCATGACGTTGCCGATCTCGACCGAGCTCATGCGCTCCTTGATCGCGCGCTCCATGCGGAGGAGGCCGACGCGGTACTGGTTCTCCATGAGCTCGCCGACCGAGCGGACGCGCCGGTTGCCGAGATTGTCGATGTCGTCGATCTCGCCCTTGCCGTCGCGGAGCTCGACGAGCGTCTTGACCACCGCGAGGATGTCCTCCCGGCGAAGAACGCGCATCGTGTCGGGCGCATCGAGGTCGAGGCGCATGTTCATCTTCACGCGGCCGACCGCGGACAGATCGTAGCGCTCGCTGTCGAAGAACAGCGAGTTGAACATCGCCTCGGCGGTGTCGATCGTCGGCGGCTCGCCGGGGCGCATCACGCGGTAGATGTCGAACAGCGCTTCCTCGCGCGTCTCGTGCTTGTCGACGGCGAGGGTGTTGCGGATATAGGCGCCGGTGTTGACGTGGTCGATGTCGAGGACCTCGATCTCGTCATAGCCGGCGTCGACCAGCGAATTGAGGAGTTTTGCGGTGATCTCCTCGCCGGCCTCGGAATGGATTTCGCCGGTCTCGGTGTTGACCATGTCGGCGGCAAGGTAGCGGCCGACCAGTTCGTCGTCGGAGACGCGGAGCGCCTTGAGGCCCTTCTCGGCGAGCTGGCGGGCGGAACGCGCGGTCAGCTTCTTGCCGGCCTCGATCACCACCTCGCCGCTGTCGGCGTCGATGAGGTCCGTCGTCGCCTTCATGCCGCGCATGCGGTCGGCGTCGAAGGGCAGCCGCCAGCCTTCGTCGGAGCGGGTGTAGGTGACCTTGTTGTAGAAGGTGTCGAGGATCTCCTCGCCGTCGAGACCGAGCGCGAACAGGAGCGACGTCACCGGGATCTTCCGGCGGCGGTCGATGCGCGCATAGATGATGTCCTTGGCGTCGAACTCGATGTCGAGCCAGGACCCACGATAGGGGATGAT
This sequence comes from Bauldia sp., assembly GCA_050184415.1. Taxonomy (GTDB): domain Bacteria; phylum Pseudomonadota; class Alphaproteobacteria; order Rhizobiales; family Kaistiaceae; genus JADLGL01. Next base: position 8,222 of record JBFXAJ010000020.1, read on the forward strand.
GCGGGCGGCGAAGAGGAGCTTGCCCGACGAGTGCGACTTGCCCTTGTCGTGGTCGAAGAAGACGCCCGGCGAGCGGTGCATCTGCGAGACGATCACGCGCTCGGTGCCGTTGACGATGAAGGTGCCGTTCATCGTCATGAGCGGCATGTCGCCCATGTAGACTTCCTGCTCCTTGATGTCCTTGACGGACTTCGCGCCGGTGTCCTCGTCGACGTCGAACACGATGAGGCGGAGCGTCACCTTGAGCGGGGCCGAGAAGGTCATCCCGCGCTGGCGGCACTCGTCGACGTCGTATTTCGGCGGATCGAAATCGTAACGGACGAATTCGAGCTGCGCGGTATTCGAGAAGTCATGGATCGGGAAAACGGACGCGAAGACGGCCTGAAGGCCCTCGTCCAGACGCCCGCCTTCGGGCTCCTCCACCATCAGGAACTGGTCGTACGACGCCTTCTGAACCTCGATGAGGTTCGGCATCTCGGCCACCTCCCGGATGGATCCGAAGAACTTCCGAACACGCTTGCGACCCGTGAATGTCTCGGCCAATGTTCGCTCCTTGGTATTGAACGGCTGTCCGGAAGGCGCGCGCCAATGCGTGGCCCTCGGGACAACGGTCCGGTTTACGCGTGACTCGTGCGGCGGCCGGCCATCGGGCCTCTTCCGCCGCGGGTGCTACGGGCCGGCGGTGCCGGCCGGGTGGGTGAAGCAGCCGCAGCTGCATTCGTCCGTCCTATCTGGCGGCTGCGGGCCTGACCCGGACCTAACCGGATCAAGCCCACAAACGCTCAACTTGCGATCCGGTGCGGACGTTGCGCCCGCGCCGGGAATTTGCCTCCGATCCCGGATCAGGTCCGAAATCGATCCGACGTCGGCTTTCGCCTACTTCAGGTCGACCTTGGCGCCGGCGGCCTCGAGCTGCGCCTTGAGCTTGGCAGCCTCGTCCTTGCTGACGGCTTCCTTCACGGTCTTCGGCGCGCCTTCGACCAGGTCCTTGGCCTCCTTGAGGCCGAGGCCGGTGATGGCGCGGACTTCCTTGATGACGTTGATCTTCTGCGCGCCGGCATCGGTGAGGACGACGTCGAATTCCGTCTTCTCCTCGACCGGAGCCGCGGCAGCAGCACCGCCACCGCCGGCGACGACCGCGACCGGAGCCGCAGCCGAAACGCCCCACTTCTCTTCAAGCAGCTTCGAGAGCTCCGCGGCCTCGAGGACCGTCAGGCTCGAAAGTTCGTCTACAATCTTCGAAAGATCAGCCATTTATATGTTTCCTGTCTGTGTTCGAACCAAGTGACCGTGTGTCTCAGGCCGCGTCCTTCGTGGCGTAGGCGTTGAACACCCGGGCGAGCTGGGCCGCCGGGGCGCTGACAACCTGCGCGATGCGCGACGCCGGCGTCTGGATCATGCCGAGCAGCTTCGCGCGCAGTTCATCGAGGGACGGCATCGACGCGAGCGCCTTCACGCCTTCGGCGTTGAGGGTGCTCTTGCCCATCGCGCCGCCAAGAATCACGAGCTTGTCGTTGGTCTTGGCGAAGTCGGTCGCCACCTTCGCGGCGGCCACGGGATCGCTCGAGAAAGCGACCAGCGTCGGCCCCTTGAAGAGGTCCCCGATCTGCTCGGCATCAGTGCCGCGAAGGGCCAGCTTGGCGAGGCGGTTCTTGACCACCTTGGTGCCGGCACCCGCAGCGCGCATGCGCTTGCGAAGGGTCGTCATGTCGGCAACGGTCAGGCCGGCATAGTGGGCAACGACCACCGTACCGGACTGCGAGAACACGGCGTTGAGCTCCTGTACGAAGGCGCCCTTTTCCGCTTTTTCCACTGCCATTCTCCGTTAGCGACCGGATCTTGCGACCGGACCGCCGGTTAATGTCGGCACAAGGCTCCCGAGGGATCCCGTGCCGTCTCCAGCCTGTCCGCCCGCGTGCCGTCTCCAGCCGCCAGGCATTGGTTCGAACCGACAGGGCTCCAGCGAACCGGAGAACCATCGGCCTTCCCCCGTCTGTGCAGGCCCATCCCCGAGGGGATGGCTTAGGCCGGCGAACCGGAACCTGCAGTCTCGGACAGGACTTCCGGCCATCGGCTGAGGTTCAGCTTCAGGCCGGTCTTCCGGCCGGCCGGCCCCGAAGGACCGGACGGCAAGCTCAGCTGAAGTCGGATGTTTCCGACCTCAGCAACTCAGAAGCCGAAAGTCGGATGTTTCCGATTTCGGCAAATTCTCCTACGCGCCAGCGCCCGCGCCGCCACCGGCGCCGAGCACCGACGCCGGATCGACATGGACGCCGGGGCCCATGGTCGACGAGATCGCGATGCGATGGACGAACGTGCCCTTGGCGCCGGTCGGCTTCGCCTTCGCGACGGCATCGGCGAACGCACGGATGTTCTCGGCAAGCGCCGGTCCGGTGAAGCTCGCCTTGCCGACGCCGCCATGGATGATGCCCGCCTTCTCGACGCGGAACTCCACGGCGCCGCCCTTGGCGGCGCGCACCGCCTCGGCGACGTCGGGCGTGACGGTGCCCACCTTCGGGTTCGGCATCAGACCGCGCGGGCCGAGCACCTTACCGAGGCGGCCGACGAGCGGCATCATGTCGGGCGTCGCGATCACGCGGTCGAAATCCATGCGGCCGTTCTGGACCTCGGTGACGAGATCCTCCGCACCGACGACGTCGGCGCCCGCGGCCTGGGCCTGGGCAGCCTTGTCGGCACGAGCGAACACGGCGACGCGGACCGAGCGGCCCGAGCCGTTCGGGAGCTGGCACACGCCGCGCACCATCTGGTCGGCATGACGCGGATCGACGCCGAGATTCATCGCGATCTCGACCGTCTCGTCGAACTTCGCGGAAGCGCGGGCCTGGACCAGCGCCACCGCCTCGTCGAGCGGGTAGAGCTTTTCGCGGTCGATGCCCTCACGGGCGGTGCGCAGACGCTTTCCTGCCTTGGCCATCGTCCTACTCCACCACCTGGAGGCCCATCGAGCGGGCCGAGCCTTCAACCATGCGCATCGCGGCCTCGACGCTCTCGGCGTTGAGGTCCGGAAGCTTCGCCTGCGCGATCTCGCGAACCTGCGCCTTCGTCACCGAGCCGACCGAGCCGCGGCCCGGCGTCTTGGAACCGCCCTTGAGGCCCGCCGCCTTCTTCAGGAAGAAGGACACCGGCGGCGTCTTGAGCGCGAAGGTGAAGGACTTGTCCTGGTAGTAGGTGATGACCACCGGGACCGGCGAGCCCTTCTCCTGGTTCTGGGTCTGCGCGTTGAAGGCCTTGCAGAACTCCATGATGTTGATGCCGCGCTGGCCAAGCGCGGGACCGATCGGGGGCGACGGCGTCGCCGACCCTGCGGGCACCTGAAGCTTCAGATAGCCCTGGATTTTCTTTGCCATCTTCCGTTCCTCTAAAGCGCCGGCCTAAAGCGGCCGGCTTCGGGAATGGCGTGGTCCGGGCGACAGGCGTTGGCAGCGCCCTACCCTCCCACACCGCGAACGGTCAGAGTTTCTCGACCTGACCGTATTCGAGCTCGACCGGAGTGGCTCTTCCGAAGATCGACACGGCCACCTTGAGCCGTGCGCGCTCCTCGTCGATTTCCTCCACGAGCCCGTTGAACGACGCGAACGGGCCGTCCGCCACGCGGACCTGCTCGCCGACGTCGAAGCTGATCGACGGCTTCGGGCGCTCGACGCCCTCCTGCACCTGCTGCAGGATGTGCATGGCCTCGCGCTCGGAGATCGGCACCGGACGCGAATCCGCCCCGAGGAAGCCGGTGACCTTCGGGGTGTTCTTGATGAGGTGATAGGCCTCGTCGGTCATCGCCATCTTGACGAGGACGTAGCCGGGGAAAAACTTCCGCTCGGCGTCGACCTTCCGGCCGCGACGGACCTCCACGACCTTCTCGGTCGGGACCAGGATCTCGTCGAAAAGGTTGGAAAGGCCCGTCTGCTGGGCCTTCTCGCGGATCGATTCCGCGACCTTCTTCTCGAAGTTCGAATAGGCGTGAACGATGTACCAGCGCTTGTCCAATGGCAGGGCTCCCTACGTGCCGATGCCGAGCAGCGTCCGGACGCCAAGGCCGAGCAACTGGTCCACGGCCAGGAAGAACAGCGCCGCGATCGTCGCGAAGACGAGCACCATGATGGTGCTGATGACGACCTCGCGCCGGGACGGCCAAACGACTTTGGCGACCTCGGCCCGCACTTGCTGCAGGAAGGTGAAGGGGTTTGTTCTCGCGGCCATTGATTTGCTCAAGCCATCAAGGCGCGCAAACGCAATCGGTCCGCGCGCCTCTCGTGGTCTCCCTACATAGGACCACCGGGCCGCTAACTCAACCCCCTAAATCCACATGAAGGAGATGGCAGGGGCGGAGGGACTCGAACCCCCGGCCACCGGTTTTGGAGACCGGTGCTCTACCAACTGAGCTACACCCCTATGAGCGACCACCGTATGACGGCGCCGCGGGCCGTACCTCTAGTCGAGGACGTGCCCGCACTTCAAGCGGAAGTACGACGACCGCTAGATTGCAGGGAGATCGACCAGCGTGAAGGCGAACTCCGCCGGCGCGACGGCCGGAACGAGACGTTCGTTTCCAGGGCGGACGAACGTCCGCGCGAAACCGTCTGGACTGGGATCGAGGTGAACGTACGTCTGGCGGCGCACCGCGTCGATGACCCAGAGTTCGCGGACGCCGAAATGGGCGTAGGTCGGCGGCTTCCGCCGAAGGTCGTAGTCGAGCGACGAATCGGCGACTTCGACCACCAGCAGGATGTCAGGCCCTTCGACCTCCTTGAGAGGTCTGTCGGTCCGGAACACGATGAAGTCCGGCTCGAGATAATTGTACGGGTCGAGCCTCAGCCCCGTCTCGGGAGCGAATGCAAAGCCATCAGGCGCTGCCCGGCCCCAAAGGAGATTGAGCGCGACCTTGATCTGCTCGTGCCGCGACCCCTTGGCCGACATCGGTACGATTTCCCCCCCGACGAGCTCGAGCCGCTCGTCATGCCCCACGATCCCGGCCGCTTCCATCGCCTCGAGGTCGTCGATCGTGAAGGCGCGCCTCGGCAGGCCTTCCGCGGCCTGCGAGACCTGAACGGTCGTCACGTCCTGGGGTCGGGAGAACGGCGCATTCATAAGGACAATGTAGTCCCGCGACGCTGATGGCGCCAGCAAGGCCGCGCCAAGTCTAACGGCCGTTCGGAGCCGTGGGAGTGTCTACGGTCATCGCTCTAGACTTCCGGCAGGGCCGCGAGAGTGAGAGCAAAGTCCGCCGGCGCAGTAACCGGCACCAGGCGGTCGGACTCCTGATGGGTCGTCACCATCCCGTAGCCCCCCGGACCGACATCCGTGTGTACGTGGATCACGCGGCGGACGGCATCGACGACCCACAATTCGCGGACGCCATAGGCGGCGTAGATCAGGGGCTTCCGTCGAAGGTCATAATCAATCGACGAATCGGCAATCTCGACCGCCAGGAGAACGTTCGGTCCCTTCAGGGCAGGCAGTTTCACGTCCGTGCGATAAATAATGAAGTCGGGCTCAAGGTAGGTGTGCTCATCGAGCCGAAGTCCCGTTTCGGACGCGACCATGTAGCCTACCGGCCGGGCGCTGCCCCACGCGGCCGCGATCCCGACCTTGATGATCTCGTGGCGTGACCCCTTCGGCGACATCGGCACGATCTCTCCACCAAGGACCTCAAGGCGTTCATCCATGGGGATGATGCCAGCCGCCGTCATCGCCTCCACGTCCGAGATCGTGAATGCACGGCGGGCCAGACCTTCGGCCGCCTGCGAGACAGGAACCGCGCCGGCATCCTGGGATCGGGAGAAAGGTGCGTTCATGCCACCAATCTAGGGCATCGCATCGCCGGTCACCAGCCTCGCAACGGCCGCCGGGCGGGCGCTGGAGCGGGTGAAGGGAATCGAACCCTCGTCATCAGCTTGGAAGGCTGTTGCTCTACCATTGAGCTACACCCGCGCACCGACCGCAGAAGGACAGGAGACGGCCCCGCAAATCAAGGGCACCTCGAAGTCCGCTGCTCAACCGCGATCATAAATGGTGGGAGAGGTAGGACTCGAACCTACGAAGGCGTTCGCCAGCGGATTTACAGTCCGCCCCCTTTGCCACTCGGGACACTCTCCCATCCTGCCTGCTCGTCGCAGGGATCCGGGACGGCGAAAAACCAGATCGCCTAGGCGGCGGCGCTTCGCTGTGGCGGGTGTTATGGCGATGCGCCCTACCCCTGTCAACGCGCCCGCCGCGGCCTTTTCGCGTGCTTCGGACACGTCTTCGCGCCCCGCTTTGCCGCCGCCCGTGCGGATCATATAAGCCACTGATGAACCAGCGCCAGCGCCCCAGACCGCCCCATCGCGACAGCGGACGTCCACGGCACGGGCAGCGGCAGAGCGACCGGCGCAGCGAGAGCTACTTCCTCTTCGGGCTGCACTCCGTCGCCGCCGCGCTGGGCAACCCGCGGCGCTCGGTGCTGCGGCTCCTCGCCACCGAAAATGCCGCTCACCGGCTGGCCGAGATGGGCGTCGCCGTTGCGCCGCCGATCGAGTCGGTATCACCAAAGGACCTCGACCGCCTTCTTGGACCCGAGACGGTCCATCAGGGGATCGCGGTGGAGGTGGAACCGTTGCCGTCGCCCGAGCTCGACGAGATTGCCTCTGAGGGGCGGCTCGTGCTCGTCCTCGACCAGGTGACCGACCCTCACAATGTCGGCGCGATCCTGCGCTCGGCGGCCGCGATGGCCGCCGACGCCGTCATCGTCACGGCGCGGCATTCGCCGGCGGAAACCGGGGTCCTCGCGAAATCCGCCTCGGGCGCGCTCGATGTGGTGCCGCTGGTCGTCGTTCCGAACCTCGCGCGGGCGCTGACCGATCTCGGCGACGCCGGCTTCTTCCGGATCGGTCTCGACTCGGATGGGGCGACGGACCTCGAAGATGCCTTTGGTCCCGACAGGATCGCTCTCGTCCTCGGCGCCGAGGGCAAGGGCCTTCGCCATCTGACGCGCGAGACCTGCGACGTGGTCGCCCGCCTGTCGCTCCCCGGCGCCCTCCACAGCCTCAACGTCTCGAATGCCGCCGCCCTCGCCCTTTACCTCGCCCGGAAGTCCATCGGTACGCCCGGCAGCTAGCGTCCTCCGCGCCAAGCGGCTTTAGTAAGGGTGCCGCAGCATGCGGGCTGGAGGGAAAGCAATACGATGATCGGAAGACTGGTTGGGGCCGTCCTGGCCCTGTCGATGTTCACTTTCGCAGCGCACGCGCAGGAGCGCGCGACGCCGGCTGAAGCACAGGCCATGGCCGAGGCTGCGGCTGACCTCCTTGCAACGCAGGGTCCGGAGGTGGCGATCGCCGCCTTCAACACGGCGCCGGAGTGGCGCGACCGCGATCTCTACGTATTCGCCATCGGCATTGACGGCGTGACGCTCGCCCATGTCGACCCCGGCCAGATCGGCCAGAGCGTCCTCGACCTCGTCGACGCCAATGGCGTCTATTTCGTCCGCGAGTTCCTCGCGATCGACGACCGCGGCTGGGTCGACTATTCCTATACGAACCCCACGACCGGCCTCACCGAGCCGAAACAGAGCTACGTCGTCCGCGTCGGCGACGTCGTCCTCGGCGTCGGCGCCTATGCGGAGCACGCCGCGCGGGCCACGCCGGACGAAGCGCAGGCCATGGCGGAAGCGGCTGCCGCACTCGTCGAAACCGTAGGCCCCGAAGCTGCGGTCGAAGCCTTCAATACCGAGCCGGAATGGCGCGACCGGGACCTCTACGTGTTTGCGATCGACGAGACCGGGCTAGGCCTTGCTCACGTCGATCCGGCCCAGATCGGGGCCAACGCGATCGGCCTAGTGGATGCCAATGGCGTTCATTTCATCCAGGAGTTCATCGCCCTCGAGGAGCCGGGCTGGATCAATTACGGCTTCGCGAATCCGGTGACCGGGATCGTGGAGCCGAAGCAGAGCTACGTGATCCATGTCGGCGGGATCATCGTCGGGGTGGGCGCCTATGCGGAGCGCGCCGCCCGCGGCACGCCTGCGGAAGCCCAAGCGATGGCCGAGGCGGCCGCCGCCTTCCTCGAGGCCAACGGCCTCGACGCCGCCGCGGAAGCGTTCACGAACGCGCCGGAATGGCGCGACCGCGACCTCTACGTGTTCGTCCTCGACGCCGACGCCATCAACCTCGCGCATGGCGGCGACCCCGCCCTCGTCGGCGACGACATCAAGCTCCTCGTCGACCCCAACGGCGTCAACATCGGCGAGGCGATCATCGGCGTCGAGGACCGCGGCTGGGTCGACTACGTCTACCGGAATCCGGAGAACGGCCTCGACGAGCCGAAGCAGACCTACGTCATTCACGTCGCGGACGTCTTCGTCGGCGTCGGCGCCTACGTCCCCACCGAGGAGCGCGCCACGCTCGACGAAGCCCAGGCGATGGCCGAGGCTGCCGCCGCCTTCCTCGAGGCCAACGGGCCGGAGGTCGCCTTCCCCGCCTTCACCGACGGGGTGGAATGGCACGACCGCGACCTCTACGTGTTCGCCTTCGACCTTGCCGGCACCTGCGTCGCCCATGGCGCGGACCCGGCCCTGATCGGGCAGGACCTGACCGGGCTCGCCGACGTCAACGGCACGCTCTTCGTGCTCGACTTCATCGCCGTCACCGACGGGGCGTGGGTGCCCTATGTCTGGGCCAACCCGCTCAACGGCGTGGCCGAACCGAAGCAGAGCTACGTCATCCGCGTCGGCGACCACGTCGTCGGCGTCGGGGCCTACCTGCCTTGACTTGACCAAGCGGAGCCCCGGCGCTAGCCGAGGCTCCGCTCCGGCGCCGGCATAGCTCAGGGGTAGAGCAGCGGTTTTGTAAACCGTTGGTCGCGGGTTCAAATCCTGCTGCCGGCACCATAAATCCGAAGCTTTTCTGCCATTTTCGTGGAGATCGCGGCGCCAGCGCATCCGTTGGGGTGGCGAGACCTTCGGCGACCTCCGGGATTCCCCGTAAGGGTGGACCACGAATTTCGTCGCGCCCTTCGACCGGGCACAGATCGGATCAACCTCACGGAGGATCCGATGACCGCCCTTGCCAATTTCAGCCCCGTCGCTTCCGCCGCGCCCCGCGCCCTCGAGAGCCTGCCCGGCGCCCTCCGGCGCTGTCGCCGGAACGAGGAAATCTTCGGCGAAGGCGATCCGGCGGACTTCGTGTACCGCGTCCGCTCCGGCACGGTGCGACTCTACCGGATCCTCTCGGACGGCCGCCGGCTCATCGGCTCTTTCCTCCACAGCGGCGACAGCTTCGGCTTTGAGGACAGCGACGAGCACGCGCTGTCCGCGGAAGCGGTCACCGACTGCGAGATCATCGCCACCCCGCGCCTCGCCGTCGCCCGCCGGGCGGAGAGCGACCACGAGTTCTCGCATCAGCTATGGCAGACGGCGGTGGCCGAGCTCTCGCGAGCACGGAAGCACATGCTCGTCCTGGGATGCCAGTCGGCCGTCGAGCGGGTCGGCTCGTTTCTCCTCGAGATGGCGCGGACCGCAGCCACCAAGGTCGTGACGCTGCCGATGTCCCGCCAGGACATCGCCGACTATCTCGGCCTCACGATCGAGACGGTCTCCCGGACCATCACCCAGCTGACCGAGCGGGGCGCCATCGAGGTCCCGTCCTCCCGCACGATTGTCCTGCGCAATCCCGCGCTTCTGCAAGCCGATGCCTAGGCCTGCTTCCGGCCTGATCCTCTTCCGCCGGCCACGAGCTTCGCAGGTCGCGAGATCCTGGTTTAGCCGGCTACCGAGTTCGCCGGGCTCGACCGACGAGAGCCGCCACGGGCCCGAGCGATCCAGTTTGACCTGAATCAATCCCGTCCCGCGCGGCACATCCTACGATCATCATATCAATCCTTAGGACACGCCAATGCCCACCGAAACGATACTCACGGTCACCCTCATCACGGCCCTCTTCATCGCCTTCGGACTCGTGCTGGGAAGGGCCAGCCGGACCGCCCCCCCGACATTCTCGTAGGCATCGGGCGGGCGCGCCGCGCCGACGCGCGCGGGGGCCGGCGAGATCCGCAACGGCGATCCGCCGGCCGCCTGCAACGGCAATCAATTCGTTCGCCAAAAAGCGGTTCCAGCATTCTTGGGAGGAGTGCATGAACATCCGCACCGTGGTGCCCCTCGACTCCGCCGATGCCCTGGAGCAGCGGCTGCGGTCAATTGGCGCCGCCCGCTACCACCACCTCCACCCGTTCCATCAGGCCCTTCATGGCGGCCGGCTGGACATCGGGCAGATCCAGGCCTGGGCGCTCAACCGCTACTATTATCAGGCATCGATCCCCATCAAGGACGCGATCGTCATCTCGCGTTTTCGCGACCGCGAGCTCCGGCGGGAATGGCTGCATCGCATCGAGGACCATGATGGCCACACCGGCGCGGAAGGCGGGATCGAACGGTGGCTGCGGCTCACCGACTTTCTCGGCCTTGACCGCGACTACGTCATGTCGACGGAAGGCATCCTGCCGGCGACGCGGTTCGCGGTGGACGCCTATGTCGCCTTCGTCCGGGAGCGGTCGCCGCTCGAGGCGATCGCCTCGTCGCTGACCGAGCTGTTCGCGCCCGGCATCCACGGCGAGCGGATCGCCGGTCTCCTCGCCAATTACAGCTTCTTCACCGAGGAGGCGGTCGCCTATTTCCGGACCAGGCTGGACCAGGCCCCGCGAGATGCCGGGTTTGCCCTCAGGTACGTCCGGGAGAATGCCACGACGCCCGAACAGAGGGCAGCGGTCTGCAACGCCTTGACGTTCAAGACCGAGGTGCTGTGGTCGCAACTCGATGCCCTCGAGCACGCCTATGTCGACGGGGCAGTGCCTCCGGGCGTGTTCACGCCTTCCGAACCGGCGCCGCTGCCGGCGGGCGTCTCGTAGCGACGGTCCGACGGTCCGACCGTGCCTGAAGCGTCCCCTCCCCCTCGTGCCTGTCCGGTCTGCCGAAGCGGCATGATCGCCGAGGGCAACGCCGAGGCACGCAACCTCTTCCGCTGCGACGATTGCGGCTGCATTGTCGACCTGCGTCCGCCGTCCAAGCGCAGCCTCTCAGGCGAGGCGGAGACGACGGCCGGGATCCCGCGGCCGCTGCCGCTCCGACGGCCCTCGCGCTGACTTCACGAAGCCGCAGCAGGGCAGCGCCGGACCTGGCGTCGCGCGGCGCCCCGCAGAACCGACACCTCGGAAACCACGCGCCCTAGGCGCCAAGCTTCCCGATCACGTCGCCGACGAGGACGGCAATCGTCAGGAGGGCGGCCACCAGTCCCCAGGCGGCCTTGAACCAGCGCCGCCGCTCGTCCGACCGCCTCATGATCTGCCACAGGCTGAGATTGACGACCGTGAACACCGCGAGCGTCACGTAGCTCGTCACCGAGGCGAGCTGGACGATCGGGAGCGCGGCGACGAGGATTGCGATCATGCCGGCGACCAGCAGCGTCGCACGGACCGGCGTCCGCCGCCGCGGATGGATCAGCCCGAGCCAGGCCGGGCGGACGAGACCTTCGCGGGCCATCCCGTAAAGGAGGCGGCTCGCCATCACGACCTGGATTAGGACGCCGTTGATCATGGCGATGGCGGCGATCACCGTGACGGGCGCCGGCGATCCGCCGGTCACGGCCGCGAACATGTCGGCCATCGGCGCCTGGCTTTCCGCGATCGGCACGGTGTCGCTGAGGGCAACGGCCAGCATCGCCACGCCGACATAGATCAGCGTGGTCAGGGCGAGCGTCACCACGACGGCCGGCCCCATCACCCGCTCCGGGCGCCGCGTCTCCTCCGCCATGTTGACGATGTCCTCGAAGCCGATGAAGGCGTAGAAGGCGACGGCGATGGCGGCGAGGATCACGCCGAGCTCAGCCATGCTCGGCATGACGAGGACGCGCTCCCACAGCGCCGGCTCGCCGAGCTCCGGCAGCCCGGCGACGATCACCACGAGCAGCGTCCCGACCTCGACAAGGGTGACCGCCGCTGCGAGGAGGATGCTCTCGCGCACGCCGAGGATCGCGACGCCCGTGAGGGCCGCGAGGAGGCCGAGCGCGATGACGAAGGGCGGAACGTCGATCAGCGTCGCAAGATACGACCCGAAGGCGAGTGCGATAACGCTGGCCGAGACGATCCCGGTGATTGCGACCCCGATCCCGGTCACCCGCGCCATCCCCGGCCCAAACGCGGCCTTCGCGTAGACCGCGGCGCCGGCGGCCCGGGGAAACCGGGCGGACAGGAAGGCGTAGGAGCCCGCACTCGCCCCGGCGAGGACTGCGGCAATCACGAAGACGAGCGGTGACAGCGGCCCGGCCCGCCCGACGATCTCACCGATCAGGGCGAAGATGCCGGCGCCGATGGTGACGCCGAGACCGTAGAAGATCAGAAGCGGAAGGCCAAGGACGCGGCGCAATGCCGACGGATCCGGAGAGGGCGGCTGCAACACGGACGGCCTGGCACGCTTTCGAAGGAAGGAGCGCCGGGTGCGCAATCCGCCCCGGCGCTCGCGACGATTCTAGAGCGTATTGTAGATAACCGCGAAGGCGATGGCAGCGCCGAGAAGGCAGAGCGGGACGGTCGTGACGAGCACCAATGCTTCGATCCCGGTGACCTTCCCTTCGGCGGTCTCGAACCCGCGGATGAGGAAACGACGGAGACTGCCGGGTGCGGGCTCGACCACGCCATGGCGCTGGTTGAACCGCCGGGCCATCACCGACATCCCCCAGGGCGTACCGGCATAGGCCGCGAAGCAGACGGTGACGATGACGAGGGCAAGTCCCAGCATCGGCTGGGTGACGAAACCGATCCAGAACGTGGCGACCATCAGCGCGTAGGCCGCGGCGGCGATCTTCAGCACCGCCGGATGCAGCGTCGATGTCGATGCGAGGTCGGAGACGTGGTCGCGGACGGCAACGGCGGTGTAGCTCGCGAGAGCGTCGACGGTCGTGCCACGATTGATGGCGATGGTGCTCATTGCTTTCCTCGAAAACAGTTGCCTTTCAACGGTGAAAGCTTCGCGCTGCCCGGACCGGCGGGATTTGCGCCAGATCAACCAGGTCCGCGACCGGCCGCCGCAGCCGCCCGGCGACATGATCGACGCAGTGATGGGGGATCGCGCCGACACGCGAACGTGGACCCGTCTGACGAACACCATGACGAGGCTTGCGAGGAGGACACCGAGCGGTCGGAAGGCGGCGCCCCAGCGCTGCGGGCGCGCAGGACGGGAGAAACCGTCCGCGACGAGATTCACGACACCGAGGATTAGGAAGACGGGAGGGCCAGCGCGGCCGCAGCGACGGCAAAAGTCCTAGCGGCTCCGTCAATGCCGCCATCCACGACATCGCGGAGATGGAGGGCCCGGCAGGCCCGGCGCGGGGGCCGGCCGCCGATCGCCGAGCCTGTTGCGCCAGGCGCTAGCTCAGCAGGAAGAACACGACGATCAGGACTGCCATGACACCGACCGAGGCTACCGTCAGCAGCCGCAGGAAGCCGCGATAGGTCTTGCGGTGGTGCTCGAGATCCTTGGCGATGTCCACCGCCGAGGCCGTGCCGATCTCAATTTCCTTAGCCATCTCATGTTCCGGCCATCCGTCGGCCGCCTCCCGTTTCATCTTCCGTCTTGGAAGAGACGCGACCCCTGGTGTGTCGCGGTGCCGGAGGACCGTCACTTCCGGTTCGATACGGATTGCGACCGTGCGCCGCGCCTTGGGACATGCCCACGCGCGGGGGTTTGATCGTGCTCAATGCCCGTCGGTCCGGACGGGGGAAGATGGGCGTTCCAGAAAAACGGAGTGTGTCGTGAACATCGAGACGACGACGGTCACCTCGGCGCCAATGCTGTACGTGACCCGCACCACACCGATGGCCCCAGAGGCCATCGCCGCCGCCATGCAGGACGCCTTCACGTCAATCGGTACCTTTGTCGGCCAGAACGCGGTGGAGGTCACCGGCCCGCCGATCGCGGTCTACCGCGACTATGGCGCCGAGACCGTCACGATGGACGTGGGCTTCCCGGTGACGAAAGCGAGTCTCGGCAAAGCCGGGAATGGCGTCCGCTCCGGCACGACCCCCGGCGGCAAGGCTTTGATGGCCGTCCATGTCGGACCGTATGACCGGCTCCGCGAGACCTATGCCGCGATCGGCGACGAGCTGAACCGCCGCGGCATCACGATGCCGGCGACCTCATGGGAGCGTTACGTCGGCGATCCCGCAGCGACGCCTCCCGAAGAACTCCGCACCGAGATCTACCTGCCGCTCCGTTGAATGCGATGCTGCGCTTTCGGACGCGCCAGACCACTGTTTGCGGCGTGACACTACCCCGATCGAAGAGGCCGGTGGACCCGTCCCCTTCGCGGCGTGACCTTGCACGGACCATCAACGGAGCATTCGAGATGCACACACTCAAGATCCGCGTCCTCCAGGGGGACACGCCCAAGTCGACCATGACCATTCCACTTCGCTTCGTCAGGACGGCGACGCGGCTTGTCCCAAAACGCGCCTTGGAGGCGCTCAGGGAAGACGGCGTCGACCTCGCTGAGCTGGTGCGTCTCGCCGAAGACCCGGAGGCAAGCGGCGAGATCGCGGTCTTGGAGGATCATGCCAAGGGCGAGAAGACGATCGTCTCCATCGAATAGACCGGCCGATGATCGATCGGCAGCGCCTGGCCATCGCGCGCGGCGTCCACACTGCCATCTACGTCGTGATGGCGGCGTCGACGTTCCTTGTCCTCTATGCGGGCGTGACCGGCCGGGACGGCGCCTGGCTGTGGGTGGCCCTTGCGCTGCTCGCTGTCGAGACGGTCGTGTTCGTCGCCAACCGTTTCACCTGTCCGCTGACCGCCCTCGCCCGGCGCTACGGCGCCACCGCGGGCTATGCGTTCGACACGTTCCTTCCCGAGCGCGCGACCCGCTACACCTTCCGGTTCTTCGGGACCGTGATGGCAATCGGCCTGCTTCTCCTCGCGGCCCGGTGGGCTGGCCTGTCGTTGGCTTGACGCCGCAACGTAGGTGGGCGGCGCTACGGCCCGGCGACCGCCGCCACGACTGCACCCGCTGCAACCGCGGCAACCGAGAATGCGCCGAGCGGCCGCCAGAACCGGGCCGGCCCAACGGCGATCGCAGCCGCCACGCGGCCGGCGGCGTTGGCCGCCATGGCAACGAGGATCGCAAGCCCCACCGTCTCGGCAGGCAACCCCTCGCGCGACAGGCGGGCTGCCGAGAGCGTTGCCGCATCGACATCGATGATGGCGGAAAGGCCGGAGGCCGCGACCAGGCTCGAGGGGCCAAGCACTGACGCCGCGACCGCGCTGGTAAAGGAAACGACGCCGAACGTGACCCCAAACAGGAGGAGCTGGCGGACGTCGAACGGGTTTCCCGCGGCGATCTCGGCCCTGCCGATCGGTGACGGCCGCCGGAGGAGCCAGAGGCCGCCCGCCGCGAACACCGCCGCACCCGACGCGGCGGGTGCAGCGATGTGAGGGACGATCGACGGAGCCACCACGGCAACGAGGACGATGACCCGAAGCGCCGACACCATTGCCGCCAGCAGCGCTCCTCCGACGAGCTGAGGGCTGCTGCCGGCTTCCTTGGCACGGCGGGCGAGCGTCATCGTCACCGCCGTCGACGACACCACCGCGCCGAGGAGGCTTGCGACCAGCGTGCCCTTCGACTGACCGATGAGCCGGATCGCGATGTAGCCGGCGAAGGAGATGGCCGCGGTCAGGACGGTGAACAGCCAGACATCGAACGGATTGAAGCCGCCCCAGGGATCGAGGGCGCGGTTTGGCAGCACCGGCAGCACGATCGTCGTCATCGCGAGGAGGAGGAGCGCCGACCGGACCTCGGCCCAGGTCAGCCGCCGCAACAGCCCGTGAATGACCTCACGGCTCGCCAGAAGGCAGGCGACCGCAACGCCGCCGGCTCCGGCGACGAGCTGGTCACCCGCGACCGCGAGGCCACCGAGCGCGAACACGACCATCCCGGCGATCGCTGCGGTGGCGCTGAAACCGCCATGGCTCTGGGCGAGACGACCTTCGAACCAGGCGAACACGCCGGCGAAGGCGATAAACGCGGCGGCAAATATGAAGGGCGCGCCGAACGCCCCGGCAACGGCCGCCGATACACCTCCAAGCAGGCCGGCGAGGCCATAGGTGCGGAGACCCGCGACCCGGCTCCCGTCGGGTTCGTCGCGAAGGCGCCATCCCCGCTCAAGGCCAACGATCAACCCGATCGCGAGCGCAACGGCGAGCCGAAGAAGAAGGTCCGTTGACACGATCGCTTTTGCTCGCGGGTCGGCACGCCCGAACGGTACCGCAGGCCTCGGTCCGGCGAAACTCCGGCACGGACCGGAGGGCCTCCTTGCGCAGGATCAAGGCACGAGGCGCCGCAACAGCCAGAAACTTGGCGTACAATCTCGCTCATTGGGGATCGCAGGCCCATGTCAATTGATGTCAATCCAACTGCAATTGGCCTTGTCCTGTCCGGCGCCATCGCGCCGCTCCTCTACGTCGCGACGGTGATCCTCGGCGCAGCCGCGCGGGCGCGCTACAGCCACGTCGCCAATGCCGTCAGCGAGCTCGTCGAGACCGGCGCTCCGCATCGGGCGCCGCTCAACGTCGCCTTCTTCGCCTACAACGTGTTGTCGATGGGCTTCGGCCTCGGCATCACGGTGCTCGCGGCCGACCCGACCATCGTCCTCTCGGGCTGGCTGATCGTCGGCACCGGCGTCCTCGGCCTCGCCATGACGTGGTTCCCCATGGACCCGATCGGCAGTGCCGCGACGCGCGCCGGACGCGGCCACCTCGTCCTCGCCGGGCTCATGTCCGTCGGCACGATGGCCTCGGTCCTGTCGTTCGCGACGGGCTCCGCGGCGACCGACGGGTGGAGTTCCTTCTCCGCCTACTCCTACCTCACCTTCGGCGTCGTCCTCATCACCGGCTCCGCCGCGGCCCTCTCGGCGCGCGGCCACTGGCGCACCATGGGGCTCTGGGAACGGATCACCATCGGCGCCTTCCTCCAATGGCAGGCGGTGCTCGCCATTGTGCTCCTCACCACCGGTTCCTGAGCGAAAGGGAGATCGGCAATGCGCATCGGTAAGATCATCGCCCTGTTGTTCGGCGTGCTCCTCGCGCCCGTGGCCCTGGGCCTCGTCGTGGGCGGGATCGCCCTTCTGGTCGCCTTCGGCACGCTGCGGAACGCCGACGGCTTCCTCGAGAGCGACCGCTACCCGCTCCGCTCCGATGGCTACGCCCTCGTGAGCGACGACGTCACAATTGCCCCGCACCCCGGCGACTGGTGGCCATCGAACCTAGTGGCATCGATCGCCCTCTCGGTGACCTCCGGCAGTGGCGCGCCCGTCTTTGTCGGCGTCGGACCATCGGCCGAGGTCGAGCGGTACCTATCGGGGGTCGCGCGCGATGAGATCCAGCGGATCGGGGATCGGCCGGCTGACGTCACCTATCGTTCCTTCGAGGGGGCCGCGCCGGCCGGCGCCCCTGGCGCCCAGCCGTTCTGGGTACGCTCGGCCGAGGGCGCCGACATCGAGAGACTGGCGTGGGACATCGAGCGCGGTTCATGGACGATCGTCGTCATGAACGCCGACGCTTCAATGGGCGTTGCCGTCGAGGCGGCGGGGGCGGTCCGGATTCCCGGCCTTGTGCCCATCGGGGCCGGAATCCTCGTCGGCGGCCTCGTCCTTGCGGCGATCGTAGCGGCCCTCCTGGTGTTTGCCCTACGCCGGCGGGAGCCGGCCGGTCCGGGATCGGGCTCATCGGTCTTCGGAGGATCGGCCCAGCCTCCGCCAAACCGCATTACGCCCTCGGGGACCGCGATCCAGGCCGTCTACCCGCTGGCGCTCGAGGGTTCTCTCGATCCTGTCCTCCGCTGGACATGGCTCGTGAAATGGTTCCTCGCCATCCCGCACTTCATCATCCTCGCCTTCCTCGGGATCGCGTTCGCCTTCCTGTGGATCGTCGCCTTCTTCGCGATCCTCTTCACCGGTCGCTATCCGCGCCCCATCTTCGATTTCAACGTGGGCGTGATGCGCTGGGCCTGGCGGGTCATCTTCTATGCCACCGGCGTCCTCGGGACCGACCGCTACCCTCCCTTCACCCTGGCCGACGTCGACTACCCGGCGCGGCTCGACGTCGCCTATCCGGACCAGCTCTCGCGCGGCCTCGTTCTCATCAAATGGTGGCTGCTGGCGATCCCGCATTATCTGATTGTCGGCATCCTCACGAGCGGCGTCATCTGGTGGACGACCGACTTCGGCTATGGCGAAGGCGTGCTCGAGATCGGCGGCGGCATCATCACGCTCCTCGTGATCATCGCCGGAGTGGTACTCCTCTTCTCCGGCCGCTACCCGCAGGGTCTCTTCGACCTCCTGATGGGGCTGCAGCGCTGGGTCTTCCGGGTCTGGGCCTATGCCGCGCTCATGACCGACGAATACCCGCCCTTCCGGCTCGATCTCGGCGGGTCGGAGACACCGCTCCCGGTGGGTGCCGCGGGGGTGCAGCCGGCCTAGCAAGCCGGCGGCCAGTTCAAATCCGGAGGCGAGTCCCGCAAGGACCGGTCGTCCCCGCTCGGCAATCCAGGGCGGCCGGATTCTCCTGACACCGTCGATCTGTGGAACACGTCGGCCCGGCGTGCCTTCTGTCTGTTCAAAGCGGGTCCGATCGGCCGGCTGTCGCGCCGACCCGGTTGGCGGCACAGCCCACAGACCCGCGCCAGATAGGAGTGACCATGACCCCTGATCGCCCGCGCCGTCCGAGGGACAAGGACGCGCCGCCCGACGATCCCAAGGCACCGAAGAAGGAGCTGCCGCCGGACCCGGATCTCATCCAGCCGCCGGTCCAGGAGCCCGACGCCGACCTCCCGGGCGGCAACGATCTCCCGGAGCGCTGAGTTCTCCGGCGTCGCCTACGGAATCGGGTCCCATCCCACCGCAACCTCCTCCAGCGCCTTGCCGGCGTAGGAGGCCTCGTCGGTGTAGGGGAGGACGACGGCGCCCCTGCCGAGATACCATCCGAGTGCCGGATTCTGCCGGAAGACCCAGGCGTACATGCGCGAGATGAAGTGCGCCTTGAAATGCTCCATGCCGAGGCGGAGGAGACTCGTGCCGACGCCCTCTCCTTGATGGGACCGGCGGACATAGATCGCCCAAAGCTCACCCTCATGGGGAATGCGGTCGCCCCGTCGCGGACCAAAGGTGGCGAATCCGACCACGACATCGCCGTCGAAGGCCGCGAAGGTCGGCACGTCGGAACGGCGTCCGGGCGACGACGCCAGGGTTCCGTTCCGCCACCGCTCGATCCGCTCCTCGACATTCATGCTGTCGAGATAGGCGTCGGGAACGAGGCCGCGGAACGATTCCTGCCATGCCTTCACGTGCATCCGCGCGATGCCTTCGGCGTCGTCGATCGTGGCGAGGCGGTAGTCCAAGGCGGACCCCCTTCTGCTCCCTAGGCCGGACCTTGCGTCCCCCCGCCCGACCCGGCCTATGGTGGAGCATGAGAGTCCTCATCATCGGCGGCAATGGCTTTGTCGGCCGGCGGCTCAGCCGGGCACTGTCGCGCGATCCCGATATCGAGCTTCACGTCCTCAACCGGTCTGGCAAGGTGGATGGCGCCGACCGCGTCCATCTCCACGCCGGGAACCGCAACAGCCTTGCGGCGAGCGGCGTCGCGGATGATTTCGACACCGTTGTCGATTTCGTCTGCTTCACCGAGCAGCAGGCCGACGAGGCCGCTGCCTATTTCGCGACGGCCGGCCGCTACATCCTGATCTCGACCATGTCGGTCTATGACGGCGGCGCGGCGCTCACCGAAGACGCTTTCGACGCGGCGACCTTCGACCTTGCGGCGCCGCCGCGCCGCGATCATCCGGCCGAAGCCTACGGCGACGGCAAGCGCCGTGCGGAGGCCGTGCTGGTCCAGCGCGCCCGCTTTCCGTCCGTCGCCGTCCGCTTCCCGTTCATCCTCGGTCCCGACGACTACACGAAGCGCCTTGCGTTTCACGTGGAACGCATCGCGTCGGGAAAGCCGCTCCACGTCCCCAATGCCGAGGCGAGGATCTCATTCGTCCATTCCGGCGACGCGGCCGAATTCCTCGGCTGGTGTCTCCGGTCCGGCTTTGCCGGGCCGGCCAATGTCGCGAGCCCCGACCCGATCTCCCTCGGCGCGCTGGTGGCCGAGATCGAGTCGGTGGTCGGCAGGCGGATGGTCACGGCCGACGGGCCGTCCGACGACACCTTCTCGCCCTATGGCGTGGACGCCGACTTCTTCGTGAGCACGGCCCGTGTCGAAGCGGCCGGCTTTCGGGCCCGGCCGCTGCGCGACTGGCTGCCGGCGCTCATCGCGGAAATCGCGGCAAACGCCTCCCGCTAGAGCGCGTCCTCGAGGTCCGGACTGGACTGCGGCGGCGCTTCCGCCATCCCCCGCGCTTCGGCGGGGATCAGTTCGGCCTCGCCAATCGCAAGGTCGATGGCGGCAAGGATCGCCCGGCCGGTCCTGGTGGGCCGCGGCCCGAGAGCCGCGGCGAGACGGCTCCGGAACCCGTCGCGGTCGGCCGACCGGACGGCGTGGTCGCACACCGCGGCAACAAGGAACTCGGTCCAGGCCGGATCGCGCCGCGCGATCGTCCGGTCGAGCGACAGCAGCAGCTCGAGCTCGGACTCCGCGGTAATGCCGTTCGGAAGGACGTCGCGCGCCAGACGGCGCACGTCGCCGAACTGGATCCGCCCGGTCGCGCGGATGCGGACAGCAAAGCCGACGATATCCATGGCGGCCTCTCCTTTGCGTGCGCGATGGCAGACGGCCGGCGCGGACGTCGGCGGCCAAAAGATCGGGGTCATTCCTTGGTGTGGATGGATGGTCCCACGGGCCTCGCCGAGGGTCAACGGGAACGGTCGGCGAACCCGACCCGGGCAACCTCGGAAGCTGCGGTTTTCCAGCATTTCCGCGGGTGGCAGCACCGACTGTTCGTGACGGATGGTTACCCGTCCGCCACAGCTCCGCTAGACCGAGACCCGCTTGCCGGCGATCCGCGCGGCGGCGGTCAGCGTGTTGGCCATCAGCATGGCGATCGTCATCGGCCCGACGCCTTTCGGCACCGGCGTGATCCACGCCGCCACCTCCGCGACCTCGTCGAAAGCGACGTCGCCGACGATACGGGTCTGCCCTTCGCCCTTCTCGGGCGCGGCGATGCGGTTGATGCCGACATCGATCACCGTCGAGCCCGGCTTCACCCAGTCGCCGCGCACGAAACGCGGCCGCCCCACGGCAGCGACGAGGATCTCGCCCTGCCGCGTGATGGAAGGCAGGTCGCGGGTCTTGGAATGCGCGATCGTGACCGTGCAGTTCGCCTGCAGCAGCAATTGCACGATCGGCTTGCCGACGAGGTTCGAGCGGCCGACCACGACGGCGTGCAGCCCCGCGATATCCCCGCCGAGCGCAGTATGGATCAGGCGCACTGCGCCCGCCGGCGTGCACGGGATCAGCGCCTCGGCGGTGTTGCCCGAGGCGAGCCGCCCGGTGTTGACCGGATTGAGGCCGTCGACGTCCTTGTCGGGGCGAATCGCCTCAATGACCCGGATCGGGTCGATGTGATCGGGCAGCGGCATCTGGACGAGGATGCCGTGGACCTGCGGGTCGTCATTGAGCTGGCGGACGATATCGAGGAGATCGTCCTCGGAAATCGACGCCGGCCGCGTGAGTTGCACCGAATGGAAACCGAGTCCCTCGGCGGTCCGGCTCTTGTTGCGGACATAGACCTCGCTGGCCGGGTCTGTGCCGACCAGCACCACCGCGAGGCCGGGGACGATGCCCGCCACCCGAAGGTCGGCCGTGGCGGCGCGCACGCGCTCCGTCAGGTCCGCGGCGACGGCGGTCCCATCGATGATCTGTGCCGTCATGCCGGCCTCCTTGCGAAAATCGCGAGACCGATAGCCGCGCCGGCTGCGGACCGCAACGCCGGGCTGGGTTGCGTCAACCGGCCGTCTCCGCGCGGATCCAGTCCAGATAGGCGGCGCTGCCGGCCTTGATCGGCAGGAGGACGATCGCCGGCGTCTCGTAGGAATGTCGCGCCTCGATGGCGGCGACGACATCCGCCGCGCGGTCGCTCACCGTCTTCAGGATCGCCACGACCTCATCGGCCCGCTCCACGGCACCTTTCCAGCGGTAGATCGAGCGCATGCCCGGGATGAGGTTGGCGCAGGCGCAGAGCCCCTCTTCGACCAGCGCCTCGCAGATGGTCTCGGCGGTCGTGAAGTCCGGGAACGTTGCGTAGACGAACAGCGGTTCCGCCTTCCCGTGAGCCTCGGCTTCTGTCATCCCTTCCCCCGCTTCCGCCGGTTGCGTCCGGCGGCCCAGCGCGGACGGACGAAAATGGCCGACAAGGACCCCAAGGCCGGAACCATCGCCTTCATCGCCAGCGGAGCGGACGAGGCCCAGGCGGCCCTGCCCGTCCTTGCCGGCCTCTACGGCAATGTCGAGCCCGAGGACGCCGCCTTCGTCGTTGCGCTCGGCGGCGACGGCTTCATGCTCCAGACGCTGCACCGCTTCATGAACACCGGCAAGCCGATCTACGGCATGAATTGCGGCACGGTCGGCTTCCTGATGAACGAGTACCGCAACGAAGGCCTTCTCGAGCGCCTCGCCGCAGCCGTCCACACCGCGATCCATCCGCTCGCGATGAAGGTCGAGGACGCTGCCGGAAAGCACCATCGCGCCCATGCCTTCAATGAGGTGTCGCTGATCCGGCAATCGTACCAGGCGGCGCGGCTCCGCATCCTGATCGACGGCACGCCGCGCCTCGCGGAACTCGTCTGCGACGGCGTGCTCATCGCCACGCCCACGGGAAGCACCGCGTACAACCTGTCGGCTCACGGCCCGATCCTGCCGATCGCGGCCCCGCTCCTCGCGCTGACGCCGATCAGCCCGTTCCGCCCCCGCGTCTTCCGCGGCGCGCTGCTGCCCGACCGCGCGCTCGTCCGCGTCGAGGTCCTCGATCCGGAGAAGCGGCCGGTGAACGCGGTCGCCGACTATTTCGAGTTCAAGTCGGTCGTCGCGGTCGACATCCGGCAGGACCGCGCGCATCGGAGCCTCATCCTGTTCGACCCCGACCATTCCTGGGACGAACGCATCCTCAACGAGCAGTTCCGGTTCTGATTTCTCCTCCCTCGCCCCGCATGCCTACGGCATTTGCACCCAGCGCGCCGAGTGAATGATCGCGAAAGAAGACTTGCACTGCCCCTACCTCCCCCCTGGCGAAGCCGGTTCGGGCGGGGGTCTGTGACTCGGAGCCTGTCGCCGGAGAGCCAGTGCCTACCCGAGCGGCGCCCATTCGCTGACGAGGTCGTCGAGCTTCGGGCGGTAGCGCTCTTGCGGGGGCGTGGTCGGCGTCCCGATGTGGATGAAGCCGACGAAGCGTTCGCTTCCGGTCAGACCCAGGAGCGCACGGACGTCCGGGTCGTAAGCCGGCCAGTCCGTCAGCCAGTTCGCGGCGAAGCCTAGGGCGTGGGACGCGTTGAGGAGGTTCATGGCTGCGGCGCCGGCCGAGAGAACCTGCTCCCACTCGGTCGCCTTCTCGCTCGGCATCGGCCGGCTCACGACCGCGATGACGAGCGGAGCTTTCGCAAAGCGCGTCCGTTCGTTCACCTGCTCGATGTCGGTCAGGTCCGGCTTCGAGCGGAGGCGGATCGCGAGGCAATCCTCTCCGAGCTTGAGCCGGGCATCGCCGCGGATGACGATGAAGCGCCACGGCCCGAGCTTGCCGTGATCCGGCACGCGGGCGCCGACGGTGAGGATTTGCCGCAGCGCTTCGTTGTCCGGCGCCGGCGCCGCGAGGAAGGCGGCCGGAATCGAGCGCCGCGTGGCGAGGAAATCGAAGGGGGACTTCATCCGGCATTCCTGTGGAAGACTGCCGGCCGACGAAAACGCTTGCACGACAGAGGGCTGGGTCGCAAAAACGCCTCTCTCCTAGGTCTGAAGTCGCGCATCGCGCAACTCATGGAACGACGCCTCAGGGCATGAAACGCGCCTTCGGGTTGAAGCCGGCCTTCATCATGGCGGGCGCGCTTGTCGCCGCCCTTGCCGTGGGGACGCTCGGCGTTTCGGCGCAGCAGGCGGCCCCGCCGGACCAGATAACGGTCGTCCCAGTACCACGGCCCGTCGAGACCGCGCCGGCCGTCGAGGCCCCCGCCGTCGATGCGGCGCCGGTCGTAGAAACACCCGCCGCCGGGGTGCAGCCGCTGGCGATCGATCCGGCCGCCGCTGTTGCGCCGCCGGCTGCCGAACCCCTCCCCGGCGCACCGCTCGCTGCCGAAGGGGTCCCGGCGGGGCCGGCCCTCGGCCCGGAGCCGCTGAACTTCCTTCCCAACGCAGCGCGGACCGAGCCGCTCGATCTGCTTCCGATCCCGACGCCGGCCGATCCCGGCGCGATGCCGCCGGCAACGCAGGAGTTCGTGCTGACCGCACTCCTCGCCGAAGGCGGCACGCCCATTCCGGACGGCCTCGACTGGCGCGTGTTCGGACCGCAGCCGGGTCCGGACGGGCAGTTGCCGCTCGTCGCCGAGGCGACCGGCGGGATCGCCCGCGTGATGCTGGCGCCCGGCGAGTACTACCTCCACGCCGCCTATGGCCGCGCCGGCGCCACCGCCCGGATCGAGGTCGGCCCCGCCAACAATGAGGAAACGATCGTCCTCAATGCCGGCGGCCTCCGCCTCGGCGCCCTCGTCGGCGACGACATCCCGATCCCGCCCGACGATCTCCGCTTCGAGGTCTATGTGGACACCGCAGCGGGGGAGCGCGCCCTGGTCGCCGACGCGGTCCCGCCCGACCAGATCGTCCGCCTCAATGCCGGCGCCTACCATGTCGTCAGCTACTACGGCACGACGAACGCGATCGTCCGCGCCGACATCAGGGTCGACGCCGCGCAGCTCACCGAGGTGACCCTCTATCACCAGGCCGCGCGAGTGACCCTCAAGCTCGTGACGACGCGCGGCGGCGAGGCGCTCGCCAATACCGCGTGGTCGGTGATGAGCGCCGGCGGCGAGATCGTGTTCGACAGCGTGGGCGCCTTCCCGACCGTCGTGCTGGCGGCGGGCGACTACACCGCCATCGCCCGCCACAACGACCTGATCTTCGAGAGCCCGTTCACGATCGTCTCGGCCCAGAACCGCGACGTCGAGGTCCTGGCGGAGAACCCGATCACGCCCGAGCCTTAGTACCGGCATCCGTTCGCCGCCTTTGCGAGCCGACGGGCCCGAACTCCCCCCTTGAGGGGGAGCGGGCTTCGCGAGGCGAAGCCGACGCGAACCGTGGGGGGTGCGTGCCTCTCCGCGAGCGCCGTGCGTGCGCGACGACCCGACCCCCCTCGGAAGCTTGCTCCTTGCGGTCGCAAGCTTCCGCCTCCCCTCGAGGGGAAGGATGGGGACGAGCCTTGCGCATCACGGGCACGGGACTCGCCCCTTAGGCGCCGCGATGATGCGCCCCGGGGCAGAAGGCGGGCGTCAGTTCGCCAGCGCCTTTCGCTTCAGGTCCGGCGGCAACGCCTCCGCGACAAGCGCCGCCTTGGCGTCGGCGAGCGTCAGGGACTGCTGGGCCTGGGAGCCGAAGCGGCGGACGTTCACGGTCCCCTCCTCCGCCTCGCGCTTGCCGCAGACCAGGATCACCGGGACTTTCGTCACCGAGTGCTCGCGGACCTTGTAGTTGATCTTCTCGTTGCGAAGATCCGACTCCACGCGGAGGCCCGCGGCGCGGAGCTGCCGGGTCACGTCCGCGGCGTAGTCGTCCGCATCCGAGGTGATGGTAGCGACAACGACCTGAACCGGCGCCAGCCACAGCGGGAAATTGCCGGCATAATTCTCGATCAGGATGCCGAGGAAACGCTCCATCGAGCCGCAAATGGCGCGGTGGATCATGATCGGCGTCCTCTTCTGGCTGTCGGCGTCGACATAGAACGCGCCGAACCGGCCGGGCAGATTGAGGTCGACCTGAGTCGTGCCGCACTGCCAGTCGCGGCCGATCGCGTCGTGGAGGACGTACTCGAATTTCGGGCCGTAGAAGGCGCCCTCGCCGGGATTGATGCCGGTCGTGACGCGGCCGCCCGAGCTCGCCTCGATCTCCTTCAGGATGCGGCCCATGATCTCCTCGGCCCGATCCCAGGACTCCTCCGAGCCGACGCGCTTCTCCGGACGGGTCGAGAGCTTCACGGTGATCTTGTCGAAGTCGAAGTCCTGGTAGGCCGACAGGATCAGCTCGTTGATCTTGAGGCACTCCGCGGCCATCTGCTCCTCGGTGCAGAAGATATGCGCGTCGTCCTGCGTGAAGGCGCGCACCCGCATGATGCCGTGGAGCGCGCCCGACGGCTCGTAGCGGTGCACGGTGCCGAATTCGGCCATTCGGAGCGGCAGATCGCGGTAGCTTTTCAGGCCGTGCTGGAAGATCTGGATATGGCCAGGGCAGTTCATCGGCTTGATCGCGTAGACGCGGTCATTGTCGTCGACGTCGTCGCCAGCCGGCTGCGCCTTGAACATGTTCTGCCGGAACCACGCCCAGTGGCCGGAGGTCTCCCAGAACGACTTGTCGAGCATGATCGGGGCGTTGACCTCGTCATAGTCGCCCTTGAGCCGCCGCCGCATATAGGCGACGAGCTCCTGGAACATGGTCCAGCCCTTCGGGTGCCAGAACACGGCGCCCGGCCCCTCTTCCTGGAAATGGAAGAGGTCGAGCTCGCGGCCGATCCGGCGATGGTCGCGCTTCTCCGCCTCCTCAAGCCGGAGGAGATAGGCATCGAGGTCGGCCTTGGTGGTCCAGGCCGTGCCGTAGATGCGAGTCAGCATGGGGCGGTTGGAATCGCCGCGCCAATAGGCGCCGGCGACCTTCATCAGCTTGAAGGCGTCGCCGATCTGGCCGGTGGAGGCCATGTGCGGCCCGCGGCAGAGGTCGAACCAGTCGCCCTGATGATAGATCTTGATCGCCTGCCCTTCGGGGATCGCATCGACGAGCTCGACCTTGAAGGCCTCGCCCTTGTCGCGGAAGACCTGCTTGGTCCTCTCGCGGTCCCACTCCTCGACCGTGAAGGCTTTGTTGCGGGCGATGATCTCCCGCATCTTGGCCTCGATCTTCGGGAGGTCGTCCACGGTGAAGGGCTCGTTCCGGAAGAAGTCGTAGTAGAAGCCGTCCGCGATCACCGGACCGATGGTCACCTGCGTCCCCGGCCACAGCTCCTGCACGGCCTCGGCCATCACATGCGCCGCGTCGTGCCGGATCAGTTCGAGCGCCCGCGGGTCGTCGCGGGTCACGATCTCGATTCGCGCATCTTTGGTGATCGGGGCCGAAAGATCGGCGAGCGTTCCGTCGAGCGTCACGGCCGCCGCCTTCTTCGCGAGCGACTTCGAGATGCCCTCCGCGACGGCGCGGCCGGTGATGCCGTCCTCGAACGGACGGACGGAATTGTCGGGGAATGTCAGGTTGATCATGGTCGTCTCCTGCTCACTCCTGCACACGGGCGCAGGTAAGCGGTTGCCGCTCTGGCGGCGGGAGACGAGGGCTTACCGGCAAGCTTTCCCGGCGTAAAGTGCCGGGAATCACACGAGCGCAGCGAGGCAGGCGCCCGGAGTTTTTGTCGCGAAAGGGGCCTGTTACGGAGATCGGCCAGCGCGCCAGGCACAGCAGTTCCGTGGTCGCGCCCGTCTCCCCGGCAGGGATCGGGTGGGCACCTGGAACGGCTTCGATTGCGCCGCGACCACCGCCGACGATGGCGGCCCCCGTCACTTGAATAGGTGGCTTGCCTTCCATTTCAAGGGCGGTCATTGTGCCGCACCGTGGCTGCTCGTGGGCTGTGCAGCAGGCTGAGGGAATGCTGGGCATGCGTTTGGTTGCATTCGGGCGACGCCTCGTCGCCGGACTTGTATTGTGCGCGGCGACCCTCGCCGCCGGCACCGCGTTGGCCCAGGAAAAGCCGCCCCTCGCCGAACGCGTAACCCCGCAGATCCTTGCGACGGTCTTCCCGGCCGCCGAGCGGCTCGGCGAGGTCGAGGGCAATCCGCCTTTCATGCGGGTCTACGCCGGCGACGCGGAGATCGGCTACATCTTCTCGACCTTCGACGTCGTTCGGGCACCGAGCTATTCGCCGCGTCCGTTCGACGCCATCGTCGGCATGGACCTCGACGGCAATCTGACCGGCGTCCAGGTCATCTCGTTCCACGATCCGTACCTGACCGGCTTCCCGGAGCGCGTCGCGCGCCTCGCCGAGTTCTTCAGCCGCTATGTCGGCTACAATGTGAGCGGCGTCCGCGCGGCGCCCGCGCAGCCCGATTTCGTGCAGGGCACCACCATTTCGGCGCGTCAGATGCGCGCCGGCGTCCTCGACGCCGGTCGGGTCATCTTCCGGGCGACCAGCGACCTGCCGCCGATCACCGAGCCGACGCTCGATATCGACGGCTACGAGGTCAAGAACTGGGAACAGTTGCTCGCGATGGACGCCCTCGGCCATCGCACGATCACCTATGGCGACGTCCGCGAGCAGTTCGAAGCCGCCGGCGCCGTGCCGGTCGAGATGGAGGTTCCGCTCGGCATGCCTGAGGCGGTGCTGACTTCGTCGCGCTTTGAATGCCGGTTCGCCGTGATCCGGCGCTGCGATACCGAGCCGGCGCTCGTCCATCCCGATGACGAGGTCTACACCGACCTCTATTTCGCCCTCGTCACGCCGGCCATGATCGGCCGCAACCTCCTCGGCTCCGACCTCTACGCCCGCTATCTGTCGCCGCAGCCGGCCGGGACGCACATGCTCGCCATGCTGTCGTCCGGCGACTATGATTTCCGCGGCCTCGGCTTCTACCGGGACGAGACCGGCAACCAGTTTGACCGCTTCAAGCTGGTCCAGGGCGACCTCGAGATCGTCTTCAACCGCGACCAGCACCAGATGGTGGGCGCCCTCCGCATCGACGGGCCGCGGCTTCCGGACGTCAGCGTCTTCTTCATCCCGCCCGATTCGGGCTTCGATCCGCTGGCGCCGTTCGACATCGTCATGATGGTGACGGGCACGACCGCCGCGGGCGAGGCGGTGACCATCGACATTCCGGTCAGCTACCAGGTGCCCGACAGCGTCGTCCTGCTGCCCTATGTCGATCCGCCGCCGGCGTGGATCGAGGCGTGGACCGAGGCGATGCCGCAGCTCATCATCCTCGGCATCGCACTCCTCATCCTCACCGGGCTCTTCGTCTTCCAGAAGCAGCTGACGATGTCGCGGCGGGCGCATGCCTGGATCCGCAACGCGTTCCTCCTCTTCACGCTGGTGTGGATCGGCTGGATCGCCGGCGGCCAGCTCTCGATCGTCCACATCATCAACTACATCAAGGCGCCGTTCGACGGCGTCGACCTCGGCTTCTATCTCGCCGAGCCGCTGATCGTGGTGATCGGCGTCTACGTCCTCCTGTCGCTGATCCTGATCGGCCGCGGCGTGTTCTGCGGCTGGCTATGCCCGTTCGGCGCCCTTCAGGAGCTGACGTCGAAGATCGCGCGCTTCCTGCACCTCCCGGTGTGGAACCCGCCGGAGAAGATGCAGCGCTGGATGTGGCTGCCGAAATACGGCACCGCGGCGCTCATCGTCGGCACCGCCTTCGTGGCGCCGGCCGCGCTCGCCGCGACCGAGGAGATCGAGCCG
Source organism: Bauldia sp. (assembly GCA_050184415.1). Classification (GTDB taxonomy): domain Bacteria; phylum Pseudomonadota; class Alphaproteobacteria; order Rhizobiales; family Kaistiaceae; genus JADLGL01. Next base: position 37,870 of record JBFXAJ010000020.1, read on the forward strand.
TTCAAGACCGCCATCACCTCGGTCTTCACCCGGCCCTGGCCCTATGTGGTCTACGCCCTCGTCCTCGTCGGCATGGGCCTCTTCACCGAGCGCTTCTTCTGCCGCTTCCTCTGCCCGCTCGGCGGCATCCTCGCCCTCGGCGACCGCCTGCACATCTTCACCTTCCTCAAGCGCCGGACGGAGTGCGGCACCACCTGCCATCTCTGCGAGCGCTCCTGCCCGGTGAAGGCGATCGAGCGCAACGGCAAGATCATCATGGCCGAGTGTTTCCAGTGCCTCGACTGCCAGGTCGAGTACTATGACGACAAGCGCTGCCCGCCGCTCGCCAAGCAGCGCAAGATCCGCCAGAAGGCGACCCGCGCCCTGCCCCCGATGGGCGTTCCGGTGCCCGCGATGGCCATGACGGCCGCCCCCAAGCCTGCGATGGGACCTGACCGATGACGCTGATCGACGCCCGGCCGTCCCCGCTCGGCCTCTCGCGGCGCCAGGCGCTGAAAGTGGTCGCGGCTACGGCCGCCCTGCCCCTCGGCGTCCTCGGCCTCCGCGCCATCGGTCCGAAGCCGCAGTTCCACACGTGGAACGGCGAGGTCATGGGCGCGGTGTCATCGCTGACGCTGTGGCACAGCAACCCCGACTTCGCCCGCACCACCATGCAGCGCATGGTGTCGGAGGTCGGCCGCCTCGAGAACGTCTTCAGTCTCTACCGGCCGGACAGCGAGCTCAGCCGGCTCAACCGCGACGGCATCGTCGAAGGCGCCTCGCGCGACCTGCGGATGGTCCTTCTCGGCGCCCAGCGCGTCGGCGCCGCCACGGGCGGCGCGTTCGACCCGACGGTCCAGCCGCTGTGGGACGTCTACGCCAATCATTTCGCCAACCCGCTGGCGGATCCCGCCGGACCGTCGGGCTATGCGCTCGATGCGGCGCGGGCCCTCGTGAACTACCGCGACATCGACATCGCGGACGGCGTGGTCCGCTTCGCCCGGCCCGGCATGCAGGCGACGCTCAACGGCATCGCCCAGGGCTACATCACCGACCGCATCGCGAACCTCCTTCAGAACGAGGGGTTCGACCACGTGGTCGTGGAGCTCGGCGAGACGCGCGTCCTTGGCGACCATCCGGACGGACGCCCGTGGCGGGTCGGGCTGCGCGACCAGCACGGCGCGACCGACCGCATGATCGACCTGTCGAACAATGCGGTGGCGCTGCATGGCGGCTACGGCACCGTGTTCGACGACACCGGTACCAATCATCACATCTTCGATCCGGCGACGGGCCGTAGCGCCCACACGATGCTCGACGTTGCCGTGATCGCCGAGCACGCCAAGGACGCGGACGCGATCGGCGTCGGCATCTACGTCGCCGGCGAGGAGCGGGCGCCTACCATTCTCGCCGAGTTCCCCGGCACCAAGGCGATCATCACCCGCCTCGACGGCACGATGATCCATCTCGGGTGATCTGACCCTTCCATCGTCGTGATGTGAAGCGCCGAATTGTTGACTTCGCGCGTCAGGAAGCACACGCTCTTAGCCAAGAAAAACCGCCGCCCGTGGTGCCTTAGCCACGAGGACGGACGGCCGCAGAACATCGCCGGGAGAAATCGTCTTGCTCTGGAAACCGTTCCTGTCGCGGTCGCTCGCCGCGCTGTCGCTCGTCATCGCCATGGGAGCGCCTGCCGCGTTCGCGCAAGAGCCCGCGGCGCCCACGCAGATCGTCCGCGTCGGCGTGATCGTCCCGGCGATCGGACCCGACGCGAACGCGCTCGACGGCGCGATCGCGACGGCGGCCGAGCACGGCGCGATCCTCGGCGGCGAAGAGGTGCAATTCAATGCCGAATTGTTCGGCGTCGGTTTCGAGCTCCTGATCGAACGGGCGTCGGGGCCCGATGAGGCGGTGGCCGCGGCGACGCGGCTGGCCGAGCAAGGCGCCTTCGGCGTCATCGGCGGCTACAGCCTCGACGAGGCGCGCGCGCTCGGCGAGTGGTCGGACACGGCCGGCGTCGCATTCATCAATGTCGGCGCTACCGAAGACGTCCTCCGCAACGACGCATGCGCGGCCAACATGTTCCACATCGAGGCGAGCGCTGCGATGTATCTCGACGCCCTCGCCGGCTGGTACGTCCGCGCCGGTTTTCGCCGCTGGTACATCGTCCAGGAGGACACCGAGGAGGGCGAGGCACTCTACGACCGGCTGATCTGGGCGATGGAGAACCGCCATTTCGGGGCCCGTCAGGCCGGGCATGTCACGATCCCCGAAGGCGGCGAGATCACCGACGCGATCGTCCGCCAGATCAACAGCAGCAATTCGGACCTCGTGATCCTCCTCCTCGACGCGGAGGACCAGCTCCAGGCGGTGCACGATCTCGACGATGCCGGCATCCGCCTCGAGATCGCCGGCTATCCCTATCCCGACACTCAGACCCGCACCTTCTATGCGGCCTACCGCGCCGCCGCGCCGACCCTTGGCGCCGGCCACCGCGCCTCGAACTGGGAGTGGACGATCGACGCCTATGGCGCCCGCGAATACAACGCCCGCTACGTCGAGCGCTGGAACGAGCCGATGGACGGCATGGCCTGGGCGACGTTCCACGCCGTGAAGACCATCTTCGAGGCAACGTTCTTCGGCCAGGCCGTCGATCCCGCCGGCGTCGTCGCCTACCTGAAGAGCCCGTCGACCGTGATCGACCTCCACAAGGGCATTGCGGTGTCGTTCCGGCCCTGGGACCGCCAGATCCGCCAGTCGCTGTTCCTCATCAAGATCCTCGACGACCCCGCGGCGACGCCCTACACGGTCGCCCTCCTCGTCGGCGAGCTGCCCGCCATCTACATGCCGGGAACCGATCCGATCGAGCGGCTCGACCAGCTCGGCGACCTCGCGAACCGCAGCACCTGCAATCTCTGATCGGCCTCCGCCGGGCGCGCTGATCCGCGCGTCCGGCGATGCGCATATCCGGGCTTGACGCGCCCGGCGCAGCCGATGTCAAAAAGATTACCGCCTTCTTCAACTTTCTTCTGGACAAGGCGCCAAGGTCCGGTGAATCTCGCAGGGCCGCACACAAAGCATATGGAGTGGAGGAAGACATGATGTTGTTGCGTGGCCGTTTCGGCCGCACAAGACCCAAGGTACTGCTGGCCTCTTCGGCACTTCTGGTCGGTCTTGGAACGCTATTGTCGACGACCGCGGTCGGTCAGTCACCAGCGTATCGCCTGTATGTCGCCAACGAATATGGGGCGAACATCTCGGTTATCGACCCCGCGACCGACACCGTCGTCACCGAGATCCCGATCTCGGGTCGCCCCGGCGACGTCCGCCCCCGCGGCATGGCGGTGAGCCCGGACGGCTCGACCATCTATGTGTCGATCTCCGACTTCAATCCGCAGTTCGAGACACCCGAGGACAAGATCGTCGCCATCGACGTCGCGACCAACACCGTGACCGGTGAGTTCCGCGCCGGCGGCAATCCGGAGCGGCTTGCCATCAATCCGGCGGGCACGCAGATCTGGGCTTCGCTCGAGGCGATTGCGCAGGGTGCCGGCTACGATCTCGCCACCGGCGAACTCCTCGCCAGCTTCCGCGTCGGCGTCGAAGCCGAAGGCGTCGCCGTCAGCCCCGATGGCCGCTGGGTCTACGTGACCGCCGAGGCCACGCACACGACGACGGTGATCGACGCCGAGAATCTGACGGTCGTCAAGCACCTCCTCGTCGGCAACCGGCCGCGCGTCGTCACCTTCTCGCCCGACGGCGCCTTCGCCTACGTCACGGCCGAGATCGGCGGCACAGTGTCGGTGATCCAGACCAGCGACCACACGGTCGTTGCCACAATCGACCTCGGCCTCGATTCCCGGCCGGTCGAGATCGCGATCTCGCCCGACGGCACGCGCGGCTATGTCGCCGGCGGCGGCACGAGCGCCGTGTACGTGTTCGATACCGCTACCAACGAGGTCACCACGACGATCCGCGAGCAGATGGGCCGCCGCCCCTGGGGCATCACCATCAGCGCCGACGGATCGAAGGTCTACACGGCGAACGGCCTGTCGGACTCTGTCTCGGTGATCGACACCGAATGCCTCTGCGTCATCGACAACATCGCTGTCGGCCGCGGCGCCCATTCCATCGTTCTCGGGGTGGCGGCACAATGATGAAGCGCAGCATCCGCGGGGCCGTCGCAGCGGGCGCATTCGCCGTCGCCGTCCCCTTCGCAACGTCCTCGTCAGCGCAATACGCGAACGAGCCGTTCTTCGAATGGACCGTCGTCATGAGCCAGGCCTTCGGCCTGGAAATGGCGCAGATCCGCGTCAATGTTCTCGATGCCATCGAGGGCGAGGTCGATCCCGATCTCATCGAGGTCGTCGAGCAGATGGCCAAGGGCGACTGGGAACGCTTCGGCGGCACGCTGACCGAGCGCGATCCGGCGCTGGCGGGTGAGCTGTACGAGCATCTCGCGGCGTTCGAGGAACTCCTCGAGGAAGGCGAGAGCGCGGACTATCTGATCGAGCCGACCCGCGCCCTGCTCGCCCAGGCCTATGACCTCGTCATCGACCCGGCGATCCGCGAGACCGCAGCCTTCAAGGGCGGCGTGATGGCCCAGCTCCTCCTCGCCGAAGGCGGCGTCGCCGAAGGCTTCGAGGAAGCCGCGGAGGAAATCTTCGCGTTCTCGATGGGCTGGGGCTCGCTCCAGCGCGTCAAGGAACTCTGGGCGGACGTCCAGGGTCCGGCGACCGACGACCAGAAGGACGAGGCCAACCAGCTCCTCACCATCCTGGACACGCTCTACCCGACGGTGAACCCGCCGGATCCGTTCGTCGGCTTCAATCCGGAAGAGGCAGAGGCGCCGTCGCAGCTGTTCCTCGGCATCATCGAATCGGCCACCGATGCCAGCCTCTATTCGGGCCGTGACCTCGCCCGTCTCAGCGGCCACCTCGTCGAGGTGCTGACGCCGGCCTGCGGCCAGGTGGAAGCGGGCCAGATCGACCTCGCGAAGGAGTCGTTCTACGCGACCGCCGATCATTTCCTTGGTGAAACGACCGGCCTCGCCGATCTTCTGAACCTGTTCGCGCCGGAGCTCTACGAGGAGGCCGAGGCGATCTTCCCCCACTTCGTGCTTCTTGAAGAGGAGGAAGAAGGCGAAGAGGACGAGTCGGCCGGGGCCGCGCCGGCCGGCGCTCCCGCCGCCGAGGAGGAAGACGAGGAAGAGATCGAGTTCGAGACGCCGCTCGATGCGTGCAACGCGATGATCGAGGTGCTCACCGAAGCCCGCACCGTCCTCGGCGGCTAGGCACCTTCCCCTTCTCGCGAAACGATCAAAGGCCGCCGCGCACCCGCGCGGCGGCCTTCCTACCCAAAGGGGGCTCGACACCGCGAAAACTTGAGCCCATCGGAGATGACAGGAAAACCTGTCCCGGCTAGGCTAGTTAGAGCGCGAAGGCGGCCGACGGAGCAGAACGAACGAGATCAACCTCTGCGGCTCGCTCCGTGCCTGACATCGAACCACGACCGATGCGCGGACAGTCGCGATGGTTGCGGCCCTGCCTTGAGGGAGGCTTGCCGCGCACCGGGGGAAAGGCATGCTGGACCGCAACGCTATGCTGAATGACGCCAACAGGATTCCGGCCATCGAGGTCGACAATATCGGTCGCCGCTACGCTGACGTCGAAGCCGTGAACGGCCTGACCTTCTCGGTGGCCCAGGGCGAGTTCTTTGCCCTCCTTGGACCGAACGGCGCCGGGAAGAGCACCCTCCTCCACATGCTGACGACGCTGGTGACGCCGACGAGCGGCGCCGCGCGCGTGATGGGCCATGACGTGGTCGCCGAGCCCAAGGCGGTCCGCTGGAAGCTCGGCATGGTGTTCCAGGATCCGGCGCTCGACGAGCGGCTGACGGCCGCCGAGAATCTCAAGATCCACGCCGTGCTCTACGGCATCCCCCGCGCCAACCAGAAGCAGGCGGTGGCCGATGCGCTCGAATGGGCCTCGCTCGCTGATACCGGGAGCCGCCGCGTCGGCACGTTTTCGGGCGGCATGAAGCGCCGGCTGGAGCTCGCCCGCGCGCTCATGCACGGTCCGAGCGTCCTCTTCCTCGACGAGCCGACGATCGGCCTCGATCCGCAGGGCCGCCGCAATCTCTGGGAGCGCATCGATGCGCTCCGCGAGCGCGGGATGACCGTGCTGATGACGACGCACAACCTGCCCGAGGCGGAGATGTGCGATCGCGTCGGCATCATCGACCACGGCAAGCTCGTCGCCATCGGCCGGCCGGCGGACCTCATCCGCCAGCATGGCGGCAGCGACGATGCCGACCTCGAGGACGTCTTCCTGAACCTCACCGGGCGCGCGCTCCGCGACGAGATCGCGACCGCACGCGACCGGATGGTCAACTACGCCCGGCGCGGCGGGGAGCACACACGATGACCGCAGTCGCCGAGGAGGGCTGGCGCCCCCAGGAGAGGACCGGGCTCCTGGCCCGGCTCGAGATCGTGCCCTCGGTCGTGCACATCATGTGGAAGCGCGAGATGCTGCGCTACAGGAGAGACCGCTCGCAGCTCTTCGGCGGCCTGTCGCGCACCGTGCTGTGGCTCCTCATCCTCGGCTATGGCCTCGGCGCTGCGCTGCGCGAGGTCGAAGGCTATTCCTACGCGGTCTACGTTCTCCCCGGCGTCGTCGTCCTCAACGTCCTGTTCGCCTCGCTGCAATGCGCCATCTCGCTGGTCTATGACCGGCACGTCGGATTGCTGCGCGAGGTGATGGTATCGCCGGCCCCGATCCTGTCGGTCACGCTCGGCAAGCTATTCGGCGGCGCCACCATTGCCGTTTTCCAGGGCACGATTCCGCTCGCCTTTGCCGCCGTCGCATCGCTCTATGGCATCGTCCGCGGCTGGTTCCCGTCCGACCCGGTCGGCTTCGCCGGCGACGCCGACCGCATCTTCAGCCTCAGCCGCGTCTTCCCGAACCTCTTCTCGATCGACACGGTCACCACGCTCATCCTTGCCTGGGCGGTGATGTTCCTGCTCGGGATCCTGATGACGGCCATCGGCGTGGTGATCGCCTCGCGGATGAAGACCTTCGAAGGCTTCGGGGCGATCTCGAACGGCATCATCCAGCCGCTCTACTTCCTGTCCGGCTCGATCTTCCCGCTCCGCGGCGTGATCGGCGGCGTCGGCTTCACCCAGATCCCCGACCGGATCCGCGTCGAGCTGAACCAGCTGGGCGTCAACGCGCTCGGGGCGAGCTGGTTCGTACAGCTGCCGTTCTGGATCCAGTTCCTAGTCTACGCCAATCCGGTCAGCTACGCGCTTGATCTCCTTCGCTTCATCCTGCTCCAGTACAACCAGCTCGACCTGACGCTCGACTATGCGGTGACCATCATCCTGCCGTTCGTGGCCATCATTGCCGCGGCGTGGGCGATGAACCGGATGCTGAAGTCTGGCCCGGGCCGGATGCCGCGACGAAGGGCGGCCCGCGCCTGATCGGGGCGACCCTGCCCGATCCTCGGGCAGCGAGCTCGAGGAGAGCCTGATCGACATAGAAAAGCCGGCCCGAAGGCCGGCTCTTCTGTTTCAGGCGTGGCGGCGACCGTTCTACGGCGCCGCGCAGACGAGATCGTCCGGACCGTCGCCGAGCTGGTCGAGCGTGGCGACGATGTCGCCGCCTTCCGCGGCGACGGGAAGGTCGCGCTCATAGGCGGCGATGGCGACGCGCGACTGAAGGTTGGCGCGGATCCATTCCACCTCCTGGTCGACGCGCACGACCTGGATCGGCTGGCGGAGCTGGTGGTCCCAGGGCCGGAATGACGTACCGGGGCCCTTGAGGACGTCGAACACCGCCTCCGGGCTCTCCAAATACTCGACGACCGCCGGCCCATCGAGCGTCCCGATCGTCTGGTGGACGTCGAAGGCGATCTTGATCGCGTGATAGGTTGCCCAGCCGGTCGGATCGACCGCCTCGCTCCACCGGGCGAGATAGCGCTGGTTGAACGCCTCCGCGCCATTGGCGGTGTAGGTCGTCTCCCAGCTCTGCAGCGTCTCGCGCGGATTGTTGATGGCCGCGAGGAAGCGGATCGTCGCCGTGAAGTCACGCGTCTGCGTGATCGCGGTCGGCAGGACCAGCGGCGGCAGGTCGACGCCGAGCGTCTCCATCTGATTGAGGAAGGCGATCTGATCGATCGCGTCCAGCATGACCAGCATCACGTCGGCGCCGGAGCGGCCGATGGCATTGGCCTCGTTGGCGTAGACCGGCTGCTCCTTCGTCACCGCCGCGCCCCCGACGACCTCGCCGCCGCTGTAGGTCTGGAGCGCCCGGGTCGCGCGCTGCATCCGCGCCTGGCCGGCCGCGTCGTCCGGATAGATCAGGAACCACCTGGTGTAGCCCTTCTCGCGGCCGAGCATGGCGAGCGCGTCGAGATACATCGCGTCGCTCGGTTCGATGTGGAACGTGAAGCGGCGGCAAGCCGCGCGGAGCGCGTCGCTCGGCTCGCCGACGTTGAAGAACGGAATCTGTGCTTCCTCGGCGATCTGGGACAGGATGTCGGCCTGTCCTTCGCCGACGCCGCCGATGAGAATGTTGATGTTGTTGGCCTCGACAAGGCGTTCGCCGGCCCGGCGCGCGGCCTCGACGCTCGGCGAACTGGCGAGGAGGACGTCGAGCGGGACGCCGGCCGCGAGCGCGAGCTCGCCGACCGCGGTCTCGCCGAGGATCGCGCCGTTGCGGCCGCCCTCGCCGGGGTAGTCATTGATCGACGAGAGGACGGTCGAAAGGCCGGTGCGGGCGGGGAAGACCGTGCCGATGTGGATACGGTTGGCGGCCGCCTCCTGCGCGCGCGCAACCTTGACGAAGGGCGCGGCGACGGCGGCCATGCTGCCGGCGGCGATGAGCTGGCGACGGGAAGGACGCATCGTCATCTAGCGGCCCTCGATCGTACGGGTTGGCCGGGGCAGGTCCATCGTCGGCACGTGGTACTCCGCAAGGGTGGCGTAGATCGCGTCCCAGGCATCGGCGATCGCGAGATCGAGGAGATCGCGCAGCGATTCGTCGCCGATCCGGGTCGCCATAGCCATGTTGATGAACATCGGGGTGAACGGAATGTCGAAGGGCGGATCGACCGGCGACACCGTCAGCTCGCCGTTGAAGACGTTGTTCGCGTAGTAGCCGGAGGCCGGGCCCCAGGTGACGACGACGTCGACCTGGTTCTGCATCACCGCCTCGAAGGCGGGACGGAGCGGCTCGGCGGCGCCGGCTACATACTGGAATTCCTGGGTGATGTTGTCCCCGAGATTGCGCATCTGGAGCGAGTTGTAGGCCGGACCGTCCGCCGGCTGCACACCGATCCGCAGCGAGGTGAGGCGTGGGTCGTCATAGTTGTTGACCGGAGGATCGAAGGCACCGGTCCGCTGCACGAACACGAAGGGTGAGCGGTAGTAGGAAAGCGTGGTGATGACGCCGCCGGAGCTGTCGGGCATCCCCATGATGACGTCGCACTCCCCGGAGCGGAGGACGTCGTTGATCATGGTCAGGCCCTGCGGCCACCAGACGAAGCTCAATTCCGCGCCAAGGACCTCGGCGATCGATTCGGCGATCGCGTTCTCGAAACCATCGCGGTTCATCGTCGAGAAGGGCGGGATGCTCGGGTCGGCGCAGACCTTGAGCTCCCACGCACTCGCCTGGGCGATGCCGGCAATGGAGGCGACGGCAAATGAAACGGGCAGGAGAACGCGGTGGGCGAAGACCCGCCGCGGTCCGGAGGCGCTGGAACGATCCATCCGTTGGGTCACGTTTCCCTCAATCCCAATCTATTATTGTTGATTGCCGGAGGTGAGTATCACGACGGCGCCGCACCGTACACCACCGCCGCGGGGGGTGTCGTTTGCCATATCCGTGATCGCAGGGCCGGCACTCGGGCAGGAAAAAGGCGGGGGAGATGACCTCCCCCGCCTCGTTTGCGATGAGCTTTCCGGCAGAGCCGGGGACAGCGCTACTGCGCGGCAACCGTGTCCGGGAGCGCCCACACATAGAGGGTCGAACCCGAGCGGCGGTAGCGGTTGGCGTTGTCCGGCGCCATGTCGAGGGCGACGGCGGTGTTGGTCGCCGCCGACGACGCGATGATCGCGAGGTACTGCTTGCCGTCCGGGCCGATGTAGGTGATCGGCGACTGGTTGAACCGCGAGCCGGTGCGGAACTCCCACACGATCTCGCCGTTCGTCGCGTTCCACGCACGCATCACACCCTGGTCGACACCGGCCTGGAACAGCAGGTCGGTGGCGGTCGCCATGATCGGCTGGTTGTTGCCCTGGACCCAGCCATGGCGCCACTCGAAGGCGTTGTTCTCGAGGTTGACCGCGCCGAGGAAGCCGCCGGCGAACTCGGCGTCAGCCGGGATCAGCTGACCGTAGTTCTCGGCAGTGTGGTCCGGATAGGCGCGCGGGATCGCGGCCGTGCCGGCACCGCGCACGAGGGTGTAACCCTCGCCCGGGGTGAACTCGCCCTCGACCACGACCTGAGCGCGGCATCCCACCGCGAAGGCGGTGTAGAGGAGACCGGTCCGCGGCGAGTAGGCGTCGTTCTGCCAGTTGCGGGCAGCGATCGACGGGCAGACATGGACCTCGGTGCCGGTGTAGTCGGTCACCGTCGTCCCGTCGGCCAGGCGGCCGGGATCGATCTCGGTGTAGTTGCGGCGATCCTCGACGTTGGTGAACATCCAGGTGTCGATATTGAGCCGCGCGCGGCCGGTCTCGGGGTTATGGCCGTTCGACCAGTTCACGTAGACCGTCGGCCACGGATCGTTGATCAGCTCGCCGGTGTCCCGGTTCCACTGATAGTGGTAGCCGTTGCGGGCGTTGCGGACGACCGCGTCGACGCCGCCAACGGTGACGAGCGGGTTGATCAGCGGCTCGTCATAGTCCCACGGATCGGCCGGGGTGTTGCTGAACGCCCAGATCAGCATGCCGGTGCTCGCGTCACGCGCCAGCGTGCCCGCGCACCAGTTGTTCTGGTAGTCCACCATGCCGCCATCTTCGTCGAGGTTGATGACGCCCCACTCACGACGGTAGTCCGGGTTCCACGGACCGCAATTGCCCGTCGAGTAATAGAAGGCGTTCCGCTCGAGGTCGGCCGTGAAGTAGCCCCACACGGTGCCGCCGCCACGACGCCAGGAATCGCCGTACCAGGTCGAAAGCGAGTCCTGGTTGTCAGCGTAGAAGGCCTGGTAGTTCGGGCCGATGCCGACTTCGTTGTCCGGGCCCATGTTGTACATGACCCACTGCAGCTGTCCGGAGTTGATGTCGAACGCCTGGACCTTGCCGCGGACGCCGCGCTCGCCGCCGGCGTTGCCGGCGATGAGGAGGTCGTTCACGATGATCTGGTTGCCGACGGTGGTCTCACCGATCGACAGGTCGGCACCGACCGAGCGCCACAGCGCTTCGCCGGTGGCCGCATCGAGGCCGAAGAACTGGCCGTCGAGCGTGTTGAAGAAGATCTTGCCCTCGGCGTAGTTGAGGCCGCGGGTCTGGGCGCCGCAGCAGCCCTGGCGGGTTGCTTCCTCGACGTTCATGTCGGGGCGGAATTCCCACTTGATGACGCCGTTCTGCGTCAGATCGAGCGCGTAGACGTAGTTCGGCTTCGGCGAGACGATGTACATGGTGTCGCCGACGACGAGCGGCGAAGCCTCGTGCGAATCGAGGATGCCGACCTGCCACGTCCACGCGACCTGGAGGTCCGCGACGTTGTCGAGCGTGATCTGATCGAGCAGCGAGTAGTTCCAGCCGCTATACGTGATCGACGGCATCACGACGTTGCCGGCTTCGATGTTGGCCACGACGTCGTCATTGGCGAGCGCCGATCCAGCCATGCCAAGGCCGGCGAAAACGGCCAGCGTCGAGGCGGAGACCTTCAAGGTCTTGGTCATTCTAGGTTACCCTCCTGAGAGTTTTGCGTTTCATGTTCCGGCTTCGTCTGGTGCATGTTGCAGGTCCCCTTCAGGAACCGCCTGTTTGTCTTTGGCGAAGCCTCAATCTTCCGGTTCTGCCTGGGTCGGCACCTCCCTTTCCTGATGGAAGGCCCGCCGGGTCGCGGCGGGCCTTTGGCATTTCGTTCGCTATTCGCGCGGCCGCACCGTTGCGACGTAGGCAGCATCGACAAGCCCGAAGGCGTTGCCCCACGAATTCCGCACGAAATTGGTGATCGCGGCGACTTCCTGGTCCGAAAGCCGGGTGAACATCGGCATGCCGCGCTCGGCATTGCCGAGGAAGATCTGGTTCACGACGCCGGCCTGAGAGGCCACGAACTGGTTGGCGCTGAGCGCCGGACCGGCGCCGCCCTGACCCTCGGCGCCGTGGCAGCCGGCGCAGTTCCGCGCGTAGAGCGGCGCGCCTTCCGCGACGGCGGCGGCCACCGCGGCCGGATCCGCCGCCGGCGCCTGACCGATGGCGCTGGTGGCGGAGAACAGCGCGGCCGCGCCCGTGACGGCGGCCAGCACCGCGACTTGCAGTCTCTTCATTGTCGTTTTCTTCCTCTCCTAAAGCCCCTCACAAGCCGGCCGATCTGCGCTGCGACGGCCCTGTCCGCGCAGGCAGATCTTGTTCAGCAGGCTGTGCTTCACATCGGAGTCTTGTCGGGCGATGCCCTCCCCCCCGGCGCGCACGACCCGAGGCTATGGCAGCAATCCGACGCGCGATCAACCGTTCGGGGGATCACCGATTACGCCGATCCCATCCTCCGACGCCCGCCACCCCCGTCGTTCCCGTGGCGTCAATTCCTCCAGCCCGAACCAGGCACCGCCGTTCCCACGGCGCGGCCTCCCCCGAGGTCGAAGGCGAGGCATCGCCCCGGCACGAATGGCGTAGAGCGGTTGCCCTTGTGCGGAACCGCCGTCCGGTTACTTCACCGGCCGGAAGATGCCGACCCGCCGGTGCAAGTACTCAAGCGCGCCTCATGCGAAAACGATGCTGTTCTTCGTCCTCCACCAGCGCGCGGTTTGTATCACGGCCTCACGATATCACGCAATCGGGGGATGCCGATGAAAGCAGCGGAGCGGGTCTCACGGCGGCGCCGACACGACGCCGGACCATCGCGGAAAAATGAACGCGTCCAGATTGGACTGAATTGGCGTTTGGCCCCCGCAAACACCACCTTTGGCTAGCGTCCCGAAGGACGTGCCCCGGTCACTCCGCACGATTTCCCAAGTGTAATGGCCGCGCGACCAAACATGAGGTCGAAATTCATCTTCAGGGGGGCGGACGGCTACTCAATGTAGCCGCCGGCAAGGCGCTCCCGGGGCCCCTGATCGGCATTGCGCTTTCGGCGAATGCCCCGTAACAGAGGCGAGTTCTGGAGGCGACTGCAATCGTCCTTCGCGCGGGACGTCGTCACCTCCGGAAGGGGAGGAATACCACGGCGAAAAGCCGGGGAGACATTGATGGCGATTGACCTGCATGGCTCGGCTCTGCCCGGGCGTGATACGCCGTTTGACCAGAGGCTGAGCGACCTCATCGAGCGCCTTGCCCGCGCCCGGCGTCGAGTAACGTTGAACGCGCTGCTGAGCGGCGCCATCGTCTCTATCGTCATCGGACTTGGCGTCTTCTGCGTCCTGCAATTGCTGTCGGGCCTCTTCGGGTCGAGCTGGCCGGTCGCCTTCTCCTTCAACCTCAACGACACCTTCGACCGCGCGGTCGGGCAGCATATCGTCGTCGCCCTGATCGTAGCCGCGGCCGCCTTCGTCGCCGCGCTCGTGACGGCGATGTCGGGACGGCCGTGGATCAACTCCATGGCCCGCGCCGCGGACGTCCGTTTCCGCCTCAACGAGATGATGAGTACGGCTCTCGAAGTCGCCGCGGAACGGCGCTCGGGCGTGGTGTCGGAAGCCCTCCTCCAATCCGCGCAGGCGCGTGTCGGCTCGGTCGATGCCGACGCGCTGGTGCCAATGCGCGCGCCGCGGATCGTGTTCGCCATTCCCGTCCTTCTGGCGCTCGCCGTGTGGCTCGCGATCTCGCCGCCGCCCGCCGTGTTCGAACGCGCGTTCGGCGGCACCGCCGGTGGCCCGGAGATCGCGACGACCGAGCTTGCCGCCCGCGCCCAGACGGCCGCCGACCTCCACGCCATCGCCGCCATCGTCCGCCAGGACGGCGAGGAGCGGGCCGACCCGACCATGCAGGCGATTGCGCGACAGCTTGATGACCTCGCGGCGCAGATGGAGGCGAACCCCGCGCTCGATCGCGAGGCCGCTGGCGCCGCGCTCGAGCGGCTGAACGACCTTCTCGCGACCGCCTATGAGCGGGCCGGCGAGGCGGAGGACAACACGCGCAACCATTCGCGCCTCCTCCAGAACGCATTCGAGCAGTTCGATCCCGCGCGCGCCGCTGCCGCCGCCCAGCGCGAGGCCGCAACGCGGCCCCCTCCGGAGCAGGCGAATCCGGAAGCCGCGGGCATCGACGCGCCCTTCGAGGCCGTGGGCCTCCGCGGCGGCGAGGTCGAAGGCGCGGGCAACGCGGGAGCGCCGATGCCGGGCTTGGGCATCCGCCCCGAAAATCTCGACGGCGCCGCCCAGGGACCGGGGAACCGCGCCGAGATCCTCAGCGACGAGTATCTCGCCTATGGCGAGGACGACGTTTACGGGCCCGAAGGCCCCGACGGTCCGGGCGGGCCGATCCCGGCCGGCGGCGAATTCGTCGCCCCGGCCGCGGGCGGTGAGGCCGGCGACATTGCCGGCCTCGGCGGCGCTGCCCTGTTCGGCGATGCGGCGGCGATGACCGCGCTCGAAGCCGCCGGCGAGATGATGCTCGCCGACCGCAACCCCGGCAACGGCCGCACCATCACGCTCGACCTCCCGCCGCTGACGCAGCTCCTGGGCGTCACGGCCGACGGCGCCCCGGCGCCGGGCGCGTGGCAGGCCCAGGTCGAGGGCCAGGTGACGCGGACGCCGGTCCCGGTCGGTGACCGCGCGACCGTCCAGCGCTACTTCGACGCCCTGATGGCGGAGCGTACCGAGTGAGTTTTCTGACGCCGGTCTGGCTGCTGCTGGGAGCTTTGGCGGCCTACATCTTCATTCTTCACATGCGCCGCCGCCGTCAGCTCGATGTTCCGAGCGTGATGATCTGGCGCCTGATGGAGAACAACCTCACGCCGCATCGCGCGCTGCGCTGGCCGCCGCCGAGCATCCTGCTCGCGCTCCAATTGATCATCCTCGTCCTCGTCGCGCTCGCGCTCGCGCAGCCGCTGATCGGCACGCAGCGCGGCGAGGACGATCACACCATCTACGTCCTCGATGCTTCGGCGAGCATGCGGGCCACGGATGAAGCGCCGAGCCGCTTCGACGAGGCCAAATCCTTCCTGACCCGCGCTGTCGAGGCAGGAACCGAGGGCGGAGCCCGGGTCTCGATCGTCACCGCCGACGCCCGCCCGCGCGTCCAGATCGCGCGGCAGGGAACGCCCGACCCGATCCTCGCCATCGTGGAGACGCTCGGCGTCACGGACGGCATCGTCGACTGGAACGCGACGGCCTCGGCCATCACCCCGCTGATCCAGGCCGGCGAGAACACGCAGGTCGTCGTCCTGACCGACGGCACGGACGCCGGCGAAGCAATGCTCGCGACGCTGCTTCCCGACGCCGATATCGGGCGCGCCGTGTTTGCCGCCGACGACCCCGAGAATGTGGGCCTCGCGGCAACCCTCGCCCCGGTCGTTGACGACGCCGAGGACGACGCTGCGGCCGCAGCCGAGGCCGACCTGTGGCAGGTGACGGGCACCGTCTTCTTCGGATCGCCCGACATGACCGAAGCGGTCGTTACCGTCCTCTTCCGGCCCGCCGGCACCAACGCCTTCGTCGACCTGACGGAGACGACCGTCACCCGCCCGACGCCGACCCAGGCGGATATCGCGGCGGGCGTCGTCCCGCCGAACCCCCTCCCCGCGCCGTTCGACCTTGAGCTCGAGCTTCCGGGGCCTGGCCTCGTGATGCTCCGTCTCGCGGACGACGCCGGCCCGGCCGACAACATCGTCCGCTTCGACGTCCGCGCCGCGCCCGTCATCGCCCGCGTTCTCTACATCGGTGACACGACGCTGCCGCTCCTTGCCGCCCTGCAGTCGATCGACGGCATCGAGGTGATCGGCGCGAGCGCGCTGCCGGCCGACGACAATGCCTATGATCTCGTGGTTGCCGACAATGTGGTGCTCAATCGGGCGCCGGCGACGAACGTCCTCTGGGTCGGCACGTCACGGCTTGCGAGCCAGGCCGAGCCGACGCTCCTCGACAGCCCGGACGTGATCGGATGGGACGCGGATCATCCGCTGTCCCAGCTCGTCGACTGGACCGCGCTCGGCGCCGAGCAGGGCTACCGCTTCCAGCGGATGCCCGGTGCGGCGGTCCTTGCCGAATCCGGCGGCGCGCCCCTGGTTCAGGCCCGCACCACGCGCTTCGGGCGCGAGATCCGGGTCGCGTTCGACATCGCGTCGTCCGGATGGGCGAACGAGCCCGGCTTCCCGGTCTTCGTCAGCCACGTCGTGAGCTGGCTCGGTACCAATGTCGGCGCCACCATCCAGCCGACCTGCGTCGTCGGCGAGCCCTGCGCGATCGAGGCGCGGCTCCTTGGCGGCACGGTCACCAACGCCGACGGCGACCAGGTGTGGACGGCGAACCTCGCCGAGGGCGCCGCCTATCTCCTTCCCGGCATCGACCGCAGCTTCGTTCCCGCGCGCGCCGGCTACTACGCGCTGACCGCCGGCGACACGACTCGGACGCTGACCGTCAACCCGGTGGTCACGGGCGAGATGGCCCTCGCGCCGCTCGAATCGAGCCCGGCGACGGTGACCTCAGCCGGCGGCGGCACGCTCCTGTGGTGGCCGCTCCTCCTGATCGCCGTCATCCTCCTCGCCGTCGAGACCTGGCTCGCCGGACGCGGCTCGGAGCAGTTCCTCAAGGCCTCGGCGCTGGCCCGCTCCAACCCGCTCCACGGCCGCCGGCGCCTCCAGCTCGGCCTCCGCATCGGTGGCATTGCGTTCCTCGTCGCGGCGCTGGCGGGCCTCCCCTGGCTCGGCCGCGAGCCGGTCGAGGACACGATCGTCGTGATGGGGACGGACCTCGGCACCGGCGAAGCCAACCCGGATCGCGACCGCCTGATCCAGGCGGTGAACCAGAACCTTGCCGGCGGCGGCCGCGGCGGCCTGATCCAGACCGGCGAAGCCAACCGGATCGCGGCGGATGTCGGCGGCGGCGGCGCGGCGCTTGGCGAAGCCGCGGGTGGCGCCCAGGGCACCAACCTCGAAGACGCGATGCTGCTGGCGGCGGCGATGGTGCCGTCGGATCGCCAGGGCCGCATCGTGCTCGCGACCGACGGCAACGAGACCGAGGGCGAGCTCGCGCAGGCGATCGCGACCCTCCAGGCGCGCGGCCTCGTCGTCGACATCGAGCCGGTGACCGACATGCCGCCGGGCGAGGTCCTGGTCGAAGAGATCGCGGCGCCGCCGCGGGTCTATGAGGGCGATTCGTTCAAGCTCGACGCCGTCATCTACAGCCAGGGAGCGGCGACCGCCGACCTCGTGATCCGCCGCGCCGGCGAGGTGATCGGCCAGCAGACCACGGAACTCCTCGCCGGGCGGAACCGGGTCGAGATCCCGATGGTGCCGGCAGGCCCGTCGGGCACGCTCCTGATCGAGGTCTCGATCACCAGCCCCGGCGACACCTTTGCCGAGAACAACGCCAACGGCGTCATCGTCAACGTCATGCCGACGCCGTCGATCCTGATCGTGACGCCGCAGCCGCCGCTCGGCGAGTATTTCGCGCAGGCATTGTCGGTGCAGGGCCTCACGGCCGAGATCAGCACGCCCGAGGAATCGCCCAACACGATCGACGGGTGGCTGGCCTACGACTCGGTCATCATGATGAACGTGCCGGCCATCGGCCTCGATACGGCACGGCAGACGCAGCTCGAGGAGTTCGTGCAGCTCCACGGCCGGGGCCTTCTCATCCTCGGCGGCGAGCACGCCTTCGGACCGGGCGGCTACTACGGCACGCCGCTCGAGCGGATCTCGCCGCTGTCGAGCCTCATCCCGCACGAGATGCCGGAAGTGTCGATCGTCTACGTCATCGACCGCTCGGGCAGCATGAGCGCGCAGGTCGAGGAAGTGACGCGGCTCGACATCGCGAAGTCGTCCACCATGTCGGCGATCGGGCTCCTCAGCCCGCAGAGCAATTTCGCCATCGTGGTGTTCGACTCGTCGGCCTACACGCTGGTGCCCCTGCAGCCGTTGAACCTTCCGGCCGCCGAAGCCGCCCTCGCCCCGCTGATCCCCGGCGGCGGCACCAACATCTATCCCGGCTTCGAGCAGGCGCTGGCGATGCTGTCGGAGTCGGAATCGGCGACCAAGCACATCGTCATCATGACCGACGGCATCACCGCCGCGGCCGACTTCCCGGTGCTGGTCCAGATCGCGCAGGACCTCGGCGTCACGGTGTCGACGATCGCCATCGGCGTCGGCGACGACGAGCGGCTCGCGGGCATCGCGGCCGAGACCGGCGGCGAGTACTACGCTACCGCCGACTTCCAGCTCATGCCGTCGATTCTGGCCCAGGAGACGCTGATGCTGGCCGGCTCGCCGTTCGAGGAGCGGATCGCGCCGGTGACGTGGTCCGACCGCGACTTCGACTTCCTCGCCGGCCTCCCCGACGTCCTGCCGCCGGTCTACAGCTATGTCCTCACGACCGCGAAGCCGCAGGCCGACGTCCACCTCACGGTGGCGGACGAGGAAGGCGAGCAGGTTCCTCTCCTCGCGAGCTGGCGCTACGGCAACGGCCACGTGCTGGCGCTCGCCACCCACGGCGCCGGCGCCGGAACCGCGGAGTGGATCCAGATGCCGGAATACCCGCTGATGTGGGCGCAGGTGATCCGGAGCTTCCTGCCCGATCCGGTCGGGCCCGGCCTCAACGTCACCCTCAACCGCTCGGGCGATGCCGTGACGGTAGTGGCGGACTATCTTGATCCGGCGGGCGAACCCCTCGAGGATCGGACGCCGATCGCGACCGTGACGTCGGCTTCCGGCGTCACGACGACGGTGGCGCTGAGCGAGACGACGCCGGGTCGTTACGAGGGCCTCTTCACGGGCACCGAGCCCGGCGCCTACCATGTGGAGGTGGCTGCGGACGACCAGACGGGCGCGGCCGACACTTACGTGGCCTACCCGGCGCGGTTCAATTTCGGGCGCGCCGATTTCGACAAGCTGCAGGCCCTGGCGGAGGCGACGGGCGGGCAGCTCCTGCTTGGGGACGAGCCGGTCTTCAACAACGAAATGCGGTGGGTGGCGCAGCCGGGATGGATGATCTGGGCCCTCGTCGCGCTCATCCTCTTCCTGGCGGACCTGACGGTCCGTCATGCGCCGAACCTGTTCGGGCTCATCAGGCGTCGGCAGCGCGCTCCTGGGCCCGCCTTGGCTGTGCCCGCCTAGCGCGGGTGGTACCAACAAGACTGCAACAACAAAACGACGTGTCGGGAGGGAGCAGACGATGGGGGTGAGACGATCAAAGGCGGAGGAGGCGGTGGCTATGACCACATCCCCCGAGGACGGAATGGATACCAAGGCGCTGGAGCGTCTCCTCGACGCCCTGCGCGTGACGCGCGATGAGATCGCGAAGACTGTCGTCGGTCAGACCGACGTCGTGAACCAGTTGCTGATCGGCCTGATCTGCGGCGGCCACGTCCTTCTCGAGGGCGCGCCGGGCGTTGGCAAGACGCTCCTCGTGCGCACGCTCGGCACCGCGGCGGGCCTCTCCTTCGCCCGCGTCCAGTTCACGCCGGACCTGATGCCGGCGGACATCACCGGCGGCCTCGCGCTCCTTCCCGACGAGAGCGGCCGGTCGAAGCTGCAGTTCCAGGCCGGTCCGATCTTCACCCAGGTGCTGCTCGCGGACGAGATCAACCGCGCGACGCCGAAGACCCAGTCGGCGCTTCTCGAGGCCATGCAGGAGCGGACGGTGACCGCCGCCGGCCGCACCATGGAGCTGCCGCGGCCGTTCTTCGTGCTCGCGACGCAGAACCCGGTCGAGAACGAAGGCACCTACCGGCTGCCCGAAGCGCAGATCGACCGCTTCCTCTTCAAGTCGCTGGTCAACTACCCCTCCGAGAGCGAGCTCGACGCGATCCTCGACCTCACGACCGGCGTCACCAGCCACGTGACGCAGAACGTGTTGACGGCGGACGACATCCTCCTCCTCCAGCGCCTCGTCCGTCAGGTGCCGATCGCCAACCACGTCCGCCAGACGGTGGCCCGCTTCGCGCGCGCCACGCAGCCGGATCTTCCGGGCGCGGCCCCGGCGGTGACGAAGTATTTCCGCTTCGGCCTCAGCCCGCGTGGCGCGCAGTCGCTCGTCCTGGCGGCGAAGGGCAATGCCCTTCTCAGCGGCCGCTACAATGTGAGCTTCGAGGACCTGAAGGCGGTCCTTGCGCCGACCTTGCGCCACCGCTTCCAGCTCAACTATGAGGGCGAGGCGGAGGGCGTCGATCCGGCCGCATTGCTGAACTGGCTCCTCGACAACGAGACGAAGAAGGCGGCGTGACGACCCCCAATCCCACCCTCCTCAACAAGCTGTCGCGGTCGAAGCTGATGCCCCGCTGGGCGCCGGCTTCGGTCGGCGTCGGCGAGAGGCGGTCCAAGCACAAGGGCTCGGGTTTCGAGTTCGCCGACCACCGCGAATACCAGCCGGGGGACGATCTCCGCCGCCTCGACCCGCACCTCTTCGCGCGGTTCGGCCAGAACTTCATCCGCGAATACGACGTCTACCGGCAGCTCCCGATCACCATCCTGATCGACGCCAGCCGGTCGATGAATTATGGCGACCCGAACAAGTTCCACTACGCCACCAACCTCGCCTCCTCGCTCGCCTTCGTCGGCCTTGCCGGGGGCGACCAGGTCCAGGTCGGGATCGGCTCCGGCGACAAGGTGATCTGGTCGTCGCGCTTCCACGGCGTGTCGCGGGCGCAGACCTTGTTCGACTGGATCGGCACCCACGAGACCGAGGGCAGCGGCTCGTTCGCCGCCGCGCTTCGCGTCGCGTCGCGGCACCTCGTCAACCGCGGCCTCCTCATCGTCATCAGCGACTGGTGGGCCGATGACCTCGATGCCGAGCTCGCGCTCCTCTCGGCGACCGGCCAGGAGGTCTGGGGGCTGCACGTCCTCGCCCGTGAGGAGATCAACCCCGAGGTCCTCGGCGGCGGCGAGGTGCGGCTGACCGATGTCGAGAGCGGCTACGAGGTCGAGATGTCGCTCGACCACGGCACGCTCGACCGCTACCGCAAGAGCTTCGAGGCCTGGCGCGACAAGCTCCAGGGCCTCTTCAACAAAGCCCGCGGCCGCTATCTGATCACGCCGACCGACCAGTCGGCGGACAAGCTGATCCTCCAGGACTGGCGGAAGCTCGGCATTATCGTGTGAGGCTTCAGCTCGTAATTATCTATCCGGCGGCGCAATGTGCGTCGCCCGGCCTTTCCTTATGGCGTCGGGATCGCGGTGGGGTTGGCGGCCGCGGACAACGCACCGCCGCAACCCCCACCGAAGCTTGCTCCTTGCAGTCGCAACCTTCCGCCTCCCCTCAAGGGGGAGGCTCGGGAGTCTGCGGCAGAGGTGGTGAGCAAAACGCGCCGCCACGCTCGCTTCGCGATTAGTCAGAGTTCGCCACGCGCTCGCGGCAGTCCGAGCCCTACCCCAGCCTCCCGAGCTCCCCCCTTGAGGGGGAGCGGGTTTCGCGGAGCGAAACCGTGGGGGGTCGCGGCCTCACCACGAATCCCGCCCTCGCGACGGCCTATAGCGGGCTGGGCCTACAGCCGCTCCGGGGTGCACCCGCGCACATAGGCCGGCATCTGGTGCACGGGCACGAGGAACTCGGCGCTGCAATAGCCGTCGGCGCGGCCGTCCTCGTCGAGGTCGATCTCGGCCCAGCCATTGCGGATCGAGAGGACGTGGACGGTGCGGGCCACGCAGACATGCGAGATCACGCGCCCGTTGGGTCGCGGCCGCTCGCGGATGTTGAGCTGGGTCGCGGTGACGAACATCCGGCGGTCGTAGATCTGGCGCACCGTGGCGCTGTCGTAGCGAACGATGGCGCCGCTGCGGTCGAAGGCGCCGATGCTGTCATAGCGCGAGTTCAGGATGTTGGCGTCGATCGGCACCCCGCCGGCGCTCATATGCGGGTTGCTTTCGATCTGGGTCTTGTTCTGGTAGAGGTGCCAGCGCCGCGAGTTGATGAACTC
This sequence comes from Bauldia sp., assembly GCA_050184415.1. Lineage (GTDB taxonomy): Bacteria > Pseudomonadota > Alphaproteobacteria > Rhizobiales > Kaistiaceae > JADLGL01. Next base: position 60,083 of record JBFXAJ010000020.1, read on the forward strand.
GCGCGTGCCGCGCCACGCCGGCGCCTCGGCGATCCAGGCCATCGTGGCCGAGCCATCATTGATGACCGCCTCGCACTGGTGGCCCGAGCCGTAGCAGCCGATCTGGAACCGGCCGTCGAGCCGCCGCTTCACCGCCGCAAGGTACGACATCACATCCTCGCGGGTGTGCGAATCGTTGTCGACGGCGAAGAAGATCGCGCTGCCGTGCGGCTGGTTGATCTCCGCGGCGCGCTGCATGCAGAAATCGGCGTCGCGCCGCCCCATCTCCGGATTGAACCGGCCGGGCCGATAGGCCTCCCACTGGTAGACGATCGCGACCGACAGGCCGTGGTCGAAGATCGTGTCGCGCTCGCGCGGCGTGATGTTCTTACCCGGCAAATTGTTTTCCTGGGCGTAGTAGCGAATGATCGTCTTCACGCCATTGTCGGCGAGGCCGCGCAGGAACGTCGCGTTGGTGCCGTGCCCGGTGTCGACGATCTGGATCCGCGAGCTGCCGCCGCCGGACACCGTGGCCGTGCCGGTGGACGGCGTCGGCACATAGCCGTTGACGAGGTCGTCGATGGTGGCCGGACCGGGACCGCTGGCGCAGGCCGACAGCGCCATCAGGCCGACGGCGCTGCCGCCCAACCGCAACATGTCTCGTCTGCTGATATCGACAGGCATGGGCCACGGCACTTTGTACGCAACACAACGCGTCTTCGCGCCGGGCCCGGGAGCAACGCCCCTCGGCCGCGAGCGACGGCGTCGACCGATTCAGTTGACCGGAATTCGATAAGGGATCGTTAAGGCTGGCGGTCCCGCGACGCCGGGCGGTCGAACCAGCGGCGCGCCGGGCCGGCCATGATCGCCGGCAGGAACACGAGATCGCCCACCAGCGCCATCACGAGGCTGGTGATGACGATGAGGCCGAAGGTCACGATGGTCGTGAGGCCGCTCGTCAGCGTCGCGAACATGCCGACCACGACGACCGCCGTGGTCGCGACCAGCACCGGGCCGACGTCGCGCGAGGCGCGGATCAGCCTTTGCCGCGTCGTCCGGCCCCTGCGCTGGCGGACCACGACGTTGAGGTAGTGGATGGTGTCATCGACCGCGATGCCGAAGGCGATGGTGAGGGCGACGACGCTGGTGAGCTGCATCCCGTCGCCGAGGAAATAGAGAAGGCTTCCCGTCGCCATGTCGGGAAGGAGGTTCGGGATCAGGGCGACGAGGGCGATCGGGACGCTGCGAAGCGCGATGGCGATCAGCGCAAGGCCGGCGAAGACGGCGAGACCGAGGCTGGCGCTGAGACGGTTGATGGTCCGCGTCGCTTCGCGGGCAGTCAGAACGGATGAGCCGGTAAGCACCGCTTCGGGGGCCGCTGCAGTCGCCGCAGCCTCGATCGCGTCGAGGAGACGAAGCGTCTCGGCCGTCGTCAACTCGGGGATGTTTGCCGTCACTACCGCGCCGGGCGCCCCGACCAGCCGACCCTGCACCTCCGGCGACAGGAGATCGAGGACACGCCTCAGCTCCTCCGCATCCACCGTGCCGTCACCGAGCCAGCGGGCGAAGCTGGCCAGCGACAGCGTGGTCCGCACTCCCGGCACCGCGGCGACGGCATCATGCACCGCCGCAACCCGGGTGAGGCCATCGGCCGATGTAGGCGCAGCGCCGCCCATCGGCACGACGATCTGGACCGGGAAGACGCCGCCGAGGCGGGTGTCGAGAACCGTCAGCGCGGTCGCGGCGGCGCTGCTCCGCGGCAGCGTCTCGCGCACCGAATGGTCGGGCGGCACGGCGAGAAAGAGGATCGTGCTGACGATCGTCAGGGGCACCGACAGGATCGCGATGGGCCAGGCGAAGCGGATGACGACGGCCGTCAGCCGCTTGATCGGCGCGGAAAGCCAGCCGAGCGGGGTCGTTTCGGTCCGCGTCGACGCCTTCCATAGCCGGCCAAGCGTCAGGCCGGCGAGCGCGTGGCCCGCGAGCACGATCCAGGTCCCGATCACGGTGCCAATGGCGCCGGTCCAGCCGAAATTGCGGACGAGCTCGACGTTGGAGATCGTCATCGAGAGGAAGGCGATGGCCATCGTCAGCGCGGTCAGCATGCAGGGCGGACCGGCCTCGAGGAGCGCCACGCGCTCGGCCTCGGCGGGCGAGAGGCCGCGGTCGCGCGCCCGTCGCCAGGCCGAGCTGAGATGCATCCCGTCGGCATAGCCGAGCACCATCACGAGGATCGGCACGACGTTGGTGATGATCGTGATGGGCACACCGAGGGCGCCGTTCCAGCCGAGGAGCACGAGGCCCGCGAGCGCCGCCGGCAAAGCGGTCATCAACGAGGCGATGACCGAGCGGAAGAAGAGGAAGCTGAGGACGAAGCCGACCGCGATGCCGGCGCCGTTGAGGACGAACTGGTCGCGCTGGAGGAGATGCACGATTTCGGCGCGGACCGCGGCAAGGCCGGTGACGGTTGCCTGGAGGCCGGTGCCGTCGAGGGCGGTCGAGGCGATGGCCTGGACCTCGGCGAGGAGCTCCTCCTGCTCGGCCAGCGGCGCCCGCGGCGTCCGGTGCGTGACGAAGAAGAGGGCCTCGGTGCCTGCGGCGGATACGAGGCTCTGGCCGAGGATGGGATGCTCGCGGACGTCGGCGAGGAGGGCCGGCGTCAGCGTGGCCGCGTCGCCCACAAGCGGCGCCGCATTCCCCGCCGCGTCGGGCGGTGTCAGCAGGGAGAACAGCGAATAGACCGAACCGGCGTCGGGCAGGAGCTGGAGCTCGATGTGGAACGCGCGCAGCCGGTCGAGCGCCGCGGGATCGTCGAGGAGGTTACCTTCGACGAGGACCAGCACCTGGTTCTCGGGGTCGGCGAACGCCTCGGCGGTTTCGAGATAGGTCTCGTAGGCCGCAGACTCGCCGCGGAACATGTTGCGGAGATCGCGGTCCACCGCGACGTGGAACAGGCCGTAGACCGCAACGACGGCCAAGAGGCCGAGAATGATCGCCGCGATGCGCGGATGCGCGCGGGCCAGAAGTCCCACGCGCTCGAGGCCGAATCCTAGCGTCCACCGGGACGGAGTCGAAAGGTCTCGCAACGGCCTGCCGTCGCCGTGGAACGAACGGAGGCGGCACCATGGGGCGCCGCCTCCCTGCCGTCAACGGAAGGCCCGGGAAAGCTCTTCGGAGGGCCGGACTACGACGAAGACGACGAGGATGAAGACGACGAGGATGAAGACGAAGACGACTCGCCTTCGTCGTTGAGCTCGAGTGCCTCGGCATCGTCGCTCGGCAGGTCCTCGTTAACCGGCAGCAGATCCTGCTCGTTCAGCACGCGGTCGCAGAAGCCGGCGTTCTCCTGGCCATAGTAGAACGGGCCGGCGATGACCACGGCGCAGCGCTGGTTGAGCTCGGTCAGCTCGCCGGCCGAAAGCGAATCGACGAGGTTCATGGCAGCCTCGGGGCGAAGATCGCCGACATCGACCGGGATCGAGCCGAACGGCGCCGCCTGCGCGACGTTGGAGCGGGTGAAAGGGCCGGCGTCGAGCGCCATGGCGGGAGCAGCCGCGAGCGAGAGTCCGGTCGCGGCGAGGATGGCGACCTTGCGGAGAGCATTCATTTTTGGGGTGACTCCTTGGGAGGGGTTGGGGGTCAAAAGCGCCCTCGTCCTAGGAGCCGCACGTCGCACAAGTTTGTCTGGAAACGGCGGATTTGTAACGGATTCTGCCCGGAGCGGCCCGCGTTACGTCTCGCGACAATTGTCGCGTCCGCGGGGGCCGTCCGGTGGTCGCGGCGACGGGATTGGCGGGACAAAACCGTGCCCGTTACAATCGCTTCGAGCGGCCTTCAAACCGCCGTCTCCAACAGGAAACGTCCGCCGGCCAGACGGCGGACCGCAGAACAGGGAGTTGGTTGATGAAACGCCTTTTGCCGACGGCGGTGTTCCTCACTGCCGCAGCCCTCGCCATGCCCGCTCTCGCGATCGACGTTCAGATCGGGGGCCGCGGCGACGACGACGACATCGACGTGATGATCGGGACGCCGGAGGACATTCCCGCCAATGCCGACGAGAACCCCTTCGCCAACACGAACGCCCGGCTGAACCCGAATGGCGTCCCGGTGACGACCATCCAGCTTCGCGCGGCCGAAGGCGCCTGCGCCATCCCCGCCGCCTTCGTCGGGCCGCCCTGCCCGCCCACGGCGTTCGTCCTCGTCAACGGCCAGGAGATCGCCGGGACGCTCGTCTTCACCAATGACGGCGCCCAGGTCGGCACCGTCTATGGTGCCGGGACCACGGTGGACGCGGAGACGGTGATCCTGGTCGACGTCAACCAGGAGTGGATGAACACGCTCCAGAAGGTTGCGGTCCGCATTCCGTCGATCTACACGGCCGACGCCGGCTATGTGATCGCGACGACCGACGCCGACCTCAGGGCCTCGCTGACGGCCGCCCTGGAAGCCGCGGCGGCAGGTCTCGGCGCGCCGCTCCCGATCCCCGGGGTGACGACGCGGCCTGCCGACACGCCGGCCCCGGCCGGCCTGCCACCAACGCCGCCCCCCACGCCTGCCCCCGCGCCGACGCCGGCGCCGACCCCCGTCCCGGGCGCAGTACCGCCGGCCGGTTAGTCTCTGACCCGCGCTAGACCATGAAGGATCGCGGGCGCTTCGGCGCCCCGATCCGACAGGTGTCCCGAAAGCCGAGCGGTCCGTCTACCGATAGCCCGCCGCCTGGAGCTCGAAGAGCTCGGCGTAGCGGCCGCCCTCCGCCAGCAGCTCCTCATGCGTCCCGGACGCTTCCACTGTGCCATCCGCCATGACAAGGATGCGGTCGGCCATGCGGACCGATGAGAAGCGGTGCGAGATCAGCACCACCGTGCGCCCCTCGCCGAGCTCGCGGAAGCGCTGGAACACCTCGTATTCCGAGCGGGCATCGAGCGCTGCGGTCGGCTCGTCGAGGATCAGCACCTGCGCCTCGCGCATATAGGCTCGGGCGATCGCGATCTTCTGCCATTCGCCGCCGGACAGATCCATGCCGTCCTTGAAGCGCCGCCCGATCATCTGGTCGTAGCCTTTCGGCAGCTTGCGGATGACGTCATCGGCCATGGCGCGCCTTGCGGCATCCTCGATCCGGGCACGATCCTCTCGGGCCTCGATCCGGCCGATCGCGATGTTGTCGGCCGCG
>JBFXAJ010000021.1:0-59816 GCA_050184415.1 Bauldia sp.
AACCGACGGCGTCTTCAGCCTCCACTACAGGACCCACATCATCGCAACCTTCGACCTCAACGATCCCCCACAACCTGTTCACCATCTCCCCGAACAGGTGTTCACCTTGTCTCCGGTCTGAACACCCACGAGGGGGAGGCTCAAGCGGAGTCCAGACGCTGGCGCTGAGCTGGATCCCCCCCGCGGCAAACTCCGCTTGAACCTCCCGCTTTGTGGGGAGGTCGAACGGGCAGGGCCCGTTCGGGTGGGGGGCTGTGATTCCACGGGTCCGCGCACCCGCTGTCCCCCCAACCGAAGCTTGCTCCTTGCAGTCGCAGGGGAGGCTCAAGCAGAGACTACACCTGGGGGTATGGACGTCGCCGTGGAATCCGCGGAAGACACCGTCATGCCGCGATATGTCGTTGGCCCCAAGCATCGAAGCCGTGCCCGCGCGCTCCGCACCAACATGACGAATGCGGAAATCCGGCTATGGCTGCGCATCCGACAAGGGGCGTTGGAGGGGATACGGTTCCGGAGGCAGGCCCCGCTCGGGCGCTATGTAGTCGATTTCCTTTCGCTGGAATGCCGGCTGGTCATTGAACTTGACGGCAGCCAGCACGTCCAGGACGACAACGTCCGCGCCGACGCTGTTCGGTCGGCGGACCTCGAGTCTCGCGGTTTCACCGTGGTTCGATTCTCCAATACGGACGTCTTCGAGAACATCGATGGCGTGTGCGAGGCGATCCGGCTCGCCGCACTGACGAAGAGGCCCTGGTCCGAAGAGCCAGACTCCACTTGAACCTCCCCTTTGTGGGGAGGTCGAACGGGCGTAGCCCGTTCGGGTGGGGGGCTGGACTTCCGCGGGGTCCACCCCGGGTCGAGCCGGGCAGGCTCTCTTCTCCCGCCTTGCGGGAGTCGCGCCTCGACGCTGCAGCCACGCGAGGGCGTCCTGAAGAGGAAAGGGCAGCGCGGTCCTCGGTGTCCTCGACGCTAGCCGACGCCGGCCTCGTCGTCGCGCGCGAGCTGACGCGCGACTGCCTCTTCGCCGCTGCCGATCGCCTTGTCGAGGAGCGCGAGGAGCTGGGTGCGTTCCTCCGCGGTCAGGCGGTGGAGGAGGTCGGCCTCGTGGGCCGGCGTCTGGATCTCGATGGCGTCGGTGACGGCCTTGCCGGCCTTGGTGAGATAGACCGCAAGCGCCCGCCCATCCTCCAGCGACCGGTGGCGGCGGACGAGCTTGGCGTCGATCAGCGGCCGCAGCGACTGCAGCAATGTCGGTGCCTCGATCTTGAGGAGGCGGCCGAGCATCACCTGGTTGATGCCGGGGTTCTCGTTGATGAGGAGGAGGATGCCGCCCTGGACGGGCGTCACGCCGATGTCGAAGCCCTTGAACCACCGGCTCCAATGGCCGGCGAGGAGACTTTGCAGGCGGCGTAGGCGAAAGCCGAGAATCCGCCGATGCGAGGTACTCGTCTCTCTGGCAGTCCCCGCCGCCCCCGATGCCGTCATGCCCTCGACCAGTCTCCAAAGACCCGCACGGACATCTCGCCGATGTCCTCGATTCGGGCGTGAATTACATCGCCGCCGACCACCGGGCCGACGCCTTCGGGCGTTCCGGTCAGGATGACGTCGCCCGGGAAGAGCGTATAGGCCCGCGACGCATATTCAATGAGTCGTTCAATATTGAAAATCAGCAGCTTGGTATTCGACTTTTGCCTCGACTGGCCGTTGACGGTCAGCTCGAAATCCAGTGCATTCGGGTTAACAATTTCGTCCGATGTAACGACCCACGGACCAAGCACCGTGAAAGTGTCCAACGACTTCCGGTAGCTGCGATCCTCTGGACCGCGGATCGTCATATCAAGGCCGATCATATAGCCGGCCACATGAGACAGCGCAACGTCGCGCTGAATACGAAAGCCCTTCTTGCCGATGACCAGGGCAAGCTCGATCTCGTGGTCGATGCGCCGCTCGGTCCAGTCGGCGACCACGCCTTCGCCGGCGCCGATTACCGAGCTGGTCGCCTTCAGGAAGACGCCATACTCGTCGATCGTACGGATCTGCGAGCCGAAATTGATCCCGGAATCGGCGCGCGATTCGTCGAGGTGGAGCTGATAGTTAACCGGCGCAGCGATGATCTTGCCGGGGTTGGCGATCGGGCTGAGGAGCTTCACCTCGGCGAGGGGCCGGCGGGGAGCGTTTGCCGCCGCCCATTCGAGCTCCGGGCGGAGCTCCTCGAAATGGGTCATGAAGAGATCGCCCGGCGGCAGCGGCCAGCGCTGCGCCGGCAGCCGCTCCGCGACCTCCGTCACGTCGCACACCATGTCGGCCTGGATCACCCCGAGCCTGTTGTCGTCGAACCGGCAGAACCTCATCCGCTCGCCTCCCGGGCGTTCTCTGATGCTTGTTGGAAACGGCGGCGGCCCGCGGCCGCGCCGTGACGATCCCTTTTCGGCGCCGCCCGCTAGCGCGGCGTGGCGCGCTCCTCGCGGAAGAAGCCGAGCTTCTCCTGCGCGACGCGGTCCGAGAAGCAGAAGATGAAGGCGTCCTCGCGCGCCTTGATCGAGCGCCACATCCAGCCCGGCGCGACGATCACGTCCGACGGCGCGAAGTCGAAGGACTGGCTGCCGATCGTGACGGTGCCGGTCCCCTCGGCAACGCACATGATGATGCCGTCGGTGGAGCGCATCGGGGCGGTCTCGAACCCGCGGCCGAGATGGGTCATCCAGGCCGACATCGTCGGCATCACCCAGCCGCCGTCGATCGGATTGGCGTAGCGCAGCGTGGTGGCGGTGTGCGGATCGGGCTCCTCGCCCTGCGCCGAACGGACCAGCGCCTCCCGGGTGCGCTCATAGGGGTAGTTGAAGATCGGCGTGGTCTGGCCGTAGCGGCTGCCGCCATCGAGGGGCAGCATGCCGCTGCCGAAGCGGGCGATCGCGTCGCCTTCCGGGCGCGTGATGGTCTGCTGGCGGTCGTTGTGCTCCTCGCGGAACACGGTCTCGAAATAGCCGGCGAGGGGGACGTCGAGCCCGTCGAGCCAGCTCGAGAAGGTGTCGCCTTCGTTGCCATGGTCGTGGAACGCCCAGGACGGGGTGATGACGAAATCGCCCCGCCGCATGGTGGTGCGCTCGCCGCCGACGGCGGTGAAGGAGCCCTCGCCCTCAATCATGAAGCGGAGCGCGGAGGGCGTGTGGCGGTGGGCCGGCGCGACCTCGCCCGGCAGGATGACCTGGATGCCGGCATAGAGCGTCGCGGTCGCGCGCGACTGGCCGATGAAGGACGGATTCTCGAGGACGAGCACGCGCCGCTCGGCCTCCTCGGCGGTGAGAAGGCCGCCCGATTCGACGAGGAACGGCCGAACGTCCGCATAGCGCCACTGGAACGGCACCGCCTTCGATTTCGGTTCCGGCGGCAGGAGCGCCCCCATCACCTCCCATAGCGGCGCCAGGTTGCGCGGCGCGAGCCGCGCATAGAAATCCTGCCGCTTTTCGAGCGTGGCGGCGTCCAGCGTCGAATGCATCAATCTCTCCAAGTTGGCGCACCCACCCTTGCCCAACGGAGCCGCCCGGCGATCAAAGCGGCACCCCCTCAAAGCGGGAGGTGAAGGCTATAGCAATCCACGATACGAAGATATACTAACTAAATCCGCTGCGGCCAATTGGCATCCGCGGGAGGAGGCGGAAAAGGCGCCGAATCCCTTGGGAAACCGAGAGGCTGAAGCAAGACCGCCTGGTCCAGCGCATAGCGCGGGACGCGGGGCGGTTCGGGGAGGATGAGAAGATTCGTTTGGTACGCCAATTCGTCCGGGCGACGGACGGATCGCGCGCGACCGCACAAAAACCGCCGGGCCCGAGAGAGAGCGTCGTGGTCCGGCACCATCCTGCCCCAAAGGAACGGCACGCCTCACGGCGGCGCGGTGGGCAACAACACGGTGAGAGAGGGACGCGATGAAACTCGGGAAGCTCAACTGGAAGACATTGATGGCTGCCGGCGCGGTGCTGACGGCGTCGCTCGGGCCGGCGGCGGCGCAGCAGGTCGGCATCGGCACCATGGCGCAAGGCACCAACAGCTACACGGTCGGCGCGGCCATCGCGACGGTGCTGCAGGCGAACGGCGTCAACGCCGCGCCGGCGCCCGGCACGGGCGAGACCGAGATCAACGCCCTCGTCAACGACAATGAGGTGGCGCTCGGCATCGCGAGCATCCTCGAGGTGCTCAACGCCTATAACGGCCAGGGCGCGTTCGAGGGGAACCCGCAGACCGACATGCGCGTCCTCGCCGCGCTCGCGCCGCTCAAGGTGGCGCTCTACGTCCGGGCCGACTCCGACATCTTCTCGATCGCCGACCTCCGCGGCCGCCGGGTGACGACGGAGTTCACCGGCCTTGGCGCGATCGACCTGATCCTGCAGGCGGTGCTCGCCAATGGCGGCCTGACCAAGGACGACGTAGTGCCACGGCCGGTCGCCAACGTCGCGGTCGGCGCGGACGAATTCGAGGCCGGCAATGTCGACGCCTTCTTCTTTGCCGCGGGCACGCCACGCGTCCAGCAGGCCGATGCCGCGGTCGGCGGCCTCCGCATGCTGCCGCTGGTCGATACGCCCGAAGCGATCGCGGCGATGGAAGCTGTGTTCCCGGCGGGCGAGCTGATGGTCCAGCCGCCGACCCCCGCGCATCGCGGCTTCACCGATCCGACGCCGCTGATGGCCTATGACAACATCCTTCTGGTGAACGCCACCGTGCCGGATGACGTCGTCGCGCAGATCACGCAGATCATCCACGACAACCGCGATGCCCTGATCGCGATCTTCGCCGGCTTCAACGACTTCGACCCGGCGGCGATGTACAAGCCCGACCTCGGCGTCCCGTATCATCCGGCCGCCGAGGCCTACTATCAGAGCCTGCCGCCGGCGACGCCGTAGCACGGCCGCGGACAGCGTTCCCGATCGGGCCTACCGATGTGGCCCGGTCGGGCTGCGGCCATCGCGTGCCGCAGCCCGCGCTCGCGCGTCTTCATCGAGTTCCGAGTCTGAGGGAAAAGTAGCGTGGTTGACGTAACCAGTTCGGCGGCTGCCGGGCGTGGGCCTGTGCCGGTGCGGGTCCTGATCGGGATGGCACTCGGCCTGTTGGCGGCGATCAACACGTTGTCGGTAACAGGTGTCGTCGACCTCTCGTTCGGGATCATCGGCCAGCCGATGACACCGGCGGAGGACACCGCTCTCGGCGGTCTTCTCCGGATCGCTGCGCCCGGCCTGATGGTCCTCGGGGTCCTGCTTGCCGCCGCCAGGCTGGCCGTGGCGTCGACTGGATCCGCTGCATCGACGGCCTTCGGTCGTGGGGCGCCCTTTGCTGCGGCGGTGCTGCTCGCCGGCGGCGCCGCAGCGCTCTTCGGTCTCTTCAGCTTCAACCTCACCATCGCCTTCCCGATGGTGCTTGCAGCAACAGGCGCCGCGCTTCTCCTCGAGGACCGGGCGTGGCCTGACGGGGGAAGGGCACTCGTCGCAGTCCGGGCCGTGTTGGGGCTCGTCGCCGTCGTCGCCCTGGCGTTGGCCGTCCTCAATCCGGAGGGCGCCACCAACCGGGCGCTGCTCGGCGTTGCGATTGCCGCGTTGCTCCCGCTCCTCTATCTCGCGGGACAGCGGACGGTCCTTGCCCTGCGCGGCGCACTCTGCGTCGCCGCGGTCGCGGCGCCGGTCGCCTGGGTGCTCAACCTCCCCTGGGCCCTGTTCAGGGTCGCGCTCCATCCCGAGCAGCTTCTTGCCTTCGAGCTCGGGGTCGTCCTCGCCCTCATCTTCCTCATGTGGGACGGCAGGCGGCGCCGGACCGACCAGCCGAAGCCCTACGACCTCGTCTTCGGTGCGCTCGGCTTTCTGACCTGCTGCTACGTTGCGGCCCGCTATCCGGCGATTCTCAACACGTTCGGCCTCAGCTCGCCCGCCGCGCTCGAAAAGATCGCGATCTCGGGCATCCTGATCGCGCTGTCGGTCGAAGGCGTGCGGCGCGCGCTCGGCCTTGCCCTCGCGATCGTCGTCCTGGTGTTCCTCGCCTTCGCCTTCTGGGGCTACCTCCTGCCCTGGGACTTCGCCCCGCAGGAGCAGCGCTGGGAGCGGGTGCTCGTGTACCAGGGCCTCGATACCAACGCGCTCTTCGGCGCGGCGCTCAAGATCGGCACGATCGTCATCATTCCCTTCGTGCTTCTCGGCAAGATGCTGGGCGTCGCCGGAGGCTCCGACTTCTTCGCGAACCTTGCCATGTCGGGCATGGGGCGCTTCCGCGGCGGCGCCGGCAAGATCTCGGTCGTCGGCTCGAGCCTGTTCGGCATGGTATCGGGATCGGCAGTCGCCAATGTCGCCGGCGTTGGCGTGGTCACGATCCCGCTGATGAAGCGCAGCGGCTTCAAGGCCCATATCGCCGGCGGCATCGAAGCCGTGGGCTCGACCGGCGGCCAGCTGATGCCGCCGGTGATGGGGGCCGCCGCCTTCCTGATGGCCGACCTTCTGCAGGTCAGCTACACGCAGGTCATGGTGTCGGCGATCATCCCGATCCTCCTCTACTACGTCGCCATCTTCCTTCTCGTCGACCTCTATGCCGGACGGCGCGGCATCTCGGGCATCCCGAAGCGGGAGATTCCGCCGCTGTGGCCGGAGATCAAGCAGGGCTGGCACTTCATCCTGCCCTTTGTCGTCTTCATCGTCGGCATGCTCAGCTTCGACATGCAGCCGGAGACCGCGTCGCTCTATGCCGTCGCGACGCTCCTCATCACCGTGACCATCTTCGGCTATCACGGCCGGCGGCTCACGCCGCGCATGATGTGGCGGGCCCTCATCGAGGCCGGTGAGTCTGCGGTCGAGATCGTCATCGTCACCGCGGTGGCCGGCATCGTCATCGGCGTCCTCAATTTCACCGGCTCCGTCTTCACGATCGGCTCCGACCTCACCGAGCTCGCCGGCGGCAGCATCCTCGTCCTCCTGATCATCGCGGGTATCGCGAGCATCGTGCTCGGCATGGGGATGCCGACGGTCTCGGTCTATCTCCTCCTCGCCTTCCTCATCGCACCGGCGCTGGTCAGCAACGGCGTCGAGCCGATCGCCGCGCACATGTTCGTCCAGTATTTCGGCCTGATGTCGATGGTCACGCCCCCGGTTGCCGTTGCCTCCTTCGCGGCGGCGACGATCGCCCGCGCGTCGCCCTGGTCGACGTCATGGGCGGCCATCGGCTTCGGCTGGACGGCCTACATCGTGCCTTTCCTCTTCGTCTTCGCGCCGGCGATGCTGTTCATCCATCCGGGCGACCTCCTCCCCGGCATCGGCCTCGGCATCACGACGCTCATCGGCGTTGCTTTCGTCTCGTTTGCGGCAATGGGCTTCGCGCGCGTCGCCATCGGGCCGGTGATGCGGCTGTGGTGCTTCGCCGCCGGCGTTGCGCTGATGATCCCGGAAGGGACGTTCCCCGGCAGCACGGTCGTCGTGATCGCGGGCGTCGTCGCGGCCGTGCTCGCCGCCATCAAGATGTTCATCATCGACCGCCGGCACGACCGGACGGCGGAGCGCCCGACACGGGTCACCCCTCCTGCGGAGGCCGGCCTCGATGGCATCACCGGGGTCGCCGATCGCTAGACGGTTAGTATATGAAACGATAAACCCTCCGGCAGGCTGGCGCCGGAGGGACGCGTCGTGCCGCTAGGGAGGAAGACCACATGACGGGGACGCGAAAACTCTTTCCCACCAGCCTCGTCGGCTCCTATCCGCAGCCGGAATGGCTGATCGACCGGCCGAAGCTCGCCGGCCGCTTCCCGCCACGGATCCGGATGCGCGAGCTGTGGCGCGTGGCGCCGGAGTTCATCGAGCAGGCGCAGGACGATGCCAGCATCATCGCGATCCGTGACCAGGAGCGCGCCGGGCTCGACATCATCACCGACGGCGAGGCGCGGCGCGAGAGCTACTCGAACCGCTTCGCGACCGCGCTCGAGGGCGTGGACATCGACAATCCGGGCTCGGCGCTCGACCGCAGCGGCCATCCCAATCCGGTGCCGCGGGTGGTCGGGCCAATCCGCCGCAAGCACGCCGTCGAGACGCGCGACGTTGCGTTCCTCCGCGCCAACACCGACCGGATGATCAAGATCACGGTGCCGGGCCCGTTCACGATGGCCCAGCAGGCGCAGAACGACTTCTACAAGGACGAGGCGGAGATGGCGTCCGACTATGCCGCCGCCGTCAATGCCGAGATCAAGGACCTCTTCGCGGCCGGCGCCGATTTCGTCCAGATCGACGAGCCTTACATGCAGGCGCGGCCGGAGAAGGCGCGGAAGTACGGCCTCGAGGTCCTCAACAAGGCGCTGGAGGGCGTCGAGGGCCGGACCGCGGTCCACATCTGCTTCGGCTACGCCGCGATCATTCACGACCGGCCGTCGGGCTATTCGTTCCTGACCGAGCTCGAGGGCTGCCGCTGCCATCAGGTCTCGCTCGAGACCGCGCAGTCGAACCTCGACACTTCGGTGCTCAACGGCCTGCCGAGCAAGGACATCGTCCTCGGGGTGATCGACCTGTCGACTCGCGAGATCGAGACGCCCGAGACCGTCGCGGCCCGCATCCGCCGCGCGCTTCCCTACGTGGCGGCCGAACGGATCATCGTCGCGCCGGATTGCGGCATGAAGTACCTGCCGCGGGAGGTCGCGTTCGGGAAGATGAAGGCGATGGTGGACGGCGCGGCGATCGTGCGGGCCGAACTCACGGGCGATGGCGGCAGTCGCCAGAGCGGAATTAATTAGGTATACACACTACCAAGCCGTCGCCGGCGGGTGGCGGCGCATTTTCTCCCAGGTGAACCAACTTGGCGGGGACCGAGAGGTCCTCGCCGTTTCTGTTGGTGCATTCGCGGGCGAAGGTGACGGCCGCTCGCGGAACACCTGTCCTCGGCAGGACTCTGTTGTGGAGTTCGCCTGCCATCCGGAGAACCCCCGATTGCACGGCGGTGCGCAGATCTCCGCACCTCTCCCCGCCGCGGAGAGGTGCGGAGACCACGAGAAGCGCCGAGGGCTGACCGCCCGGCCTTCGGGGAAGGACGAACCGTCCCGGCGGCGGAGGTCAATCGACCTCATGATTGAATCGCGGCCCGAGCGGCCGCGCAGGCCACTCGCTTGGTCCCTGGGCACAAGCTGATCTACCCTACCCGACAGGGGGATGAGGTCGCAGCGGGAGGGAGCGGGCGGTGACGGATGATGACGGCACGGAAGCCACGGCTCGGCCCATCTCGGCAGCCGATGCCCGGCCATGGCTCTCGTTCTACGGCGACGTGCCGCCGACGCTGAGCTATCCCTCGGGTTCGCTCCATGACGTCATCGCCGCGTCGATCCGGCGGCACGCGGACAAGGTCGCCTTCGACTTCCTCGGGACCAAGGTGACGTACGGGGCGTTCGGCGCCGCCATCGACCGCGCCGCGGCCGGGCTGGCCGGGCTCGGCATGCGGGAGGGGGACAGCCTTCTCGTCAGCATGCCGACCTCGCCGCATGGCATCGCGATGTTCTATGCCGCGCTCAAGCTCGGCGGCACGGCGACGATGATCCATCCCCTCTCGACGCCGGCCGAGATTGCCTTCTACCTCAAGGACAGCGGCTCGCGCTTCGCGGTGACGCTCGACGCCTTCTACGGGAAGTTCGCCGAGGCGCGGGAAGGCACGCCGCTCCAATCCCTGATCCTGGCCCGAATCCCCGACTATCTCGGCCGTCTCAAGCGCATCGGATTCTGGCTGAAGCTCGGCCGCAAGATCCCGAAGGTGCCGGCAGATGCGCCGGTAGTATGGTGGTCGCAGATGATGCGGCGCGAACCGGCAGCGCCGGTGCCGCCGGTCCCGGTGCCCGACGACGCCCTCGCAGTGGTGCTTTATTCGGGAGGCACGACCGGCCACCCGAAGGGCGTGATGCTCTCGCACCGGAACGTCATCGCGGAAGGGCTAGGGGTCGTCGCCTGGGGCAACGTCACGGAACGGGACACGGTCCTCGCGGCCCTCCCGATCTTCCACGGCTTCGGCCTCGGCGCGCTTGTCAACGCGCCGCTGATGATCGGCGCGAGCGTGACCTTGGTGCCGGTATTCACGCCGAAGGCGGTCGCGGACGCGATCCGGCGGACCCGGCCGACCATTCTCGCGGGGGTGCCGACGCTGTTCGAGGCGCTGACGCGGAACAAAGTCCTCCGCCGTGCCGACCTTTCGGGTGTCCGCGCCGCCTTCTCCGGCGGCGACACACTGCCGCCGCCCGTCAAGACGCAGTTCGAGGTCTTCGTGGCCGAGCGTGGGGGCCGGGTGAAACTGCTCGAAGGGTACGGCCTGACCGAGGCGGTCACGGCGGTCATCGCCACGCCGATGGGACACTATCGCGAGGGCAGCATCGGGATCCCGCTTCCGGACATCCTCGCGAAGATATGCACGCCGGAGACCGACGAGGAGCTTTCGCCGGGCGAGACAGGCGAGATCTGCCTCTCGGGGCCGGCCACGATGATCGGCTATCTCAACGATGCGGCTGCCACCGACGAGGTCCTCCGCCGCCACCGCGACGGACGGATCTGGCTCCGCACCGGCGACCTCGGTCATATGGACCCCGATGGGTTCTTCCACTTCACGTCGCGCCGCAAGCAGCTCATCAAATCGTCGGGCTTCAGCGTCTATCCGCGCCAGGTCGAGGAGGTCCTCTACCAGCACCCCGCCGTCCGCGAGGTTTCGGTCATCGGGGTGCCCGACGAGCGGCAGGGCGAGCGGGTGAAGGCGGTGGTGGCGATGGCGCCGGGGATCGAGGCGAGCGAGGCGCTGAAGGAGGAGCTGATCGGGTTCTGCCGTGAGCGCCTCATCAAATGGTCCTGCCCCCGCGAGATCGCGTTCCTGCCCGAGCTGCCCAAGACGCGGGTCGGGAAGATCGACCTGGCCGCGATGCGGCGGATGGCGACGGAAGGCCCCGCCCAGGCATCGTGACCGCTGAGGCCGAACAGAGGAGTGCAGCGGCGCGCCGGATCGGGACCGGGCGATGGATCGCCATCGCGATCCGCTCGGTGATCTTCAACCTCGCCTTTTATCTCCATCTGATCGCGATGCTGGTGGCGGTCGCGCCGATCTGCCTCTTCCTGTCGGAGCGCGCCTGTCTCGCGGCGGCCCGCGGCTGGGCCAGGCGAAGCCTCTGGCTGCTCCGCGTGATCTGCCGGACGAAAATCGTCTTCCGCGGCCTCGAGCACCTGCCGGCCGGCCCGTTCATTCTTGCGTCCAAGCACCAGTCCTTCGTCGAGACCTTCGCCTTCCTGACGGTGCTCGAGCGGCCTGCCTTCATCATGAAGCGCGAGCTCGCCTATGTGCCGCTCTGGGGCTGGTTCGCGTGGCGGGCCGGGATGATTTTTGTCACCCGCGGCGCCCGGTCGGTCGCGCTCGGCCAGATCGCCCGGGGAACGCGCCGGATGTTCGCGAAGGGCCGCCCGGTGGTGATCGCCCCCGAAGGGACGCGCCGGCCGGCTGGAGCGCCGCCGCGCTACAAATACGGCATCGCCTATCTCCGCCGCGAGATCCCCGGCGTGACCATCGTGCCGGCGGCACTCAATTCAGGCCTCTTCTGGTCGCGCAGCAGCCCGCTCCGCTACCCCGGCACGATCGTGATCTCGTGCCTGCCGCCGATCCGGAGCGATGGCGACGACGCGGCGTTCCTCGCGCTCCTTGCCGACACGATCGAGGCCGAGTGCGACCGGCTGCTCATCGAGGCCGCGCGGTCCGCCGAGCCGCCGCCGTTCCGACGCGAGGCAGCGGCGCGGCTTGCCGCGATCGATCCGGCAGCGCTCGCGGATTTGCAGCAGGGAGGAGGCTAGGAGCGGCTTGTGCGGGGCTGGGACACGGGGGAGAGACTTCCCACCTGTCTCCTCGGCGGCGGCCACTGGATTCACACAACTCGGGGGGCGGCTGTTCGACCAATCGCTCGGTCCGGTCGAGGGGGAGATGCTTCGCCATTGCGACACCGGCGTCGCGGTGCTCACCGCGCCCACCCCGATCTCCGTCACCACCGGGCTTCGACCCGGTGGCCCAGCTGCGTCGCGGCAGGCGACGGGTCGCAGTTCCTCGCGGTCCGTTCCTTTGGTCCTCATTCTGCTCCGCTAGCGTCTGGCGATCGGCTGCAAGGCCACCGGGTCGAAGCCCGGTGGTGACGGAGCTTGGGGTGAGCGCAGAGACCTCCTCGAACCAGAATCCCCCCTAGAGAGCCCCGCCGCGCCTTCGACCCCTCGACGGTTCGAGAGGAGACGCGTGGATGCCATAGCTCCCATGGAGAGGGTCGCTCCCGCGGTCCGCCAACGTCTTCTAGCCGGCGGAGATGTCGGCCGCCGATGACCCGTGAACCGCCTCGCGGGCGGGGAGCTCGATGCGGAACAGGGCGCCGTCGCCGCGGTTCGCCGCGACGATCGTGCCGCCGATGTCGTGGACGATGCCGTAGGAGAGCGACAGGCCGAGGCCGGTGCCGGCGCCGGGCGGCTTGGTGGTGACGAAGGGCTCGAAGACGCGGTCGAGGACGTCCGGCGCGATGCCGCCGCCATTGTCGGCGATCTCGATCACGACCGTTTCGCCGTCCCCCGACGCGACCGAGATGTCGATCGTGCCGCGCGGCATCGCGGTCTGCAGGGACGGCTCGGGCACCTTGGCGACGATCGCATCGAGCGCGTTGAGGACGATGTTTATCACAACCTGTTCGAGCCGCTGCTGGTGGCCGAGGACGGTCCGCTTGCCGGCGCGATAGAGGGTCCGGAGCTCCACGGCCTGGATCCGGATCTGCGCCTGGACCATCGCGAGAGCCGCCCGGACGGCATCCTCCGGCGAGAACGGGCCGACCCGGTCGTCCGGGGCGCGGCCGAAGATCTTCATGTGGTCGA
This sequence comes from Bauldia sp., assembly GCA_050184415.1. Taxonomy (GTDB): domain Bacteria; phylum Pseudomonadota; class Alphaproteobacteria; order Rhizobiales; family Kaistiaceae; genus JADLGL01. The sequence continues at coordinate 12,858 of JBFXAJ010000021.1, forward strand.
TCAGGCGGCTGGCGCGCTCGACCTGGGCCTCGATCCGCGACAGCTTCTTCTCGACGAAGGTCCGGGCGGTCTCGGCTTCCTGGTCCTCCAGGGCGGTGAGGGCGTTCTCCGCGGCCATGCGGATGACGCTGAGCGGCTGGTTGAGCTCGTGGGCGAGGCCCGCGGCCATCTTGCCGAGATTGATGAGCTTCGCGCTCTGCTGCATCTGGGCGTCGGCGCGGCGCCGGGCGGTCACGTCCATCACGACGCCGACGATCTCGGCGTGGCCGGCGCCGCCATCGGCGACCAGGACCGCAACTTCGGCGATCCATCGCGGTTCGCCGGCATCGGCGACGATCCGGTATTCCACCGCAAGGCGGCCCTCGGCGAGGAGGCGGCGGCGCTCCTCGGCGACCCGGGCGCGGTCGGCAGGATGGAGGTTCGCGTCGATGTCGGCGTAGCTTGTGCCGGGCGGCAGGTCGGTGCCGAGCGCGTCGCCGAGACCCGGGCTGGCGTAGGTCACGGTGAAGCCGTCGGTGCCGCCCTCGGCAGCGTAGAGCTTCATGGGGGTGTGGGCGACCAGCGATGACAGCCGGCGGGCGAGGACGCGGTTCTCCTGGTTGTAGCGGTTGGCCTCCGCCCGCGAGAATTCCACGGCGCGGACGAGGGCGTCCGCTTCGGTGAAGCCGGCGGCGCCCGGCAGCTCCGGCGGTCCGCCGGCGGCCGAACGCTCGATCGCGCGCGTCAGCCGTTCGAGCGGCAGCGTGACGACCCGGGCGATGATGGCGGAGGCGACGAGGCCGAGCGCGACCACTAGGAGGATCAGGGCGAGGAACTGCGCAGAGCGCTCGGCGCGCGCCGCCACGAGGGCCTCGGCATCGTAGTGCGAAACGATGCGCCAGCCGCCGAGGGACAATGGCTCCGTCGCCATGATCCCCGTCGTGCCGCCCTCGTCATCCTCGTAGCCGCTGCCGACGACGAACGCGCCGCGCTCGGAGAGGACGCCAACGGTGACGTTCGGCACCGGCTCGGCGGGGAGGACGTAGTCGCGGAAGGCATCGACGTCGACCACCGCGACCGCCCAGCCCAGCGCGGGCGTCTCGGGCCGGAACAGGTCCACGGTCACGACCGGGACGCCGCGTCCGGTCTCGTCGACCTGATCGTGCAGGATCGGGCCGTAGCCCAGCTCGGGCAGGGTGATCGCGCCGGCGGGGTAGAAGGTGATCCCGGTGGCCGCGAAGCCGACGACGAGCTCGCGGCGGTCATTGGCGACGAAGATGCGCTCGACGCCGTGCGGGAGCTGCACATTGGCGCTGAGGTCGCTGACGGCCTCGCGGTCGCGGAAGGCCAGGAGCCCGATCTGGGACGCGCGGACACGGACCGACCCGAGGAGCGACTCCGCTCGTCCCACGGCATCGAGGGCCGCCTGGCTGACGGCCTGCTGCGCGGCGGTGGTGAGGTCGGCCTCGTAGTCCCGAGCTGCGAAGGTGGAGAACAGCAGCACGGGCATGATGGTGAGGGCGACGAGCACCTCGACGATCACCACTCGCAGCGAGCGCGGCCGCGCCGACCGAAGCCGCGGGATGGCGGCGATCACCATCGACGCCAGCAGCGACCCCAGCGCGACATTGGCGAGCGCGTTGACGACGACGTTCGCGGCCCGGGCGATGAGCGGCGCCGTCGGATAGTCGAGAACGAGGCCGTAATAGAGGCCGAGCAGCGGGACGCCGACGAGGAGCCAGAAGATCGGCGACGCGATCAGCGGGTCGATCTGGCGCCGGCCGCGCAGCCAGAGACAGAACGCGGCCTCGGCGAGGAAGAGCGCGGGAATGAACGCGTCGCCGAGGGTGATCGCGGCGCCGCCCGCCGCCAGCGCCGCGGCAAGGAGGGCCGAGCGCGGATCGGCGACGCGCATCAGGAAGAACGTGCCGAGCCCGCCGAACAGGAGCTCGAGGCCGAAGCCGGCGCGGACCGGATTGAGGTTGAGGATGAGGCCGAGGCCGCCGACCGCAAGTCCGGCGAGGAGGGCGCCGAGGAGCCGCCGCGTGATCATGAGCGGCGCGCGTCCTGCCAGGAGCCGCCGGCATCCGCGGCCGCCTCGATGGCTTCGAGGAGCACACGGAGGCTGCACGGCTTGATCAGCGTCGCGAACGCGCCCGCTCTGGTGGCGGCGGAGAGGTCGTCGGCCGTCGCGTGGCCGGTCAGGACGATGCTCTTGAGGGCGGTCGTGGTGCCGATGCCGCCGGGGCCGTAGATCCGCGACAGCATCTCGATGCCGTTCATGTCCGGCATCCGGATGTCGGTCACGAGGACGCCGAAGTTCCGGTCCTCGTCGAGGAGGGCCAGCGCCGCCGCACAGCGGTCGACCGCCAGAGCCTCCACCTTCCGGAGCGACAGGAACTCGGCGATCTCCTCCGAGATCTCCTTCTCGTCGTCGACGATGAGGACGCGGAGGCGTCGGGAAGAGGAATGCGGCGTCGGCGCGAGCGCGGTCACGATGGCTGGTGCCGGTCGCCGGGCCCGGCGACGGGGAACACCGTCGGCGGCGACGAGCGCGCGCCGAAGCGCCGGGCGAGCTCGGAGACGCGATGCCGGCCGGCATCGGTGAGGCTCAGGATCGACAGCCGCTTGTCGGTCGGCGACGAGCGCCGTTCGAGAAGGCCGGCCTCCTCGAGCTCCGCGATCCGGCGCAGGGCGGTGGTCCGCGGCACGCCGGCGACGCTGCAGGCGGTCGAGACGGAAAGGATGTCGCCCTTGAACTCGGCGTCGGCGGCATGGAGGAGGATGTCGAGGCAGGGGTCGGAGCTGAGGCTCTCGCTCAGCGTCCGCCGCACGTGGTCGCGGAGCCGGATGAAGTCCGCGACGGACTTTCCGGGGACGTCGCGGGCAGCTCCGGCCGAGGCGTCCACCCGCGCCGCCCCCCGCCCCGACGCGGCCGCGCGAACGAGCGCCTCGCGCAGCGCGCGGCCGGAAATCGGCTTCTCCACGAAATCGACGACGTCGTTCTGGATCGCCCGGACGGCAACGTCATAGGCCGGATACGCGGTCACGACGACGAAGGCAGGCGGCGACGGCAGGGCCTCGCGGGTCCGGGCGATGAGGTCGAAGCCCGACGAGCCCGACATGTAGAGATCGGTTAGGACGACCCCGATGTCGGGCCGCTGCGCCAGGAGGTCGAACGCCTCGGCGGCGCCGGCCGCGGACTCGACGCCCCAGCCCGAGGCCGCGACCAGATCGCGAAGCTCGAGGACCGCCGCCTCGTCATCATCCACAATGAGGACCGTCGCCCGCACGCCCGGCATCCCCTGTTGCACCGCACATCCGCGCTGACGGTATCTCATCGCCGGTAGTGTGGCCAAGCTTGGGCATCGCCTGGCGGGGACGGGGCTGCGTGGTGCTCTTTCGGGCCATCGATGCGAGTGTAGCCGACGATCGCGCCTTGGCGACTGCCGACCGCGGAGGAGGCGAGCCTAGGGGCCGAGCGCGGCCGCGAGGTCGATGACCGCCGTCATGAGCTGGGCGCCGTCGAGCGTCGCGCTGGCGGTCGCGACGAGGCCGGGGAGGCCGCCGAAATCGACCACGTCGACGGCGCCGATGCGGATGCCGTAGGCGAGGAGCTCCGGCGGCAAGGTGAAGATCGCGGGCGCTTGCGCCAGCGCCTGCCGGAGCTCGGTTTCGAGGGCATCGCGCAGCATGTCTTCGATCCCGATCGCCACCATCAGGCCGCCGCCAACCTGGAACGAGACGAGGTCCGCCTGGATGCCGACCGAGACGTCAGTCGCCGCGGGCCGGAGGGCGAGGGTGAACTGGCCGGTCTCGACGATCGGGGCGCCAAACACCGGATCGCGGGTTGCGATCCGCGCGAGGCCGGAGATCCGGATCGCGCCATTGGCGGCGACCGGCGGGTCGAGACGCGGGAAGCTGACGCCGATGGTGCCTCCGCTCTGCCGGGCCGCGAGCGCGGTCAGGATCGCGGCGGCCTTGGCCTGGACATCGGCGAGGCCGATCCGGAGCCGGACTTCGACCACGCTCGCGGCGCCGATCGGGACGATCCGGTAGTCGGTCGCCACATCGATCCGGACCGCCACGTCCTCGATCTGGATCGTCTCGGCAAGAGTCGTGATCGTTACGAAGTCCTGCGCGCGAGCGGACGGGCCGGGCAGCGCGAGCGCCGCCAGAGCCGCCAGTCCCACAAGCCTGATCCGCCTTCGCATCGACGGGTATCCGGTGGAACGGCGAGCGTCCCACCGGATAGTTAGCGACGGGTTAACCCTGCCGGGCGGTCGCCCAGATGACGTAGACGACGAACCAGACGAACGACGCCGCCTGCCACACCCAGATCAGCCAGAACCACCAGTTCCGGACGATCGACGGATCGCCGGCCGCCAGCGACCAGACCAACGCGATCAGCGAGAGGACGGCGAGGAAGATCGCGACGCCACGGTACTGGAAGAAGCCGAGCGGCTCGGGACGGTTCTCGTGCCAGCGCGAGAAGGCGATCCAGACGAGCTGGCTGAGCACCAGGACGAGGATGACGATCGACAGGAACACGGCGATGCCGTCGCCGGACTCGGTGGCGAACTTGCCCCAGTCCGTCCCCGGCGGCTGGGCGCCGAAGATCGCGCGGACGGTGTTGAAGAGGAGGTCCACCGCAAGGCCGAGATACCACCACACCAGGAACAGCCGGATGAACCGGGCACGCGGCGAGGTGAAGATGAAGAGCGCGATCACGCCGATGAGGAGGAGGAGGCAGACGATCTGCGGCATCGCCGGGAAGCCGCTGGTGTTGAGCGTGGCGCCGTTGAGGTTTTCGCCCGCGGTTCCGAAGCGGGTGTTGAAGTGGGCGAACGGGATCAGCACCGGATCGGTGCCGCCGGCGACTGCCGTCAGCCAGTGGAGGCCTTCATGGATGAAGGTCTCGAAGAAGAAGAGCGGCGCGAGCGAGAAGAGGAGCCACAGCAGCGCCCATCGGTTCGGCGCCCAGAAGGTCTGCAACTTCTCGCCGTAGGAAATGCTCGACATGGTTGGCCCTCCCGTCAGGCCGACCCTGTCCCCCCTCTCGCTGCGGGAAGGTAGCACGTTGGTGCAGACGAGTATTTCCGCCAAACGTGTTTCCCACCGTTCCTTCGAAACAGAGACCGCGAGCAGTATCGAGCACGAACTGCTCTCCGGTTGGGGACCTTTTACAGAACCCCGCAAGGACCGATCCCCATCGTTCCCCGCCAGGGAGGTGGGGACCGTGGCGCGTCTCGGCATTCGCCAGCCTCTTTGCCGGATATTCACCGGCCGCGACCCTGTCCGGGCGGACACCTTGCCGGCTACCCGGCATTGGGACAGAGTGTCCGCGCTCCTCTCAAGCGGTAGAGGCCACCGTTGAGCTTGGACGAACTGGTGTCGACGGTGTCGACTTGGGCGGCTGCGGCGTCGCCTGGTGTCGAGCCGACAATGCGGTCGGCAAGTGACGGTCCGGGGGGGCCTGGCGTTTCCCTGTTTGTCGTCGGCTTCCGGCCGTCCAATGACCGGCGGCCGACGCTGGCGCGCCGGGACCCCGTCATCGATATCCTCGAAGTCGAGCTTCTGCTCACGGTCGTCGGGCCGACGCCGATCGACGAGGCGCGGATCGCGGCGGACCTCCATTTCGCGGCTCTCGAAGCCGCGACCTTCACCATTGCCGATATCGCCGACACCCGCGCGGTGCTCCGCGTCCTCGAGATGACGGCCGGCACGGCACTCCTCCTTCGCGCACGAATCGCCCGGCAGCGCGCCGAGCGGCCGGTGCCGCGCGTGGAGGAGGCGGTGTTCAACCTGACCGACCGGACCCGTCCGATCGCTGCGCCGCCGGCGGACTCCGAGACTGCCAAACCCGAAACCAGAAGCGCGAGGCGGCACAGAGAGTAGATCGCGGCGAGGCGAGGCCCCACGCCCCACCGCAACCCGCCGATTTCAGGAGGTTGCGATGCCCACCTATTTGAGTCCTGGCGTGTTCGTGGAGGAAGTCTCGAGCGGCGCCCGTCCGATCGAGGCGGTCGGTACGTCGACGGCGGCGTTTGTCGGCATCGCCCCCGAGGCGGGCGCGCGGCCCAACGAGCCGGTCGCGGTCAACAACTGGTCCGAGTTCGTGCGCATCTTCGCGCCGAATGCGACCGCCGGAAATGCCCTCTCCAACGCGGTATTCGGCTTCTTCGCCAATGGCGGGTCGCGGTGCTGGATCGTCAACACCGGCGACGACGGCCCGGTATTCGGCCGCGGCCGGGGCATCGATACCCTCGCGGTGATCGACGAGATCGCGATGATCGCGGCGCCGGGGAAGACCGACCCGGCGACATACGACGCACTGCTCACGGCGGCCGAGACGCTTGGCGACCGGGTCGCGATCCTCGACGGGCCCGAGACCGCGGAGAACATCGAGCAGCTCACGCGCGTCGGGACCGAGTCCGCCCCCGCGCCGGCGCCCGCTCCCGCGGATGACGGGACGACCCCGCCACCCACGCGGTCCCGCGCCGCTGCGGCGCGGACGAGCAGCGGCCTCCGGCCCCGCACCTCCGAACGGGGCTATGGCGCGGTGTATTTCCCCTGGATCCGGGCGCGCGATCCGTTCGCCCCGGCGCAGCTCGTCTCGGTACCGCCGAGTGGCGCGGTCGCCGGGATCTGCGCCCGGACCGACACCGAGCGCGGCGTCCACAAGGCGCCGGCCAACGCGACGGTCCGCGGCGCGCTCGGCGTCACGCAGATGATCACCAAGGCGGACCAGGAGGTGCTGAACCCGGCGGGGGTGAACTGCCTCCGGATGTTCGTCCGCGACGGCGTCCTCCTCTGGGGCGCGCGGACGCTGGCCGACAGCGCGAGCGAATGGCGCTACCTCAACGTGCGCCGGCTCTTCAACATGATCGAGGAGTCGATCGCGCGCAGCACCAACTGGGTGGTGTTCGAGCCCAACGACCGGCCGCTGTGGAAGGCGATCCGGCGCGACGTCGGCGCCTTCCTCACGCTGATCTGGCGGCAGGGCGCGCTGATGGGAGCGACCGCCGACGAGGCGTTCTTCGTCAAATGCGACGCCGAGACCAACACCCAGGAGTCGATCGACGCCGGGATGGTCATCACCCTTGTCGGCCTCGCGCCGGTGAAGCCGGCGGAGTTCGTCATCTTCCGGATCGGCCAGTCGGCCTCCGGCGCCACCGTCGAAGCCGTGTAGGGAGGACCGAGAGATGGCCGACCAGACCGCCGCCGGCGCTGCCGCCGCCGCCCCGATCCTGCCCGTCGATCCCTATCGGAACTACCACTTCAAGCTCGAGATCCTCGGCGTCACCGAGGGCCACTTCACGGCCTGCACCGGCCTTGGCATCCGGGTGAAGCCGATCCGGTATCGTGAGGGCGGCAACAACCAGATCGTCCGGGCGATTCCCGGCCCGGTCGAATATGCCGACGTGAGGCTGCGCTACGGCCTGACCCAGTCGCGCGAGCTGTTCGACTGGCTCCTGAAGACGATCGCCGGCGACATCGAGCGCCGCAACGTGTCGATCGTGATGCTCGAGCAGAACGGTGCCGACGAGGCGTTCCGGTGGAGCCTCATCCGGGCGTGGCCGTCGGAATGGCGCGGCGCGCCGCTCGAAGCGCTCGGCAACCAGGTCGCCATCGAGGAGCTGACGCTGTCCTACGATTCGCTCGAGCGGATCTGACGGCGATGGCGGGGGCGGAGCGGGAACGGCTGACGGTCCGGCTGCGGTTGCGTCTTGCCGTGGCGTTGCAGCAGCTTGCCGCGAGCATCGCACCGGCGCTCGCCGCGGACGATCTTGAGGCCCTGCGGTCGCGGTTCCCCGACGCGCCCGACGAGTGGCTGGCGCTGGTCCGCCGGGGGGCGCTGCGGTTCGTGGGGGCGACACGAGGGCAGGCACCAATGCAAGCCGATCGGGTCGGTCCGCGATCTATTGTTGCAGTGGCGCAGGCTCCACCCCCGACGACACGAGTGGCGCGAAGGCCAGACAAGGCAGCTCCGGCGACGGCATCGGGGCAGAGCGTATCCTTTGCCGGTTTTGAAAAGCCGCCACGCCCGGTCGTGCGCTTCGCGGAGAGCGGGCCTGGCGACAGCCCGACGCGGTCGATGGGCACGGTCCCGCAATCGCCGCTTCCGGACGCGGGATTGCGTCCGCCGGCGGCGGCCGAGCGGCCTGACGGGGCGCCGCGGCCAGCACTGGACCGCGTGGGCTCCAAACGCGCTCGGCCGCGCCGACCTGCCGTGCGGTACGCGTCGACCGCGCGAACGGATCGGCCTCCGGCCCCGCGGTGGCCCGAAGCCCCGACTGCCAAGGCTCCGGAGCGTGCTATCGCGAAGGGTGAAGCTGCCTCGCTGGCCGCAGTTCCCCCCGTGCAGAGCGTCTCCCGTGCCGACGAGGGGATGCGTTTGCGCGCTTCCGCGGCCGAGAACGTCCCTCCGGGACCCGCGCCATCACGCCGGGGGCAGGCCGTCGAGCGGCTCCTTTCGTCGGAACGTGACGCGCGAGCGAGTGCGCTTCCGCTCCCGTCCCCGATCCTTGCTGCCGAGCCGACTCTCGGCCGAGGAATGGAGCACCATCCGACGACAAGCTCCCGTCCCAGCGAAGGCTGGGACCCAGGAGCCAAGCTGAGGGAGTTCGCCGCGGGGCCCTGGGTCCCAGCCTTCGCTGGGACGGGGAATTCCATGGGAAGCCGCGCCGGGACTGACGTTGCGGAACGGGATCGGGTCGGAGCGCCGGACCCATGGCCCGAGTTGCCGCGGGCGGCCGAAGCCGAGCTGCCGACGGCCGCCTTCGAGCGCGCACGCCTTCAGAAACTGATCGCCGAGCAGGAGCAGCGGGGGTGGAGCGGGTCGCGTTTCTGATCGAGAAGACCGGCGAGCGGATCACCTGCCTCCTCAATCCGGAGAGCCTGGTCCAGCGGCGCTCGGCCGGCGTGCGAGCGCTTTCGGGCGCGACCGGCATCGTCACGGGGCGAGGCCTCAGCGACGACCCGGTCGCAGCGACCGGCGGCGGTGTTACCGAGTTCGACCTCGACCTCCTGTTCGACGTCGACCTTGCCCGCGACGAGGCGGCGGCGCGACGGGCGCTGACGCAGCTCGAGAGCGATCCGAGCGGCCTGTCCGGGGAGCCGGTGCTCGTTCCATCGCCGCCGCTCGTGGAAGACGTCCGCGAGATGACGCGGCCGTTCTGGGCGTTGGCGGAGAACGCGGCGGAGGAGGACGCCTATGGCGCGCCGCCGGTCATCCGGATGATCTGGGGCCGGGCGTGGAACGTCCTCGGCATCGTTGTGGCCGCGGCCGAGCGGCTGGAGCGTTTCAGCAGCGCCGGTGTGCCAGGTCGCTCCTGGCTCCGCCTCCGGCTCCGGCGCGTGACCGACGATGCCGAGTCGCGGACGCCGATCCCAGGCCCCGCGACGCCACAGTTCGAATTGCCGCCGCCGGACCTCATGCCACCCGGAGAGGGCAAGGCCTATGCGATGAGCATCGCACCGGACGGACTGCCGGTCAGCCGGCTCGACCAGGTCGCGGCCGAGGCCTATGGCGATCCCGGCGTCTGGCGCGCGATCGCCACCTTCAACGACATCGACGACCCGCTGAACTTCATCGAGGGCGCGGTCGTGCTCCTTCCGGATATCGGGGGCCGGCGCACATGACGGCGCAAGTGCCCCGCGTAACCCTCCTCGCCGGTGGTTCGGCGCTGGCGGCGGAGTCCGCGCGGTCGGTCTCCTCCGTCATCGTCCGGGCGGCGCTTGGTGTGCCGACAGCGGCCGAGATCGCGTTCGCCGAACCGCCCGCCTCGCTGGCGGATGACGTTGCGGTCGGTTCGGAACTGACGATCCGCCTCGGCGCCGCGACGTTGTTCGCCGGGAAGGTCGCCGCCCTCGAAATGGAGCATCGCGGCGACTCGGGACGGACGCTTCGCTGCCGCGCCTATGATGCGATGGAGGCCCTGCGCCAGAAACAGCGCATTCGCCGGTTCGAGAACACCTCCGTCTCGGCGGTTGCGGCAAGCCTTGCCGGCGAGGTCGGCCTTGGGGCGGCGTCGGACCGGCCCGGAGCAGACCTGCCGGCCGCGGTGCAGCGCGGCGAGAGCGATCTCGAATTCCTCACCATCCTCGCCGCGGCGGACGGTCTCTATCCCATCGTCGAGGCGGAAACGCTGCGGCTCGCGACGCTCGAAGGGGCAGGGCCGGAGATCGAGCTGCGGCTTGGACGCGAACTCGAGGACGTCGCGCTCGCGATCTCCGCGGAGCGATCGGTCGCGTCGGCGGAGACTCTCGGCTGGGATCCGCTGTCCCATCAACCGCTGACCGCCGACGCCAGTCGTTCCGCCGAGCCCGGCTCGGCAGCGGCCATCCTTGCCGACCGGATTCTCCGCAACGGGGACCAGAGCCGCGGTCGTGCCGAAGCCGTCGCCGAGCGCGGGGCGGCCTTCGAACGGACGGCCGAGGGCACAGCGATCGGCAATCCCGACATCATGCCGGCCCGAGTGCTCCGCATCGCCGGCGTGGATGACGCCTTTTCCGGCCGCTATGTCGTGACCTCCGCGCTGCACCGGCTCGACGCCGGCGGTTACCGCACGGAATTCTCCACCCGCCCGCCGACAGTGCCGGTGGCGAAGAGCGGGCCGGTGGTGACCCTCGGCAAGGTCGTCGCCGTGGACGATCCGGAAGGCGGCGGGCGGACCAAGGTGACGCTCCCCGGCTTTGCCGACGCCGAGGCCTCTTGGCTGCAGACCGTGGTTGCCGGCGCCGGCAAGAAGAAGGGCGTCGGCATCCTGCCCGAGCCGGGCGACGACGTGCTGGTCGTGCTGCCCGACGGCGATCTGGCGCATGGCTTCGTGCTGGGCGGCCTCTACGGCACGCGGACGCCGCCGCCGGGGCTGCGCGGGCGTGGCGAGCGGCCCTTCGTGATCCGGACCGGCGCGGGGCAGACGCTGGAACTGTCGGGCAAAGGCTCCACGGCGCGGCTGTCGACGCGGAACGGCAGCCTCATCGAATTCTCCGGCGACAAGGGGCGGCTCGCCGTGGCCGGTGACCTGACGATCGAGGCACCGGGCAAGCGGATCGTCATCCGCGCCGATTCGATCGATTTCGAGCGGGGCTGAGCGATGGCCGGGCAACTCGCTCTCATCGGCCGGTCGATCCTCAAATGCGCGCACGGCGCTGACGTGGACCTCGACCCGAGCCAGAGCTGGGTGAAGATCGAGGGCGCGGAAGTGCTGGTCGAGCCCGATACGGTCAACCGGCCGATCAAGAGCTGCCCGATGGCGACGCCGGCGAACCCGCCCTGCAAGCTGACCATCACCGCCGTCCCTGCCGCGAGCTTCTCCAGTTTCGTGAAGATCGACGGTCACGGAATCTGCCTCGCCACCGCGACCGGGATGACCAACTGGAGCCTTCTCGCCGTCGTGCCGTACACCGTTGCTTCGCCGGCGCAGGATTTCGTCTCGATCGGAGCCGGGTGATGGCGGAGCTGCGGGGGTTTCGCTTCGGCGGCTTCGGGGACGGGCGGGAGCCCGGCCTCGCGGTCACGCCGGCCGGGAGCCTCGCGATGCGCAGCGGCGCTGCGGTTGTCCGCCAGTCGATCATGATGCTGCTGTCGACGATTCCCGGCGAGCGGGTGATGCGGCCCGACTATGGCTGCCCGCTCCACCGCGTCGTCTTCATGCCGAACGACGCGACCACGGCGGGCCTCGCGATCCACTACGTCCGGAGCGCCGTAGTCCGGTTCGAGCCGCGGGCGGAGATCGTGCGGCTCGATGCCGGCCCGTTCGAGCGCGGCGCGCCGCATATCCTCCGCGTCGATCTCGACTACCGGGTGCGGTCGACGCTGGAGCCGGACCGCATCGAGCTGTCCGTCGACCTCGCGGGAGGCGGCGGATGACCGAAACGCTGCCCCGCCTCGACGACCGCGCCTTCGCCGACCTCATGCGCGAGGCCGAGGCGCTGATCCGGCGGAAGGCGCCAGGATGGACCGACCTGTCCGCCGGCGATCCCGGCATCACCCTAGTCGAGGTTTTTGCCTATCTCACGGACGTGCTCCTCTACCGGCTCAACCGCGTGCCGGGAAAGATCCACGTCGCGCTGCTCGACCTTCTCGGCGTCAAGCAGCTCGCCCCCGCGGCCGCCACGGTCCGGCTGACCTTCGCGCGGGACGGCGAGGAGGCCGCCGGCGGGCCGGTGAGCATTCCGGCCGGAACGCGGGTGTCTGACCCGTCGGGCAGCGTGACCTTCGAGACGCTCGAGGATGCGACGCTCGGCGCCGACGCGATCGAGGTCCGCGCTATCCATGCGGAGCTGATCCGCGGCGAGAGCTTGGGCGCAGGCACCGGCGAGCCCGCGCAGCAGATGGTGCTGAAGCGGCCGCCGCCGGTCCGGAATGCCGACATCGACTGGGTGCTGTCCGTCGGCGTCGAGGCCACCGGCGATGTCGGCCGCAACGCCACGGTCATCACCGATCGTGGACGATCGTTCGTGCTCTGGCGCGAGGTCGGCTCCTTCTTCGGCCTCGCGCCGACCGACCAGGTGTTCGTCGCCGACCGCGCGTCCGGCCGCATCACCTTCGGCCCGGCGGGGACTGCGGCCGTGCCCGAGCGCGGGAGCGAGGTGCGGGCGTGGTATCGCCGCGGCGGCGGCCGCGCCGGCAACGTCGCCGCGGGGACACTGACCGCGCTCGCGACGCCAATGGCGGGCGTCACGGTCACCAACCGCGACCGCGCCGTCGGCGGCGAGGATGGCGAGACCCCGGCGGAAGTCATCGCCCGCGGCAGCGAGGCGGTGCGCGTCCTCCGCACGGCGGTCACCGCGCGCGACTTCGAGCGGCTGGCGCTGGAGGTCGGCGGCATCGCCCGGGCCCGCGCCGGCGCGCTTCGCGAGATTTGGAGCTTTGCGCGGCCGGGTGTCGTCGACATCCAGCTCGTGCCGCGGATCGACCGGAGCGTGCTGCCGGACGGCGCGATCACGCCGGCCGTCCTCGCCGAGCACCAGCGCGGCGAACTCCTCGATCGCGTCGAGCGCGCGGTCCGCGTGCGACGGCCGCTCGGCGTCGAGACCCAGAACTCCTTCACGAAATGCCGGCCGGTCTCGGTGACGGCCCGGGTCGTGGTCTCTCGGGCGGAGGCGCCGGCGCAGGTCGCGGAGCGGCTGCGGCGCAGGCTCAACGACCTCCTTTCGCCGCAGGGGCACTGGCCGCACGGCAAGATGCTGCGGGCGTCGGACGTTTATGAGGCGCTTCTCGCCGAGCCGGGGGTCCGCTACGCCGAAGGCGTTCGCCTCGCGATCGACCGCGCGCCGTCGAAAGAGTTGCGGGTGCTGGCTCGCGATCCGCACAGCCCGCGGTCGCTGTTCGTCGGAACGGCCGACGCACTGTTCCGCTCGGAAGACCTTGGCCGCGGCTTCGAGGCGCTCGACCTCGGCGGACCTCAGGGCGCGCTGACCTCGGTCGCCATCCATCCCGAGAAACCGGGAACCATCGCGGCTACGACCGAGGATGCCGGCGGCATCCATCGTGTCCTCATTTCCGAAGACGTCGGCGACACCTGGCGGGTCGCGGAGCAACTGCAGAACGAGCCGATCTATGACGCGGCGTGGCTCGCCAGCCGCGTCGGCCGGCCGGTGCTCTTCCTCGCGACGCGGAAGGCGCTGCGGCGGCTGGAGCCGGGCACCGGCGGCGGGTCGAACAACCTGCCGGAGCTGACCGCCGATGGCGGCGCCGGCGGCAACGGCTTCTTCGCGATTGCGACCGCGCGCCACCCGATGGACGTCTCGTTCGTCGCGATCGCGGCGCGCGAGCTCGGCGGCGTCCTCGTTTCGCGGCAGGGCGGCGCGAAGCGGTCGTTCGAGGCGATTCCGGGCTCGTCCGGAAAGGACGTCCGCATCCTGAAATTCCACACCGTGGGCGACCGCATGTTCCTGTGGGCCGGCATCGCAGCGGCCGCCGGCAAGGAGGGCGAGGGGCTGATGCGGATCGAGGCGCGCGCCGACGGGATCGATCCCGCCGGCTGGACCACCTTCTCGAAAGGCTGGCGCGGCGGGAGCTGCGAGGGGTTCGACATCGTCGGGTCCGTCGTCGTGGCGGGGTCCAACCGCGCCGGCGTCCTGACGCTCGACCTGTCGGCCACCGATCCGGCGTGGACGGCGGCGACGCTCGACAGTGGCCTTCCGATCAACAACGAGCGCAACGCCCTCCTGCCAATCACGACGGTTGCCCTCCTGCCGGGCGACCGCCAGCCGACTGCCATCGCCGGCGCAGACGCCGGGCTCTACGTCGCCCGCGAAGGGGGGCGTTTCGAACGCGACGGCCAGACGGCTTTCGTTGACGCCGTGCCGCTGCCGCGGACCTGGCTCTACTGCTCGGGCGAGCACCGGCTCGATGTCGCCACCGACGCCGAGACCGCGGAGGCCGGCCCATGAACCCGGCGTCGATCGCGCGGCTCCTTCCCGCGGTCTATCAGGAGGCGATGCCGGTCGGTGCCGAGAGCGACGCCGCTCCGTCCGTGCTCTCGGCATTGCTGGACGTCATGGCGGAGATGCACCGGTCGACCGAAGGCTATCTCGGCGACTACCGGTCCATCGTCGAACCGTGGCGCGCGCCGCCGCCCTTCCTCGACATGCTGGCCGGATGGCTCGGCCTCGGCCCCTATCTCGGCCGCTCCATCCGCGCGGTGACGACCAGCACCGCGCTCCGCGAGCTCGTCAGCCGCGCCGGCGAGCTCGCCCGCAACCGCGGCACCGCCGACGCCCTCCTGACGATCTGCGAGCTGGTGACGGGAGTGTCCGGCTTCGCTGTCGAAGAGGACGTCCGCGACGGTGACGGCAACCGGATCCCGTTCCATTTCCGCCTTGTCGCGCCCGCCGGGAGCGAGGGGCTTCGCCCCGAGCTGGAAACCATCATCCGCAACGAGAAGCCAGCCTTCATCACCGCCGAGATCGTCGTGGCTTCCGCCGCCTAGAACCGGAGAGAGACCGTGCCGAGCTTCCAGATCGCTGATTGTCCGACGAGCCTCACCACCGTCGAAAGCGGCGAGGGCGCCCAGCGCTTCCGCCAGGGCAAGCTGCAGCTCACCGTCCGCAACGTCTCCGACCGGACCCAGACCGCGCGCATCTCGGTCGAACCGTCGGACGGCGATGCGGCGTGGTTCGCCATCGAGGGCGCCGCGCCGACGGCGCTGCAGTTCGTCGAGAAGGATTTCGACGCCGGCGTCACCCAGACGGTGGCGGTGACCGTGAAGGTGCCCCCCGATGCGGCGCCGAAGACCTATTCGTTCCGCGTCAAGGTGACGGCGGAGGCCGATCCCGACAACGACTTCACCGAAGGTCCGGCGGTCAGCCTCGTGGTGCCGCCGCTGACGGTGAAGCCGCCGGCAAAGCCGTTCCCGTGGTGGGCGGTGGCGATCGCGGTGCTGTTCGTCGTGATCGTCATCGGCGCCGCCGTGTTCTTCCTCCGCGGCGACACGCCGGAGCTCGTCGAGGTCCGTGGCGACACCTTCGAGGTGGCGCGCGACAAGCTGGTCGCGGCGGGGTTCGAGGCCGCGGACATCACCCAGCAGCCCGGCACGGTCGCGACCGGGCAGCCGCCGGGAACGGTGGCCGAGGCCCGCCTGTCGGGCGGCGGCAACAGCGTGACGCTGATCATCGACCCCGGCGTCGTGATCGTCGCGCCGGCGGGGGCGGACGTGATCGCGACGGCGTCCGCGCTGACGACCGCCGGGCTGGTTCCCGAGGTGCTTCAGGTGACGGCCGCCAATGTCGCGTTCCTGCGGGTCGAGACCGTCAATCCGGCAAACGGCACGACGGTCGCGCTCGGGACGACCGTCAACATCACGACCTATGTCCCCGGCCCGGACAGCGGCAGCGGGCTCAGCGTGATCGGCAGCATCATCCTCGCCTGCCCGCCGTTCTGCCTCGAGGTTGTCGACCGCTTCGAGATCCCCGACACGTTCATCGCGCCCCGATTGCCGCCGGGCGGCGTCGACGTGCTGGTCGATCCCGGCGTGCGGCCGATCAATCCCAACGTCATTCAGCCGATCGCGCCGCCCTAGCCGGAGACCGCCATGGAACAGGCCGTCGTCGACATCGGCGCAGCCCTCGAAGCGGCGCTGACCACGATCGCGGTGTCGGTCGTGGTCGGGGCAATCGGAGCCGCGATCGCCTTCATCATCCGGCTGATCAAAGGGGAGGGCGCCCTGGCCCTCCTCGTCGGCCTCGACACCTTCATCACGACCGCCGCGGGCTCGTTCCTCGCCTGGCTCGTGCTGCGGGTCCTCCTCGAGCTGACAGGCAACAGTGACGCCGGCGCTGCGGTCTTCGGCACACTGTTCCTGATCTGGCCCGGCCTCGTCGACGTCGGCTGGGCCGGGATCACCGCGATCTTCCGTCCCGAGGCGGAACTCGTCCTCATCGATGCGGCGGCGCTGCCGTGGTTTGCCTTCGCGGTCGGCGCGGGCGTCGGGCTCTTCGACGGCTACCGCCGCATCCATCGCTGGAAGGGCATGGGGATACTGAAGTTCGTCGCCGACGTGACCTGGGGGCTGCCGCTCGCCGTGAATGCCTTCATCATCCACGTCCGCAATGTGCCCGGGCTCCTCAAGGTTGATCCGGTCGACGGCCGGCGCGTCACGGTCCACGAGGACGCGCCGCGCGTCGGCACGCATCGCTATCTCAAGGGCTTCCGGCTCAAGGCGGGGTATGCCTTCACGCAAGGGTCGGTGATCTCCAATCTCGAGGTCGATGGCGGGCTGACGCCGAGCGCGCCCGGCTTCGCGCCGCTCCTCGCGCATGAGACGGTGCACGTCTTCCAGAACCGGGTCTTCGGCCCGACCTTCTGGTACAGCTATGTCTTCTGGCTGGTCGGCGTTGGCCTCGTCGCCGTGATCGTCTCGGCCTTCGCCAAGCCGAAGACCGGCACGGCAGCGGGACAGAGCATCCCGTTCTGGTGGGCCTACATGGACAATCCTTGGGAGGTCTGGGCCTACAGCAAGAACCCCGGTGCCCGGACCTGGGTGACGGACGGTTCGCTGTGCTGGCCGCCGCTCGCGGTCATCGTGACGACGGTTATCGCGGCGGTGCCGGCGATCGCCGTGTTCGTGACGATCGTCGCCGCCGCCTTCTGAGATGCGCTGGGTCTTCATCCTCCTTCTCGTCGTCGGGATCGGCTTCATCGCGCTCATGCTGATCGGCTCGAACGAGCAGCCGCCCCCGGGCGACGGCGAGGAGCCGCCGCCGGCGCTGGCGTTCCTCAACACCGGCGACGGCGCGCCGCGGCTGGTCGAGGACCCGATCGCCTTCCCGCGCGACAGCGGTGAGGCGATGGGCCTGTTCGTGCCCGAAGCCTGCGGCACGCCGGCCCGGCTGGCGACGGTGGAGCTGACCGCCGGCAACTGGGCCGCCGTGAGCTATCGCTGCAATCCCGCGCCCGATGGTTGCCGCGGCGCCGAGCAGCTCTGCGTCCAGGTCGTGTGCGTCGTCACCGAGGCGACGCGCGGCACGAGCAGTTGCCCGTCGAACCGCGAGGTCGTGGGCCGCGCCAACCTCTCGATCGGTCCCGAGAGCGGCCGCATCACGATCGCCCCGCCTCCGCTCGAGACCGCGGGCGTAACGCTTCGCTAGGCCGGGACGAGGCTCCTGATCGCGCGGACCACCGCGATGATGGCGCCGATGAGGAAGATGATCATCCAGATTGCCGACAGGATGCCGGCGATGATGGCCCCGATCGCGTCGGTGATGCTGACGAGGAAGGACGGCGGGAAGGCGTGGAGGAGGCCGAGGACGAACGTCATCAGGATCGCAGTGCCGATGAGGAGCATCAGCCAGATGTTCTTGAGGAGCGTCGGGTTGACGGCGACGATGGCGATCGTGCCGGCGATCTGGAGGCCCATCACGAAGGCGAGGAGGGTGCGCGAGGCGTCGGTGTCGAAGCTGCCCCAGAGGGCGAAATAGGCGATCGTGCCGAAGGGCGGCGCGAACAGGAGGGCGACCATCAGGAGGAGGAGCTGGAGCGCGGCGAAGATGGCGATGATCGACGCGACGAGCCCGAGAAGGGTCAGGATAAAGGTGACGATGCCCTGCACCTTAGGCGCCAGCTTCTGCCAGACCGGAAGTTGGTCGAGCAGCATCAGGACGAGGACATAGGCGAGGAGGAGGTTGAGGAGGCCGAGCCCCTTGATGCCGATGCCGGGCCGCGACAGCTCGCTGCCGGCGAGCTCCTCCGCGGTGTCGCCGAGGACGCCGCTTGCAAGCACCGCGCCGCCGGCGATCAGGATCGCCAGCACGCCCGCGCCGAACACCACCAGCTTTACCGCCTTCCCGCCCGACATCGACAGGATCCCGCACCAGAGGCAGAGCGATCGCGGCTCGATGATGCCGGGCCGACGGCGTCAGCGCCAGTGCCGGCATCGTCGGGCTCGTCGGGGTCAGACGTGTCGCACCTGATGCGCGCGCCGGTGGTGGTTCCCCCCACGGTGCAGGTGTGACAGCGCCGGCGTTGCTCCATGCCTTGCCGGGAACTCCTCCTTCGCCCCGCAAAGCGGGGAGAAGGTGGCGCGAAGCGTGGGATGAGGGCGGGCCGCTCGCTCCGAGCTTGTGGGAAGAGCCCCTCGGCCGGTGCCGGCCACCGCTAGGTTGCCCTTCCGAGCATGGCGCTCCTGCGCTGTTAGCCGCCTACAGACCTCGCTGGCGGCGTGACCTGCGGAGGGCTATCCTGCCGCCCGGCCTCTTTCATCCACTCTTGGCGGAGGATGTGGGAATGAGCCGGTCAACACTTGCGGTCCTTGGCGCCATCGTCGTGGCGGGCGCCGTGGTCTTCGTCGTCAGCGGGGCGTTCTTCCTGCTGCTTCCGAAAGACGAGGGGGACATCGGCCAGTGGCCGCTCCTCCTGCCGGCGGGCCTGATCGTCATCGCCGGAATCTTCCTCGCCGCGCGGATCTGGCTGCTGCCGAACGTCGCCTGGACCGTGCTGATCGCGGCCATCGCCGCGCTGGCGCTGTCGTACCTCGTCACCGCGGCGTTCTGCGGCGCGGTCGCCTGTTTCCAGGACGATCCGCGCGACTACATGGGCTGGTACATGATGGTCGGCGGCATCGGCGCCGCCGTGCTCGGGCATCTCGCCTACGGCGCTTCGCGACCGTCATCGGACGGCTAGGCTGCGGCCAGGAACGGGCGACCGGCGCGGGGCGCGTTGTCGAGGCGGCACAAGCGACGCCTGGAGGTGCGGGCGCGCCCGGTTCGGCGTATGATTCCCGACGAACGGCGCATCGGTTCGCGGGCCAAAAGGAGGCACGGTGAAGATAGAGTCTCGGGTCGAGGGCGGCACGCTCGTCGTTGTCCCCGGCGTGTCGCGGCTCGACGCCAGCGTTGCGGTTCCCTTCAAGGAAGGGATGGCGCAACTGCTCGCGGACAATCCGCGAAGGGTCGTCATCGACGTCGGCAAGGTGTCCTTCGTCGATTCGTCCGGCCTCGGCGCGATGGTGGCGCTCCTGAAGCGGATCGGGCCGACGGGCGCGCTGGTGCTCGCGGACGTCCAGCCGGCCGTGGCGAAGCTCCTGGCGCTGACGCGGCTCGACCGGGTCTTCGAAATCCGGAAGTCGGTGGCTGAGGCGGTCGCCTGAATTCGTAGCCGACCATCTCCCGCCCCGGTAGCGCCGGACTCCCGTGGTCTCAGGGATCGGCGAGGAGCGGCCGTGCCGCCTCCGCGACGCCGGCGGCGAGGAGGACGATGGCCGCGGCGAGCGGCGATGGAAGGCCGTCGCCGACGCGCTCGAGCAGGGACGCCTCCTGGCCGTCGCCGAACTGCGACCACCACAGCGCGATGAGTTCGACCGGGGTGTCCTCGATCGGAAACGGCCACTCCGCGTAGGTGCGGTAGAACAGCTGGCGTGCCGTCGCATTGTCGGGAAAGGTGACCGTGAGGAGGCCGAGGCCGAGCGCGATGCCGGCCGACGCCGACAGGCCGCGGCGGCTCAGCCCGTCGGCGGCGTCGAAGACGTCGCGAAAGCCGGCATACCGTGCCGCCTCGTAGAACATCCGCCCGGTCAGCGTCGCGGCGTGGCCCGCGAACTGCCGGAGTCCGATCTGGTCGGGAAGCGAGGCGACGGACTGGGCGGCGCCCTGGGCGGCCGTCATCCGCCATACCACGTTCAGCGCCGGGGAGGGCGACGGCTCGCGCAGCAGCGCCGCGAGCGCGACGATACGGAGCGCGAGGCCGACCGCGTCCGTCGCCGGGGATGGCTCGGAGGGTGCCGCGGCCAGCGCATCGTGAAGCGGCGCACACTCCGCGGCGGCGGCCGGGCATGCCGACGCCGCGAGAAGGAGGGTCGTGGGATCTTCGCCTGCGGCGGCCGGACCGGCGAGGGCGGAGCGGAGCGCGGCAACCGTGGCAGCATTGACCGGACCGCGCGCCGGGACCGCTTCGGCCTGGAGCCAGGCATCGCCGGCCGGGTCGTCGCCGGTCTGGAACCGGATGACCTCTAGCCAGAAGATGATGCCGACCGCGATCAGGAGGCCGACCACGAAGGCGATCTGGCTTCGCGCTGTGATCCAGCCATTCGTTCGCGTCGTCACGAGCTTTCCGTCTTTGCCGGTTGCCACACCGCCGCGCGGACGAAACCGAGGAGGAGGAGGATGGTGTAGCCGGCCCAGAGGACGTTGGCGGCAAAGCCGGTCACGTCACCCCGGATGTCGAGGATGAAGATCGCCACCGTTGCCCAGGCGATGCCCAGCGCGTTGAGGACGATCACCACGATCTGCCAGCGAACGATCCGGAGGAAGCGGCCGCTCTGGCGCTCCTTCGGTGTCACCGGGAACTTGATCGGCTGGCCGCGCAGGACGGTCCAGATCGCGCGGAGGCCATAGGGAAAGAATCCCATGAAGAAGGCCCGGCCCTTTGCGTTGGGCACCCCCCAGGTCCCGATGATCAGCGCCACCTCATAGGCGAGGAAGAAGGGCAGGAAGTGCTTGAAGAAATCGACCGAAAAGGCGCTCACCGGCGGGATGCCGGTGAATAGGTAGAGCGCGGGGGCGAGGAGGAAGACCCAGTTCCAGAGGCTCGACAGGTACGACCACATCGTCGCGCCGTACATCAGCCGCTGCGAGAGCGACAGCTTCTGCTTGATGATCGGATTGTCGTGAACTGCGATGTCGATGGTGCCCGCGGCGTATTTGAAGCGCTGGACGGTCCACGACGCCATGTCCTGGGGCGACAGCATCTTCGAGTGGATGCCGGGGTGATAGACGGACCTCCACGGCCGGACGCGATCGCCATGGAGGATTAGGGAGGTGTAGATGTCCTCCGAGACGTGGAACTTGTACGGCGTCACCTCCTGGTCGATCGCGAACTGACGCCGCAGTTCTCCTTCCAGCGCTTCGCGGCTCTCCGGATCCTTGACGTCGCCGACGATGTCCTTCGTCATGGCGTCGATCTGGTTCGCGTAGGCGCGCAGCGCCGATTGCCAGACGGCCTCGCGCCGGTGCACCGAGCCGGCGCCGCAGCAGAAGGAAGCGTTGGCGCCGTTGCGACGGCGTTGGATCACGTCGAAGAAGTAGAAGGGATTGTTGTCGAAGGGATCGTCGCCGCGCCGCACCTCGCCGATGACCCGCTGCACTGCCTTGCCGGCGAGGCGGCCGACCCCGCCGAGGCGGCGACCCCAGACCTGGTCGAGCGTGTCGCCCTCGGGGAGATCGAAGAACCATTGCGGCGTCTGGACCCAGGCAACGTCGGGGTCGCGGAAATAGCCGAGCGTCGCTTCGAGAAAATCCGGGAACATCCGCGTGTCGGCGTCGCAGATGACGAGGAAGTCGCCGTCCGTGACCTCCAGTGCATTGCGGAGATTGCCCGCCTTGTACCCGATATTGTTTTGCCGGGTAATGTAATTGACGCCTTCCTGGGCCGCGACCTCGGCCATCGCCGGCCGGCGACCGTCATCCAGGCAGTGGACCTTGAGCTCGATCGGATGCGGGTAGCGCAGCCGGCGCGCGGCGGCGAGGCTCATCCGCACCAGCTCGGGATCCTCCGAATAGGTCGCGACATAGATGTCGACGCGAAGCGGCCGGCTCTCCTCCGTCCCCTCGCATTCGCCGATCGTGCGCGGTGGCTTCTGGCGCGGCGTGTCGGTGATCTGCCAGAGATTGAAGACAACGAGGACGAGGCCGAAGAACGACAGCGTCTCGGCGATGACGAGGGGAATCGCGAACCACAACGCGTCGAAGTTCAGCGATGCGGTCCAGCGCCAGTGGAGGTACCAGATGCCGATGACGACGGCGATCGTCGCGAGCACCTGCCACAGTGTCTCCCTCCAGATGACATGCGTGGAGGGTTGCGGCGGCCGGCGATGTTCGAAGCCGGTGAAGTACCAGTTCGGCTGAGGCGCGTTCATCGAGGAACGGGCGTCACTCGATCGCGAAGTCGACGACGATGGTCAACTCGACGCGGAGGCGGTCTGCCGCGGCCTCGCCCGGCATTGTCTGCACGTCCGGCAGCTTGCCCTGGCCAATGGCGTTGGGACCCGGAACCGGCGGGGTAGCATCGACGACGTTCAGCGGCGCACCCAGCGCGACCCCCAGCGTATCGGCGATGCGCTGGGCCCGGGCCTGGGCGTTGCCGATCGCGATGGACAGGCAGTCTCCTTCCGCGGCGCGGCGGCGGTCGTCCGACACGTAGCGGACGAAGTCGACCAGGCTCACGCCGCGGAAACTGCGGCCAACGGCGGCGGCCTCGCCCATGCGGCGGAAATCGGAGGTGATCGCCGTCAGGATAAATTCGACATGGTAGGCCGCGTCGGCCACCGTCTGGGGCGTCGAGACAGCGAGCTGCAGGTCGGGCAGTCCCAGCGTCTCTACTGCCGTGCGCAGCTCGGCGGTGCGGGCCTCGGCGCTGGCGATAGCCACCGCGGGATCGGCGTTCGTCGCCGCGACGGCGAAAGCGATCCGGGCCCGATCGGGATCGATCAGGATCGAACAGCTGCCGGTGGACTGGAGCGTCGGCGGGGCGCGGTCCCCGATCACCGGTGCCTCCTGCGCGACCGCGTCCCGGCCAATCAGGACGCCGGCAAGGAGGGCAAGAATAAGCGCCGCGCGGACCCCACGCCTTCGGATTTCCGACGCCACCGCGCTCATGCCGTTCTCCGACTCCACAGATCGCCATCGAACTACGATCGCTTTGGAGCGTGCACCTCGAAAGGATACGGGAGGACCGCTGACGAAGCCTCTCGTTCCGGCCCTGGGGAGCGGACTCAGCGGGTCGAAGTCGGAACTATCCGAATTCGACTAGCGGCGAAAGTACTTTGCGAGGCGAAGTCGGTTCTCGCGTGCTCCGGGGATGTAGGTCACCTCGTCCATGCTGAGGCGGATCAACGCGAGCCCCATACCGTCCTCGGGCACCTTCGCAAGGTCTTCCGGGTCGAACGCGAATCGATCGGTCGACGCATCCGTGATTAGCTCCGGTTTCATCGACGGCGCCTTGTCGATGACCTCCAGAATCACGCGGTCGCTGTGAAGACTGACCTCCACGGCGACCTCGTTGCCGTGAGCGCCGCGGTAGCCGTGCTTGATGACGTTGTTGATCGCCTCGACCAGACCGATCTCCAATGAATCGATGTCCTCCGGCGCCAGGAGGTCGACACAGATCGCCCTCACGGCGCGCGCGACCAGGGCGACGAGGTCGAGGTCGCTATCGACCGAAAGCTTTATAGATCCCGCCACCGGGCTCGCTCCCCCTGCGCAGCACGCCTAAGCTGAACGATCGCGATAAGCGCCTGCGACGACAGAGAATATCATGACTCCGCCCCGATCGTGATGCCCGGCCGGGTAGCTAGTGCGCCGTCCTTTCCTCTCCGGTGCGTTCGAGTACCAGGACGCTGACATCGTCCTCGGGGTCATGATCGGACGTCCATCTGACCAGTTCACGTTCGAGACCGCCGAGCAGCGCCTCGCTCTTCTCGCCCGCCGCCGACCTGAGCAACCGTTCGAGACGCTCGTCGGAGAACTGTTCGTCGGCCGCGTTCCGGGCCTCGGTGACGCCATCTGAATAGAGGAACAGCCGGTCGTGCGGCCCGAAATCGAACCGGACCGGTTCGTAGACCGAGTCCGGGAAGAGCCCGATCGGGATGCCGCCATCGCCCAGCGTGGCAATCGCCCCCGTGGACGACAACAGGAAGGGTTTCGGGTGGCCGGCCTGGACCAGCCGTCCGGTGTTCCGCCGGACATTGATGGCACCATAGACCATCGTGAAATAGGGAAGGCTTTCCGGCCATTCACGGTTGATCTCGGCAACGATCGACTCGATCGGCTCACCGGCGACCACCCGACCCGCCGGGACCGTCAGGACATGGCGCGACGCCATGGAGACAAGCGCGGCGGCTGCGCCATGGCCGGCGACGTCGATGTGGAAGAAGACAAGCTCATCGCCGGACGGGAAGACGTTGAACGTGTCACCGGCAATGACGTTGGAGGCGCGGAACAGCGAGTGGATCCGGACGTCATGGAGCTCTGACGCCGTCGGCAGCATCGCCTGCTGCACCGAAGCGGCGGCGTCGAGGTCGGTGCGAAGCGTGGCGTAGGCCTCCTCGAGCTTCTGTCCGAGAGCGTCCTTCTGCGCCTCGAGTCGCCGGCGCCGGATCGCGTTCGCCTTGAAGACACGCAGCGCCTCGGTCATGGCGCCGACCTCGTCCCCACGCTCGCTCTTCGGGATTTCGGGGCTGAGGTCATCGTCCGCGAGGCGCAGCATCGTCCTGCGAACGTCGTCGAGCGGGCGGACCACGCGGTTGCGGACGACGAGGATGCTCGCGCCCACGGCCGCCGCGCCGGCAAGGCTCAACAGAATCCAGCCGATCAGCGCCCGGTTGAGCGTTGAGAGATGGGTCTCGATGAGCGCCGAGGCGTTCGCCAGCAAGACCGCCAGGGCGTCGCCCTGGAGGGTGGTCGCCGTGGCGACGGCGGCCTCCCAGTCGCCGGCGTCCGCCGCTATGTCCTCGACGAGGCCGATGAGAAGGCGGCGCTCCAGCGGCGCGTAGACGAGGTTGTATTCCCGTACGGCCGTCAGAAGGCTACGGACGACTGCGCTGTCGAGCGGTGCCGGCAATTGCTCGCGAATCATCTGCCAGCCGAGTTCCTGGCGCCCTGCGTTCTGAAGGGCGCGCTCGAGGACCCATGGCTCGTGGATCGGCCCACTCGTGGCAGCGGCGACGAGGGAGCCGTTCTGGGACAGGGCCTCGCGAACGATGCCGATGAAGTAACGGAGGAGGCCGGTAGCGCGCAGGGTCGAATCGAGCGGCTCCTCGCGCGACAGGAGCACGAGGCGGAAGGACTGGATGTTCGCGACAATGGCCGAGGTCTCGTCGAACCAGCGCCGGGCCGCCGTTCGCCGTTCCTCCGGCGTGCCGGTCGCCAGCATGCGGTCGGCGTCGATCCGCAAGGCATCGAGGCGGGCTCCCGCCTCTAGAAGGATGACGAGCACTTCGTCGGCGTTCTCGCCGCCGGCCCGTCCGGACCGGAGGTCGGCTCCGGCCTCGCTGCGAAAGAGGTCGAGCGGCTCTCGCGCCGCGTCGATCGCGGCCCGATCGACCGTGCTGACAGAGATCAGCGCCGCGAAGGTGGCGCTGCGCTCGGCCGCTATCAGGCCGGACGCGACGATCAAGCCGTCCCGGATCTCGTTGGAAACCTGGAGGTCGGCTGCGTTCCGATAGTCTTCGACGACCCTCTGGACGTGGAACAGGATCGCCGCGAGCAGCGCCACGCCGAGAAAGGTGGTGAGGAGGAGGAGGGTTTGGCGGATCGACATCCGGGGATCGGCGCGCTTCAGAAATCCGGTAGCAATGATATCGGCCTGGGCGCCGATGCTCGCGAACCGGACGACCGAATCTACCTCCGCCCATGCACCAAGTCCCGGTCAAGGCGCACGCTGCGATGTCTACGGGTGGTCCACGCTTGCGCCAAGGCGGCCCAGTGCGCGACGCGCGCTCTACTCGGACTCCTCGAAGATCTGCTTCCGGCTGCGGGCGACCGCTGGGATCAGCACCAGCGCCAGCAGGATCGCCGATACTGCCAGCAGCGTCGCGCTGATCGGACGCTCCAGGAGCACCATCGCGTCGCCGCGCGAGATGATGAGGGCGCGGCGGAGGTGCTCCTCCATCAGCCGGCCAAGGACGAAGCCCAGCAGCAGCGGCGCCGGCTCGTTACCGCAGCGGATCAGGACGTAGCCGATCACCCCGAACAGGGTGACGGCGTAGAGGTCGAAGCTGTTGTTGTTGAGCGAATAGACGCCGATTGAGGCGAAGACGACGATCGCCGGGAAGAGGAGGTAGTAGGGGATGCGCAGGAAGCGCACCCAGAGGCCGATCAGCGGGAGGTTGAGGAGGATGAGGATCGCATTGCCGATCCACATCGAGGTGATCAGACCCCAGAAGAGGTCGGGGCTCCGCGTGATCACGTCCGGACCGGGGACGATGCCCTGGATGATCATCGCCCCGACCATCAGCGCGATCACCGGGTTGGACGGGACGCCGAGGGTGAGGAGCGGGATGAACGAGGTCTGCGCGCCGGCATTGTTGGCCGACTCCGGTCCCGCGACGCCCTCGATGGCGCCCTTGCCGAACTCGTCGGCATTCTTCGAGACGCGCTTCTCGACCGTGTAGGAGGCGAAGGCCGCGAGGATCGCGCCGCCCCCGGGCAGCACGCCGAGGAGTGAGCCGAGCCCGGTGCCGCGGAGGACCGGCGCGACGATCCGCTTGAGGTCGTCCCGGGTCGGCATCAGGCCGGTCACCTTCCGCGCCAGCGTGGGCCGGTCGGTCTCGTTGCCGAGATTGCGGATGATTTCGGCGAAGCCGTAGATGCCGGCGGCGACGGCCACGAAGGTGATGCCGGCATAGAGCTCGCGATAGCCGAGGGTGAAGCGCGGCAGGCCGGAATAGAGGTCCTGGCCGACGATCCCGAACAGGAGGCCGATCAGGATCATCCCGGTCGCCTTGAGGATCGAGCCGTGGGCCAGCGCGATGGCGCAGACGAGGCCGAGCACCATCAGCGAGAAATACTCGGCGGGGCCGAAACTGAGGGCCGCTCGGGCGAGGGGCGGCGCGAGGACGGCGATGATGATCGTCGCGACCGTCCCGGCGAAGAAGGAGCCGATGGCGGCCGCCGCCAGCGCCGGCCCGGCGCGGCCGCGGCGGGCCATCTGGTAGCCCTCGATCGCGGTGACCGCGGACGAGGATTCGCCGGGGAGGTTGATCAGGATCGCGGTGGTCGACCCGCCATACTGGGCGCCGTAGTAGATGCCGGCGAGCATGATCAGCGACGTGACGGGGGCGAGGCCCATCGTCAGCGGCAGCAGCATCGCGATCGTGGCGGTCGGTCCGAGGCCGGGCAGGACGCCGACGAAGCTGCCGATCAGGACGCCGATGAAGCAGAACAGGATGTTGACCGGATCGACCGCGACCGAGAGGCCGAAGGCGATGTTGCCGAGCATATCGGTCATCCAATCACCCCGATGATCGGCTCGAGCCAGGTGCCGAGCAGCCGGAACGGCAGCCTGAGGGCGAAGTAGAACACCAGCGTGCTCAGCACGGTCAGCGCGATCGCGAGAAGGAGCGCCGTCCGCACGGTCGCGCGGCGGCTAGCGAAGGTGGAGATGAAGGCGACCACGAAGACCGCAGGCACGAGGCCGAGGCCGCGGATCGTGGCCCCGAAGAGCACCGGCATCGGCAGGAGGATCAGGAGCCCGCGCCAGGGGATCGGTCCGGCGACGATGTCCGACGGACGGACGCTGCGGAGGATGACCGCGAGGCCAACCAGCACCAGCAGGCCCGAGACGGCGATCGGGAAGAATCCCGGTCCCATCCGGAGCGGCGTGCCGATCGGCAGCTCGACGAGCGTGCTGATGGCAAAGAAGCCGCCGATCCCGATGAAGATGCCACCGGTGACCAGGTCGTTGCGATTGAGGATCATGCCGAACGATCGGCGGGCTCCGCCCGATGAGCGGAGCCCGCGTTGCGCTCAGTCCGCGTAGACGCCGGCGGCCTCGATGATCGGCTGCCAGAGGAGGATCTCAGCGGCGAGATGATCGGCGAGCGCCTGGGGCGTGGCGAGGTCGAGCGGCACCGGCGCGGTCGCAAGCGCGGTGAAGCGCTCGATCACCGTCGGATCGGCGAGAGCCACCTGCAGCGCCGCAGCGAGGCGGTCGATGATCTCGGCCGGCGTGCCGGCGGGCGCATAGACGCCGTGCCAGACGCCGAACGTCATGTCCGGCAGCCCGCCTTCGGCGGCAGTCGGGAGGTCCGGCGCCGCAGCGAGCCGCTCCGGCGAGGTGACGGCGTAGGCCTTCACCGCGCCGGACTGGATCTGGCCGATGGTGTTGGTGGTCTGGTCGCACATGAAGTCGACATTGCCGCCGAGAAGGTCGGTCATCGCCGGACCCGTGCCCTGATACGGCACGGTGACGAGTTGGACTTCGGCGAGCGACTGGAACAGGAGGCCGCACAGATGCGACGCGGCGCCGATGCCGGCATTGGCCATCGTGACGGTGTCGACATTGGCACGGACGTATTCGATGAGGCCCGGAAGATCGTTGGCGGCGGGCGGAAAATCGGCGCGGGCGATGATGGTCATCGGGACGGTCGTGACCTGGCCTATCGGGGCGAACGCCGTCGCGGTGTCGTAAGGAAGGGTCCGGTACAGCGTCGCCGCGGTGGCGAGACCGATATGGTGGATGAAGAGCGTGTAGCCGTCGGGCGCCGCAGCAGCGGCCTGGGCGGCGGCGACGGTGCCGCCGGCGCCGGTCACGTTCTCGACGAGGATCTGCTGTCCGAGGTCGCGGCCCATCGCGTCGGCGATCAGGCGGGCGACAGTGTCGGTCGGTCCGCCGGCGGCGAACGGGACGATCAGCGTGATGCTGCGGCTCGGGTAGTCCTGCGCGTAGGCGAGGCTGACGCTGGCCAGGATCATCGCGACGGCGAGTGCTATCAGGCGTTTCATGCGTTCTCCTCCCAATGCGGCCGCGCCGTTGGCATGAGCCCGCGGCCGGCGGACGTCCCCCACAACCGCCGCATCTAGCACCGTAGAACAGCTCTACGATGAACTTACTCTAGTGACTGCGCGTCGCGTGCTGCAACGCCGGGCGCACACTTTCGAAGAGCGGTCGCAGATCATGCTGTCGACGGGGCGGGTTGAAGAGGTGAAAGGAGGTTCGGCAGTGGGCTAGGGTGCATCCTGTGAA
The DNA here is from genome assembly GCA_050184415.1 of Bauldia sp. GTDB lineage: Bacteria > Pseudomonadota > Alphaproteobacteria > Rhizobiales > Kaistiaceae > JADLGL01. The sequence continues at coordinate 42,025 of JBFXAJ010000021.1, forward strand.
CGGCCAATGCCGGCAAGGACGAGAAGCGATGAAGGGTGAGGCGCCGGTGCGGGCTGGCCGCGAGCGAGCCCCGGGATGACCGGCCTGGAGACACCGGAGCTCTACGTCACGAACTTCAATCCGCGGTTCACAGGCGTTTCCGCCACCGCCGCAGCTCTGGCCGGGCGGCAGGCGAAGCACTACCGGCTGCAGCTCGTCGGCCGGCCGCTTCCCGGCCTTGGGCCACCGATCAGCTGGCGACGCGCGGTGGCGCTGTCCCGGCGCGTGCCTGCGGAACGACCCTTTGCGCTCTGGCACGTACGCAGGAATGCCGAGATGCTCGCGGCGCTCTACGTCCGCGACGTTCTCCGTCGACCGATCCGGATCGTCTTTACGTCCGCGGCGATCCGCACCCACTCGGCGGTACCGCGGTGGCTCATCAGCCGGATGGATGCCGTCGTGGCGACGGGCGAGGCGGCGGCGGCGCTGGTTCCTCATGTCGCATCGGTCGTCCCGCACGGCGTGGACACCGAGCGCTTCGGCCCGGTTGCCGATCGGACGCCGTTGCTCGCGGCGCTCGGCCTGGACGCCAGGGTGGCCATCGGCGCGATTGGCCGTGTGCGGCCGGAGAAGGGCACCGACCTATTCGTGGAGGCAATGTGCCGATGCTTGCCCCGACATCCCGACGCCGTTGCGCTCGTCGTCGGTGCCTGGAAGGCGGAGCATGCTGCATTCAAGGCCGGCCTCGATCAGCGGATCCGAGCCGGTGGCCTTGAAGGCCGGATCAGGTTCCTGGGCGAAGTACCGAGCGAGGACATGCCCCGGCTCATGGCCGCACTGTCGGTCCTCGTCGCCGCGCCGCGCTACGAGGGCTTCGGCCTGACGGCGATCGAGGCGATGTCGTCGGCCTGCGCGGTCGTCGCCACGGAGACGGGCGCGTTTCCGTCGGTCGTCGTCGAGGGCGAGACCGGGTATCTCGTTCCGGTCGGCGACATCGACCGCCTTGCCGGGAGGATCGATGATCTTCTGAGCGCGCGCGACCGCATTGCGGCCTTTGGTGCCGCAGGCCGACGCCGGGCGGTCGAGCGGCTTTCGATCGCCGAGGAGATGCGCGGCGTGGCGGCGGTCTACGAGCGCGTTTGGAACGGCGAGCGTTTCTAGGATCCCGCCGCTTGATGCAGCGAAGGGTCCTTAGCCGGACGGGCCCAAAGCCCCGCCGAAGAGCGGAAGAGCTCGATCCAGCGGATCGCTGACGAGCCACGTCGGAAGCGCGATGATCTGGCCGTTGCGGACCGGACGAAGGGTGTCGTCGACCCGGATCAACGTTCCAAACGAGCGGGCGAGGATCTCTTCTTCGACTGCAACACTTACATTGGTCCGGCCAATATAGAGGCCAGTCGCGGCGGCGAACTCGGGCGGCGCGGTCATGAGGCCGCCGAGATAAGACCAGCGCCTGAAGTCGCCGAGCGGATAGGCCGGCGTGTCCCGCCCGAGGTAGAACCGCAGATAGGCTGGACTGGAATAATGCGGTCCGAGGATGTAGGCGGCGCCGAACTCGTTGCGTTTGGCCTCGGCGTTCTCCGCGAACTCCGCCCAGCCGCGAAACCTCTCGGTGGTGTCGAACCGGCGCGGAATGGGCAGGAAGCGCTCCAGAAGCGCGCCGTAGAAGATCAGTGCAATGGCAAGACCGACGGGTATCGCTGCCTTACGGCTGATCCGCATCGCCTTGCCCCAGGCGCCCGACCACGGGCGCTCCAGGCCGAACGACGCGAGGATGACGGCGATGACCACCACTTGCGCCAGCCAGTGAGGACCGATCCGCTCGCTGAACGAATGGTAGGTCAGATAGGCGAGGAGAGGCAGCGGCGTGAGGATGAGGAGCGCGCGCCCCGGGTCGTGGCGCCAGCCTTTGCCAAGCACGGCTTTGAGGCCCCCCAGCGCAAGGAGGAGGATGGGAGGTGTGGCCATGAGGACGATGAGGCCGAGATACTCGACAAAACCTCCGAGCCGCACGCCGTCGAAGCCGAGCCCTTCCCGATAGAACTGGAAGGTGAAGGTGATCCAGCCGTTCTCGATGTTCCACAGAAGCACCGGGGCGACAATCGCGAGCGCAGCCAAGGCGCCGGCATAGGTCGACGGACGCCAAAGCCAGTGCCGTAGTCCGGGCACGACGAGCAGCCAGATCGGAACCGCGAGGGCAGCGATGAAGGTCGTGAATTTGGAATCCGCCGCCAATCCGAAGGCGACGCCAATGAGAAGCCACCAGGCGCCCGAGCCGCCCTTCGCGATCCGGGCCAGGCCGAACAGCGCCGCCAGCCAAAACATCAGCATCGGCTGGTCGGGGACGGCGATCGCCGACATCGTGACGAGGGTCGTGAGATTGAAGAAGATCGCCGCCCACGCCCCCAGCCGAGCGCTGCCTGCCAGGGTGTAGGTCACGCCGTAGACGAGCAACGCGTCGACGGCGATCGAGAGGATGCCGAAGAACCGGACCCCAATCTCAGTATCGCCGAAGATCAGCGTGCCGGCACGGACGAAAAGCGCAACCATCCCCGGATGGTCGTAGTATGAAGGCTGAAGCTGCGTCGACCACAGCCAATAGTATGCTTCGTCGAAAAACAGGTCGACATTGCCGGCAACGATCAGCCGGACGACCGTCAGCCCCAGCGTCAGAAGGATGGCAAGGCGCACCGCCCCGGTCGCGCCGGCGCTGCGGCCATCGCTGATCGAAGGCGCGGCGGCGATTGTCATCCGGGGCTCACCAGCGGACTGCCGTGTCGCCCGGTGCCCATACGGTAGCGGTCACCCCCGGCGTGGGTCGACGTCACCACTCTCTGAAGCCCCCTCATATTCCGATCGCCACGGGGCCAGTCCCTCTCGCAACGCTGCGCTGGCGCCATCGGCGTCAGCCGCTCCTGCGCCGCCATATCCGAGTTCCGAAATAGCAGCCCGCCTTGGGCCGTCACAACCCCGCCGCGGGGTTGGACCGGATGCCGAAGAGCGGACCGCGATTACGATATGTCCGACGATCGGGAGTCCCGATCAGCCTGCTGGCATCACTGCCCCCCGCCTACCGTCTCCCAGCAGTAGCCGGAGGCCATTTCCTCGCGGCGCCATTGCTTCCATGCGAGACGGGCCGCCCACGTTTCGCGGTCCGGACGGCGCAGCATTTCGGCCACCGAATGCGAGGCCACCTCATACGCCATGGAGCCGATGTCGGTCGCGATCGTCGGGACGCCGGCGAAAGACGCCTCGACGCCGGTATTGCTGTTGAATGTCACGACACAGGACGCGCCCGCGAGGTCATCGGCGAGCGAAGGTCCAGGCCGCGACAGCACCGCACTTCTGATCTTGTCGAGACGTCGGCGTTGGCTCGCCGCCGGATGGGGGCGAAAGCGGACCGGGATATTGCGTGCGGTGAGGGCTGCGGTGGTTTCGGCGTACCATGCGTCGAGATGCCCGTGAACGGGCCGCAATGAGGCATCGCCGGGGACTTGGCCGATCAAGAGGGCGTAGTCTCCGCCGTGGCGCCACGGCTGCATCAGCCCAGAGAAGTGCTTCTGGAAACGCGATGCGTCATCGCTCACGCCGCGGAACTCGGCGCGGCCGTTAAGCTCGCCGCCGAACGAAACCGAGGTCCAGGCGAAGCGATTGCCGATATAGCCCCGCTCCAGAATGCACACCTCACCGCCATGGGCCTGCTGCCGGGCAATCAAGTCCTGATGCACGCCCCACAGCACGAGGAGGTCGCACGGCTCCCAATCGGCGACGAAGTCGGCCCGCCAGCCGTGTCGGCGCAAGCCTTTGTGGAAGGCCGCTGGCCATTGATCCGGGCGGAAGCGCCGACGAATGACCGAAATTGCGCGCTTTGACAGGATCAATTCCCCCGCATCCTGCGGAGACTGATCCGCAAGCCTTCCGAAGACGCCCACCGGCAAACGCCAGTATCGGGCGCATGTGCCAGTCGAAATAGCAGCCGGCGGGATGGAGCGACAATCCCGCCGGTCACGGCGGAGGCCGGGCAATCCGCCACGCTTCCCCGGCGCCGCTTTACCTTGCGAGGCGGGCCCAAGGGGGTATCAATGCACCGGCATCAGGCGCGGGGAATCGATGGCTACCGAACAGAACGGGCGAGCGTCGTTCATCCGGCAATTCCTCAGCCACTCGGCGTCGGGCGGGCTGGTGCTCATGGCAGCGGCCGTCGTCGCGCTTGCGATCGCCAATAGCGGCGTCGTCGAGGCCTACGAGGACGCGCTTCACGCCGAAATCGCCGGCATGTCGGTGCTGCACTGGATCAATGACGGCCTGATGGCCGTATTCTTCCTGCTCGTCGGTCTCGAGATCAAGCGGGAGTTCATCGAGGGCGAGCTTTCGAGCTGGGGTCGGCGGATTCTCCCCGGCTTCGGTGCCCTGGGCGGGATGGCCGTGCCGGCGCTTCTGTTCCTGGCGCTGAACTCGGGCGAGGGCGGCCATCCTCAAGGCTGGGCGATCCCCTCGGCCACCGACATCGCTTTCGCCCTTGGGGTCCTGTCGCTGCTCGGCCGTCGCGTCCCGATCTCGCTCCGCATTTTCCTGACGGCGCTCGCGATCATCGACGACCTCGGCGCCGTGCTCATCATTGCGGTCTTCTACACGGCCGAGCTCAATTTTCTCGCCCTCGGGGGCGCTGCGGGCGTGCTCGTCGTTCTGATAGGGCTCAATCGTACGCGCGTGGGAAGCCTTTGGCCCTACGCGATCCTCGGCGTCGCCCTCTGGTACCTCGTGCTGCAATCCGGGATCCACGCGACCCTTGCCGGCGTGGCGCTTGCGCTCGTCATTCCGCTCCGCGGCCGCAGCGGCGATTCCGCGGCATCATCGCCGCTCCACCGGCTCGAACACGGCATCCAGCCCTGGGTGACGTTCCTGATCGTCCCGATCTTCGGCTTCGCCAATGCCGGCGTGTCGTTTGCCGGCATCACGACCGACGATCTCCTCAGCCCGGTTCCGCTGGGCGTGGCAATCGGCCTCTTCGCCGGCAAGCAGGTCGGCGTGTTCCTGTTCGCCTTCATAGCCATCCGCCTCCGCTGGGCGCCGCTGCCGCAGGGCGCGACCTGGAGGCAGCTTTACGGGGTGGCGCTCCTGTGCGGGATCGGCTTCACGATGAGCCTCTTCATCGGCCTCCTGGCCTATCCCGACAGCGTCCTCCTCCAGGAGGAGGTCAAGATCGGGGTGCTGGTGGGATCGTTGCTGTCGGCCCTTGCCGGCGCGGCCCTCCTCCTCAGGCCGCCCCGACCGCAGGCGTAGGGATTCGCGCAGGACTCAGCGGCCGGCGCGGTCGCCCTTCATCCGCGGGTTGCGCGTGTGGTGGGAATCCGGTTCGCCGCCACCGCCCGAGACCCCGGAGTTCCGGGTCGACTTCAGTTCCGACGGATGGGGGCCCGGATCGCGCGACTTCTCCGGATGCTTGGCGTTCTCGTGGCTCGCGCCCGGACCGCCGATCCGCTGCGTGTTGGGATGCTTGCTCGGCATGATCAGCGGTCCTGCTGGTAGCCCTGGTTCCGGGTGTTCTGGTGGAGATTGGCCTCGTCGCCCTTCTCCGCCTGATTGCCGGGATGCTCCTGGCGGCCCTTGCGGTCGTCGATCGGAACGTTGACGTCCTTCGGACCGTGCCTGGGCTGGCTCGCCGGTGGGACCGGCGGCATGTGCTTGGTCATTTTTCGCTCTCCCTCAGCGGTCGACGAATTTCGAGAACCGGCTCATCCGCCCGTCGCGGGTCTTCTCCTGCTCGAGGAGGGCGAGGTTCCGATCGTCGAAGACTTCGAAGAACTCGTCCCAACTGATTTCCTCGAGCGCCTCGTCGCGCTCGCCGAAGTCGAACCGAAGAATGCCGCCGCCATCGTCCGCGGTGTCCGCCACGCGCGCTGGTCGGCCACCGCGCTCCTCCGCCCAGCGGCGGATTTCCTCGTGATCGGTGATCTTCTTGGCCTCGGCCATGACAGCCTCCTTCAAGATGGATACCGACCCAACAATCGTCCGCGGCGCGGGGTTCCCTTAGGCCAGCGCCGAGGGGTGTCGCCGGCGCCGCGGCGCCGCGCCTGCCACGAAGCGCCACGGCGTCTCGACGCCCTTGGTGATCCCGATGCGCGGGGTGGCATGCGCGGGCTGGGGTTCCGACGGCAGGGCGAGGAAGAGGCCATCGCCGAAGGACGCACCATTGTGGGCGGCATTGATGCCGAGGGCCTGCGTGAGACGGCCCGGACCCGAGCACAGGAGGTCGAGGCGGTCGGTGCCCCGCCGGTCGCGCATCAGGCCGACGCCGACCGTCGGCAAGAGGGCGCGGAGGAGCACGGCGCTGCCGCCGCCGGCGGTGCCGCACACGATGTTGGCGCACCAGTGGATGCCGTAGGAGCGATAGACGTAGAGCCGCCCGACCGGGCCGAACATCACCGCGTTGCGCGGGGTCGGGCCGCGGAACGAGTGCGAGGCCGGATCGGTCGCGTCATAGGCCTCGGTCTCGACGATCGTTCCGCCGACGCCGTCGAGCGCGAAGAACCCACCGATGAGATTGCGGGCGAGGGTCACGGCGTCGGTGGCGAAGGCGGGCGCGTCGGGCGTCAGGCTTCCCGTGGCCGGGGCAGCATCGACATCAGCGGGAGCAAAGTGCGGGGCGGGGCGTTCTGTCGGCATGATCAAGACATACCGCATCGAGCCGAGCCCGCAGGCCACCGCATTTCCGGAGCCGCTGGCCGCCAACCGTCAGCATCCCGGCCGCGGACCGGCGCCGGACAGCGTGCCCGACCGGCCGCTCGGAGCGCCGCCCCGGCGTCCCACGCAGGGCCGCAACCACGAGACCTACCAGTCCGATCCGGACGGGGTCACGAAAGCGTCGGCAGGCGACCACGGGCCGCCGGCGGGGGCTTCACCGACAGATGCCGAGGACGAAGACGTCGCGATCGCCGTGACGCCCGACGAGGCGATCAACGCCTTCGGCCGTCGGCGCTGAGCGTCCGTCGACCTCAGCCGTGGTCGCTCGCGGCGTGGGGCGGCGCCCGGGACCAGTCGAGAATGGCCGTGATCGCCGCCAGTACGATGACGATGCCGACGGCGATGTGCGTCCACATCGCTTCCGGGACATCGGTGAAATTGACGATGAACGGCGCGGCGACCGCATAGACGCCGACGACGAGGAGCGGCCACGGCGCCCAGCGGCCATGGTCGCCCACCGCAGCCGTGGCAATGATGCCGGCCGCAATGCCGGCGGCCCACGAACTGACCGACGGAGCGGTGTGGTCGGTGTAGGTCAGCACCAGCGGCGCGAGCCAAAGCACGATGCCGGCGACGAAGGCGGCGGTCGCGGCGAAACGAAGTCTCGACTTGTCCATGCACGGCCTCCCGATGGGGTCACGCGCGTGGCGCAGACCCTCCGTCCGCCCGCTGTTCGCGGGCGGCGCCGGCGCCGGTCCACGCCGACCATCGGACGCTGCTCCGAGCCGGCGCCGGTAAGATGCCGGAAGTCGGGCCGAAGGTCTATGCAACCGGGCAAAAAGACCGGGGAAGAAGACTGCCGGTGAACGCGCGGGGGTACAGATTGCCCATGGTTCCTGGGCCTGCCCCCTCGACGCTACATCGCTGCGATTGCTGCGATCACCGTCTCGATTTCCTGTGGGTTGTTCTGGATGCTCGGCGTCAGCCGTGCATGCGGCGGCGAGTAGGGCGCCACCGATGCCGTGATACCGCGTTCGCGGAGGGCGCGCACGGCATTGGCCGGGGACCAGCCCTCGATGTCGAAGGATACGATTCCGGCCGACAGCTCGGGCGAGAGCGGCGTGTGGAGATAGACCCTGGGCAGGGCTGACAAGCCTTCCTTGAGCTGGGTGGCGAGGGCGGCGGTCCGCTCCGCCATGCGTCCTTTGCCGATCTCGGCGTGGAAGCCGAAGGCCTCCGCGAGCGCCCAGACATGCTCGAAGGCCTTGAAGCCGCCCGACGTCATCGCCGCCCCGGCAGTCGCGCCGTCCGGCGGCTCGACGCCGATCTGCCAGGCATCCCAGGCCCGCTGGTCCTCGAAGCTCGGGATCGTCGGCAGGAGGTTCAGCCATCCGCGCGAGCCGGCGGCGATCAGGCCGGTGCCGCGCGGGCCGAACAGCCATTTGTGGCACCCGGCCATCAGGAGGTCGCAGCCGAGGCTTGCGACCGTCTCGTCCTGGTTGCCGAAGCCGTGGACGGCATCGACGCAGAGGAGGACTTGGTCGTCCTCGTCGCGGTTCGCATTGATCGGCACGAGCCGGTCGGCGATCCGGCGCACCGGCATCTTGAGGCCGGTGCTCGAATGGACCCAGGTGATCGCGAGCGCCCGGGTCGCGGGGCCGATGCCGGCGACGACCTGGTCCGCGATGCCGTCGGCGCCGAGCGAGCCGGCCTCGGTGCCGAGGTCGATCCGGCGCAGCACCGCGCCCGATCGCAGCGAAGCGAGCCGCAGCGATTCCTGGGTGACGTAGTAGTCCTGCTGGGTGGAGAGGATCTCCTGGCCGGGCCGGAGGCGAAGGCCGTTGTAGACGAGGCCGACGCCCATGGTGGTGCTGTCGGTCAGCGCGATCGAGCGGGCGTCGGTCCCGAGATAGGCTGCCGCCGCTTCGATCGCGGTGTCGCGACGGCCCCAGTTCGCCTCGAGATACCGTACCGGCTCGGCGTCGATCCCCGCGCGGTGCCGCTCGATGGCGTCGCGAACCACGTCGGGATGCGACGCGATGAGAAGCGCGCTCATGTGGATGACGTCGTCCGACAGCCGGAAGCGGCTGCGGATGCCGGACCAGAAGGCTTCGTCGTCCGAGGCCGTCTGCGCGGCGACGGGACGCGGCACGGCTGCCGCCGCCGCTGCGCCCGAGAGCGCGAGGAAAGCCCGCCGATCGATGTCCATGACGAAGCGCCCGCTCCGGACCATCCTCGTCCAGAACAGCGGAACGCGCGTGAAGTTCCCCGGTGAACAGCCCGCCGCGGGAAAAGGGGATCCGGCGGGTGGCCCCGCCGGATCGTCGTGCCCGGGACTACGGCGCCGGGGGCGGCGTCGGCGTCGGAGTGGGAGCCGGCGGCGGGGGCTCTGGCGCCGGCGCGGGAGGCGCGGGCTCGGCGCCGCCAGCGTTTGCCGCGCCCTCAAGATCGGCGAGGAGTTCGGCGTCGGTTGCGCCGATCTCGATCCCGGTGTCCGTGTGCCGGACCGACGACGCGCGGAAGGCGAGGACGTCGTAGCTTATGGGATATTGATCAAGGACGCTGACGACGAGGAGAGCCTCGCCATCTGTCGTCACCGCAACTGCGGTAACGGTGCCGACCTGGACGTTGTCGTCGGTCCACACGTCAAGGCCGACCAGGGTCTCGACCGCAACCGCTCCGACAATGTCGGCATCCGCGGGACGGATCATGATTTCGGTCGGAACGGCTGCGGCAGCGTCAACGCCGACAACCGCACCGGCATTGACGGTGATGTCGGGTCCGGGCGCGCCGACGATTGCCTGGACCTCGCCCTCGGTGAGGACGATGACGTCGATGGCATAGGCGGCGGGGACCGCCGCGAACGCGGCGAAGGACAGGAATGTGGTCGCGAGCAGAGCGCGTTTCATCCGGGAGTTCCTTTTGTGACGACGCCCTCTCCCGGCGAAAAGACGCGATGGCGGTGGCCGGTTCCGACGGTCGGGGAAAGCCGTTCCTCGGTACGCTGGATGATGCATCGATCGCAGAGGTTGCTGCGCTCGGAATGATACCCGCGCGGAAAGCCATTCCCCTGGAGGCCCCCGACGGCCGGCAGCCGAGCTTCCCGTTGCCCGGCCGGCCAGTAGTATCGGCGCCCGTTGCATGTGTAGTGTAGGGCAGCGAGCGTCACCCGGCCGGCTCCGCAAGGTGTCGGACGGCGCGCGGTCACGAGACCTTGCCGGGGGCAGCGTGGTCCGGAGCTTGCAGCGGTGTCGGTGGGGCCGGCAGCGGAGAATCCGATGACAAGGTTGGGGAAGACGTTCGCGACCGCGAGCTTGGCGTTGGCCATGGCGGCGAGCCTTGCGTTCGCGCAGGAAGGCACCACGCAGGATCCGCGCCTGTTCACGCCCGGCAAGCTGACGGTCGCAACCAGCGATCCGTCCTATCCGCCGTGGGTGCTCAACAACGATCCGGCCGCCGGAGAAGGTTTTGAGGCGGCGCTGGTCTATGCGCTGGCCGAGGAGCTCGGCTTTGGCCGCCAAGACGTCGTCTGGGTCGACGTCACCTTCGACGGCGCCATCGCGCCGGGGCCGAAGGCCTATGACTTCTCGATCCAGCAGATTTCCGTCACGGCCGAACGTGCTGCGGTCGCGACCTTCTCGCGCGTCTATTACCAGCCCGAGAAGGCGCTGATCGTGATGGCCGACAGCCCGCTGATGAACGCCACCAGTTTCGCGGAGCTGCGGGAGGCGCGCTGGGGCGTGGCCATCGGCACCACCGATCTCACCTATGTCGAGAACATCCTCGGCATCGACAATGCGGCGCTGTTCAACGATCAGGCCGCCGTCTTCCAGGCCATGCAGGCCGGCCAGATCGACGCCACCGTCACCGCGCTGCCGACTGCGCTCTACGTCACCGCGGTCCAGGTGCCGGACGCCCGCATCGCGGCGCTCCTGCCGATCGACGAGCATGACGAGGGTTTCGGGCTCCTCTTCGAATACGAGAACCCGATCGTGCCGTGGATCGACGAAGCGCTCGGCGCGATCCTCGATGACGGCACCGTCCAGGCGATCGCGGATCAGTATCTGACGGCGGACCTCAACGCCCGCGTCATCGCCGAATGACATTCGGCGGGCTCCCGCCGGACGCAGCGAGCGACATGGCCGGACGGACGGGCGCGACCGCGCCCGTCCGTCAGCATGGCCGGCGGCGCCGGCGGAGGATCGACTGGCTGCCGATCCTCATCAGCATCGCGAGCGTCATCATCGTCTTCGGCGCGGTGGCCTATTTCGTCAGCCGCGCCGAGCAGTGGCCGCGCATAAAACTCCAGTTCTTCAGCTGGGAGGCGATGAAGGAGTCGTTCCCGGACGTCCTTCGGGGCTTCTGGGTCAATGTCGAGATCTGGGTGATCTGCATCATCTCGATCGGGCTGTGGGCGCTGGTGTTGACGCTGTTCCGGATCCTCAGCGGCCCGTGGTTCGCGCCGCTCCGGATCTTTGCGATCGTCTATGTCGATCTCTTCCGCGGCATCCCCGCGCTGCTCCTCGTCTTCCTCCTCGGCTTCGGCGTGCCGGCGCTCCAGATCCCCGGGCTGCCGACGAGCGCCGTGTTCTGGGGCGCGGTGGCGATGACGCTGAGCTATGCGGCCTACGCCACGGAGGTGTACCGCTCGGGCATCGAGTCGGTGCATGAAGGGCAGAGCGCGGCGGCAAAGGCGCTCGGCCTGACCCAGCTCCAGGCGATGCGCTATGCCATCCTGCCGCAGGCGCTCCGGAACGTCCTGCCGGCGCTCCTCAACCTCACCATCGCCCTCCAGAAGGACGTGGCGCTCCTCTCCGCGCTCGGGGTCCGCGACGCCGTGCAGGAGGCGCGCAACTATTCCTTCCTCGAGTTCAACTACTCCTCGCTCGTGGTGGCGGCGGTGCTCTTCCTGATCACGACCATCCCGCTCGCCCGCCTCGTCGACTACCTCACCGCGCGGGACCGGCGCCGCCGGCTCCAGGGAGGGACCGCGTGATGCCTCGCCTCGCGGTCGAGCAGGTCACGAAATACTATGGCGACCGGCTGGTGCTCGACGGCGTGAGCCTCAACGTCGGCGCCCACGAGGTGGTGGCCCTCATCGGCGCCTCGGGCTCGGGGAAGTCGACGCTGCTTCGCTGCATCAACCGGCTGGTCGAGTGCGACGCCGGGCGCATCCTCCTCGATGGCATCCCGATCGACGACGAGTCCTTCGGCCGGGTCGGGCTCTACAAGCGGATCGGGATCGTCTTCCAGGCCTTCAATTTGTTCCCGCATCTCAACGTGGTCGACAACATCACCCTCGCACCGCGGAAGGTTCACGGCCTGTCGCGGCGGGAGAGCGAGGAGCAGGCGCTCGAGCTGCTGGGCATGTTCGGCATGGCGGACTGCGCGCGGTCCTACCCCGAGCAGCTCTCGGGCGGGCAGCAGCAGCGCGTCGCCGTCATCCGCTCGCTGGCGACCCGGCCGGACGTCCTACTCCTCGACGAGGTGACCGGCGCGCTCGATCCCGAGCTGATCGGCGAGGTGCTGAAGATCATCCGCGATCTCAAGGACAAGGGGATGACGATGATCATCGTCACCCACGAGATGGCGTTCGCGCGGGACGTCTCGGATCGGGTCTGCTTTCTCGAAGGCGGCCGCATCCTCGAGGAGAACCGGCCGTCGGAGCTGTTCTCGCGGCCGCAGAACCCCCGGACGCAGCGGTTCCTGCAGCGCATCATCGAGGCCGGGCGGCTTTAGGCGAGGCGGAAAATAGTCCTCAGCACGCAACCTCCGGACGGGTCGGTGTGTTAACTGACTTGGCGCGGACGGCTGGGCGGCGGGACCTTCATCGGGACATGACGGGGAATTTGCCTATCGCCGCGGGTGACCTCCTCCTGGTCCTGCCCACAGCCCTTTATGCGACCGACGCCGACGGCCGGATCACGTTCTTCAATCGCGAGGCGGTCCGGCTGTGGGGCGTCGAGCCGGTCCTTGGCGAGACCAGGTGGTGCGGCGCCTGGCGGCTTTATGACGCCGAGGGCGCCCTCCTGCCGCATGACCGGTCGCCGCTGGCGGAGACGCTGCGCGGCGGCGAACCCGTGCGCGGCGTGGAGCTGGTCGCGGAACGGCCCGACGGCTCGTGGGTGCCCTTCGTCTCGTACCCGGCGCTGCTCCGCGACGCCTCGGGCCGGGTGGCGGGGGCCGTGAGCCAGATGATCGACATCAGTGACCGCCAGAGCGCCGACATGGATCTCGAGCGGCTGGCGGCCATCGTGTCGTCGTCGGAAGATGCGATCGTGTCCAAGACGCTCGACGGCACCATCATGACCTGGAACGCCGGCGCGACGCGCATCTTCGGCTATGAGGCCGAAGAAATGATCGGCCGCTCGGTCCTGACGATCGTGCCGCCGGAGCTTCATGCGGAGGAGGCGGATATCCTGGCGCGCCTCAGCCGCGGCGAGCGCATCGAGCATTTCGACACGATCCGCGTCGCCAAGGACGGCCGGCGGCTGAACATCTCGCTGACCGTGTCGCCGGTCCGGGATCGCCGGGGGGTCATCGTCGGAGCCTCCAAGGTCGCGCGCGACATCACCGAGCGGAAGCGCAGCGAGGAGTTCCAGCAGCTCCTCTTCAACGAGCTCAATCACCGGGTGAAGAACACGCTGACGATCGTGCAGGCGGTGGCGACCCAGTCGCTGCGGCGCGCGCCCGATCCCGGCCGCTTCGTGTCGAGCTTCAGCGGGCGCATCCAGGCGCTCGCCCGGGCGCATGACGTGCTCGTCCACGGCATGATGCACGGCGCCCAGCTCGCCGAATTAATCCGCGACCAGCTCATCCTCGGCGACGGATCGCGGACGATCATCGAAGGGCCGGCGGTGCTCCTCAATTCGCAGATGGCGGTCCAGCTCGCGCTGGTGATCCACGAGCTCGCCACCAACGCCCGCAAATATGGCGCGCTGTCGGCCGACGCCGGCAGGCTTCACGTCAGCTGGACCCTCGAGGCCGGGCGGCAGCGCCGCCTTCTCATTGCGTGGCGGGAGAGCGGCGTGCGCGGCATCCGGGCGCCGGCGACCCACGGCTTCGGGACGACCCTCATCGAGCAGGCGCTGCAGGGCCATGACGGCACGGTCACCATCAGCTACCGCCCGGACGGGCTCGTGTGCGACATCAGCCTTCCGCTCCCCGAAAGCGGAGAGATCCGTCCGCTGATGCCGACGCGCGCCCCGCCCGCCGAGACCGCCGCCACCCCGCCGGACCAGACCCTTGCCGGGGTGCGGGTGCTCCTCGTCGAGGACGAGCCGATCGTCGCGATGGAGATGGAGGCGCAGCTCACCGGCGCCGGCTGCGTCGTGGTCGGCCCCGCCGGCTACATCGACCGTGCCATGACGCTGATCGGGATGGGGAACATCGACGTCGCCCTCCTCGACGCCAACCTCAACGGCCGCCCGGTCGACGAGATCGCCGCCGCGCTCACGGCCGCGGACGTGCCGTTCGTCTTCACCACCGGCTACGAACGCTCCGCCCTGCCGCGCTCCTTCCAGGGCGCCGAGTTGCTCCGCAAGCCCTTCAGCGAGGAGCAACTCCTCGCGGCGATCGCGGCGCTGGCGGAGCGGCGGGGCACGGAAGGCGCGGTGCCGCTGCGGCCGAAGACAGGGTAGGGGAGGGGGGCACCGGTCAGCCGTCTGCCTGACCCGGCCGCCCCTCCGTCGGGATCTGACCGGTCCGATCCTCGGCTTACACAGGGTTCCGCGCGGCAAGATAGAGCACGCTTCGGAACGGAGAGCCGAACGGCGAGCGAAAGTTGCCGTGGCGACCCGAAACCGCCTTGGCGATCTGTTTGGCCCAGTAGACGAGCCCGCGGATTCCGGGCGGGTGAATGGGGTACTCGGCCGATCGAACCAGAGTGAAGCCCGTATCGGCAAGGAACCCGGCCACATGTCGCTTTCCCGCAAACACCAGGTGATCCGGCAAGAACAAGGTGTCCGGATATTGACGCCTCGACGCCAGATCCGCGCCGTTTCCAGTCTCGATCAGCACTAGGCCGTTCGGTTTCAGTCGGCCGCTTATCTCGCGCAGAAAGCCTCTGATATCCGGGAGATGCGAAAGGACGTTGATCGCGGAAATGACGTCGAATTGGCGGTCGGGCTCAAGGTCCGCCAGCAGACCGGTCACCACGTCGAGCCCGTTCCCCCGGGCAACCGAGGCTTTCCTGTCCATCGGCTCTACGCCGGTAACCAAGCTTCCCTGCGGAAACAAGCCTTTGACTGCGGCGACCGTTTCGCCATAGCCGGCCCCAACATCCAGCCAATCTACGGGCTCATGGAGCCTATCGCTCATCAACCGGCCGACAACATCCCGATAGCGGGCAGTCTTCGCCGGCGATCGTCCGGCCGAGACATCAAGTAGGGAGCCGTCCAAGGTGCGGTGCTCACCGATTTTGTTTCCGTCGGAAATGTCGCTGTCCGCCGGCCGGGGGTTCACATAGACGAAATCGCAGTTGAGACACTTGACGGCGACAAATCCAGCCTCGGACCCCCACGGCTTACTGGCCGAGACGCCACAAAACTGACAGGCGCATTCGATCAGTTTCAACGGGAGACTTGTGCCTACGCGGGAACTGGCGGTTTCGTTCATTGCAGAGCAGTTTCCGGAGTAGCCGCCGCGCTCTCTTTCTGATCGTGGCTCAATGCCACCAAGAAACGCGACACCATATCGTTCATATTGAAGCTAGTTCCGACGGTTGCCAGCGCGTTGCTGGACATCCGATCAAGATTCGGCTCGTCTTTGAGCGCGCGCGCCAGAACGTCGGCGAGGGACTCCTCGTCGCCAAACCGGAAGTACACCCCGTTTCGATTGTTGTCGAACGCAGCAATCTCCGGCATCTGCCGCCAGCGGTTGTCATGAACTATTGCCGGGAGACCGTAGGCGAAGGCGTGGATCAGGCTTAGTCCCACACCCCCGGGATAGACAAACAACGAGCAGCGGTTGGCAACCGCCGCGATCGCCTGCTCGTCAAGCGTTCCTGCGTGCCAGCTGATCCGATCTGAAATGCCAAGGCGGTCGGCCAAGTCGCGAAGTTGTACCTCAAGGGGTCCTCCGCCGACGATCTCCAGAAAGATGTCGTAGCATTCGTCTCGGCTGAGGGCGCTCAACAGGAGCTGCAGGTTCGCCTTCTCCGTCAGCCGTCCGATGAAAAAGATCCTCTTTCCCCTGTTGCGCCCGCTATACGGGCTACGAAGGGCGTCAATCTCAGCGGTCTCCAGACCGTTATTGAGAGCGAACACGCGTCTTCTCTCCGCAGATCTTCCAGCCGCAGCCAAATACTCCCTGATCTCATCATCGGTATAGAAAAGAATAGCGCTAGAAAGTTTCATGAGCAAGAAACGTAACCAAGAGCGCATCTGACCGCTCGTCGATGACCAGTAATGTCCCCACCAAATCGTCTCAGCGCCCAAAATACGAGCCTTCAGCATCAGAAGCATATTCGATACGCGGCGCGGCTCGCCGGCGATGATCAATACATCTCCGCCGTGGATCTCTATTCCCATCGCCCCCGATTGCCAATAAAGGCCAGGCCCAACCTTTCGTAATCTGCCAAGCGTATGGTGCCACTCGAAAGAGGTGGAATGATCGGTAAGGACCCCAAGGGACTCCGCCGACGAATATACCGAAAAGCCACTGCCGAGGGCCTTGGCCAAGCGGGTGTAGAGAGGAATGCGATAGGACGGCAACGCGGGCTGGACGACAATATAGCGCTTCATGCGAACGATGCCTTGCTCTATGGAGACTTTGAGGCGCTGATGACAAAACCGGACGCGAAGATTCTTGCGCGCAGCAGAGCAGCTAGATCTTCTGCCAGCGCAATAACGATGTAGGCCGGCAAAAAGAAGGCAAAGTAATCGCTAGCCCTGTAGAACGGCTTGACGTCTATGTCGACAAATCCGGCACGCCTGAACAGTTGAATCATCGCTCCCGGGCTGCAGTGATCGTAGAATGCCAGGTAGCCGGTAACCGCCTCCGCCTCCGGTCGCAGCCAGCGGATCAATTGCTTCTGGAGCGTTGGTCCGACCACGCGAGTGGCGATGGAGTAGGGATGCCACTTGGACGGAACGTAGTGATGCGTTGTCCCGCCGGGACTGAGCGCCTGGTGGATGGAGTGGATTGCGGCCCGGTTATCCGGCACATGTTCGAGAAGCGTAATGGACAGGATCAAATCCGCGCTGAGCGGAATTGGATCTTCCACCGACTGAACGACGAAGCGGTCATAGACGTCGTAGCACTGCGGCTTCTCTTCGATATCGAGGCCGATGTAAGCGAACCCCGCGCCCTTGCGCAGGAGCGGCCGGTCGATGCCTCCAACCTCCATGACGACCCCGGCAGCCCTCTTGCCGATGTCTGCCCAAACTCTTTCCTCGAGTTCGTCCTTGTAAGAGGGCGACCCAAACAACCGCGGAAGCACGCGCTCAAGCCACCTGGCTCCCGAGCGGTTCCAAGCCACGAAGCGCTTCAAGGGGGACATTAGGATCCGGCCTCCATCCGGGCGAAAAGAGAGGTTGGAACGCCGCCAGCTAGGTCAATTGCGTGCTCGGCGCCGTCCCGAATCCCGCCCGACGGGAGCACGTCAATTCGAGGAGGAACGCGGTGCCGTAGATGACATCTCAACACGCCTCCCATGCCACGCGCGAGGCCCCCGACAATAGTTGAGATCGCTGCGGAGCGCCGTACAACAGGAGAATGGCGATCAACAGCCCGCCACCTGTTATTAAGCTTGTGAACAGGGATGTGTTCGCGAGGAACATCACGAAAGGAATCGCCAAGAGCGCACCGAAGACGAGGCGGTCGGCTGGTACCAGACGGTTGGCAATTGCAAGCAAGAAACCGAATACGCCGCCGATGAGGACGATGCCAGCATAGCCAAAGGCGGCAATGCCATCGGTTACCCAAAAGCTCGCATTCGCATTGAAACCAGCGCCACCGACCAGATGCGTGCCGATCACGTAGCCGAGCGGCAAGGTATACGGATAGTTGATCAAGGTGGCGACGAAATTGACGTGAGACCAATAAGTGTGCGGGTTTGCGGTGAAGAAGTCGGCATATACGCCGGCCATCGCCCCTTGAATTCCTAGCGTTCGCATGTAGCCGACCGA
>JBFXAJ010000022.1:0-59573 GCA_050184415.1 Bauldia sp.
CCCGAGCCGATCACTTCGCGGATCTTGTCGGTCGGGATGGTGATCACCTCAATGCGCGGCGCGTGCTCGCCGAGCTCCGAGCGGGCGGTCGAGATCGCCTTCGCCATCTCGCCGAGAATGTGCAGGCGCCCGTCCTTCGCCTGGTCGAGGGCGATGCGCATGATCTCCTCGGTGATGCCCTGGATCTTGATGTCCATCTGGAGCGAGGTGACGCCCTGGTCCGTTCCCGCGACCTTGAAGTCCATGTCGCCGAGATGGTCCTCGTCGCCGAGGATGTCGGACAGCACGGCGAAGCGATCGCCTTCCTTGATGAGCCCCATGGCGATGCCGGCGACCGGACGCGTCAGCGGCACGCCGGCGTCCATCAGGGCGAGCGACGAGCCGCAGACCGTCGCCATCGAGGACGAGCCGTTCGACTCGGTGATCTCGGACACGATGCGGAGCGTGTAGGGGAAGTCGTGATGCGGCGGCAGGACGGGACGCACGGCGCGCCATGCCAGCTTGCCGTGACCGATCTCGCGGCGGCCCGGCGACCCCATCCGGCCGGTTTCGCCGACCGAGTAGGGCGGGAAATTGTAGTGCAGCATGAAGGTCTCCTTGTAGGTGCCTTCAAGCGCGTCGATGAACTGCTCGTCGTCGCCGGTGCCGAGCGTCGCGACCACGAGGGCCTGCGTTTCCCCACGGGTGAAGAGGGCGCTGCCGTGGGTCCGGGGCAGGATGCCGACCTCGGAGACGATCGGGCGGACCGTCTTGAGGTCACGGCCGTCGATGCGGATGCCGCGATCGAGGATGTCGCCGCGAACGATCTCCTGCTCGAGCTTCTTGAACATCTCGCCGACGACCTGCGGCGCGGGCGCGTCGACGGCATCCGGCGGGAGGAGGGTGGCGACCACGTTGGACTTCGCCGCGCCGACGGCGTTGTGGCGCTCGGCCTTGTTGCGGACGCCATAGGCGGCGCGGAGCTGCTCCGCCGCGATGGACCGGACCCTATCGTAGAGCGCGGAATTGTCGACCGTCTTGAGCGGCCGCGGTTCCTTGGCCGCCCGCTCGGCGAGGCGGATGATGCCGTCGATGACCGGCTGGAAATGCTTGTGGCCGTGCATGACGGCACCCAGCATCTCGGCCTCGGTGAGTTCCTTGGCCTCCGACTCCACCATCAGCACGGCGTCCTGGGTGCCGGCGACGACGAGGTCGAGGCGGGACTCCGCCATCTCGTCGAGAAGCGGATTGAGGACGAACTGGCCGTTGATCAGGCCGACACGCGCGGCGCCGATCGGGCCCATGAACGGAACGCCGGAGATCGTGAGGGCCGCGGAGGCCGCGACCATCGCGACGATGTCGGGATCGTTCTCGAGGTCATGCGACAGGACGGTGGCGACGACCTGGGTCTCGTTCTTGTAGCCCGGGGCGAACAGCGGCCGGATCGGGCGGTCGATGAGGCGGGAGGTGAGGGTCTCCTTCTCGCTCGGCCGGCCTTCGCGCTTGAAGAAGCCGCCGGGGATCTTGCCCGCGGCGAAGGTCTTCTCCTGGTAGTTGACGGTGAGGGGGAAGAAATCCTGGCCTGGCTTCTCCTCACGGGCGGCCACGACGGTGGCGAGGACGGTGGTTTCACCGTAGGTGGCGAGGACGGCGCCGTCGGCCTGGCGGGCGATCTTGCCGGTCTCGAGGATGAGGGGCCGTCCAGCCCACTCGATTTCTACGCGGTTGACATCAAACATGGCTTTTCCTTCATGCGCCCGGATGCGCCAAGAGCCATGGGCAAGACGGCAAGCGGCTCTCTTTGCGGTCCAAAGAAAGCGGCTGGCGATCCTGCCATGGCTCGTTTGATCCGGGCGGCGGTCACCGCGGCGGCCCCATGCCACCGCGGCAGGTGGACTAACGGCGGAGGCCGAGGCGCTCGATCAGCGAGCGGTAGCGCGCTTCGTCAGTCTTCTTGAGGTAGTCGAGCAGGCTGCGGCGCTGGCTCACCAGCCGCAGCAGACCACGCCGGGAATGAACGTCCTTGACGTGGGTCTTGAAGTGCTCGGTCAGCGTCGCGATCCGCGACGACAGGATGGCGACCTGGACTTCGGGGGAACCGGTGTCGCCGGAGGCGGTAGCGTATTCCTTGATCAGTTCCTGCTTGCGTTCGGCAGTGATCGACATCGAGGATCCTTCAGTATGCGGCTCGAATGCGGTGTTTCGGCGCTGTAGCAGCGCGACCGCTTCTTCTTGGAGCCTGGGTTCTTGCGAAGGGGCAGCACGCCGGAGCCGGGATGTCGTCCAGCCGTTGGCTATGGCTAACCCTTCCGCGCCGGGAAACCGGCGTCGGCGAGCGGTATATGGCGCAAAGCAGCAGGAAACGCCACAGGAAAAATCGCTACAGGTTGAACACCCGCCGCGGGTGGAAGCTGCCGGCCTCGATGTCGCCGAGCGCGAGAAGCCGGCCGGCGCCGGTGGCATAGGCCTCGCCGGCGAGCGGGGCCGTCCGGCCGCGGAGGAGCACGGCCTGCCCGCGGAGGACCTTTGCGGCGTCGCCCTGTGGCAGCATCACTTCGGTCATCTGGCGGAGGGCCGCTTCGATCGGACGGAGGAACGCGTCGGACGCCTCGGGTCCGTTCGCCGCATGCGCCTCGCGGATAGCGTCGAACGGCACCAGCTCCTCTTCCGTGAACGGACCGACGCTGAGCCGGCGGAGCGCCGTGACATGGCCATGCGTGCCGAGGCTGCGGCCGATGTCGCGGGCCAGCGCGCGGACATAGGTGCCCTTGCCGCACTCGGTCTCGAAGACCGCGGTGTTTTTGTCCGGCATGTCCATGAGCGTCAGGCGGTGCACCACGACGGTCCGCGCCTCGAGCGTCACCGTCTCGCCGTCGCGGGCGAGGTCATAGGCGCGCTCGCCGTCGACCTTGATCGCCGAATAGGCCGGCGGCACCTGGCTGATCTCGCCGACATAGTCCGGCAGCGCGGCAAGGATCGCGTCCCGTGTTGGGCGCGCGTCCGAGGTCGCAACGACCCGGCCCTCGCTGTCGTCCGTGTCGGTCTCCACGCCCCAGCCGACCGCAAAGCGATAGACCTTGCGGCCCTCGAAGATCTGCGGCACGGCCTTGGTCGCCTCGCCGAGGGCGATCGGAAGGCAGCCCGACGCCAGCGGGTCGAGCGTGCCTGCATGTCCCGCCTTCGACACGTCGAACATCCGGCGCATCGCGGCGACCGCCTGCGTCGACGTCATCCCGACCGGCTTGTCGAGCACGACCCAGCCCGATACGGCGCGGCCCTTGTTCCTGCGGCGTCCCATTCAGAAGTCCAATCCGGAAGGTCAATCGTCGCGGTCTTCGCCGCTATCCTTGTCGAGGTCGCGGCGGACCTCGGGCGAGCGGAGGAGGGCATCGATGCGGGCCCCCTCGGCAAACGTCTCGTCGACCCGAAACCGGATATCGGGGGAGAACTGGAGGTTCACGCGCTTCGCCACCGCGCCGCGGAGGTAGCGGCGATTGCGGTCGAGCGCCTCCACGGCCTTGCCGGCATCGCCGGCGCCGAGCGGCATCACATAGCAGGTCGCGAGGCGGAGGTCGGGCGACATCCGCACCTCGGGGATGGTGATCGTCATTCCCTCGATGTCCGGATCATGCACCTCGCCGCGCGTCAGAATCTCCGCCAGTGCGTGGCGCACGAGCTCGCCGACGCGGAGCGCGCGCTGAGAGGGGCCGGATCGGGGTGTGGTGTGTTTCATGACTCCCGCCAGCGTTGCTCGAACAGTGGTTGCTGGCGCCCGCTGCGGATGGTGACGATCACAACCTCGCTCGGGGCCTCGACGTAGAACAACAGATAGCCCCAGCGCGGCATCGCCACAGAACGCACGTCTGGATCGGCATTGTGTACTCGCCCGATGCCAGGGAAGAGCGCCACGCGCTCGGCGACGGCTATGACCGCTTCATCAAAGGCGATAGCGGCCCTTGGCGAGTCCGCCGCCATCGTCGTCAGAATGGATGCAAGATCGCGCTTAGCTCGCCACGAGAAGCGAACCCTCATTTCGTCCGATACGCGTCGACCAAAGCGCGAATTTCGTCGAGCGAATGCAGCCGACCCGCGCGGACGTCGGCAAGGCCCTCGGCGATCGCTGCCCGGTCCTCAACCGTTAGCGCGTAGTCGCCCGGGTCCTTGAGCTCGCGTTCGATTTCCTTAAGCACAAGAATGGCTTCCGCCTGAGCTCGTTCTGGCCAGGTCTCGATCTTCGCAATGAGCTCCTTGAGCGTGGCGTTCACGTCGTTCTCCTGTCGCGCGGCCTTACAGCGACCGCGCGACCTGCTCGATCCGGTAGCACTCGATGACGTCGCCGGCGCGCATGTCTTCGTACTTCTCGAAGGCCATGCCGCATTCCTGGCCAGCCGCCACTTCGCGGACTTCGTCCTTGAAGCGCTTGAGGGTCGAGAGCTTGCCTTCGTGGACCACGACGTTGTCGCGGATGAGGCGGACATTGGCGCCGCGTTCGACGGTTCCGTCGGTGACCCGGCAGCCCGCGACCTTGCCGACCTTCGTGATGTTGAAGATCTCGAGGATGAGCGCGTTGCCGAGCATGGTCTCGCGGAGCTCGGGCGTCAGGAGGCCCGACATCGCGGCCTTAACGTCATCCACGAGGTTGTAGATGATGTTGTAGTAGCGGATCTCGGAGCCTTGCTGGGCCGCGATGTCCCGCGCCTGCTTGTTGGCGCGGACGTTGAAGCCGATGATCGCCGCGTTCGACGTCGCTGCAAGGTTCACGTCGGATTCGGTGATGCCGCCGACGCCGGAGAAGATGACGCGCGCGCGGACCTCGTTGTTGCCGAGCGCTTCGAGCGCCCCGACGATAGCTTCGACCGAGCCCTGGACGTCGCCCTTCACGACCAGCGGGAACTCCTTCTGCCCGCTGGTCTGTAGCTGGTTCATCATCTGCTCGAGCGAGCCGCGGGCGCCGGTCAGCCGGGCCTGGGCCTTCTCGCGCTTCTGGCGCTGGCGATAGTCGGTGATCTCGCGGGCTCGGGCCTCGCTGTCGACGACCGCGATGCGGTCGCCGGCGTCCGGCGCGCCCTGGAAGCCGAGCACCTCGACCGGTGCCGACGGACCGGCCTCGGTCATCGTCGCGCCCTTGTCCGAGACCAGCGCCCGAACCCGGCCCCATTCGGAGCCGGCCACGACGATGTCGCCGAGGTGGAGGGTGCCGCGCTGGACGAGCACCGTCGCCACCGGGCCGCGGCCGCGGTCGAGCTTCGCTTCGATCACGGTGCCTTCGGCGACGCGGTTCGGGTTGGCCTTGAGCTCGAGCACCTCCGACTGGAGAAGGATCGCATCGAGCAGCTTGTCGAGATTGGTGCCCTTGGTCGCGGAGACCTCGACGTCGAGGACCTCGCCACCCATCGATTCCACGAACACCTCGTGCTGGAGCAGCGCGGTGCGGACGCGGTTCGGATCGGCGGACGGCTTATCGATCTTGTTGATCGCAACGATGATCGGAACGCCCGCAGCCTTCGCGTGCTGGATGGCCTCGATCGTCTGCGGCATGACCGAATCATCGGCCGCCACGACGAGAACGACGATGTCCGTCACCTTGGCGCCGCGGGCGCGCATCGCCGTGAAGGCGGCGTGGCCGGGCGTGTCGATGAAGGTGATCTTCTGGCCGCGCTGCTCGACCTGGTAAGCGCCGATGTGCTGCGTGATGCCGCCGGCCTCGCCGGAGACGACGCTGGTCTTGCGGATGGCATCGAGGAGGGACGTCTTGCCGTGGTCGACGTGGCCCATGATGGTCACCACCGGAGGCCGCGGCTCGAGCGTTTCGTCGCTCTCGGCGCCGGTGGTGAAGAGACCTTCCTCGACGTCGGATTCGGCGACCCGCTTCGGCGTGTGACCAAAGTCCTCGACGAGGAGCTGGGCGAGATCGGCGTCGATGACGTCGCCGGCCTTCACCAACTGGCCCTGCCTCATCAGGAACATGATCACGTCCGCGGCGCGCTCGGCCATGCGGTTGGCGAGTTCCTGGATGGTAATCGTTTCGGGGATGATGACCTCGCGGGCGATCTTCTCGCGCGGCCCCTGCTGGATCTGCCGGCTGCGCTCGCGTTCGCGGCGGCGGCGCATCGAGGCGAGCGAACGCTCGCGCTCGGAATCCTCGAGCGCGTTACTCAGCGTAAGCTTGCCGCGCCGGCGATCGTCGACCTTCTTGACCGGCTTGGGGTCGGCCGGACGCGCCGTCTTCACCCGGCCCTTGAGGGCCCCGGGCCGATCGTCGTCCTCGGCGATCGCCGCCTCGCGGGCGCGACCCTTGGGCGCTTCGTCGGCCGCGGTTTCGTCGCCCAGCTTCTTCCGCGCCGTCTCCTCGGCGCGCCGCCGGGTCTCTTCCTCGATGCGGTGGCGCTCGTCTTCCTCGGCCTGCCGGCGCGCTGCATCGGCGCGTTCGCGCGAAGCGCGTTCCTCATCGAGGGCGCGGCGCCGGGCGCTCTCCTCGGCAATGGTGCGTTCCTCGGCCTCGCGGACGCGGGCGTCGGCAAGGGCGCGGGCGCGCGCGCCGATCTCGTCGTCCGAGAGGGTCCTGAGGACCATTCCGGACCGCGACTGCGGCTGGGAAGGAGGCGGGGCGGGACGGGGCTCCGGTGCAGCCGGGGCCGGCGCTGGTGCCGCAGCCACCGGCGCGGGCGCGTCGGGCTTCTTGCCCGGCATGACCACGCGGCTCTTCTTGCGCTCGACCTGCACCATGTTGGTGCGGCCATGCGAGAAGCTCTGCCGAACCGTATCCCGCTCGAGCGGACGCTTCAGTCCAAGAGGCTTCTTGGGCTGAACGGAAATCGTCTTGTCGCCGCTGTTCTTGCTTTCAGTCATACGCTCTGGTGCTCTGCGGATGGGTCCGCGATGTCGGTCAAAGGCCGGGGTTCGCCGCCATGCTGCGGTACTTCATCCAGAAACCGGGCGAGTGCGTCGATCTGATGAAGGACAAAAGCGCCCGCCCGGCCCGCGAGCAGCGCTGCATGTATCACATGTGCCCGACCCAATGCCAAACCCATTTCCTCGGCATTGAAGGTTCGGACGATGCGTATCGGAGCGGCTGCGGTCCCGCTTCGGGACGCAGCGCGCTCGAGTTTCTCGAGGCCGTCGGCACCGGCATCGGAGGCCTCGACGAGGGCGAGGACCCTGCCGGTTCCGATCGCGGCTTCGACCTTGGCAAAGCCGAGGACGAGCTCGCCGGCCTTCCGGGCGAGCGACAGGGCACCGAGCGCGGAGGCGCGGAGCTGTTCGGCCACGCGCTCCGCGAGGCCCGGTGCCACCGTCACCTGGGCCTTGAAGGCGCGGCCGAACAATCGCTTCTGTTCGGCGGTAGCGACGTGGGCGGCATTGGCCGTCACCCAGACGCCGCGCCCGGGAAGCTTGTGGCGGAGATCGGCCACCACCTCGCCCGCCGGGTCGAGCACGAAGCGCAGCAATTCGGACGTCGGCCTTACGGCCTGCGTCACGATGCAGCGTCTCTCCGTCGGCTCGTTGCGGCGCGGCATGAGGTGCGGCTCGGCCTCATCTTCGTCAGGCCACGGGAGCCGGCTCTTCGCCGGCTTCGGCGGGCTCGGGCTCGAGTGCCGACGCATCGATCCAGCCCGCCAGGACACGAGCTTGCATGATCATGCCTTCGGCCTCGGCCTTGGAGATGCCGAACCCGTCAAGGGCGCCGGCATGGAAGGTCGATTCGCCATCCTTCCGTTCGGTGTAGCCGATCAGGTCGTCGGCCACCGCACCGGCGAAATCCTCGACCGTCTTGATGTCGTTCTTGCCGAGCGCCACCAGCATGCCCGTGGTCATCCCGGGCACGTCCTTGAGGTCGTCGGCGACGCCGAGCGCCTGGCGCTCCGCATCGAGCTCGGCGTCGCGCCGTTCGAGATACTCGGTGGCGCGCGTCTGGAGCTCCGACGCCGTCTCGTCGTCGAAGCCCTCGATCGACGCCAGCTCGTCGGGCTCGACGAAGGCGATCTCCTCCACGGAGGTGAAGCCTTCCGAAGCGAGGAGCTGCCCGACCAGCTCGTCCACGTCGAGCGCGTTGATGAAGAGCTCGGACCGCTCCGCGAACTCCTTCTGCCGGCGCTCCGATTCCTCCTGCTCGGTGAGGATGTCGATGTCCCAGCCGGTGAGCTGCGAGGCGAGGCGGACGTTCTGCCCCCGGCGGCCGATGGCGAGCGAGAGCTGCTCGTCCGGCACCACGACCTCGATGCGCTCGGCGTCCTCGTCGAGGACGACCTTGGCGACCTCGGCCGGCTGCAGCGCGTTCACGATGAACGTCGCCGGGTCCGGGTTCCACGGGATGATGTCGATCTTCTCGCCCTGGAGCTCGTTCACCACCGCCTGGACGCGGCTGCCGCGCATGCCGACGCAGGCGCCGACCGGGTCGATCGACGAGTCGCGCGAGATCACGGCGATCTTGGCACGGCTGCCCGGATCGCGGGCGACCGACTTCACCTCGATGATGCCGTCATAGATCTCCGGCACTTCCTGCGCGAACAGCTTCGCCATGAACTGCGGATGCGTGCGCGACAGGAAGATCTGCGGCCCGCGCTGCTCGCGCCGGACGTCATAGACATAGGCGCGGACGCGGTCGCCATAGCGGAAGGTCTCGCGCGGGATCAGCTCGTCGCGCCGGATGATGCCTTCGCCGCGGCCGAGGTCCACGACCACGTTGCCGTATTCGACGCGCTTCACCTGGCCGTTCACGATCTCGCCGATGCGGTCCTTGTACTCCTCGTACTGGCGGTCGCGCTCGGCTTCGCGTACCTTTTGGACGATGACCTGCTTCGCCGACTGGGCGGCGATGCGGCCGAAATCCATCGGCGGCAGCGGCTCCGCGATGAAGTCGCCGAGCTGGGCGGCCGGGTTGCGGGCGCGGGCATCCTCGAGGGTGATGTCCTTGGCCGGGTCTTCGATGGCCTCGACGACCTTGAGGAGCCGCTGCAGGCGGATCTCGCCGGTCTTGCCGTTGATCTCGGCGCGGACGTCGGTCTCCGAGCCGTAGCGCGAGCGCGCGGCCTTCTGGATCGCGTCCTCCATCGCCTCGATCACGATCATGCGGTCGATCGCCTTCTCGCGGGCAACCGCGTCGGCGATCTGGAGGAGTTCAAGGCGGTTGGCGCTGACAGCCATTGTCAGGTCTCCGATGTCTGGTCGGTCGTTTCGGCAGTCTGGGAGGCGCGGCGGCGGGCGATCTTGGCGGCCTTGCGGCTCTCCGCCTTGGCTTCCGCAAATTCCTTCTTGGCCTTCTTCTCCGCCCGCAGCGTATCGCGGATCAGGTCGTCGGTCAGGACGAGCCGCGCCTCGGAAACGTCGTCGAGACGCAGGATCGCCTCGTCCTCGCTGTCGTCGAGACGGAGATGGACGGCATCCTCGGTCACGTCCAGCACGGTGCCCTGGAAGCGCTTGCGGCCGCCGACGGCAATCCGCATCTCCAGTTTGATGACATGCCCCGTCGCCTTCACGAAATCGGTGCGGCGAACGAGCGGACGATCCATGCCGGGCGACGATACTTCCAGCCTGTAGGCCGTCGGGATGGGGTCGGCGACGTCGAGAACCGGCGCAAGGTTGCGGCTGATCTCCTCGAGCTCGTCGATGCCGATGAATCCGTCGGGCCGCTCCGCCATGATCTGGAGTGTCCCGCCGTCGCGCGCGGAAACCTTCACGCGGACGAGCCGGAAGCCGAGGTCCTCGATCACCGGGGTCGCGATCTGCGCCACCCGGGCCTCGAGGCCCTGCTCCACCACGATCCGCTCTTCGTTGACGTCCGCTTCGGACAAATCCTGATGTCCCAGCTCCGGGAAGTACCAAGAGAGCGGGTCCCCGGAGGAGCCCACTCTCAAACGACCCGTCGTTTTGAGATTGATGACGCCGATATAGTCGAATGTGGCCCGCGTTTCAATCCGCCCGGCGGGCTGACAGGTGTCGCATGAGGGCCCCGATGCTGCGGAGTAGCCCTACCGGCCGACGCATCCTTAAGTCTTCCTTTGCCAACCTTCCAGTTCTACCGGCGGTTTCATTGACTGTGAGAGGACGGCATGGAATGCTCCAGGTTCACCATCATGGGGGGCTTTGATGCGGAAGTCCTTTGTTCGTGCCGCCGTTGCGACCGGGCTCCTGGCAAGCTCGGCGCTGGTTGCTCCGTTCGTCGGGTCGGTCCTCGCCGCCGACATCGAGATCGTCCCGCCGCCGCCGATCATTCCGGCCCCGATGGTCGTGGAGGAGGTGCCGCGCTTCTACTTCCTTGCCGGCGCGCTCTTCGTCACGCGGAAATCACCAGAGCCGGCGCCGATCCTGATCGAGGCACCCACGCCACAGGCGGCGGAGGCACTGCCTGGTGGCCTCCCGCCCGGTGATATCCTCGACGCGTCTGACTTCGATTTCGGCTGGACCTTCGGCTTCTACGCGCGCGCCGGGGTGATCACCCCGAGCAACCTTGGTGTCGAGGTCGGCGGCTTCTGGCTGAAGCCGATGACCGCGACCGTCACCGGCGATTTCGACCTCGACCCGATCGGCGTCTTTCTCCAAACGGACGACGAGACGTTTTACGAACGGATCGAAGCCTTCGAGGCCGCCAACACCACCCGGCTCTATGGCCTCGACGCCAACGTCGTACTCCAGCCCAATGCCGGTCCGCTCCAGCTCTATGCTGGCGTCGCCTATCTCCGCCTCAGGGACGCGCTCGACCTCACTTTGACACAGGCCACTAACCCAACGACCGACTTCGTGTTCGATTGGGAGACGAGCAATCGCCTCATCGGCCCGCAGATCGGTGCCCGCGTGTTTCTCGGCGACGCCGATCCGTTCAGCCTGACCCTCGACGCCCGGGTCGGGTACCTGCGGAACGCCTACACCAACGCCTTCTCCCATATGGGAACCGGCGGCCTCATCGAAGGCGACGATTCCGGCAAGGTATGGTCGTTCATGGCGGCGGGCGGCGTCACGGCCAACTTCGCCCTGAACGAAAACCTGCATCTGAACGTCGGCTACCAGGCAATCTTCCTCAACAACGTCGCGCTTGCGCCGCATCAGGTAATCGGCACGCCCGGCCCGCTCGGGACTGGCCCCGAAACGCTCGACCTCACGACCTACACTAGCCACGTGTTGTTCCACGGCGTCTCCGCCGGGATCACGCTCCTCTTCTAAAGCGCGTCCCCTGACGGTTCAGCAACCGGCGCCCTTGCGGCGCCGGTTTCGTTTGCGTCACGCCTGGATCAGCCTCCACGCCTGGCGCCAATTGCCCCGTGCCGTGGACGCCATCACCCAGGCCATGCACATCGCTTCCAGCCAGCGCGCGGAGAGGATCGGGCCGCAGTCGATCGAGTTCCAGCCGAAGTCGCCGAGAATGCCGGTGACGATTGTCTTCGCCGCGGCGTCGTTGCCGGCGATGAACATGTCCGGCGGGCCGCCCATGATCTCCGGACGGAACATCAGCTGGTTGTTGGTGGTGTTGAACGCCTTGACGATCCGCGCCTCCGGCAGAAGGCGTTGCAGGAGCTCGCCGCCCGAATCCTCGCCCTTGATCGAAAGGTCGGGATAGCCCCGCGAAAAGTCGAGTGGGTTGGTCGTGTCGATGACCACTTTGCCGGCAAAGGATCCCGGTCCCGCCGCTTCGACCACCGCGTGCAGCACATCGGCGCTGCCCTTGGTGGCAATCACGAGCAGTTCGCCGATGGACGCGGCCTCGGCGAAGGTCGCCGCCGCGCCGAGCGGATGATGCTGTTCAGCCCATGCCGCCGCGGTCTCGTTGTTTCCGGACCGTGATCCGAGGACGGTCTGGTGCCCGAGGGTGACAAAGCCATGTCCGATGGCCCGGCCGACATCGCCGGTGCCGAGGATTCCAATGCGCATGACAATCCGCCTCCGCCGTTTCTGCTGAGATAGGCGCCCTCACCCGCATCGGCAACGCGGGGGCAGAGCTACCGAATGCCGAGGCGGCGGGCGATGATCCGGTCGAGGAGGCGCGGCGGCACGAGCCGCATCATGCGCTCGGTGAACGGCGCCCGGCTGAGGAGGTAGCGAACGCGGGGCCGCCGCGCCGACAGGATCGCCAGTACCAGCTTGCCGACGTGCTGCGCCGGCAGCCCCGCCGCGCCGGCCCCGAGGGCGACCTCCCGGAAGGCCTGGAGCGGATCGGCGTAGCTGGTGTCGTCGTAGATGGTGGCGTCGCGGTCGGCTGCCTTGCTCCAGATCGGCGTTGCGATCCCGCCCGGCTGCAGCACGATCACGTCGACGCCCGAGCCGACCAGCTCCCGCCGCAGGCTGTCCGACAGCGCCTCGAGACCGAATTTTGCCGCCGAATAGGCGCCGAGGAACGGCATCGCGGTCCGGCCCGCGACGGACGAGACGTTGACGATCCGGCCCTGGCCGGCGCGGAGAAGCGGCAGGAACGCCTGCGTAACCGCGAGCGTGCCCGTAAGGTTCACTGCGAGCTGGTCGCGGAACTCCTTGAGCGCGATGTGCTCCAGCGGCCCGGGCGCGGCGATGCCGGCGCTGTTGATGAGCGCCGCGAGCTCCTTCGTTGACGCCGCGACGGTGGCTGCGGCCGCGTCGATGGACGCGTCGTCTCGGAGGTCGAAGACGAGGGCGTGCGCCCGTTCGCCGAGCGCCGCCTCGAAGGCGACGGCGTCGGCGGCCCGGCGCACGGAGCCGAACACCTGGTAGCCCGCTCCGATGAGCGCCTCGGCAACGGCGCGTCCGATCCCCGTCGAAACGCCGGTGACGACGGCGCTGCGCATCACCGTTTGACGGGAACCAGCCGCGCCTCGATCGCATCCCAGACGAGGGCAGCGATGTCGGCGCCGCCGAACCGGCGGATTTCCCGGATGCCGGTCGGCGAGGTGACGTTGATCTCGGTCAGCCAGTCGCCGATTACGTCGATCCCGGCGAAGACGAGGCCTCGTTCGCGGAGCGCGGGGCCGATGCGGCTGCAGATCTCACGCTCGCGATCGGTCAGCTCCGTCGGTTCGGGCCGGCCGCCGACATGCATGTTGGAGCGCGTCTCGTCGGCTGCCGGGACGCGGTTGATCGCCCCCACCGGCTCGCCCTCGACCAGGATGATCCGCTTGTCGCCGCGCCGGACCTCGGGGAGATAGCGCTGGACGACGTAAGGCTCAGGGAACGCTGCAGCAAAAATCTCGAGGAGCGAACCGAGATTCTGGTCACCCTCGGTGAGGCGGAAGACGCCGGCGCCGCCATTGCCGTAGAGCGGCTTGATGATGATGTCGCCATGCTCCTCGCGGAACGCCCGGATCTCGGTGGCGTCACGCGTGATCAGCGTCGGCGGCATCAGGTCCGGGAACTCGGTGACGAAGAGCTTTTCGGGCGCGTTGCGGACCCAGATCGGGTCGTTGACGACGAGGGTCCGCGGATGGATGCGCTCGAGGAGGAACGTCGTCGAGATGTAGGCCATGTTGAAGGGTGGATCCTGCCGCAGCAGGACCACGTCGGCCTGGCCGAGCTCGTACGGCATCGGCGCGCCGAGCGCGAAATGACGGCCCTTTTCGTCGGCGACTTCCAGCGGCTCGACCCGCGCCACGACATGCCCCTCGCGAAGCGACAGCCGGTCGGGCGTGTAATGCAGCAGCCGGTGGCCGCGCCGTTGGGCTTCGAGCATGAGGGCAAAGGTGCTGTCGCCGGCGATGTTGATGCCGGCGACATGGTCCATCTGGACCGCAATGGTGAGGCTCATTCTCCCTCCATGCCGCAGCCTATGCGAGGCCGCTGGTGCCGATGCAAGCGGACCTAGCTCCGGCCGGTCCCGAATGCATCGCGAATATGGACCGGCCAGCGTCGCGGCAGGATGACCACGACGTCGAAGCGAAGGTCGAGGCGGGCGGCGGCAGGATAGCGCGACAGCCACGCTTCGCCGGCCCGGGCGATCCGTGCCCGCGCCGCCGGGGTCACGGCAAGGGCGCCGGCCAGCTCCGTCGCCCGTGCCTTGACCTCGACGAACACGAGGGCGCGGCCTCGCTTCACCACGAGGTCGATCTCGCCGACCGGTGTGCGGTAGCGCCGGGCGACGACCCGATAGCCTTTGAGGCGCAGGAACCACGCCGCCATCGCCTCGGCCCGTCGGCCGTGGCGCTCGCGGTCGCGCCGGCGCAGGGTCTCGTCGCTACTCGCCGTCATCGGTGGCATCGGCCTTCAGCGCCAGCGCCCGCGCATAGAGCACGCGTTTCGGCAGCCCTGTCTGCGCCGCGACGGCCGCCGCGGCGTCGCCGACGCTGGCGTCGGCCAGTGCCGCGCGGAGCGCATCGTCGATGGCTTCTTCCCCCGGCGGTTCGGTGGCGGTCGGCGGCCCAACAAGGATCGTGATCTCGCCCTTCGGGGGCGCCTCATCGGCGAACGCGGCGGCGAGGGCGTCGAGCGAACCCCGCCGGAAAGTCTCGAACGCCTTGGTCAGCTCCCGCGCCACCGTCGCCGGCCGGTCGCGGCCCAGGATCTCGGCCATGTCCCGTAGGCTCGCCGCGGTCCGCTGGGGCGACTCGTAGAACACGAGCGTTGCCGGCACGGCCGCCAGCTCGGCCAGGCGCTTCTTCCGTGCGGTCTCCTTCGGCGGCAGGAAGCCGGCGAACAGGAAGGCGTCGGTGGGCATTCCCGCGCCGGCCAGCCCCGCGAGGAGAGCCGAAGGACCGGGGATCGGAATGACCGCATGGCCGGCGGCAAGCACCTCGCCGACGAGGCGATAGCCCGGGTCGGAGACGAGGGGGGTCCCGGCGTCGCTCACCAGCGCCACCGCCTGGCCTTCCGTAAGGGCGGCGAGCAGCTTCGGCCGCTGCCGCTCGGCATTGTGCTCGTGATAGGGCAGGAGCGGCGTGTCGATGCCGTAATGGCGTGTCAGCCGCGACGTGATGCGGGTGTCCTCGCACGCGACGATGTCTGCCGCGGCGAGCGTCGCGAGGGCCCGAAGTGTCACGTCGCGGAGGTTGCCGATCGGCGTCGACGTCACATAGAGCCCGGGCGCCAGTGCGGGCGCGGCAAAGGTCGCGCCGTCGATCGAAAAGGCCCGGCTTCGGGCCGATGGAAGCCGCTGTTCAGCCACGCTGTGTCACCGGGAACGCACCTTCGCGAAGACCGCAGCCGACACACTGCCGACACTTTGACAGGCCAATTCCCCCTCCTTACGGTCGCGGCAAAAGTCTTAGCAGGTCGACGGCGGCCGAGGCGAAGAGGAGTTGGGGCGTTGGGCCAGTTTTCGATCCGCTCGCTGGGCAGGCTGCCGGTCATCGGCGCTGCCGTCACCGCGCTCGCCTTCCTCGCCGCCTGCAACGCGACCAATTTCACGGCCGCCGGTCCCGCGGTTTCGATCGACACCAACATGCCGGTCACCGGCGAAGTGCTCGGCACCGGCTCGGTCCGCGTCGCGCTTCTCGTGCCGCTGTCGGCCAACGGCAATTCGGCCCAGGCGGCCCTCCAGATCAAGAATGCCGCCGCCCTCGCGCTCCAGGAATATTCCGGGGCCAACATCCAGATCCTCGTCAAGGACGACGGCGGCACGCCCGAGGGCGCGCGCCTCGCCGCGACCGAGGCGATCAGCCAGGGCGCCGAGCTGATCCTCGGCCCGCTCTTCGCGACCTCGGTCAGCGCCGCGTCCGCGGTGGCCCGACCGGCGGGCGTCCCGATGATCGCGTTCTCCACCGATGCGTCCGTAGCCGGTCCCGGGGTCTATCTCCTCGGCTTCCTGCCGCGCTCGGACGTGCAGCGCATCATCGGCTACGCGGCGAGCCAGGGCATCACCTCCGTCGCCGCCCTTCTCCCCGAAAGCGCCTATGGCACGGTCGCCGAGGCCGCGCTCCGCGAAGTCGCGGCCGGCGCCGGCGTCCGCATCGTCGCCGTCGAACGCTACGCGCTCGACCGCGTTGCGATGCAGGCGGCTGCCGAACGCGTGGCGGCGCTGGTGGAGGCCGGGCAGGTCGACGGCGTGTTCATGCCCGATGGCGGCGACGCGGCGCCCTTCATGGCGCAGATCATGGCCTCGCAGGGCGTGCGTCCCGGCGACGTGCGCTACCTCGGCAGCGGCCAGTGGAACGACGACCGCATCCGCGCCGAGACCGCGCTCGCCGGCGGCTGGTATCCCGGCCCGGAAACCTCCGGCGCCGATGCCTTCGACGCCCGCTACCTCGCCGCCTATGGCGCGACGCCCTTCGGCACGGCGACCCTCGGCTATGATGCCGCGATCCTCGCGGCGGGCCTTGCCGCGAATTTCGGGGCCAACGCCTTCGCCGCCGCCACGATCACCAATGCCAACGGCTTCCGCGGCCTCGATGGCGCCTTCCGCTTCCTGCCCGACGGTACCAACCAGCGCACGCTCGCGGTCTACGAGGTCCAGCGGAGCGGCACGGCCACGGTGGTCGATCCGGCGCCGCGCGGCTTTGCTCCGGCGGCCACTGCCGCCGTCACACCCGCGGCGGGCGGTGGCGGCTTCCAGCTGTTCTAGGAGCACATTCCGGACTGTCGAAAAGGAACCCCTCTTCACCGGGGAGAGGTGGGAGACCTCCGCCACGCTCCAGCGTTTCGCAAACGTCCTGGCTGAGCCTAAGCCGCGAGGTCGGCGACGACGGCATCAAGCACGACGGCGCCCGCCCGGGTGACGCGGACGCGGTGGTCGCCGAGCGGCTCCACCATGCCTTCGGCGGTCAGCGCCGCGAGCCGTGCCGGATCGAGGGCGCGGCCGGCGATCCGCTGATAGCGGTCGAGGTCGATGCCTTCCACGAGGCGAAGGCCCGTCAGCAGCATCTCGTCGGATGCCTCCTCGGCGGAGAGGATCTCGTCGCTTTCGATGCCGTCGCCCCACGCCTCGACGCGCTCCAGCCAGATCTCCGGGCTCTTGACGGTCGAAATTGCGTGCCGCCCATCGCCAAGGATCAGGCGCCCATGGGCGCCCGGCCCGATCCCGGCGTACTCGCCATAGCGCCAGTACAGGAGATTGTGCCGGCACTCGGCGCCGGCGGCCGCGTGATTGGAAATCTCGTAGGCCGGCCGGCCGAACCGGTCGCAGGCCTCCTGCGTGACGGCATAGAGCTCCGCGCCGATGTCCTCGTCGGGCACGACCAGCTTGCCGGCGCGGTGGAGCGCGAAGAACGGCGTCCCTTCCTCGATCGTGAGCTGGTAGAGCGACACGTGGTCGGACGCCCGGGACAGCGCCGCCTCGAGCTCCTGGCGCCATGCCTGCGGGGTCTGCCGCGGCCGGGCGTAGATGAGGTCGAAGCTGGTGCGGTCGAAGGTCGAGGTCGCGACCTCGATGGCGCGGAACGCTTCGTCGACATTGTGGAGCCGGCCGAGGAGCCGGAGGTCGGTGTCATTCAGCGCCTGCACGCCGAGCGACACCCGGTTCACCCCGGCCGACCGGTAGCCGCGGAAGCGCTCCGCCTCGACGCTCGACGGGTTCGCCTCCATCGTGATCTCGGCGCCTGGCGCGACCGACCAGTGGGCTGCGATCGCGTCCAGGATCGCCGCCACGGTGGCCGGCTTCATGAGCGAAGGCGTGCCGCCGCCGAGGAAGATGCTGCCGACGGTGCGCGGACCCGTCCTCGCGGCCGTCGTGGCGATCTCGCGGACGAAGGCCGCAGCAAAGCGCTCCTGGTCTACGGCCTGGTGGCGGACATGGGAGTTGAAGTCGCAATACGGGCATTTCGCGGCGCAGAACGGCCAATGCACGTACACCCCGAAGCCGGCGTCGGAGGGGTTCGTGCTCATGGGTCCCCGAGCGCGAGGCTGTCCGCGAATTTCGCGAAGGCGCGGGCGCGGTGCGAGAGTGGCGGCAGGGGCGGGTTCCAGCCGTGCTTCTCCTCCGCCGACATCTCGCCGAACGTCCGGTCATGACCGTCCGGCAGGAAGGCCGGATCGTAGCCAAAGCCCTGGTCGCCCCGCGGCGGCCACACCATCGTCCCCTCGATCTCGCCGCGCCAGGTTGCGCTGCCGCCGTCGGGCGTGGCCAGCGCGAGGACGGCCACGAAATGCGCGCTGCGCTGCTCGGGCGTGGTGGCGCCCTTGTCGAACAGCGCCTCCTCGATGTTGCGCATCGCCCGGGCGAAATCGCGATCTGGGCCGGCCCAGCGCGCGGAAAGGACGCCGGGCGCGCCGCCGAGCGCATCGACGCACAACCCGGAATCGTCCGCGAGGGCAGGGAGGCCCGATGCCGCGGCGGCCGCGCGCGCCTTGATCAGCGCGTTGTCCTCGAAGGTGGTTCCGGTCTCTTCGGGCTCGGCGAGCCCGAGCTCGCTCGCGGCGACCGCCACGAGGCCGAAAGGTCGAATCAAATCCGCGAGCTCGCGCACCTTGCCAGGATTGTGGCTGGCGATGACCAGCCTGTCACCCCGCCGAAGCCGCGGCGCCGTCGTCAAAGGACGGCGAGCTTCTGGAGCTCGACGAGACGGCCGATGCCGCCGCGGGCAAGGTTCAGGAGGCCCTGGAACTCGGCCTCGGTGAACGGCTTCCGCTCCGCCGTGCCCTGGATCTCCACGATGCCGCCGCCGCCGGTCATGACGAAATTGGCGTCGGTCTCGGCCTCGACGTCCTCGACATAGTCGAGGTCGAGCGCCGGCTCGCCGCGGACGATGCCGACCGACACCGCGGCGACATGATCGACCAGCACCGGCTTCGAGAACATGTCGCGCGCCTTCATCCACTGGATGCAGTCGTGGAGCGCCACCCAGCCGCCGGTAATCGCGGCCGTTCGCGTCCCGCCGTCGGCCTGGATGACGTCGCAATCGACCACGATCTGGCGTTCGCCCAGCGCGACGAGGTCGACCACCGCGCGCAGCGAGCGGCCGATCAGGCGCTGGATCTCGAGGGTCCGGCCGGACTGCTTGCCCTGCCCGGCCTCGCGCTTCATGCGCTCGGAGGTCGATCGCGGCAGCATGCCGTACTCGGCCGTCACCCACCCCTTGCCGCCGCCGCGCAGCCAGGACGGCACGCGGTCCTCGACGCTCGCGGTACAGTAGACCTGGGTCTCGCCGAACTTGACCAGGCACGAGCCTTCGGCGTGGCGCGCAACCGCCCGCTCGAGGCTCACGGCCCGCAGTTCATCGGGAAGGCGTTTCGATGGCCGCATGAGTCCTCGAAGGTGCACAGGGTTCGAGCGGCTTGGTGCCATCGAACCCTGGTGCGGTAAAGCCCCGCTTGCCGCTGCCGCGATGTTCCGGACACAATGTCCCGATGATCGATCAGTCCCGTCCTCCGTCCATCGTCGCCAACGACCGCGCGGCGCCCGCCCGCGGCCTGTCGGGTCTCGACCAGCGCTCGCGCGACATCTTCCGGCGCATCGTCGAGACCTATCTCGACACCGGCGAGCCGCTCGGCTCCCGCAATCTGTCCCGCATGCTGCCGGTCAACCTGTCCCCGGCGTCGGTCCGCAACGTCATGGCGGACCTCGAGCGCCTCGGGCTGATCTTCGCGCCGCATACCTCGGCCGGCCGGCTGCCGACCGAGACCGGGCTCCGCTTCTTCATCGACGCGCTCCTCGAGATCGGCGACCTGTCGGCCGAGGAGCGGCGGCAGATCGAGACCCAGATTCGCACGAGCCAGCCCGGACGGAGCGTGGAGGATCTTCTCTCCGAGGCCGGCCGGCTCCTGTCCGGTCTGTCTCGCGGCGCGGGCGTCGTGCTCACCAGCAAGGCTGACGTCCAGCTCCGACAGGTCGAGTTCGTGCGGCTCGAGCCCGGGAAGGCGCTCGTGATCCTCGTTGGCGAGGACGGCTCGATCGAGAACCGGCTGATCGACGTCGATCCCGGCACGACGCCGTCCGCGCTGATCGAGGCGGCGAACTATCTCAATGCCGGCCTTCGCGGGCATACCGTGTCCGGCGCTCGCGCCGAGCTCGAACGGCGGCGCAGCGCCGCGCAGGCCGAGCTTGACGCGCTCACCGGCAAGCTCGTCGACGCGGGCCTCGCGAGCTGGGCGGACGCCGCGGCTGACCGGCCGGAGACGCTGATCGTCCGGGGCCATTCAAACCTCCTCGAGGATGTCCGGGCGGCGGAGGACCTCGAGCGCATCCGCCATCTCTTCGACGACCTCGAGACCCAGCGCGAGCTGATCCAGCTCCTGTCGCAGACCGAATCCGGCGAGGGCGTGCGCATCTTCGTCGGTTCGGAATCGAAGCTCTTCTCGCTGTCGGGGTCGTCGCTGATCGTGTCGTCGCTGCGCGACAAGGACCAGCGCGTCGTGGGCGCGCTCGGCGTCATCGGCCCGACCCGGCTCAACTACGCCCGCGTCGTGCCGATGGTGGACTACACCGCGAAGCTGGTCGGCCGCCTGATCCGCTAAAGCGGATAGCCGGCCTCGCGCGCCAGCGCGAGGAGCGGGGTCGCCGGGCGCGCGCCCATATGCGAGATGACCTCGGCGGCGGCGAACGACCCTAGCGAGGCAGCGGTCGCGAGCGGCAATCCGCGCGACACGCCGAGGAGGAAGCCCGAGGCGTAGAGATCGCCGGCGCCGGTGGCGTCCACGACCGTCTCGACCGCCGTCGCCGGCACATGCTCGACGCCCGCCGCCGACAGGACGTAGGAGCCGTCCTCGCCGGCGGTGACCGCAGCAAGCGCTGCCTCCGAGCGCAGCGCTTCGAGGCCGGCCTCGAAGCTGCCGGTCTCGTAGAGCGACTTCAACTCGGCCACGTTGGCAAGGACGATGTCGACCGCCCCGGTGCGGATGAGGTCGAGGAATTCGCCGCGATAGCGGTCGACGCAGAAGGCGTCCGACAGGGTCAGCGCCACCTTTCTGCCGGCGCGATGGGCGACGGCTGCCGCCTTCCGGAAGGCATCCTTCGCCTGCGGCGGATCCCACAGATAGCCTTCGAGGAAGGTGATCGTCGAAGCCGCGACGAGCTCCTCGTCGATGTCCGCCGGCGTCAAGTCCTGGGCGGCGCCGAGGAGCGTGTTCATCGTCCGCTCGCCGTCCGGGGTGACGAGGATCATCGATCGCCCGGTGGGCGGTCCCCCGACGAGGGGTGGCGTGGTGAAGGTAACGCCCGTAGCGGTCATGTCGTGACGGTAGATGGCACCGAGCTGGTCGTCCGCGACCTTTCCGATGAACACGGCCTTGCCGCCGAGGGAGGCGACGCCGGCGATCGTGTTGCCGGCCGAGCCTCCGGAGACTTCGGTCGCGGGTCCGAGGCGATCATAGAGCGTAACCGCCTCCGCCGGCCCGATCAGCCGCATCGATCCCTTGGCGAGGCCGGACTCCGCGAGAAAGCGCTCGTCCGCTCTTGCGAGGACATCGACGATCGCGTTGCCCACGCCGAGGACATCGAAAGCCGCCGCGACCGCCATTGCCTGCCTGCCCATTGCTTGCGCCGGCGCCCTTATAGCCCGCGCGATCCGGGCGGCAAGCGAAGTCCCTTACCGCAAGCGGGGGATGTCACGTGTCTGGCGGGTTTGAAGCTTTATAGGCTATTCTACGCTCAGGCGGATGCAAATAAGCCGCCCCACAGAGGAGGATTTAGATGAAGCGCATTATCGCCACGGGGCTCGTCGCCCTCGCGGCCTCCACTGCCGTTGCCTACGCCCAGGCCCCCGGTGGCGGCAACAACCCGCCGCCTCCGCCGCGCCCCTACTTTCTCGGCAACCCGATCGGCGTTCCCGCCGCGCCGCCGGCCCCGGACGCCCAGAATCCGGCCCCCTTCGTTCCGATGTCGGACAACGTCCTGGTCTATGGCGCCTTCCGCAGCGCTGAGGCGTGCCAGTACGACCCGGGCATGGACCTCGTCGTGGTCACCAATATGGGCATTGCCCAGAACCTGACCCCGAATGACGGCTACCTCACCCTCCTCAACCATGACGGGACGGTGCACACGCCGAAGTGGGTCGGCGTCCAGGCCGCCAACCAGCGCGGCGAGGCGAACCTCATCACGCCGCTGGTCCTCAACCAGCCCTTCGGCATCGATATCGTGAACGGCGTGATCTACATCGCCGACTCGGACGGCAACCTCGCCAACCCCGACCCGGCCGCGACCGGCAACACCCCGACCGTGTTCAACGTCCGCACCTTCGATGCGGCTACCGGCGAGCCGATCGCGACCTTCCCGATCCCGGAAGCTGGTGGCCTTATCAACGACGTTGCGGTCGCCGCCGACGGCACAATCTACGCCTCGCAGACGAGCGCGAACGAGAATGCCCGGATCTGGAAGATCGCTCCGGACGGCACCGTTTCGGTGTTCTTCGCCGGCGCTCCGCTCAACTCGCCGAACGGCGTTGCCATGGACCCGGACGGGAACATCGTCGTCGTCAATATCGGTGACAACGCCGTCCTCACCTTCTCGCCGGACGGCACGCTGGTGAACACCGAGCAGGCCGCGCAGGCCGGCAATGACGGTCTCGTCGTCCTCGCCGACGGAACCAAATACATCTCGAGCGTCCGCGAAGGCGGTGTCTCGATGATCCCGGCCGGCGGCGGCGAAGCCACGTTGATCGCGACCGGCATCCCGAGCGCGGCCTCCATGTGCTACGACCCGACCGCGAACGCGCTGTTCATTCCGATGAACAACAACAACGCCGTCGCCCGGATCCAGCTCGACTAACGCCCCGCTCCAGACGGGTTTTCCGACAAGCCGCCAGCGCGACGCGCTGGCGGCTTTTTCTTTTCGCCGACGAAAAGGTGAAACGAAGAAACTATACGTTGGCTCCATCCCTCAATCGCGGGATATCGATCTATAGTACATAGAATGTATCGTCTACGTAGCGAAAATATCCTGACTATTCGTCACCAAATACGCAGATATACGCTTGTCCAGTGTTCTCGCGAACCTGCCCGCGACCGCTATCCCGCGCTGGCGGACTTGGGCTAGTCTCCGCCCGGGCTGGAGCCAACCAGCCAAGGAAAACAGGTGGAGGAATTTCGATGAAGGGACTCGTTCTTTCTGCGAGCATTGCGGCCCTTGCCGTTGGCGTGGGTGCCGGCGTGGTGCTCGCGCAGGGGGCGCCGCAGACCCCGCCGCGGCCCTACTACACCGGCAATGCTCTTGGCCTCCCGATCGCGCCACCGGCGCCTGACGCCCAGAACCCTGCCCCGTTCGCCGCGATGTCGGACAACGTCAAGGTCTACGGCGCCATCTTCTCGACCGAGAGCTGCACCTATGACCCGGATCGCGACCTGATCGTCGCCCCGGCCCGCGGCGTCGGCCAGGCGGTCCGCGCCAATGATGCGTGGGTTGCCCTGATCAACCATGACGGCTCGGTCAACAATGCCCGCTGGATCGGCGTCCAGAACCCCGGCGCCCAGCGCGACAATATGGATCCGCCGCTCGTCCTCAACGAGCCGTTCGGCTCCTACATCCGCGACGGCATCCTGTACCTTGCCGACCGCGATGGCGGCACGCCGGACCCGGCCAATCCAGGCCAGAACATCCCCGGCGTCTCGGTCGTGCGCATGTTCAACATGGCCGACGGCACCCCGGCGGGCGAGTTCCGCGTTCCGGAATCGACCGGCTTCAACGACCTCACGGTCGCCGAGGACGGCACGATCTACGCGACGCAGACCGGCATGGCGCTGAACGATCAGAACCCGAACGCCGCCACCAGCTGGCGCGTGTTCAAGATCACGCCCGACGGCACCGCGACCGTGTTCATCGAGGGCGAGCCGCTTCGCCAGCCGAACGGCGTCGAAGTCGACAATGACGGCAACATCGTCGTCGTGAACATCGGCAATGCCGATGTCCTGACCTTCTCGCCCGAGGGCGAACTGCTCCTCACCGAGCAGGCGGTCCAGGGCGGCAATGACGGCCTCGTCATCCTCGAGGATGGCACGAAGTACGTCTCGTCCGTCACCATGGGCGGCATCTCTATGATCCCGCCGGGCGGCACCGCCACGCTGATCGCCGAGAACATCCCGAGTGCCGCCTCAATGTGCTACGACGCCGGCGCCAACCAGCTTGTCGTTCCGATGAACGCGAACAACGCGCTGGCGTTCGTTCCGCTTTAGGATCGGTTGCGATTGCGGAAGGGCCGGCGCGTCATGCGCCGGCCTTTCCTTTTCGGGTGAGCAGTGAGTGGTGAGTACGTCTCCACTCACCACTGACGATTTCACCACTCACCCGCCTCTAGCCCGGCACGATCCGGTAGACCGACCCGTTGGACGAGGTGATGTAGAGCTCGCCCGCCGCGTCCTTGCCGAAGGAGGTGATATTGCCGAGGTCGCCGAGCTGGCCGGTCCAGTCGACGACATTGGTGGCGGCGCCGTCCTGGTAGAGGAACGAGCGCACGAAGCCCGAGCAATAATCGGCGAAGAAATAGTGGCCGGCAATCGCCGGGATCGCCGCGCCGCGGTAGACGTAGCCGCCGGTAATCGAGCAGCCCTCGTCATGCGAGTACTCGTAGGTCGGGGGGACGAGGCCGGCCTGATCGCAATTGTCGGCCTCGAAGCAGTGCGCACCCTCCATGATGTTCCAGCCGAAATTGGCGCCGGCATCGGCGGTCGTGATCACCGTCACCTCCTCCCAGACCCCCTGGCCGACATCGGCGACGTAGAGGAGGTCGCCGTCGAAGGCGAGCCGCCAGGCATTGCGGAGGCCAAGCGCGAACGCCTCCGGCGCGCCGCCGCCATTCGCGAAGGGATTGCCCGCCGGGATGCCGTAAGGCGAGCCGCCATTCACGTCGATGCGGAGGATCTTGCCGAACAGCGTGTCCGGGTTCTGGCCGTTCCGGTCGGGATCGCCGCCGCCGCCGCCGTCGCCATTGCTGATGTAGAGAAGGCCGTCGGGGCCGAAATCCATCCAGCCGCCATTGTGGTTGCCGCGGCGGTCGTCGAGCTCGATCAGCGTGATGCCCGAGGCCGGGTTAGCCACATTGGGGTCTGCCGAGACCCGGTACTCGGCGACCCGCGTGTCGCCGCCGCCGGTGGTGTGGTTGATGAAGAAGCGGCCGTTCGAGGCGTAGTCGGGATGGAAGGCGAGGCCGAGGAGGCCCTGCTCCCCGCCGAACGCGATCTCCCCGCCGATGTCGAAGAAAGGCGTATCGAGGCGCTCGCCGTCGACGATGATCCAGATCTGGCCGGCCTGGTCGACGACGAAGAGCCGCTCGTCGCCGGGAGGGCTGGTGACGAGGAGGGGCGCCTCGAAGCCGTCGTCCACGAGCTCGACGCCGAGCTCGACGGGCGTTTGCGCGAAGGCCAGCGCCGGCGGCAGCGCGATGAACGCCGCGAGCGCCAGCGTTCGAAGCCGTTGATAAGCCATGGTCCTGTTCTCCCTTTCATTTCAGCGCCCGACCGCAAGGGGGGTGTGGCAGCCGGACCGACGACGGTACAACCGTCACGGAGCGCGATGATGACGATATCGCCCACCAAGGGAAATGCCGTGACCAGCCCGAGCGTTGCCTTGCCATGACCGATGCCGTCTTCACCGTCGACCGGATCGTCCACGACCTCGAGGACCTCGGCGTCCGCCGCGGCGACCTACTGATGGTCCACGCCTCGCTGCGGCGGATCGGGAAGGTCGAGGGCGGGCCTGAGGGCGTCCTCGATGCGCTTTCAATCGCCCTCGGAGCGACGGGCACGATGCTGATGGTACTTGGCGCACGGGACGACTGGTCGTGGGTCAACGCGCGCGACGAAGCCGAGCGGCCGGCGCTTCTTGCTACGGCCGAGCCGTTCGACGCCTTGACGACGCCCGCCGATCCGGACGTGGGCTACCTCGCCGAGCTGTTCCGGCGCTCGCCGCGGACGCTGGTGTCGAACCATCCCGAGGGCCGGTTCGGCGCGTCAGGCCAGTTCGCGGAGTTCATGACCGGCAACGTCGCCTGGCACGACTACTACGGCGCCGGATCGCCGCTCGAGCGCCTCGCGCTCAATGGCGGCAAGGTACTGCGCCTCGGCGCTGACGAAGACACCGTGACCCTCCTCCACTATTCCGAGTGGCTCGCCAACATCCCGAACAAGCGCCGCGTCCGCCGCCACCGCCGCGTCGCCCGATCCGCCGGCCCAGAGATCGTCCACATCGACACGATCGACGATTCCGACGGCATCGTGCCCTGGGACGGCGAGGATTACTTCGCGCTGATCCTCCGCGACTATCTCGCGCTCGGCCGGGCGGCGCAGGGCAAGGTCGGCAACGCGCGGAGCGAGCTCATCGAGGCGCGCGACCTCGTGGCCTTCGGCGTCGACTGGATGGAACGGCGGCTGCCGGCCGGACGCTGAAAGCGCGATTCGATCAGGTCGTGGTCTAATCGAGCCGGTCGATGAACCACTTGGTCAGGTCGATCCAGACCTGGTCCTTCTCGGACTCGTCCTCGATGCCGTGCTCGATGTTGGGGTTGTCGTTGATCTCGACCACGAACAGCCCGTCGGACGTCTCCTTGATGTCGACGCCGTAGAGCCCGTTGCCGATCAGTTGCGCGGCTCTGAGGCCGATGTCGATCACCGCCGGCGGCGCCTCGCCGAGCCCCATGGATTTGTGCGCACCCTCCACCGACTTTCCGCCGGCCTGGTGCTTGACGATCTGCCAGTGGCCGCGCGCCATCATGTACTGCACGACGAAGAGCGGCTTGCCGCCGAGCACCCCCACGCGCCAGTCGAAGCTCGTCGGCGCGAAAGCCTGGGCGAGGAGGAGGTCGGTGTCGGCGAGCCAGAGCTTGGCGAGCGCCGCCAGCTCGTCGGGCGAATCCACCTTGCGGACGCCGCGGCTGAACGATGAGTCCGGAACCTTCAGCACCATCGGGAAGCCGAGCTGGTCGGCGGCGCGCGCGAGGTCGCCCGGCCCGCCGACCGTCACCGTGGGCGGAACGGCGATGCCGTTCGAGCTCATCAGCTCATGGAGGTAGATCTTGTTGGTGCAGCGGATCATCGAGATCGGGTCGTCGATGACCGGCATGCCCTCCTGCATCGCGCGTCGCGCGAAGCGGTAGGTGTGGTTGTCGATCGAGGTGGTCTCGCGGATGAAGAGGGC
This sequence comes from Bauldia sp., assembly GCA_050184415.1. Lineage (GTDB taxonomy): Bacteria > Pseudomonadota > Alphaproteobacteria > Rhizobiales > Kaistiaceae > JADLGL01. The sequence continues at coordinate 26,861 of JBFXAJ010000022.1, forward strand.
GTCGAACTCGGCCAGCCGGCCGAGATCCTTCTTCGTGATCGGTTCGACTTCGCAGCCCAGCTTCTCCGCGATCTTGGCCCAGTGCTTCAGGGTCTTGAAGTCCGACGGCGGCATCTTCTCCGCCGGGTCGTAGAGCGTGGCGAAGGAATAGCGCGCGATCGCCCGCGCCTTGTTGGACCGCCACTGCCGCTTGGTGTGCTGGTGCAGCGCCTCGTGGAAGGTCCGGAGCTCTTCGGGGCTCAGCCGGGTCACCGGCACGGCGCCGAGCTTCTTGATCTGCGGCCGGTCGGGACGGTCGCCCTTCTCGGTGACGATCTCGAGGACCGGCGCGCGGAACCAGTCGAAGATCAGCTTCGCGAAGCGGTCGAACCGGCGATCGGTCACCGACCCGAAGCAGACGAGCATCCGCTCGGGGACGTCCGGCGCGGTGGGCGTGATGCCTTTGGCGAGCGCGTCCTCGAGCTCGGGCAGGGCCTGGGCGTAGAGGGCCCGGCTGCCGAGGTCGACCATGGTCTCGACATTCGGGATGATCCGGTGGCCACGGGCTTCCGCGAGAAGGGAGCAATAATAGCCGCGGGTCTGGTAGGCGAAGGACCGGGCGAGGTTGATGATTTGGGGACGGCTGCCCTGGAAGAGCTGCGGCCGGGCGAGGTAGTCCCTCGTCGTGATCACCTTGTGCGGCGTGGCGGCATTGTCGAAGTCCCGGAGCGAATCGACCAGGATCAGCCAGCTTGACATTGGTGGGGGTGCGACCGCTTGGGCTCGAGACCGGGAAGAAGTCCTGTCCTAACGCGCCGATACACCCGAAAGGTTGGGCTGACAATCGTCGCCGGAGGAAGTCACGCAAGAACTGCGGGGACGAAGTCCTTGATCATCCGGATCGCTCCGGCGCCGTCGGAATAGTAGTCCGGCACCCGCGCGAAGACCTCGTAGCCCTGGCGACGGTAACGAGCCAGCAGCCGGTCGTTGTCCTCGCGGATTTCGAGCCGGACGCCGCGATAGCCGCGCTCTCGGGCCGTTTGCTCGATCGCTTCGAAAAGCCGCCATGCCGCGCCGCGGCCGCCATGCTCCGCGCCCACGGCCAGTGAGTAGAAGCGGACGTAGGGACTGCCCGTCTTGACGAAGCCGAGGGCATAGCCCGCGACTGGCGCTTCGGGCGTGTTCTGCACCGCGACGAGCAGGATGTTGTTCCCCCTGGCATGGCGCAGGAACGAGCGTGCCGTCATCTGCAGCCCGCCATAATGGGCGGGATCGAAGGCGGCGTTCTCGATCGCGACCAGCGCAGGGACGTCTTCGGGCCTTGCGGGCCGGATGATGTAAGGCGGCTTGCGTTCCGCCGCCGCCGTCTCCGTCATCGCCGCCGCATGCCGCCGCCGGTCCGGAACCCGCCGCTCGACCGCATGCCGCCGCCGCTGCGAAAGCCGCCCCCGCCGCCACGCATGCCGCCGCCCCGGGAGCCGCCGCCAAAGCCGCCGCCGAACCCGCCACCCCAGCCGCCGCCACCCCAATTGCCGCCCCAGCCGCTCGACTGGCCGCGATGGGTGCTCTCGATCCGGCCCCAGAGGCCGCCATAGGAGATGCGCCCGGCGAGGAAACCGGTGAGGAAGTCGCCGAGGTCGAAGCTGTGGCCGCGATTGTCCCAGCCGCGCGAGCGGACGTCCTGCGCGATGCGGAGCAGCTCCTGCCGGCGCTGGGCGACGACGCCGAGGTCGGCGCGCGCCTTGCTCGCATCCGGTTCCAGCCGCGCAATCTCGGCGCGTGCCCGCTCGATCCGCTCGACGAAGCGCTCGTCTTCGGGCGAGGGCGTCCGCTCGGCTTCGAGCCGGAGGGCGCGGATATCGTCAGCCGCGATCGAGCGTGCGAGTGCGGCGGTGGCGCGCTTGAAGGCATCGTCGTCGCCCGCGGCGAACGCAGCCGCGCGGGCGTCGAGCGCCGCCAGCTCCATCTCGAGCGGGCCGATGGCCTGCTGTTGCGTTTCCACGCCGGTGGTCAGACCGCGCAGCTTGCCAGCGAGGTCCTCGCCGGCAACGGCCGCAAGCGCCTTGTCCTCGGACTCGTCGACGGCGGCGGCGGCCGCTTCGGCCTCCTCGGCGACGCGGTCGGCATGGGCGCGCAGCCGCACCGGGATCTCGTTGAGAAGCACATAGGCCGGCCGCGCTTCGAGGAAGCCGATCAGGTTCGACACCCAGCGGTCGAGCGTGCGGACGAGGCCGCCATGGGCATATTGCGGCGTGCCGAACTGGCGGTCCCAGAGATACTTGAAGAGGATGTCGGATTCGTAGGCCTTGGACTTCGAGGCGCGGTCGGCTTCCGCCTGCTCCGCCTTCTTCTCGGCGGCCTCGGCGGTCGCCATCGCCTCGTCCTCGCGCTTCACCAGCGTCTGGTGCGCCGGATCGGCCGCGAGCCGCGCCGCGATCTGGTCCTTGAGCGCCTCGATGCGGTCCTCGACGGCGTCGAGATCGGTGCGGAGCGTCTCCGCGTTCTTCCGATGCTCGTTGAGCGACGTCAGCTTGCCGGATCGGGCCGTCGCGAGCGCGGCCTGCTCCGTCTCGCGGGCCGCCATCAGCTGGTCGGCCTCGCGGCTCGCCTGGTCGAGCCGGCTCCGGATCGCCTCGCCGCCTTCCTTGAGCTTGAAGCGGGCGAGGTCGCCGAGCGCGGCGGTTTCCGCCGAGCGGGCAGCGGCGATCTGCTGCGTGACGCCGTTCAGGGCCTCGGTGAGCCGCGCCTCCTCACGCCGCAGGGCGTCGAGCGCGTTGTCGATGTCGGTCATGCCGCGGCCGGTGCTGTCGGGGAAGATCGAGCCGGGGATGGTGGAGAAGACGACCACGCTTGCGCTCCTACCACTCGGTGATCGCGCCGCCGAGGACCGGCATGACCCAGTCGACCTCGAGCTCGCCACGGTTCTTCTCGCCGACGAGATCGTTCTGGATGATCCCGTCATTGTCGAGATCGTCGGCGACCGCGTTCCACGTCGCCTCCGACACCCGCACACCCCAGCGCGTCACGGTCTCGGTGTCGCCGTCCTCCTCGCTGGTGATTGTGCGCGGAATCGGCCGCCCGTCGGCGCCGATCGCTTCCACGATGAGGTAATAGTTCCGGGTCGCCTCATTGGCGTTCGGGATCCGGAAGATGCCGGGCTCGGCGTTCTGGTCGGCGATGATCCGCACCTCGTAAGTGAGCTGAAGCTCGGCGAGCGTCGTCTCGAGGCTCGCCACAGCCGCGCGGGCATCCTCGGCATTGCCGGCAGCCGCCGCCGCAAGACCGTCGGCTGCGGTCGCCTCGGCCGCCTGGTCGACGGCGGGATCGACCGCAAGGTCCACCACCTGCGCCGACAGCGTGCGGAGCTCGTTCGGGATCGTCTCGGCGAGTTCGGTCACGAGGTTGGCCTCGCGGCGCTGCGCCGGCTGCTGGATCAGGAAGAACCAAGCTGCGAAGGCGATGATGATGGCGCCGGCGACGATGCCGAGCGTGCGGCCCCATTTCGCCCGCGTCACGTAGAGCCGCGCGAGGGTGAAGGAGAAGCCGCCCGATTTCGGCTTGTAGAGGAAGCGGTCCTGCTCGAGGGCGTCAACGCCTTCCTCGAGGATGCGGTCGGGGACAGTGATGCCCTGAGACCGGTAGACCTCGCGAAGGCGCTCGATCAGCCGCTTCCGGCGTTCCTCGCCGGACAGCTCGCGCTCTACGAGCGCCTCGCGGTGGCGAAGGGTGTCCACGACATCCATCGCCAGCATGACGTCATTGAGCGGTGCCTCGGTCACCGCGACAGGGCCGGCCATCTATCGTCGATCCTTAGGTCAGGCCGGCGGCCGCCCTCAGGCGGCCGGTGCGGCCGGAGCAGCCGCCAGGGCCGGCGAAGGCGGCGGCAGGGCGGCTGCTTCCTCGCTCAGCTTGGCGAGGCGGCGCTTGCCGTCCTCGACGGATTCGCGGATTTCCTCGGCATTCTTGGTGGCGAGCGTCCGCATCTCGGCGATGATGTCGCGCGAGCGCTCCTGGAACGCCACGACGGAATCGACGAGCTTCTTGACCGATTCGGCGCGGATCGTCGGGCCGTAGCCGGCGCGGAGCGCCTCCTCCTGGACCTTGTCGCCGATCTCCGACAGCGTCTCGAGGCTCTTCGAGATTCCCTCCTTCATTTCCTCCACGGACCGCGTGGCCTCGTGGAGACCGGAAAGGCCGGTGAACGATGCCTTCAGCGCCGTCAGCACGGTCTCGTTGGTGGAGAAGAACGACACCGCCTGCGCGTAGACGCGCTCCTTTGCGGTGGTCGTCTGCATGAGCCGGGCCATGACGACCTCGGACGTGTTGTAGCCGACGGTGAGGTTGTCCGACAGGTCCTTCGCGATCTGGTACCGCTTCTCCTCGTTCTGCACGGTGCGGAGCGCCTCGTCGCGCTCCAGCTCCCGCTGCGAGCGGACGGCCTGGTCCTCGGTCGCCTGGCTTGCGACGGCCGACTTGTCGGCAAGGTCGCGCTTGGCGTTGTCGAGGACGCGCTCGGCGGTCTTCAGCACCTCGAAGGCAAGGACCTCCGACTGCTTCAGGGCGCCGCGGAAGTCGCGGTACGCCTCGAGGATCGTGTGCTCGCGCTCGATCTGGACCCGGGTGTCCTTGGCGACGTCGAGATAGGTCTTGCGGATGTCCTCGAAGCGGTCGGCGATGTCGCCGCGGCGGAACCGGGTCCAGAGATTGGACATCCGTTCGGTGAAGGAGATCTTGCCGTCCTCGAGTTGATCCACCATCGACTTGGCGTCGTCGCGGATCGAATCGAAAGCCCCGGCGATCTGCTCGTAGCGCTGGCCGATCGTCATGGCCGCGATCTGCTCGCGGACGACGTCGTTGAACGTCGAGGACTGGCTGAGCGTCCGCGTGATGACGACGATGCGCTCCTGGTCGAGATCGGAAATCTGCTGGAGAAGGTGCACGATCGGTGCCTCCTCGGCCGGCGTTGCCGGGAGAAGACCAAGGTCGCGAAGCGCGCCCATCGCCTTGTCGAGATACTTCATCGGGCTAGGCAGCGTCGTCTGGTTCATGGCTTCCCGTCTCCCTCACTGTCGGCACGAGCGGCCAGCGCCGCCGCGGCTAATTTAGTAGCTCCTTGCAAAGCTGCAATGAAATCGGCCCCGCGTTTTCATGGGCCGGTACCCCTTCGGGATGTTGTGAGGCGAAACCGTGGCGTGGTAATTCAGGGCGCCCGTGCTGGGGGTCGGATGGGGCGTCCGAGCAACGAGCACACCATTGGAGGTTAGCTCTATGATGCGAAGACTAGCCGTTGCGACGGCTGCCACGCTCCTGCTCGGACTGGGCGCCGCCCAGACCCAGGCGCAGGACTACACGCTCACCCCCGTCGTCGGACAGACCAAGCTGAACGACGGATTCTCCCCCGACCCCTTCACCGTCGACGTCCCAGTCGGCGGCGGCACCATCGACGGCACCAATGTCGGCGAGGCCTGCAACGGCTTCATCACCGACGCGCCGACCTACCGCGTCTTCTTCACCGCCGGCGTGAACCCGCTCAGCTTCACGGTCGAGGCGGACGACGACACCACGCTGATCATCAGCGATCCGGACGGCAACTGGATCTGCAACGACGACGATCCGGTCAATCTCGAGACCCTCAACCCGGCCATCACTTTCGATGCACCGCTGTCCGGCCAGTACGACATCTGGGTCGGCACCTATGCGCAGATCGCAGAGGGCGGTGCCGGCACCCTCGTGATCACCGGCCAGGCCATCGCGCCGGGCGGCGGCACGCTCGACTACACGCTGCCGGCCGTCTTCGGCGACGTGGACCTCGTGGCGGGCTTCACGCCCGACCCGCAGTCCTTCGAAGTCACCGCTGGCGGCCCTGCCGACGCCGCCCTCGTCGACGACGCCTGCTGGGGCTACGTCACCGAGGCTCCGACGCTTCGGCTCCAATACACTGCCGGCAGCTTCCCGCTGTTCATCTCGGCCATCGCCGACACCGACATCGTCCTCGTCATCAGCGACCCCGCGGGAAACTGGATCTGCGACGACGATTCGCTCGGGGCGCTCAACCCGCTCGTGACGTTCGACGCGCCGACCTCCGGTCAGTACGACATCTGGGTTGGGACCTATGGCGGGGACACGGACGTCCCGGCGACGCTGTCGATCTCCGAGCTTGAGCCTGAGACCTTTGCCGGTGACGAGAACACCGGCCCGCTGAACTGGGAACTCGAGCCGCTCTTCGGCGAGCAGGACGTCGAGACCGGCTTTGAGCCGGACCCGATCACGATCGAGGTGACGGCGGGCGGCGAGATCGACGCGACGCTGGTCCTCGAGACCTGCGCCGGCTTCGTCACCGAAGCGTCGACCTACCGCATCTACTACGCGGCGGGCGAGCTGCCGCTGATCTTCAACGTCCTGTCGGAAACCGACACCACGCTAGTCATTGCCGACCCCGCCGGCGAGTATTTCTGCGACGACGATTCCGGTGGCTTCCCCAACCCTGAGATCGCCTTCGCGGCTCCGCTCGACGGCGTCTACGACATCTGGGTGGGAACCTATGATGGCGGCGAGGCCCCGGCGACGCTGAACATCACGGAGATCGCCGGCGATGGGCCGATTCCGGTCGAACCATCCGGTTCGATCGGCGCGGGCACCCTCGACTACACGCTGACCCCGACGGTGGGCGAGGTGACGCTCGACAATGGCTTCCTGCCTGATCCGCATGAGGTTGCGGTGACGGCCGGGGGCCAGATCAGCGTGTCGACCGCGCTCGAGAACGATTGCCGTGGCTACGCCACCGCGGCGCCGACCTATCGCCTGTCCTATGCGGCAGGCTCATACCCGCTGGCGATCTACGTCCAGTCCGACGCCGACACGACCCTCATCATCAGCGGGCCGGACGGCGAATGGATCTGCGACGACGATGCCGGCGAGGGGCTCAACCCGGCGATCTATCTCGAGGCGCCGACGAGCGGCCAGTACGACATCTGGGTCGGCACCTACAACACGGACACCGCCGAGGCGACGCTCTACATCTCCGAGACGGTGAACCCGATCGAGACCTTCGAGCCGATGCCCAGCGTGCCGCCGCCGAGCCCGGGGCCCACGCCCACGACCGGAACGCTCGACCCCGCCCTCGATCCCAATTTCGGCGAGGTCACCCTGACGGCGGGCTTCAGCCCGGACCCGCACATCGTCGAGCTCACGCCCGGCGGCGACATCGCGGCAACCGAGGCTGTCCCGCGGCTGGACGGTGAGGATCCGCTGTGCCGCGGCTACGTCACCGAGGCTCCGGACTACCGGCTCCAATACACCGCCGGCGCCTGGCCGCTGATCATCTCGGTCCTCTCCGAGACCGACACGACCCTGGTGATCAACGGGCCCGACGGAACCTGGTACTGCGACGACGACAGCGGCGACGGGCTCAACCCGCTGGTCGAGTTCGATGCCCCGGCGGCCGGCCAGTACGACATCTGGGTCGGCACCTACAGCCAAGGCGCGGCCGTCGGCGCCGCCACGCTCCGCATCTCCGAGATCGGCGGCGGACCGTAATCGGTTGCCAAGGAGGCCCGCCGCGCCAGCTGCGGGCCTCGCACTTCTTGTTCCTTAGACTGACGTGCAATGCCGCGTCACTGGTTCGTGCCGACGCGGCGCAACCAAGGAAACCCAATATGATCCGTAAACTTGCGCTCGTCACGGCGGCGCTGACCCTTGCGGGCGGCGCGGTCGCCACGGCCCAGGACTACACCCTGCAGGCGACCTTCGGCGAAGAGACCCTGAACGCGGGCTTCGTCCCGGACCCCCACACCGTCGCGGTCGTGGCCGGAGGCAGCATCGACGCCACCACGCTCGGCAATAACTGCCGCGGCTACATCGCCAACGCCCCGGACTACCAGCTCTCCTACAACACCACCGGCGGCACGACGCTCCACTTTGCCTTCGTCAGCCCAGTCGGCACCGATACGACCCTCGTCATCAACGGACCGGACGGCGCGTGGCACTGCGACGATGACGGCCTCGGCACCGGCCTCGACCCGCTCGTCACCTTCGGCAATGCCGGCGGCGGCACATACGACGTCTGGGTCGGCGTCTACAGCCAGGACGCGGGCGATCGCAGCGGAACGCTCTACATCACCGAGCTCGACCCCGGCAATATCGCTGGTGGCAACATGCCGCCGCCCGGCTCGCTGCCGCCTCCGGTCACCGGCACGCCCGATCCGAACCTGCCCCCGACTTTCGGCGAGACGACAATCCAGGCGGGTATCCCCGTTCCGCCCGTCGACCTGATCGCCGGCGGCGGCATCGATGCGTTCACCTTCAACAACGAGTGCCGCGGCTATATCGCGGAGGCTCCGGACTATGTCGTGAACTTCCAGACGCTGGCCGGCATCCTGCCGCTCGTGATCACGTCGACGTCGCAGGCCGACACGACCCTCGTCGTCGCCGATCCCGGCGGTGCGTTCCACTGCAATGACGACACCGACGGCCTGAATCCCGAGGTCCGGTTCGACGGCCCGCAGGCCGGCCGCTACGCCATCTGGGTCGGTACCTACGGCAACGAAAACGCCGAAGCGACGCTGACCATCACGACGCCCGGCGGTCTCGGCGGTGGCGGCATCCTGCCGAAGCCCGGCCCGTAGCAACGATCGCAGCGGCCGCGACCCGTTCGCGGCCGCAGAAATCTCCGGACCGGCTCCGGCTTCGCCATGGCAGCCGGCTTGGAGTAGGAGAAGAGGGCGGCCGCAGACTACGGCCGCCCTTTCCCATTGCGGCAGGAGCTTCCCATGACGTCCGCCTATCGGCAGCTCGAGCGTCGGTTTGCCCGCTCTGCCGCCGTCGACGACGCGCTCGGCATCCTGCAGTGGGACATGCAGACGATGCTGCCGCGCGGCGCCATCGCCGGCCGCTCGGACCAGCTGGCGACGCTGGAGACCATCTCCCACGAGATCGTCGCCGCGCCCGAGATCGGCGACCTCCTCGCCAGCGCGTCGGAGGAGACCCTGACCGACTGGCAGGCCGCGAATCTCCGCGAAATGAAGCGTGACCATCTTCGCGCCACCGCCATCCCGGCGGACCTTCTCGAAGCCGAGAGCCGCGCCGTCAGCGCCTGCCATCATGCCTGGGAAGAGGCGCGGCCCAACAACGACTACGCCGCCGTCAAGCCGCTCCTCGCCGAAGTGCTGCGGCTTCAGCGGGAGAAGGCGGCCGTGCTCGGCGCCGCGCTCGGTCTTGCCCCCTACGACGCGCTCCTCGACTCCTTCGACGTCGGCGCGCGGGCCGCAACGATCGACCCGGTCTTCGCCTCTCTCAGGGCGAGCCTGCCGGAGCTGATCGGCGCCGCGACGGAGGCCGCGAAATCGCGCCCCGCGACGCTGCCCATGGAAGGCCCGTTCCCGCGCGACATCCAGGAACGGGTTGGCCGGACGCTCCTCGACGCCGTCGGCTTCGACTTCGCCCTCGGGCGCCTTGACGTCAGCGCCCATCCCTTCACCGGCGGCGCCTTCGGCGACGTGCGGATCACGACCCGCTATGACGAGGCCGATTTCATGCCGGCCCTCTTTGCGGTCATTCACGAGGCCGGCCATGGCCTCTACGAACAGGGTCGCCCGCAGGAGTGGCGCGGCCAGCCGGTCGGCGAGGCGCGCGGCATGAGCGTCCATGAGAGCCAGGCGCTCGGCTTCGAGATGCAGGCAAGCCGCAGCCCCGAATTCTTCGCCTATCTCGCCCCGCTGGTGCGCGACGCCTTCGGCGGTAAGGGGGCGGCTTGGGAGCCGGACAATCTGCGCCGGCTCGCGACCCGCGTCGCGCCGGGCTTCATCCGGGTCAATTCGGACGAGGTGACCTACCCCGCCCACATCATCCTCCGCTACGAGCTCGAGAAGGCGATGATCGCCGGCGACCTGTCACTCGACGATCTGCCGGCCGCCTTCAACGCCAAGGTCAAGGAGCTGCTCGGCCTCGACGTGCCCGATGACCGCCGCGGCGTCCTCCAGGACATCCACTGGTACTCCGGCGCCTTCGGCTACTTCCCGACCTATCTCATCGGGGCGATGACCGCGGCGCAGCTGTTTGCGGCGGCAAAGCGCGCTCGCCCGGAAATCCCAGCGTCGCTAGCCACGGGCGATTTCACCCCGCTGCGCGAATGGATGCGCCAGAACATCCACGAAAAGGGCTGCCTCCTCGACCGGGAGAGTCTCATCGTCGCGGCGACCGGCGAGCCGCTGTCGGACCGCCATTTCCGCGATCATCTCCGCGCCCGCTACGTCGGCTAGACCCGGATTCGGGGGACTTGACGACTCATATCTGGGTAGTTATGGATTGACCAATAGCCAACGGGTTATTGATCGATGCCGACCACCCCCGACCTTCTCTTTACCGCACTCGCCGATCCGACGCGCCGGTCAATCTTCGAGCGGCTATGCCGGCAGGGCGAGCAGACGGTGGGAGCGCTGACCGCGCAGGCCGGCGTCTCGCAGCCGGCGGTGTCGAAGCATCTGGCGGTCCTCAAGCGCGCCGGCCTCGTCCGCGATCGTCACGAAGGGCGTCAGACCCATTACGGCCCGCAGCTCGGGGCGCTCGCCCCGCTCGTCGACTGGACGACCGAGATGAAGAGTTTCTGGGAGAGCCGGTTCGACGACCTCGAAGATCTTCTGCGGCGCATAGACCAGTAGGTCGCCCCGCTCGTCAAGCAACCAATCCAAGACCAGGGAGACTGGAAATGCAGATCAAGGTCATGACCATCTACGTGAGCGACCAGGACAAGGCGCTCCGCTTCTACACCGACGTGCTGGGCTTCCAGAAGAAGACCGACGTCGGCGCGGGCGACTACCGCTGGCTCACGGTGGTCTCGCCCGAGGCGCCGGACGGTATCGAGCTGCAGCTCGCGCTGGCCCAGAGCCCGGTTGCCAAAGCCTACCAGGAAGGCACGCGTGCCGAGGGCGGTGTCGCGGTGATGTTCAACACCGACGACGTCGACGCCGATTTCGACCGCATCAAGAAGGCCGGCGGCCAGTTCACGATGGAACCGATGGACGTCACCGGCTCGCGCATCGCACAGCTGGATGACACCGTCGGCAATCTCGTCCAGCTCACCCAGCTCAAGTGGTAGCGCGGACGGGCCGAGGAGACACGACCATGGCGACCACCGCGAAGGCCGGGCGAAAAGCCCGACCGATCGAGGACAGCGACAGCTTCACCGACGTCGAGCGCGACGCCATGAAGGCGCGCGCCCGCGAGGTGAAGAAGTACAAGGCGAAGCCGAAGGCGGCGTCCGACGCCGACGCGGCGGCGGAGAACGCGGCGGCGATCGCCGCGCTCGTCCAGCCGGAGCGCGGGATGGCCGAGAGACTGGCGGCGCTCGTTGCGGCAACCGCGCCCGAGCTCAAGGCGAAGACCTGGTACGGCATGCCGGCCTGGGCCAAGGACGGCAAGGTCCTCTTCCACTTCGTCAGCGCGACCAAGTTCAAGACCCGCTACGCCAGCATCGGCTTCTCCGAGGAAGCCGCGCTCGATGAGGGCAAGATGTGGCCGACGGCTTTTGCGCTTCTCGATCTCGGCCCGGCCGAGGAGAAGAAGATCGCCACGCTCCTCAGGCGGGCGATGGGCTGAGCCCGCGCGTCGCGAGAAGTCCAACGCCTGACCGATCGGAGCGGACCGATGCAGTTTCCGCCGGCTTCGTCCATAAGGGCGGGTGAAGACCCACTCGATGAGGACGAAGCAATGCCCAAAACCTCGACCGGAACGCGGTCGGTCGTCGTCGAACGGGAAGTGCCCTTCGCGCCGGAGAAGATCTGGCGGGCGCTGACCCAACCGCACCTCATCGAGGAGTGGCTCATGAAGAACGACTTCAGGCCGGTGGTCGGGCATCGGTTCAGTCTAGAGCGTGAACCGGCACCGGAGGTGAAGGTGGTCGTCGATTGCGAGGTGGTCGAAGTCGAGCCCAACCGGACGCTGTCCTACACCTGGTCGGCCTTCGGCCTCGAAAGTATCGTCACCTGGACGCTCACGCCGAGCGGCAAGGGGACGATCCTCCGCATGGAACAGTCCGGCTTCCCGGCAGACCAGAAGGCCGCCCTCAAGGGAGCGACGGCCTCGTGGCCGAGGATGATCGATGCGCTTGAGGAACTCTTGAAGCGGAGCGAATAGCCGGGCGAATAGGGAGTAGCGAATAGGGTGCGCGGCGCGCCGGCCGTGCCTCAGACCTCACTACTCGCTACTCGCTACTCCCTATTCGCTGTTCGCTCCTGCAAAATCCACACATCAGGACCACCCCCAATGGCCTCTCCCGACTACGGCGCGATCGTCGTCCGCGGTGCGCGCGAGAACAACCTCAAGGATGTCTCGCTCGATATCCCGAAGCGGAAGATCACTGTCTTCACGGGCGTCTCCGGGTCGGGAAAATCGTCGCTCGTGTTCGGAACGATTGCCGCGGAAAGCCAGCGGCTGATCAACGAGACCTACCCGGCCTTCGTGCAGCAGTTCATGCCGCACTACGGGCAGCCCGACGCCGACCAGCTCGAGAACATTTCCGCAGCGATCATCGTCGACCAGCAGCGGCTCGGCGGCAATTCGCGGTCGACGGTCGCGACCGTCACAGACACCGCCCAGATGCTGCGCGTGATCTTCTCGCGCGCGGCGGAACCGAGGCTGCCGTCGCCGGGCAACTACTCCTACAATGACCCGCGCGGCATGTGCCCCGAATGCGAGGGCATCGGCCAGGTCGCGGCGATGAACATGGCGGCGGTCATCGACGAAGCGAAGTCGCTGAACGAGGGCGCATTGCTGCCGAAGGACTACGCCGTCGATAGCTGGTACTGGGAGATCTACAAGAACTCCGGCCTGTTTGACATGGACAAGCCGGTGAAGAAGTTCACCAAGGAGGAGCGCGAGAACCTCCTCCATCTCGACGACGGCCGGAAGATAAAGGTCGGCAAGATCGGCCTCACCTATGAGGGCGTCGTCGCCAAGCTGAAGAAGGGGCTCGGCAGCAAGGACCCTGAGACGCTGCAGCCGCATGTCCGCGCCGAATATGACAGGATTTTCACGCGGGCGCTGTGCCCAGCCTGCGAGGGGGCGCGGCTCAACGCGGACGCCTTGGGAAGCCGGCTCAACAAGAAGAACATCGCCGAGCTGTCGGCGATGCAGGTCTCGGACCTCGCGCCCTTCGTCCGTGGCGTGAAGGCGCCCTCGATCCAGCCGATGCTCGACGCGCTGGCGGCCCGGCTCGACAACCTCGTCGTGATCGGCCTCGGCTATCTCAGCCTCGACCGCGAGAGTTCTTCGCTGTCGGGCGGCGAGAGCCAGCGCGTGAAGATGGTGCGCCATCTCGGCTCGTCGCTGACCGACATCACCTACGTCTTCGACGAGCCGTCGGTCGGCCTCCACCCGCACGACGTCGGCCGCCTCGCCGGGCTGATGGAGCAGCTCCGCGACAAGGGCAACACGGTGCTCATCGTCGAGCACAAGCCGGACATGATCCGGATCGGCGACCACATCGTGGACATGGGGCCGCTGGCGGGGTCGAAGGGCGGCGAGGTCGTCTATGAGGGCGACTTCGAGGGCCTCCTCAAGTCGGGTACGCTGACCGGCGACCACATCAACAAGGTCCAGCCGGTCAAGCAGAAGGTCCGGAAGCCGGACGGGAAGCTCGAGATCAGGAACGCGACCACCAACAACCTCAAGAAGGTGTCGGTCGCGATCCCCAAGGGCGTGCTCACCGCCGTCACCGGTGTCGCCGGCGCGGGAAAATCGTCGCTGATCCTCGGGTCGCTGCCGGCGGCGTATCCCGAGACGGTCGTCATCGACCAGACGCTCGCCCGCGGCTCGCGGCGGTCGAACACCGCGACCTATACCGGCATCCTCGACAATGTGCGCAAGGCATTCGCGAAGGCCAACAAGGTCGACGCGGCGATGTTCTCGGCCAACAGCAAGGGCGCCTGCCCGGACTGCAACGGCCTTGGCGTCATCTACACCGACCTCGCCCATCTCGACCCGATGGTGACGGTCTGCGAGACCTGCGGCGGCAAGCGCTTCACCGAGGAGGTGCTGCAACACAAGCTGCGCGGCAAGTCGATCAGCGACGTCTACGAAATGCCGGTCGCCGACGCCGCGTCGTTCTTCACCGAGCCAGCGGTCGCGAAGATCCTCCAAGGGCTGGTGGATGTGGGGCTCGGCTACCTCACATTGGGACAACCGCTCTCGACGCTGTCGGGCGGCGAGCGGCAGCGCCTGAAGCTCGCGGCCGAGCTCGGAAAGTCGGGCAACATCTACGTCCTCGACGAGCCGACGACCGGCCTCCACATGAACGACGTCGACACGCTGATCGGCCTCTTCGACCGCCTCGTCGACGAAGGCTCGACGGTGGTCGTCATCGAGCACAATCTCGACGTCATCTCGCGGGCCGACTGGGTGATCGACCTCGGCCCCGGCGCCGGCAACGAGGGCGGCGCAGTGGTGTTCGAAGGCGTGCCCGGAGACCTTGCGAAGGCGAAGAAGTCGTTGACCGGGAAATACCTCGCCGCGCGGAACGGCGCTTCCGCCTGACCGGCGCCCCGGGCGCGCTCGGAGCCGCTTTCCGGTTGCGCCGCGCGATGCGGCCGCCTATGTCAGCCGCCCCCGCGATCACCCGCTGCCGGATACCCTGCCCATGGACCTCGACCTCCTCACCCGCGCCGCCCGGCTTCGTCGAGGATCAGAGTCCCATGTCCGCCAGCATCTCGATTTCCAATCTCAGCTACGCCGCGCCTGACGGCCGCACGCTCTTCGAAGGCATTGACCTCAGCTTCGCGAACGAGCGCGCCGGGCTCGTCGGCCGCAACGGCGTCGGCAAGACGACGCTGATCCGCCTGATCGCGGGCGAACGTGCGCCGCTTGCGGGCTCGATCGCGGTCACGGGCAGCGTGGCGCTGCTTCGCCAGGCCGTCCAGCCGGACCCCTCGGCCACGATCGCCGACCTCTTCGGCGTGCGGAAGGCTCTGGCGCTCCTCCGCCGCGCCGAGGCCGGCACGGCGACAGTGGAGGATCTCGCCGAAGCGGACTGGACGCTCGAAGACCGGATCGCGGCGGCCCTCGCCCGCGTCGGCCTCGATCGGCCGACCGGGACGGCGCTCGGCGCGCTGTCGGGCGGCGAGTGGACGCGGGCACGTCTTGCCGCGCTCACCTTCGCGGAGCCGGATTTCCTGCTCCTCGACGAGCCGACCAACAATCTCGACCGCGCTGGCCGGGCGGCCGTGACCGAGATGCTCGCCGCCTGGCGCGGCGGCGCCATCATCGTCTCGCACGACCGCGATCTCCTCGACCGCATGGACGCCATCGTGGAGCTGACCACGCTCGGCGCGGCCCGCTATGGCGGTAATTTCGCCCATTATCGCGAGCGGAAGGCCGTGGAGCTTGCTGCCGCGCGGCACGACCTCGCGGCTGCCGAGCGGCGTGTGGCCGACGTCGAGGCGAGGACGCAGCTGGAGGCCGAGCGGAAGGCGCGGCGCGACAGCGCCGGCAGCCGCAAGGCGGCGAAGGGCGACGCGCCGAAGATCCTGCTCGGCAGCCGGAAGAGCCGCAGCGAGGTCACGAGCGGCGACAACGCGCTGCTGGCGCAGCGCCGCAGCGCCGATGCGGAGGCCGATGCGGCGAAGGCGCGATCGCGCATCGAGGTGCTGCAGCCATTTTCGGTCGTGCTCCCGCCGACCGGCCTCGCCGCCGGCAAGACGGTCCTGGAGCTCGACCGCGTGACCGCCGGCTATCATCCGGGGCGACCGATCGTCCGCGACTTCTCGCTCCTGATGGTTGGCCCGGAGCGCGTTGCCCTCACTGGCTCGAACGGCTCGGGCAAGACGACGATCCTGTCGGTCGTCTCCGGCCGGCTGACACCGTTCGCCGGCATCGCGCGCGTCTTCGTCCCGTTCGCGCTGTTCGACCAGGACGTGAGCCTCCTCGACCGCAGCGTTTCGATCCGCGACAACTTCCGTCGCCTCAATCCCGAGACCGACGAGAACGCCTGCCGCGCCACGCTCGCCCGCTTCATGTTCCGCGCCGACGCCGCGCTCCAGATCGCCGGTGCCCTCAGCGGTGGCCAGCTCCTGCGTGCCGGCCTCGCCTGCGTCCTCGGCGGCCTACACCCGCCGCAGCTCCTCATCCTCGACGAGCCGACCAATCACCTCGATCTCGATTCGATCGAAACCATCGAAGCCGGCCTCCGCGCCTATGACGGCGCGCTCCTCGTCGTCAGCCATGACGAGGCATTTCTCGAGGCGATCGGGATCGCGCGGCGGGTGGAGCTGGAGGCGCGGGCGGAACGGAACCCGGCCCTTTGAGCCTGTCGAACAGCCAGGCGAGGCCGGCGTCCATCAGCGCCACCTTTGGCGTGATGGCGCGGATCCGATAGCCGGGCAACGGCAGTGGCGGCTTGACGCCGACCACGCCGAAAGGCGCTCCACCTTCCTTCCCCTCCACAGCCTGCTGCGGCCCTGATCGGCAAACCGAGGTCGTTGATCCTTCGGCAGCAACGCGCGTTGACCCTTCGCGAGAAGGAGAATGGCGATGCTGGACGTGCACAGGATCAAACATCGGACGGCCGACGTGGACGGCGTGAACCTGTTCTGGCGCGAGGCAGGCTCGTCCGATTCACCAGGCGTGCTGCTGCTCCACGGCCAACCCAGTTCGTCCTACAGCTTCCGCGACGTCATCAGCCCGCTGGCCGAGGTGGCGCGCGTGGTGGCGCCAGACCTGCCCGGCTTCGGCTTCACCGAGGCGCCCGCGGACTACGCGTACACTTTCGATGCCATGGCGGAGACGATCGATGCGTTGACGCGGCAGATCGGGCTCGAGCGGTTCTTCCTCTACGTCCACGATTTCGGCGCGCCGGTTGCGTACGACCTGGCGCTGGCGCGTCCCGACCGCGTGCTCGGCCTCATCATCCAGAACGGCAATGCCCATGAGGAGGGCCTCGGTCCGGACTGGGACCCGAACAAGGCCTATTGGGCGGAGCCGACCCCCGAGAACCGCGCGAAGCTTCCCGAATGGCTGAACTTCGACGGCGTGCGAAACACCTATGTCGGCAAGATACCCGACCGGCTCAAACCACTCTTCGCCCCCGACGGCTGGCATCTCGACTGGGAGCGGATGAGCCGGCCGGGCCTCGTCGACATCCAGTTCCGCATCTTCGAGGACTATGGGCGCTACGTCGCCCGCTTTCCTGAAATCGCGGCCTATCATCGCGACCATCAGCCGCCCGCGCTGCTGCTCTGGGGCCGGCACGATCCGTATTTCGAGATCGAAGAGGTGCTCGCCTACGCCCGCGAACTCGACCGCCTCGATATGCACATCTTCGACGCAGCGCACCTGCTGCTCGAGACGCATCACCAGGAATGCGCGGCGCTCATGCGCGCGTTCATCCTGAACGTGCGAACAGGCTCGGAGAACCAGGACAAAGCGGCGAAGAACCCGGAAGCAGTCGACGCAAGCCCTTCACGGTGAAATGGCGCACCCGAAGGGATTCGAACCCCTGGCCTCTGCCTTCGGAGGGCAGCGCTCTATCCAGCTGAGCTACGGGTGCCGCGGGCCGAACGGCCCGAAACAGGTCGCCTTGATAACGTATGGCTCGCGGGCAAACAACCAAGGCCGGCTCCGCCGCAGAATTGACCGGGAGCCGCTAGGGCTTGCGGACGGGAGCATTGGCCGGCGGGCAGGTGCCGGTCTCCATACAGGCGGCCAGGAAGTCGCGGATCTGGCCGCCGACCGTGCCGCGAAGCGTGCTGACATAAATCGACACCATCACGCGCGTCGCGCCGGGACCGTCGAGCGCGGTCGTGTCATCGTCCCCAAAACAGTAGATGAAGACGTTGAGGTCGTCGGTCGTCGCGCGAACGCGGAAAGAGTTGGCATCGACAGCGACGCCAGCGATGGCGAATGTGCTCGTTGCCGCGTCCACGGAGAGTCCGGCGCGACTGATGCAATCGGACACGCTGATTTCCCGCCATGCGAAATTGCCGAATGTGTCGACGATGGCTTGGGCGGATGCCAAGCCTGACCCGGCGAAGGACGCGACCGCAGCGCCGATCAGAAGGCTGCTCAACGCACGTTTGCGCATCGTTCTACCTCCTCGCGGGCCAGTTCAGGCCGTCAGTCACCTTCGCACTTACGGCACAGCCTCGCCACCCGGTCGATTGCAAGGCCCGACCTCCGGCCTTGACGCGCAGGGAGCTACTGCCGCACGAGCCAGGCGAGCCGGTCCCAGGACAGGCCGTAGTGGATGACGATAGCGGCGCCGAAGATCGCCGCAAAAGTCGGCCGCCCGGCCGCGAGAAGGGCGGCCACCGCCGTCCCGAAGAAGATCGCTTCGAGGAGCAGCCGGCCGACGCCCGACAGCCGTACCGGTGCAGTGCCGGGATCGTCCGGGACCCGGAAGACGCCCCAGGCCGTGGCGGCGAGAAGCGGCGCGCCGATCGCGGCGACCCAGCGCAACGCGCCCTCGTGCTGCGTCCAGCCCCAGATGCCGAGCGCGACGAGCGCGGTCAGTTCGAGGATGAAGCGCGCGAGGAGGTTGACCGGGTGCTTCGCCATCGCCGCATCCTACCGCGCATGGCCGGGCCTCGCGAAATTGCGTGTACGCCGGGCGGGCAGGGGCAGTAATGTCCCGGACCCAATCGGAACGATGGCGGGCAGCATGAACGCGGGCTTCTTCGACGACGTCTATCGCGGCGACGCGGACTATTACGGCCACGACGTCCGGCCAGAGTTCGTCCGCTTCATCGACGCGCTGCCGGCGAAGGCGCGGATACTGGAGATCGGCAGCGGGCAGGGGCGCCATGCCCTCTACGTCGCGGCGACCGGCCGGCCCGTCCACGCCACCGACTATTCCGCGGTGGCGACCGACCAGCTCAACGCGCGGGCCAAGCGGGAAGGGCTGCCGATCACGGCGTCCCACATGGACGCGACCGACCTTCGGGTCGAGCCGAATGCCTATGACGCGGTCGTCATGATCAGCCTCCTCAGCCACCTCGAGCCCGAGACCTTCGGCGACCTCGTCCGCCGGTCCTACGACGCCCTCGTTCCCGGCGGGCGCGTGTTCATCGAGGCCTTCACCGTGGAGGACCCGGGTTTTCGGGGGGCGACCGACGCGAGCGAGACGGCGGTGGCGCTGCGGAGCTACTTCCGGCTCGGCGAACTCCGGGAGCTGTTCGCCCCTTTCACGATCACCGAGTATCGCGAGTTCGTGGAGGACGATTTCGCGCACGGGCCAGCGCACCAACACGGGGTGGCGCTCCTTGTCGGCGAGAAACCCGCGTCAGCCTGAGCTTTCGAGGTCGAACATGTCGACCACGCTCGGCTGGATCAGCTTGGCGTGGAGCGTCAGCAGGATCAGCTGGGCGTCGAGGCTGGTCTCGGCGCCGAGCGCGATCTCGATCCGCTGCTCGACGCGGTTCATCAGCTCCTCGCCATTGGCACCGGCAAAGCCGTTCGGACCGATGGTGCAGTAGCCGACGATCTCCGCCGCGCGCCGGTACTGGTCCGGCGTCGGCGCGCCGTCCGAATCCTCCTTCAGCAGCTTTGCGATCGTCAGCTTCACGGCCTCGGGAATCATCCGCGGATGGACGTCGACCGACCGGAACGCTTCGTCGAGCTGGCGGAGGTCGCTCGACCGGCCGAACATCGCGAAGAGGCCGATCGATGACCCCGGCGTCGGAAATTTCATTCCCCGCTCTCCAGATAGGCGCCGATCGTGCTCCCGAATTCCGGGAAATAGGTCGAAATGACGGACAGGTCGAAGCGGCGCAGGATCGCCTCCTTGGGCTCGCGGTCGAGGAGGAACCGGAACGCGGCGGCGATCCCGGCTTCCGGCGTCGCCTCACCGAAATAGCGCGCCTGGTCGAGCGCCGAGAGCGTCACGACATGCGCCGTTTCGGTCCGGCCCTCCTGCACGACCACGGCGAAGGTGGCCGGATCGCCCTCGGAGGTTCGTCTTACATCGATCATCGGCTCTCCGGTTGAAACTTGCGGCGCGGATTGCGACCTTCAACGGCGACGGCCGCCCTGCGGTCCGACTGTCCCATGTCACGAGAAACCGTCATGTGCCGCAACATCAAGACCCTGTTCAATTTCGCGCCGCCCGCCACCGATGACGAGGTCCGCGCCTCGGCCATCCAGTTCGTCCGCAAGCTGAGCGGCTTCACCCATCCCTCGCGCGCCAACGAGGCCGTCTTCAACCAGGCGATCGACGATGTCGCCGCGATCGCCCGCCGGCTCGTCGATGGCCTCGTCACCAACCAGAAGCCGCGCGACCGCGAGATCGAGGCGTTCCGGGCCAAGGCCCGCGCCGCCCAGCGCTACGCTCGCGCCTCCTAAAGGTAGGGCGAGGCAAGCCAGATCAGGCGGTTCCGGACCTTGATCAGCGGCGGCTTCGCCGCCAGCGACCCCAGGGTTTCGCGTCGCGCGCCCGCCATCCGGTCCTCGATCTCCGCCTCGATCACGGACGCGGACTCCCGGTCCATCACTTCAATGTCGGTCTCGAAGTTGAGACGATGGGACCGGGCATCCATGTTGGATGAGCCGATCAGCGCCCACGCGCCGTCGACCACCATCAGCTTGGAGTGGTCGAAATGGCCTTCGGCCCGCCAGACATTACAGCCCGGCCGGATCACCTGGGCGATCTGGCCGGCGACCGCCCAGTCGACGAGGCGCAGATTGCTCGCCTCGGGGATCACGATATCGACCTGCACGCCGCGGCGCGCCGCGACACCGAGGCTGGCGACGATGCGAAGGTCCGGCAGGAAATAGGGCGAGAGGATCCGCACCCGCTTCTGCGCGACCGAGAGCGCGCCGAGGATCACGCTGTGGGTCCGCTCCAGTCCTTCGTCCGGCCCTGAATCGATCGGCCGGCACAGCGCGGTTCCCGGCCGGAACGGCCGTCCCTGCGCCCAGGTCCGACCCGTGAGGCGCTCTCCGGTCGTGAACGACCAGTCGGTGGCAAGGACACGGAAGAGATGGGCGACCACCGGCCCCTCGAGCCGGAAGTGGGTGTCGTGGGCCTCCGCCTTGCCGCCGGAATAGGTGCCGGCAAAACCGGCGCGGATGTTCATGCCGCCGGTGAAGCCGATCGTGCCGTCGACGACCAGGATCTTCCGATGGCTGCGCAGGTTCGCGTAGGGCCAGCGCCACGGGACGAAGCGCCCGAGGAAGAGCGCGAAGGGCACCCCGCGCCGGGCCAGCTCGCCGGTGATGCGGGGCCGCGAATAGCGGACGCCGATCCCGTCGACCAGGACGCGGACCGCGACCCCGCGATCCTTCGCCTCGGCGAGGGCCGCGACGAACGCCAGTCCCGCCGCGTCGTGGTCGAGGATGTAGGTCTGCATCGCGATCGACCGCTTGGCCGACCGGATCGCTTCGAGCATCACGGCATAGGCGGCGTCGCCACCCGAGAGCAGCGTGATGCTGTTGCGGTCGGAGACCGGGAGGCTCGAGACGCGGTCGCTGAGCTCGCGGAGTGCGACGAATTGCGGCCCGGCCGCTTCCGTCACCCGCTCGGCGGAAACGAGGTTCCATCCGGAGCGCCGCCGTCCGCTCCGCCGCTTGCGCACCGCCGTCCGCCGGACGCGGTTCACGCCGGCGATGGCATAAAGGATCGCACCGAAAAACGGCGAGAACACCGCGATGCCGGACCAGCCGATGGCGCTGCGGACGTCGTCCTTCGTCAGCGCGGAATGGATGACGGTCGCCGCGGCCAGCACCACGGCGAGCACGACGGCGATATGAGGCCAATACTGGCTCCAGAAATTCGTCATCGGCGGATCCGATCCCCGTTCATTCGGCGGCGCGCTTGCGCCGGCGCGCCAAGCTGACGGTATTCCCGCGCCAGTCGAGCTGTCGTCCGGTCCAGCCCGCCAGCCAGATCGCCGGCACCAGGACGTCGCGGACGACGAAAGCGACCGGCGTTCGCCACGACAGGGGCCATCCCGCGATGCGGATCAGAGCCAGCTCGCTGCCGTACCAGACCGCAAGGAGGACTGGCAGCACCCACCAGGGAAACGATCCAGTGGCGCCGAGGAGGATCGCGACGACTGCGGTGGTTGCTACCGCACCGATCGGCTCGGCAGCATAGACTCCGGGCAGACCGGAGCGCCGGACCTGGGCCCAGCGGAGCTGGCGCTGCCACACATCTCCAAGCCGTCGTCGGCCGATCGCCTGCGGCAGCGGCTTCAGCGCCAGCCGTGGGACGAGGCCGACCCGGCGCAGCGCCAGCGTGGATGAGATGTCCTCGGCCGCCTCCTCGCCGAGGAGCCGATAGCCGCCGGCGGCCTCCACGGTGTCACGGCGCCACATAAGCGTCTTGCCGAGCGCATAGTGGCGGCCGAGCGAGTCGCCAGCCAGCGCCCAACGCGCCTGGTAGGAGTTCATCAGGGCGCATTCGAGATCGGCGACGAATCCCTCCGGGCGGACCGCGATCGTCGCGTGGCTCACGACGCCGACGCCCTTGGCCCAGCGGTCGAACAGGCACTCGACATAGTCGCGCGGCAGGAGCGCGTTGCTGTCGGAGAGGATGATCCAGTCCGCAGTCGCGGCCTGCCATCCCTTCCAGAGATTGTTGACCTTGGGATTGCCGCTGACGGTGTCGCGCCCGACGAGGAGACGCGCGCCGGCCTCGGGGTAGCGGGCGATCAGCCGGCGGACGATCGGGACGATCGGGTCGGACTCCTCGTCGACGCAGAGGATTATTTCGAGGTTGGGATAGGCGAGCTGAAAACTCGTCTCGATCTCCTCCTCGATGAAATTCTCGATCCCGCGGACGGGTCGCAGCAGCGACACTTTCGGCGCGTGGGCGACCGCCTTCCGGCGCACGCGCTTCGTGACCCGGCCGGCGACGATCGCGACCGTCAGGAGCTGCGCGAAACTGGAGAACGCGATGAAGGCGTATCCGAGGGCGGCGAGGATCATCCCCCGGATGTATAGCGCCCGCAGGCCGGGCGCGCAGCCGCTGGGGAGCCGGACTGGACTAGCTGCGGAGGCTCTCGATCGCCGCTTCCGTCGCCTTGCGGTGGTCGAGGCTGCCGTAGTCGGCGAAATCGCTCGGCGGCAGCACGTGCTCCATCACCGAGCCGCCGCGCCGGACATAGAGCACGGGAAACACCGCGCCGGTGCCGTCCATCTCCATGGTCAGCGCGATGCCGTCGGCGTCGATGTCGCCGTCGAGGAATACGGTGAGCGGGATGACGCCGCGGTCGTGGAAGGCGCCGTCCGCGGACGCGGTGACCACCCGCGCGAGATAGCCGCGCTGGTGCCAGAGCTCCGGCCCTTCCGACGCTTCGTCGAGGAGGAGCGCCGCGAGGTCGGTCTGTGCCACCTCCGTCAGCGGCGCGTTCATCCCGAACTCGGCCTGTGCGATGCGGCGGGCGAGGATGCGGGCGTTGTAGCGGTGGCCCTGGACGGCGCCTGAATTGGGCGGGATGCCGTATTTGCCGACGATCGGCGCGCCCTGGGTGATGGTGCCGGCGAAGTAGATGCCGGGCAGGCTGGCGCTTTCCCACCATGCCGTCTGCGCCGGCACGCGGTTCTGGCCGAACACGGCGACGCCGAGCACCGGAAGGTCGCGCAGCGGCGCGACGAAGCCGGTGGCGTTGATCACCTCGTCGGCCATGACCTTGAAGGTGTGGCCGTCGGCACCGCGCTTGAGGCTCACGATGAGCTCGTGGTCGGTCTTGGTGATCCGGTCGATGGCCGCGTCGATAATGCTGCAGCCGCCGCCGATCGCGTTGTCCTCGAAAGGTTGCACATACCGGGCGCGGACCCCGACGAGCGTCTTGGTGACCACCGACAGTTTTGCGGGCGATGGCGAGGCGAGCGCGAGGGATTTCGCCCAGGGCAGGAGGCCGCTGGCCAGCTCGAAGCCGGAGTTGCGCTTGCCGACGATGAAGATGCGCTTGCCGGCATAGGCATCCGGCGATCTCACGTCGGCATAATGATGCGCATGCTCGATTCCGGGGATGCTCGGGTTCCACGGCTCGGCCACGCCGACGGCGAACACCGCCACCTTGCAGCGGTACTCGCCGTCGCTCGTCGTCAGGGCGAAGCGGTAGCCCGAGCCGTCATCCAGCCGCCGCGTCGATTCCCAGCGGCAGTCATAGCGGGCGACAGTCCCCGTCCGCGACGCGAAGTCCGTGAGGTTGGCCTCCATCTCCGTCCGCGCCGGGAAGTAGGAGGTGCCGTCCATGTGCTGCGCCTGGAGTGAGCGGTTCTCCTTCTCGTCGGCGATCAGGCTGTTCCAGTCGGACCGTTCGAAGAGCCGCGAGCCCGGTCCGTTCGGGACGTAGGGCTTCGTCCAGGACAGGAGCCGCTGGTAGAGCGGCCATTTCCGGAACATGCCGCCGGGGCCGGAATCGGCGGAAATCAGGGCGTGCCTGATGCCGAGCCGGGTCAGCGAATAGGACAGCTGCAGCCCGCCGGGGCCGCTGCCGACGACGACGACCGGATAGTCCCCGGGAGGATATGGGCGCTCGTCCGCAGCCATCGGACCTCAGCTGCGCCAGGTGTTGGCGGCGTGGAGCCGCCGGGCCTGGACCTGGAGCATGCGATACATCAGCCGCGGGTAGGAGGTCAGGAAGCCTTCGACAGCCGGCCCGGCGAGAACGAGACATGACGACTGCACGACGGCGACGACATCCGCCGTTGGCGGCGTGCCGAGAAGCACCGACATCTCGCCGAAATATTCGCCACGGCCGAGCCGCGCGAGCTCCCGGCCGCCGAGGGCGACCGCGCAGAGTCCGTCGATCACGAAATAGAGCCCGGAGCCCGAGAGGCCCTGGCGCAGGATTTTCGTGTTCGCCGCGAACCAGCGCTCCTCGAGCTGGCCGGCGATGGCTTCGAGCTGCGGGTTGTTGAGGTCGGCGAACAGCGAGAACTGCGAGAGTGTCGCGACGATGTCCTCGCGTCCGGCCATGTTGCGTGCGTTCCCCGTTGCCCGTGTGGGCGCGAACCTACAGGCGGAGCGAGGGCCGCGGAAGTCCCAAAGAAAGGCAATTGACGGCCGGTTTTCGCGGTGCGCAGATCACGCCCATCCGGCCTGTGACCGATCCAGAGCCGGTCCGAGGCGACGCATCTTGACCAGCACCGGGCAGGCAAAGGAAGCGTCCGCCGGCCCCCCTCAGGGCACCGTGACCTTTCTCTTCACCGACATCGAGGGGTCGACCCGGCTCGTCCTCGAGCTCGGGGCGATCCGCTGGGCGCCGATCCTCGAGCGCCACCGCGCGATCCTCCGCGCCGCCATCGAAGCGTCGTCGGGGCTCCTCGTCCAGACCGAAGGCGACTCGGTGTTCGCAGTTTTCTCGAGCGCTCCGGCGGCGGTCGCGGCGTCCGCGGCCGCCCAGCGCGGGATCGCCGCGGAGGAATGGCCGCTTCCCGACGGCATCACCGTCCGCATGGGCCTCCACAGCGGCGAGGGCGCCCTCGACGCCGACGGCTCCTATGTCGGGGCAGATGTGCACCGCGCGGCGCGGGTCGCCTCGGCCGCCCATGGCGGCCAGGTCCTCCTCTCGGATGCGGTGCGGGTGCTCGTCGCGCCGAGCCTTCCGGAGGGTATCGCGATCGCCGATCTCGGCGAGCATCGCCTGAAGGACCTCCGGCCCGAGCGCCTCTATCAACTCCGCATCGAGGGCCTCCGCCAGGACTTCCCGCCGATCAAGTCGCTGGATGCCCGGCCCAACAACCTTCCCGTGCCGCTGACGTCCTTCGTCGGCCGCGACCAGGAGCTGCGGGAGGTTGCCGAGCTCCTCAGGATGTCCCGTCTCCTGACGCTGTCGGGTCCAGGCGGGACCGGGAAGACGCGGCTGTCGCTGCAACTCGCTGCCGAGGCGGCCGCGGACTTCCCCGCGGGCGTGTGGTTCGTGGCCCTCGAGCCGATCCGCGACCCGGCGCTCGTCGCATCGACGATCGCCCATACGCTGGGCCTGACCCTCAACAGCAACCGCCCGGCGCTGCAGGCCATCGCCGACACCATCGGCGGCAAGCCGGTGCTTCTCGTCCTCGACAATTTCGAGCAGGTCGCCGACGGCGCGCCGGTCGTGCCGGAACTGCTGCGCGCCTGCCCGAACCTTCGGGTGATCGTGACCAGCCGGATCGCGCTCCGCGTCTCCGGCGAGCAGGAATACCAGGTGCCGGGCCTCCCGGTGCCGCCGGACCTCAGCCGGCTGTCGCGGATCGAGCGCGAGAATCTGCCGGCATCGCTGCGGACACTGTCGGTATCGACCCTCAGCCATTTCGAGGCGGTCCGGCTCTTCATCGCCCGGGCCACTGCGGTTCGCCCCGCCTTCATCGTCACCAACGACAACGCGCCGGCGATCGCCCAGATCTGCGCCCGCCTCCACGGCATGCCGCTCGCGATCGAGCTCGCGGCGGTGCGGGTGAAGCTGCTGACGCCGGACCAGATCCTCGAACGGCTCGAGCAGCAGCTAAAACTGCTCACGAGCGGCGGGCGTGACCTTCCGGCGCGGCAGCAGACGCTCCGCGGTGCCATCGCCTGGAGCTACGACCTCCTCGACCCGGCCCTTCGCGATTTCATGGCGCGGCTCTCCGTCTTCAGCGGCGGCTGGGACCTTGCGGCCGCCGAGGCGGTGGCCGCCGACGGGATCGACGTCCTCGAGGGACTCTCGACGCTGGTCGACCACAGTCTGGTCCGCCAGGAGGAGACGGGCGGAATCATCCGCTTCGAGATGTTCCCGACCATCCGCGAATACGCGATGGAGCATCTGACGGCAGCCGGCGCCGACCGGGCGCTCGCGGAGCGCCATGCGCGTTACTACACCGCCTTCGTCGAGGAGGCGGCAAAATACCTTGCGGGCGACGAGCAGCGCAAATGGCTCGACGCCATCGAGCGCGAGCACGACAACATCCGGAGCGCGCTCGACTGGAGCACGGCCAGCCCCGATCCGGAAACCGCAATCCGCCTCGCCTTCGCGGCGTGGCGCTTCTTCCAGATGCGCGGCTATCTCGGCGAGGGCCGTGCCCGGCTCGAAGCCATGGCCGCCATGGACTGGCATCCGCCGCCGCCGGTCCAGGCGCGTCTCTTCGAGGCTCTCGGCGGCATCGCCTATTGGCAGGCCGACTACCTCGCCGCCATCAAATGGTACGACCGGGCGCTTGAGATCTGGCGCGCCGAGGGGAACCGGTCGGAGATCGCCAACGCCATCTACAACCGCGCCTTCACCGAAATCCTGCCGCTCGTCCTCGCCCAGGCGCCGTCGACGGGCCGGGTGGACGACGAGAGCGCGGCGCGCGTGCTGACGCTTTCCAACGAGGCGCTCGCCATCTATCGCGACCTCGGCGACCGCAATGGCGAGGCCAACATCCTGTGGGCGACCGGGGGGCTCCGCTATTTCGGCGGCAAGCCGGACGAGAGCGAGCCCTTTTTCCGCGACGCGCTCGCGATCTATCGCGAGACCGGCGACCGCCGCATGGAGGCCTGGGCGCTCCACATGCTCGCCATCGCGCTGATCGGCCGGCGCCAGCCCGAGCCGGCGGACGGCTACGCCAGGGAGGCGCTGCGGCTATTCCACAAGGCTGGCGACCTCTCCGGCGTCGCGATGGTTCTCGACGACCTCGCGGTGGCGGCGGTCGGCATGGGCGACCTCGAGCGCGCCGGACGGCTCCGCGGCGCGGCGGCCCATCTCCAGCAGGTCACTGGCACCGAGCTCGCGGCCCGCGTGGAATCCGTGTTCCACGATCTCGGCGGCGTCAGCGTCGCGACGTCGCTGTCGCCCGAAGACATCGAGCGACTCGGTCTCGAAGGCGCCCGCCTCTCGCTCGACGAGGCGGTCGCGTACGCGCTTCGTTGAGCCGGCTTTGCCCCGATTGCGGGACGCGCTTGGTTTGATACAGTTCGCCCGCTGAGAAAACCAAGGGGGACTGACAGATCATGCGTTTCAAATTCGCAGTTGCGTTCGCTGTGGCGATGGCTGCGGCGGGGGCAGCCGAGGCGTGCCCGAACTACAACCTCCGGGCGGCTTTCGGGACCATTACGCTACCGGGCGGGTTCCTGCCGGATCCCTACGTCCGCAACGTGACGGCGGGCGGCGGCTACCATCTCGGGAACTGCGGCTTCAACGCCAATGGCTGGGTTGCGTCGGCTCCGGACTTCCAGTTCAGCTACAGCGCCGCGGGCTACCCTCTGACGATTGCCATCAATTCGAACACTGACACCGTGCTGCTCATCAACGCACCCGATGGCAGCTGGCACTTCAGTGACGATGACGGCATCGGGCCTTACGGCCTCGGGGCGGCCATCTACTTCCCGAACCCATTGGGCGGCGTGTACGACATCTGGATCGGGACGTACAATCAGGCCAGCGGCATTCCCGCGCAGCTCGTCATCACCGAGCAGTAGCCCGCGCCAGTCAACGGCGCCGTCGTGGTCTACGCGCCGGCGCCGATGGTCCATTTGAACGGGTGGATCGCCAGCGGCCCGTAGACGCCGTGCGTCACATACGGGTCCGCGGCCATATAGGTGCGGACGTCCTCCAGCCGCGGCGCGTCCATGACAAACACCGACCCGATCGGCGTCTCCCCGTCATCCGCGAACAACGGCCCGGCGCTCACCATGTTGACGACCGCGTGCTGCTCGCGGAGCCGCGCGCGGTGGGCGTCGCGAAGGAGGGCGCGGTTAGCGCCGGCATCCGGGTTGTCGAGCGCGTAAACTAGGAAATGCACGGATCGGTCCTCGCGGGCTGCCGGTAAACGGAAGATCAGACGTCGAGATTGGCGACGCTGAGGGCGTTGGTCTGGATGAACTCGCGGCGCGGGTCCACGTCCTCGCCCATCAGCTGGGAGAACAGCGCGTCGGCATCGTCGGCCTCGCGGATCTTCACCTGAAGCAGCGACCGCGCGTCGGGGTCGAGCGTGGTTTCCCAGAGCTGCCCCGAATTCATCTCGCCAAGGCCTTTGTAGCGCTGCATCGAGACGCCCTTCCGCCCGGCGGCAAACACCGCCGCGAGGAGCGAGCGCGGGCCGTGGACCGGCGTCGACACGTCCTTCCGGGTCAGCGTCGCCGGCTCAGCGAACACTTCGCGCAGGCGCGCCGTCCGCGCGACCAGGCGGCGGGCATCGGCCGAATCGAGGAGCGCCGCGTCGAGGGCCGCGCTCTCGCGGACGCCGCGGATCGTACGCTCGAACATGACGCCGCCGGGCGCCGTTCCGCCCGACCAGCCGCGCTCCGTCTCCTCCGCCAGCGCGTCGAGCCGCGCCGCGACGCGGTCCACCATGCCGGCCGCCGTCGCCAGGTCCTGATAGACATCCGCGTCGAGGCCGTTGGCAAGCACCGCCTGCTCGACGAGATCCCGCGAATAGCGCGGCGGCAGGCCGTTGAGGATGGCCGCCGCGGCGCGAGCCTCCTCGACAACGGCCCGGAGGTCCGCGCCCGCGATCTCCTCGCCCGACGCGAGACGGAGCGTCGCGCCGTCGAGGCCGGAGTCGATGAGGAAGGTCTCGAGGGCGGGCTCGTTCTTGAGGTACTGCTCCGAGCTACCGCGCTTCACTTTGTAGAGCGGCGGCTGCGCGATGAAGACGTGGCCGCGCTCGATGAGCTGCGGCATCTGGCGGAAGAAGAACGTCAGGAGCAGCGTGCGAATATGGGCGCCGTCGACGTCGGCGTCCGTCATGATGATGATCTTGTGGTAACGGAGCTTGTCGGCGTCGAAGGCGTGCGCGCCTTCGCGGCCGATCCCGGTGCCGAGCGCGGCGATCAGCGTTCCGATCTGCTCGGACGACAACATCCGGTGCGGCTCGACCCGCTCGACATTGAGGATTTTTCCGCGCAACGGCAGCACGGCCTGGAACTCGCGGTGACGCCCCTGCTTGGCGGAGCCGCCGGCCGAGTCGCCCTCGACGATAAAGAGCTCGGACTTCGCCGGGTCCTTCTCCTGGCAGTCCGCCAGCTTGCCCGGCAGCGTCGAGATGCCGAGCGCGTCCTTCCGGATCGTCTCGCGCGCCTTGCGCGCCGCCTCGCGGGCCGCGGCGGCCTTGATCACCTTGTCGGCGATGATCCGCCCCTCGGCCGGATGCTCCTCGAACCAGGTCGACAGCGCCTCGTTCATGGTGCCTTCGACGACCGGCCGCACCTCGGACGACACCAGCTTATCCTTGGTCTGCGACGAGAATTTCGGGTCCGGCACCTTCACCGACAGGACGGCGGTCAGCCCCTCGCGGCAGTCGTCCCCTATCAGCGAGACCTTGCCCTTGGTGTTGAATTTCTCCGCATAGCCGGTGACCTGGCGCGTCAGCGCGCCGCGGAAGCCGGCAAGGTGGGTGCCGCCGTCGCGCTGCGGGATGTTGTTGGTGAAGGCGAGCACG
Source organism: Bauldia sp. (assembly GCA_050184415.1). GTDB lineage: Bacteria > Pseudomonadota > Alphaproteobacteria > Rhizobiales > Kaistiaceae > JADLGL01. The sequence continues at coordinate 57,146 of JBFXAJ010000022.1, forward strand.
TTCTCGTGGTAGGAATCGTTCCACCACATCGCGAGCTCGACGACGATCCCCGCCCGCTCGCCGCGTACAATGATCGGCGCCGGGATGATCGGCTTCTTCGCCCGGTCGAGCCAGCGCACATAGGCCTCGAGGCCGCCCTCATAGTGCAGGGTCTCAGCCTTCGGCTCGACGCCGCGATTGTCGTTGAGGCGGATCAGGACGCCGGAGTTCAGGAACGCGAGCTCGCGCAGCCGGTGCTCCAGCGTCGCGAAGTCGAACTCGACCATCGTGAAGGTCTGCGACGAGGGGAGGAACGTCACCTCCGTGCCCGACCGGCCGCTCCACGGCGCCACCGCCTTGAGCGGCGCATCCGGAACGCCATCGGTGAAGCTCATCTCATGGATCGCGCCGGCCTGCCAGATGCGGAGCTTCAGCCAGGACGAGAGCGCGTTGACGACCGAGACGCCGACGCCGTGCAGTCCGCCGGACACCTTGTACGAGTCCTGGTTGAACTTGCCGCCGGCATGGAGTTGGGTCATCACGACCTCGGCCGCCGACACGCCCTCGCCCTTGTGCATCCCGGTCGGGATGCCGCGGCCATTGTCGTGCACCGACACCGAGCCGTCGGCGTTCAACGTGACGATCACCTCGTCGGCGTGGCCCGCGAGGGCCTCATCGATCGCGTTGTCGACGACCTCATACACCATATGGTGGAGCCCGGACCCGTCATCCGTATCGCCGATATACATGCCGGGCCGCTTCCGCACCGCCTCAAGACCCTTGAGGGCGATGATGGAATCGGCACCATAGTCCGTGGACGGGGACGAGGCCGGAATGGGGTCGGTCATGAGCGCTTTTGGAGACGTTGAAACGGCGGAATTCCGGGGCTTTCAGGAGAATTTGCGGGTGCTTTGGCAGACCCGTCCGGAATCACTCATTCTATATAGGGCATCGGCACGCGAATTTCGCCCCCCGGAGGCCGTCATGGCGCCGCGGAAAACACCTCACCGTCAGCGACCCGGAACCGTTGCGCCGCATCGCCCAATCCGGCGAACGGGCCTGGTTCCGTGCCGGTCATGAAAGCCTGGGCGCCGAGGTCGAGAAGAAGGTCGAAAAGGGCGTTCCGCCGCGTCTCGTCGAGGTGCGCGGCGACCTCGTCGAGGAGGATGACCGGGGTCTCGCCCGTCATCCGTGCCACGAGGCGGGCGTGGGCCAGCACGAGGCCGATCAGGAGGGCCTTCTGTTCGCCGGTGGAGCAGTCCGCGGCCGCGGCGTTCTTCGGACCGTGAACGACGGCAAGATCCGACAGATGTGGACCGGCGAGGGTTCGGCCGGCGGCGCGGTCCGCCGGCCGTGCGGCGGCGAGCGACCGCCGCACCAGATCCTCGACCTCGGTGGCCGTCCCGGTGCCGAGTTTCTCCTCGATCGTCCCGATCATGCCGAGGACCGCGGCCGGAAAGGCGCCGCTCGCGTGGCCTTCGTCGATAGCGTCGCGGAGAAGGGACACGCATTCGCGGCGCGCGGCGGCGACGGCAACGCCGAGCTCGGCGAGCTGCAGCTCGATCGCGTCGAGCCATTTCGGCTCGTTGCGCCCTTCCTCGAGGAGTCTGTTCCGGCTCCGCATCGCCCGCTCATAGGCGTTGACCCGGTCGCCATGTAGCGGATCGATGGCCAGCACCAGGCGGTCGAGGAAGCGCCGGCGGTCGGACGCCGGACCGGTGAAGAGGCCGTCCATCGCCGGCGCCAGCCAGACCACGCGGACATAGTCGAGGAGGGCCTGGCTGCTGGTCGCGGGCACCCGGTTGATGCGGACGCTGCGCTGGCGCTCCGGTCCTTCGGGGGACAGCGCGAGGCCCGTTCCGATCTCGGTCTCGCCTCCCGGACCGACCAGCGTCGCGGCGACCGCCCAGGTTCCGTCGCCGGGCCGCCGTCCGACGTCGCCGAGCCGCGCGCGGCGGAGGCCGCGGCCTGGCGAAAGGAAGGACACTGCCTCGAGGAGATTGGTCTTGCCCGCGCCATTGTCGCCGGTGAGCACTACCGGGATCGGCTCGAACCGGATGGCCGCGCTGCCGTAGTTGCGGAACGCGGTGAGCTTCAAGCCGGTGACCGCGACCGGCTCCGGCTTTCGCGACAGGACGGCAGCGGTGCTGTTCGTTGGGCTGGCCACGGGTCCTTATAGCGCTGGCTCGTCACGGAAGCGCCACCGCTCCACAGGACGCCCTTGCGCAGGTGCCGAAGCGACCCCATACTTTGCGTCCCATCAACAAACGAAAGGAGGTGATCCAGTGTCTCATTGTCTTAAGCCGTCCGCGGCTGCGGTGACCTGGACTCTCGCCTCTGTCGAGGTCCGGGCCTAGCCGATCGCAACGGGCGCTTTGCCCTGACTGCGATCGTCTGACGGCCGCGTGCGGCAAGACAGACAATGGAAGGGCCGTCCAGAGCGGGCGGC
>JBFXAJ010000023.1:0-57247 GCA_050184415.1 Bauldia sp.
CGACCGCCCGCTCGGAGCTCGGCGAGCACGCGCCGCGCAGTGAGGTGATCACCATCCCGACCGACAAGATCCGCGAAGTGATCGGCTCGGGCGGCAAGGTGATCCGCGAGATCGTCGAGAAGACCGGCGCCAAGGTCGACATCTCGGACGACGGCACCGTCAAGATCGCCTCGGCCGACGGCAAGGCGATCAAGGCCGCCATCAACTGGATCAAGTCGATCGCCGCCGAGCCCGAGGTCAACGCGATCTACCAGGGCACGGTCGTGAAGGTCGTCGATTTCGGCGCTTTCGTGAACTTCTTCGGCGCCCGCGACGGCCTGGTGCATGTCTCGCAGCTTGCGCCGCATCGCGTTGCCAAGAGCTCGGACGTCGTCAAGGAAGGCGACAAGGTGTGGGTGAAGCTCCTCGGCTTCGACGACCGCGGCAAGGTCCGCCTGTCGATGCGCGTGGTGAACCAGGAGACCGGCGAGGAGATCGCCGAGCCGGCCAAGACCGAAGAGCAGGCCGCGGGCTAGTTCAGGTCCCGGCGAATCAGAAAAGGCCGGCCGCAGCGCCGGCCTTTTTCATTTCGTCGCCCCGTGGCCCTGCGGGGCGACCGCAATTTGGCCTTACGCTTCCAAACAGCTACACTGTTCGGACACAATTTCGCGCCGGTTGTCGGTGATGCGGGATGGACCCGTCACACCGACGGTCGGGCGGAGGAGAATGCTGAATGCCGACGATCGCACTCGTCGACGACGACCGGAATATACTTGCTTCGGTCTCGATTGCACTGGAATCGGAAGGGTATCGCGTCCTGACCTATACCGACGGCGTCTCGGCGCTGGACGGATTTGCCAGCGGCAATCCTGACCTCGCGATCCTGGACATCAAGATGCCCCGCATGGACGGGATGGAGCTGCTGCGGCGGCTTCGCCAGAAGTCGGACCTTCCGGTGATCTTCCTCACCTCCAAGGACGACGAGATCGACGAGCTGTTCGGCCTCAAGATGGGTGCCGACGATTTCGTCAAGAAGCCGTTCTCGCAGCGGCTCCTCGTCGAACGCGTCAAGGCGGTGCTGCGGCGCGCCCAGCACAAGGAAGCCAACGGCACCGGCAAGCCGGTGGAGGCGAGCCGCCTCCTCGACCGTGGCGCGCTGTCGATGGACCCCGAGCGCCATACCTGTACCTGGAACGGCCTGCCGGTGACGCTGACGGTCACCGAGTTCCTGATCCTCTATGCCCTCGCGCAGCGCCCGGGCGTGGTGAAGAGCCGGAACGCGCTGATGGACGCGGCCTATGACGATCAGGTCTATGTCGACGACCGCACGATCGACAGCCACATCAAGCGTCTCCGCAAGAAGTTCAAGGCGGCCGACGGCGAGTTCGACATGATCGAAACGCTCTACGGCGTCGGCTATCGCTTCAAGGAAGCATAGCCGCCTAATAAAAACGGTGCTCGGAGGCGCGCGGCCTTCGGGCGGAACGGAATTCACTCCCGCCCGCGCGGTCGAATGCGATGACGGTCGGGCTCGAACGCGAGCGGCTTGGAACGGAACGGCTGACTGCCGGCGATCGCCAGCGCGCGTCGACGACGCCGCTCCGCTTCGTCTGGCGGATCGTGACCTTCGGCGGCTTTTCGAGCCTCACCCGCCGCATCATCTTCCTCAACCTCTTCGCGCTTGCCGCGCTGGTAACGGGCATCCTCGTCCTCAATCAGTCGCGCAACAGCCTCATCGACGCCCGCGTCAGCAGCCTGACGACGCAGGGCGAGCTCATCGCCAACGCGATCGCCGCCTCCGCCAGCATCGACCTCACGACCAACGCGCCGCGGCTCGATCCGAACCAGCTCCTCGAGCTCGAGGCCGGCGCTCCGGCCGACCTCCTCCGCCAGACGGTCCCCGGCCTCGATTTCCCGATCGACCCGGTCCAGGCGCAGACGGTCCTCAACGCCCTTGCGACGCCGAACGGGCCGCGGGTCCGCATCTACGACACCGCGGGCGTTCTCCTCCTCGATTCGGACAATCTCCGCTTCCGGCGCATCGAACAGTATGCCCTTCCCCCGCCGGGCGCTGGCCCCGGCTTCTTCGAGCGCATCTGGTCCGCGGTGACGGCGTGGTTCCGGCGTTCGGATCTTCCGATCTACCGCGAGCTCGGCATCACGCAGGGCCGCCTCTATCCCGAGGTGGCGAGCGCGCTCGCCGGCCAGCGCGACACCATCACCCGCGTCACCGAACGTGGCGAGCTGATCGTCTCGGTGGCGGTTCCGATCCGGTATTACCAGTCGGTGCAGGGGAGCCTGCTCCTGACGAGCGTGCCGGGCGAGATCGACACCATCATGCGCGAGGAGCGCGCGGCGATCCTGCGGGTCTTCGCGGTCGCGGCCGCCGTCTCGGTGGTGCTGTCCTTCTTCCTCGCCGGCACCATCGCCGCCCCGCTCCGCCGCCTCGCCGATGCCGCGGACACGGTGCGCAAAGGCGTCCGCTCGCGGCCGCAGATCCCGGACTTCACGCGGCGCCGGGACGAGATCGGCCACCTCAGCCAGGCGCTCCGCGACATGACTTCGTCGCTCTACAACCGTATCGACGCGATCGAGCGCTTCGCCGCCGACGTCGCGCATGAGCTCAAGAATCCGCTGACGTCGCTGCGGAGCGCGGTCGAGACGCTGCCGCTCGCCAAGACGCCGGAGTCCCACAAACGGCTCACGAGCATCATCCAGCATGACATCAAGCGCCTCGATCGTCTCATCACCGACATCGCCGACGCCTCGCGCCTCGACGCGGAGCTGACGCGCCGCGAGGCGGAATCGATCGATCTCTCGAAGCTGCTCCAGACGCTGGTCAATCTCGTGCGCGAGACGGCGCCCGCGGATGGTCCGAAGATCGTGCTCGCGATCCAGCCCGGCGAGAAGGACCAGTATGTCTTCATGGGCCACGACACGCGGATGAGCCAGGTGTTCCACAACCTCGTGGACAATGCGCGCTCGTTCACGCCGCCGGGCTCCACCATCACGATTTCGGCCGGCCGCGACGGCGAGGACATCGAGGTCAAGGTCGAGGATCAGGGACCGGGTATCCGCCCCGACCAGATGGACCGCATCTTCGAGCGCTTCTACACCGACCGGCCCGACCAGGAATCGTTCGGGCAGAATTCGGGACTCGGCCTGTCGATCTCCAAGCAGATCGTCGAGGCGCATCAGGGCCGGATCTGGGCCGAGAACATCGTCAAGGACGGTGCCGACGGCACCGTGACCGGAGCGCGCTTCGTCGTCCGGATACCGGCGATCCGGTGAGCCTCGGACCTCCGACGATCCATGCCAGCTGTGTTTCCGTCCGCGGGCGCGGGATCCTGATCCGCGGGGTGCCAGGTGCAGGAAAATCATCGCTCGTCCTCGCGCTGATCGACGACCCGCGCCGCGATGCGATCCTCGTCGCCGACGACCGCGTCGCCCTCCGCCGCCATGACGACCACCTCGTCGCGGCTGTGCCCGAATCCCTTCGCGGTCGCGTGGAAGTGAGAGGCGTGGGGATCCTGCACCGGCCTTTTCGGCCGGAGGCGAGGGTCCATCTCGTGGTCGATCTCGTCGCGCCGGCCGACGCACCGCGCATCCCCGAACCATCTGACGCGGCAGCGGAAATCGAGGGTATCGCGTTGCCGCGACTGGTGCTGTCGGCGGCAGGCGCCGAAAATGCGCTGCGCGTCCGTGCGGCCCTGCCCTGGGCGCAGGTCCGCGTCACCTTGCCGCCCCTTGCGTTGGGGGACCGATAGGCCGACATTACGCGCCCGGTGCAGTCACAGGCAGCTCACTCTCGCGGCCACGGCGCCGCCAAGGTTCGTCCCCGGTGAAATGATCGGTTTAGTACTGGTAACCCACGGCCATCTCGCCGAGGAGTTTCGCGCCGCTCTCGAACATGTGGTCGGTCCGCAGGGTCAGATCGTGACGATCTCCATCGGGCCTGACGACGACATGGAAAGGCGGCGCAACGACATCGTCGCCGCGATCCAGAAGGTCGACAGCGGCGACGGAGCGATCGTCCTGACCGACATGTTCGGCGGAACGCCGTGCAACCTTGCGATCTCCGTCATGCAGTCGAGTCGGGTCGAGGTCATCGCCGGCGTGAACCTGCCGATGCTGATCAAGCTGGCGCGCATCCGCGCCGACGTCCCGCTGTCCGAGGCCATCACCGCGGCCTATGACGCGGGCCGCAAATACATCAACGTCGCGAGCCAGGTCCTCGCCGGCACATGAGCCTACGCTCCGGCGGCATGCCGCAGATCCGCGACGTGCTGATCGTCAACAAGCGCGGCCTCCACGCACGCGCCTCCGCGAAATTCGTCCAGACCGCCGAGAAATTCGACGCCGTCGTCACTGTCCTCAAGGACGGTCACTCGATAGGCGCCGGCTCGATCATGGGCCTGATGATGCTCGCCGCGACGCCGGGCACGATGCTCCGGCTCGTCGCCTCGGGTCCTGAGGCCCGGCAGGCGCTCGATGCCCTCGAACAGCTGATGGCGGCGCGGTTCGGCGAGGAAGAATAGCCGCGAGCTTCCCGCGGTTGCCGCGAGGCGGGGCCGCAACTATTGTCCCGGCCAACGCTTGCCGCGATAGACGCGGCGTTCCGCTGCCCGCCGAAAAGCCGGGCCGAAGGCGTGAACCAGCCATTTCTCGGAGACTTGCCATGTCGACCATCGCCACCGTCACGACCCAGCATGAAGGGCCGGACTACGTCGTCAAGGACATCAGCCTTTCGACCTGGGGCCGCAAGGAGATCGCGATCGCCGAGACCGAGATGCCCGGCCTGATGGCGGTCCGCAGCGAATACGGCCCGGGCCAGCCGCTCAAGGGCGCCCGTATCGCCGGCTCACTCCACATGACGATCCAGACCGCGGTGCTGATCGAGACCCTCAAGGCGCTCGGCGCCGATATCCGCTGGGCGTCCTGCAACATCTACTCGACGCAGGATCACGCCGCGGCCGCCATCGCCGCGACCGGCACGCCGGTGTTTGCGGTGAAGGGCGAGAGCCTCGAGGAGTATTGGAACTACACCCGCCGGATCTTCGACTGGGCCGATGGCGGCGTTCCGAACATGATCCTCGATGATGGCGGCGACGCCACCATGCTGATCCATCACGGCCTCCGGGCCGAGAAGGGCGAGACCGCGTTCCTGTCGGGCGCCAGCAATGAGGAGGAGGAGGTCTTCTTCGCCCTCATCAAGCGCACGCTCGTCGAGCGGCCCGGCTGGTTCGCCAAGGTCGCCGCGTCGATCCGCGGCGTGACTGAGGAGACCACCACCGGCGTACACCGCCTCTACGAGATGCAGAAGCGCGGCGAGCTCCTGTTCCCCGCCATCAACGTCAATGACTCGGTCACGAAGTCGAAGTTCGACAACCTCTATGGCTGCCGCGAGAGCCTCGTCGACGGCATCCGCCGCGGCACCGACGTCATGATGGCCGGCAAGGTCGCGATGGTCGCCGGCTTCGGCGACGTCGGCAAGGGTTCGGCCGCGAGCCTTCGGAATGCCGGCTGCCGCGTGATGGTATCCGAGGTCGATCCGATCTGCGCGCTCCAGGCGGCGATGGAAGGCTACGAGGTCGTCACCATGGACGACGCCGCGCCCCGCGCCGACATCTTCGTGACCGCGACCGGCAATGTCGACGTCATCACGATCGAGCACATGCGGGCGATGAAGGACCGCGCGATCGTCTGCAACATCGGCCACTTCGACAGCGAGATCCAGGTCGCCGCGCTGCGCAACTACAAATGGGACAACATCAAGCCGCAGGTCGACGAGATCGAATTCCCGGACGGCAAGCGGATCATCCTCCTGTCGGAGGGGCGGCTGGTGAATCTCGGCAACGCCATGGGCCATCCGAGCTTCGTGATGTCAAACTCGTTCACGAACCAGACGCTCGCCCAGATCGAGCTCTGGGCACATGGTGACCGCTACGAGAAGAAGGTCTACGTACTGCCGAAGCACCTCGACGAGCGGGTCGCCGCGCTCCACCTCGAGAAGATCGGCGTGAAGCTGACCAAGCTCACCGACAAGCAGTCGGCCTATATCGGCGTGCCGCAGGAAGGCCCCTTCAAGCCGGACCACTACCGCTATTAGGGGATAGTTGCCTCGTTCGCGCCGACGTCTCGAGAGGCAATGCACCGCCTGTATTGAGTCTCCGCACCTCTCCCCGCCGGGGAGAGGTCGAGCAGGCGCGAGCGTAGCGAGCGGCTGATCGGATGAGGGATTCCAGCCTCGAGTCGGCCCCCCTCGCCCGGATCGATCCGCGCTGCAGTGTCTACCGCCGAGGACCGCCAACCCACCGGGGACTTTTCCCATGAGACCGCGCCCGGGGTTCATGCGGAATCGCCGAACCGGTAGAGTGGCCTGATTCGTGAGCCGCGCCGGCCCCGAAGGTCGTCGCGCGCTTCGACCACAGCGACGCGGGGGCCGGTTGCGTTGCAACGGCGGGACAAACAGGAACGGAGAAAGGGCGGCGAGCGCTTCGCGGTGATCCGGTCCGCGGCCCTGTCGGTCCCGATCCTCGGGGCGTCCTCGCCCGCCTTTGCCCAGACCAGTCTCGGCGCAACGGATGTGGTCCTCGTCAGCGCGCTGGTCGGCACCGTCTCCTTCGCCGTCATCGCGGTCCTCATCCTCATCAGGGCGCGCGCTCGGGCGGAAGGCGAGTCGCGCCGCCTCCTTCGGGAAATCGGACGCCTCCGGGCGATCGGCGAAGCCACCGAGGCGATCCTCGATGCCGATGACCAGCGGATCGTGGTCTGGGACGCACGAAGCGCGGCCCCGTCGGTCGTCGGCGAGCTGCCGCGATCCTCGGCGGCGCCCTCCGACCGCGCCCGATTCCTCGCCTTCAGCGAATGGCTCTCCGACGGATCGGCCGCGGCGATCGACGCCGCGATCCGGCGGCTTCGCGATCGCGGCGAGCCGTTCCGGATCGCGCTCGGCACGCGGTCCGGGACCATGATCGGAAGCGTCGGGCGCGCCGTCGGCGGCCGTGCCGTGGTCTGGTTCCGCGACCTCACCGGCGACCGGCTGTCCCTCGCGACCCTCGAAGAGCGGCTGGGCTCCGCATCCGATGAACTCGCGTCGTTCAAGGCTGCCCTCGACGCCGCGCCAATCCCCGCCTGGCTGCGCGGTCGCGACCGCCGGCTCGTCTGGGTGAACGCAGCCTATGCGTCAGCGGTCGGCGCGCGTGATGCAGGCGATGCGGTAGCACGCAAGGTCGAGCTGCTCGACGATGCGACGCGAAGGACCATCGCCGAGGTTCAGACCACCGAGGCGGCGTTCCGGCGGCGCGTCGAGATCGCGAGTCACGGGCGCCGCCAGCTTTACGCGGTGACGGACGTCGTAGTCGCCGGCGGCAGCGCCGGGCTCGCGCTCGATGCGACCGAGGTCGAAGCGGCGCAGGCGGCGGTCCGGCGCATCTCCGATTTTCACACCCGAACGCTCGATCATCTGACGACCGCGGTCGCCCTGTTCGGGCCGGACCGGCGCCTGCGCTCGGCCAACGCCGCCTATCGATCCCTGTTCGGCCTCGACGCGGCGTTCCTCGACGCAATGCCGGACGAGAACGCGATCCTCGACCGCCTCCGGGCGACACGGAAAGCCCCCGAGCAGGCGGACTTCCGGGCCTGGAAGTCGGAGCTCCTGTCGGCCTATGGCGCATCGGAGCCGCGGGAACATCTATGGCACCTGCCCGAAGGGCAGACCCTGCGGGTCATCGCCAATCCCCACCCCCAGGGCGGAATGACGTGGATCTACGAGAACGTCACCGAGCGCCTCGGCCTCGAGAGCCGATACAACGCGCTGATCCGGATCCAGGGCGAAACCCTCGACCATATGCGCGAGGGCGTCGCGGTGTTCGGATCGGACGGCCGGCTCCGGCTGCACAACCCGTCCTTCGCCGACATCTGGAGCCTCGATCGCCAGGACCTCGCGGCCCGTCCGCACGTCGCGGAGATCGCCGCAAAGGGCGAAGCGGTCCTCGGCGAGGAGGCCGCGTGGCGACCTATCACGAGCTCCGTCGCCGGCGTCGACGAGAGCCGGACGACGAAATCGGGGCGGATGGAGCGCAGCGACGGGACGGTGATCGACTACGCCACCATGCCCCTCCCCGAAGGCCAGACCATGGTCACCTTCGTCGACGTGACCGACTCCGTGCGCGTCGAACGGGCGCTGACCGACCGCAACGAGGCGCTCGAGGCGGCGGATCGCCTGAAGAACGAATTCATCCAGCATGTCAGCTACGAGCTGCGGTCGCCGCTGACCAACATCATCGGCTTCACCGAGATGATCGCGGCGGCGGGGATCGGGCCGCTCAACGACAAGCAGCGCGAATATCTCGGCTACGTCATGCAGTCGGGCAACGCCCTCCTGACGCTGGTCAACGACATCCTCGACCTTGCGACCATCGATGCCGGCATCATGGCGCTCGAGCTCAGCCGCGTGGACCTTCCGGCCGCGGTCCAAGCCTCGATCGATGGGCTCCGCGACCGGCTTGCCGAGGCGGGCATCGTGGTCGACGCGCGGATTCCCTCCAACATCGGCACGCTGGTCGCGGACGAAAAGCGGCTGCGGCAGATTCTCTACAACCTCCTCTCCAACGCGGTGACGTTCTCGTCGGCCGGCGGGAAGATAGTGGTCTCGGCGGAACGGAACGGGGCGGCGGTTGCGATCGAGGTCGCGGACGAGGGCGTGGGCATTCCCGACGATTTCATCGGCCTCGTGTTCGACCGCTTCGAATCGCGGAAGGAGGGACCGATCCGCGGTGGCGCCGGCCTCGGCCTTGCGATCGTGAAGAGCTTCGTCGAGCTCCATGGCGGCGAGGTCGCGATCCGCTCCGCCGCCGGCGAAGGCACGGTCGTCCGCGTCACGTTCCCGCTTGCGCCGGCCCCGGTCGGGATCGCGGCGGCCTAGCCCCGTGCCGGCCGCAGCGCACCATTCGATCGCGCTCCCGGACGCGGCGGCCACGGAAGCCCTCGCCCGGAGGCTGGCGCCGCTGCTGGTCCGCGGCGACGTCATCGCGCTCTCCGGAGGCCTCGGCGCGGGAAAGACCACCTTCGCCCGCGCCCTGATCCGCGCACTCGCGGCCGATTCTGGCCTCGAAGTCCCGAGCCCGACATTCACGCTCGTGCAAAGCTATCCGGAGGCGGAGCCGCCAATCGGGCATTTCGACCTCTACCGGGTGAAGGACGCCACGGAGCTCGACGAACTCGGCCTCGACGACGCAGCCGCGTCCGGTGTCGCCATCGTCGAATGGCCGGAGCGGGCCCCTTCCCGCATCGCAGCCTCCGCGCTTCACATTGCCTTCGAACTTGCCGGACGAGGCCGGGTCGCGTCGCTCAGAGGCGACGAATCGTGGCAGGAACGCCTGCGGACGCTTGTCGGCAGCTTCGCCGCCGACAATCGGGGCCGTTCATAAGATCGGGATCGTTCTCTCGGAGAATTTCCCAGCGTTCAGTTGGAGCGGTCGCTTTGATAGGGTTACAATCGGCTGAGGGAGCATTCTGAAACGGTGACTTCGGGAACTCCGACACGGGCGATGGTGCTGGCGGCCGGCCTCGGGCGCCGGATGCGGCCGATCACGGCCAGCATGCCCAAGCCCCTGGTGCAGGTCGGCGGCAAGCCGCTGATCGACCATGCCCTCGACCGCCTCGAAGAGGCCGGCGTCGACATGGCCGTGGTCAATGCCCACCATTTCGCGGATCGGCTGGTTGCGCATGTGAGCCACCGGCGCCGTCCGCGCATTGTCGTTTCCGACGAGCGCGACCAGCTTCTCGAAACCGGCGGCGGCGTGGTGCGTGCTCTGCCGACGCTCGGCGACCGGCCGTTCTACCTCCTCAACTCCGATTCCTTCTGGATCGAAGGCAGCAAGTCGAACCTCGCGACGCTCGCCGCAGCCTTCGATGCGGACCGGATGGACGCGCTCCTGATGCTCGCGCCGACGGCGGCGACCATCGGCTACGACGGCGCCGGCGACTTCTTCATGGACGGCAGCGGTCGCCTCAGCCCGCGATCGACCCATCTCGGCGCGCCGTTCGTCTATACCGGCGTCGCGATCGTCAACCCGCCGGCGATGTTCCGCGATGCGCCACGCGGACCGTTTCCGCTGAGCGTTCTGATCGACCGCGTCAGCGCGGCCGGCCGCCTGTTCGGCATCCGCATGGACGGAACCTGGTTCCATGTCGGCACGCCTGCGGCCCGCGACGAGGCGGAGCGCATCCTGGTCGGCAGTGCAGCCTGACGGCCGATGCGCCGTCCCAACGTCTTCACGATCCCCGCCGGCGTGCCGTTCCTGCCCACGCTCGCCGATGCGATCCTTTCGGGCACTCTGACCGGAACCGCACCCGATCCGCACGATCCGATGGCCCTCGCGGACATCACGGTGCTCCTGCCGACGCGTCGGTCGGTCCGGGCCTTGCGGCAAATCCTCATCGCGAGCAACCCGGCGCGCGCCGCGATCCTGCCGCGCATCCGGACGATCGGCGACGAGGAGGACTTTCTCCTCGAGCCCACGCCCGAGGACCCGCGTGATGCGCTGGTGCTGCCGCCGGTCGTCTCGCGGCTCGAGCGCAACCTCGTCCTCGCCCGGCTGATCCTCGCCTGGGGCCGGACGGTCCGGCGCAGCCTGCTCGCCCTCGGCCCGGACCAGCCGTTGCTGATCCCGGCCTCCGCGGGCGACGCCTTCCATCTCGCCGGCGACCTCGCGCGCCTCATCGACGACATGGAGACCGCGGGCATCGAATGGGACGCCCTCCACGCGCTGACGCCCGAGGACTATCCCGGCTACTGGCAGCTCACGCTCGATTTCCTCAAGATCGCGGCCGAGCAGTGGCCGGCCTACCTCGCCGAGCGCGGGCTGGCGGACCCGGCCCTTCGTCGCGACCGGCTGATCCGCCTCGCCGCCGACCGGCTGGCCCGGTCGCGCGGCCCGGTCGTCGCAGCCGGCTCGACCGGCTCGATTCCCGCGACTGCGATGCTCCTGCGTGCGATTGCCGGATCGCCCAGCGGCGCCGTGGTCCTGCCCGGGCTCGACGCGCATCTCGACGCGAAGACCTGGGACGACATCGCCGACCCCGGCGATCAGGCCTCGGGCTCGCCCAGCCATCCGCAATTCGGCCTCCGCCATCTTCTCGCCCGGATCGGGCTCCTCCGCGACGATGTCGTCGCGTTGGGCGCTCCTTCCCTTCCCCTCGCGACGAGGGTGGCTCTCGTGGCCGAGGCCATGCGCCCGGCTGAGACCACCGATGCGTGGAGCGGGGTCGACCTCGGCGACGCGGACCGCGCTCTGGCGGAGGTCGGGCTGATCGTCGCCCGCAACGAACAGGAGGAAGCGCTCGCGATTGCCGTCGCGCTCCGCGAATCGATCGAGAACGGCGTCGGCACCGCCGCGCTCGTCACGCCCGACCGGACGCTCGCAAGCCGGGTCGCCGTGGAGCTCGGACGCTGGCAGATCAGGGTCGACGATTCGGCCGGGCGGTCGCTGGACGCCACCCCGCCGGGGATCTTCGCGCGGCTCATTGCGTCCGCGGCGCTGGCACCGAACCCGGTCCAGCTACTCGCCGCGCTGAAACACCCGCTCGCGGCGTTCGGCATGATGCGGCATCTCTGCCGCCGCGCCGCCCGCGCACTGGAGCTGGCGGCCTTCCGTGGGCCGGGGGCCAGCGGTCGCGCGGACATGCTGGCGCGCGAACTCGTCAATCTCCGCCTCGCGGTCGAAATGAAGAGCGACCGGTTCCCGCCGCAGGCCCGCAAGCGGCTGTCGCCGGCGGAATGGACTGCCGCAGAAACGATGGCGCGAACCATCGGGTCGGTGCTCGGACCGCTGGCGGCGATGGTGGACCGGCCGACCGCGAGCGTGGCCGAACTGACCGCGCTCCTTCTCGACGCGATCGAGCGCGCGGCGGACGACAAGGACGGCAGCATCAGTGCGTTCTGGAACGAGCCGGCCGGACGGGCGCTCGCCACGCTTCTGACCGGCCTTCTCGAGGCCGGCTCGATCGAGCTCGCCCCAGCCGAGTATCCCGGTTTCCTGCAGGCGGCGATGGCCGGCGCGACGGTCACGCCGGAGGCCGGTGCCGATCCGCGCGTCCATGTGTGGGGCACCCTCGAAGGCCGCCTCCAGTCGGTCGACCTCCTGATCCTCGGCGGTCTCGACGAGGGCGTCTGGCCCGGCGAGACCCGCACCGATCCATGGCTGTCGCGCCAGATGCGCGAGGCGGTCGGCCTGCCGCCGCCGGAGCGAAGGATCGGCCTTTCGGCGCATGATTTCACGCAGGCGATCGCCGCCCCGCGGGTGCTCGTGTCGCGCGCCGAGAAGCGCGGCGGCGCGCCGACGGTCCCCTCGCGATGGCTGCAGCGCCTCGAAGCCGTGCTGGGTCCGGAGCGCATCAAAGGCTTGGTCCGCAGAGGCCACCGCCACGTTTCGCTCGCGCGGGCGCTGGATCAGGTGAAACCGAAGGACATCCGTCCCGTAGCGCGGCCCGAGCCCCGGCCGCCGGTCGCGGTCCGGCCGCGCGAGCTGTCGGTGACCTCGATCGAGACGCTGATCCGCGACCCCTACGCGATCTATGCGCGGCGCATCCTCCAGCTCGAGCCGCTGGAGCCGCTCGGCCAGCGGGCGGACGCGCGCCTCCGCGGCAGCCTGATCCACGACGCGCTCGCCAATTTCACCAAGGACTGGCTTGGGAAGCCCTTCGATCCGGCCGCTCGCGAGCGCCTCCTCGCGCTGTGGCGGACCGAATTCGCCGCGATCGCAGCGTTCCCCGAGGTCCATGTCGTGTGGACGCTGCTGGCACCGCGGATCGCCGACTGGATCGTGCGGTGGGAAGCCGACCGGGATGCCGACGTCGCGTCGCGCCACGCCGAGATCAAGGGCGAGCTCGCGGTCGAGGCGCCCGGCGGTCCGTTCAAGCTGACGGGCCGCGCTGACCGCATCGACATCCTCAAGGACGGGGCCGTCGGCATCTATGACTACAAGACCGGCGCGCCGCCATCGGCGAAGCAGGTGCTCGTCTTCCAGCCGCAGCTTGCGCTGGAAGGCGCAATGATCCAGGCCGGCGCCTTCGGCCCAGATTTCTCCGGACGATCGATCGCCGAGGTCGCCTGGATCGGGCTCGGCATGGTGGGCAAGGGCGATCCCCTCCGCTCGGCGATCGACGAGGGCCTGACGGCGGATGGCATCGCAGCCGAGGCCTACCTCCGCCTTCACAAGCTCGTCGCCGCCTATGACGACCCGCAGAAGAGCTACCCGTCCCAGGCGCGGCCGATGTTCGAGCGGCGCTGGCCCGGCGACTACGACCACCTCGCCCGCGTCGCGGAGTGGCGGCTTGCGGCAAGGCCCGCGCCATGAACGTCGCCGCACCGACGCCCGGCATCGATCCGACGACCGTGGCGAAGCAGGCCGCCGCGTCCGATCCGCGGCGCTCGGTCTGGGTCTCGGCCAATGCCGGGTCCGGCAAGACCTATGTGCTGGCGCTGCGCGTGGTGCGCCTTCTCCTCCACGGCGCGGACCCGGCGCGGCTCCTCTGCCTGACCTTCACCAAGGCCGCCGCGGCGGAAATGGCGCAGCGCGTGTTCCGGATCCTCGCGCAATGGGTGCGGCTCGACGACGCCGCGCTGGATGCGGAGCTGCTGAAGCTCGAGGGGCGTCATCCGTCGGCAAGGCAGCGCGCCGATGCGCGAAAACTGTTCGCCCGTGCGCTCGAGACGCCCGGGGGGCTCAAGATCCAGACCGTCCACGCCTTCTGCGAACGCCTCCTCCACCAGTTTCCCTTCGAGGCCAATGTCGCCGGGCATTTCCAGGTGCTGGAGGAGAACGCCGCCAACATCATGATCCGCGACGCGCGGCGGTCGGTGCTCGCGGCCGCCGCGACCGACCTTAGCAGCACGCTCGGCGAGGCGCTGCAGACCGTGGTCCTTGCGGCGAGCGACCGGAGCCACGAGGAGGCGGTCGCCGAGCTCGTGGAGAATCGGCAGCTCCTCGATCGCTGGGTCCGCCAGGCCGGGTCGCTCGACGCCGCGCTCGCCCAGCTCCGGGACGAGCTGGGCGTGGCGGGGACTCCGTCGCCGGCGGCGGTCGAGGCGCGAATCCTCGGCGAAGCGGCGCTGAGCGAGGAGGAGATCCGCGCGCTCCTCCGCGAGCTGGAGCGAACCGGGAGCAGCAACGACAGCAAGGCTGCCGCCCGCCTGTCGCCCTATCTGACCGCGATCGACGAGGCGGCGCGTCTTGCCGCCTATCGTGGCTTCTTCTGCAAGAGCGACGGCGGAGTCCGGAAGGCGAGCAGCCTCGTGACCGCCAAGGTCCGGAACGCCATCCCGGACATCGACGAGAAGCTGGCGGGCGAATGCCGGCGCATCGAGCACCTTCTCGAACAGGTCAGCGCCGCCGAATGCTACGTCGCGAGCGCCGCTGCGTTGCGCCTCGCCGCCGCCGTCATCGCGCACTATGAGCGGGAGAAGACGGCCCGCGGCTTCCTCGATTTCGACGACTTGATCGTGAAGACCCTCGGCCTCCTGTCGCGGTCGGAGGCCGCGCGCTGGGTCCACTACAAGATCGACCAGGGGCTCGATCACATCCTTCTCGACGAGGCCCAAGACACCAGTCCGGGCCAGTGGCAGGTCATCCAGGCCCTCGCCGGCGAGTTCTTTGCCGGACAGGGCGCCGCGCCCGGAACCCGGACCCTATTCGCGGTCGGCGACGAGAAGCAGTCGATCTATTCCTTCCAGGGCGCGGTGCCGGCGTGGTTCACCCGCGTGCGTGCGGTGATCGAGGCAAGCGCGACCGCGGCCGGCGAGGCCTTCAGCGACATCAACCTCACCGTCTCGTTCCGCTCGACGCCCGACATCGTCGCCGCCGTCGACCGGGTCTTCGAGCCGGCCCTGGCTCATACAGGCCTCGCCACCGAAGCCCGTCAGCCCGTCCACGAGGCGTTCCGGCGCAACGAGCCGGGCATGGTGGTGGTCTGGCCGATGGTGGAGCTGCCGGACCCGGTCGTTCCCGGCGAGTGGCACGATCCGCTGGACCATATCGGCGACGCCGCGCCCGAGATGATCCTGGCCCGGCGGATCGCAACCACCATCCGGGGCTGGCTCGATGGCGGCGAGCGGCTTGCCGCGACCGGGAAACGCATCCGGCCGGGCGGCATCCTGATCCTCACCCGGAAGCGCGGGCCGCTGAGCGAGGGCATCAACCGCGCCCTCAAGGCGGCGGGGGTCCCGGTCGCCGGCACCGACCGGCTCGCGCTCGCCGACCACATCGCCGTCCGCGATGTCATCGCGCTCGGCGATGCCGTGCTCCAGGATCGCGACGACCTTTCGCTCGCGGCGGTGCTGAAGAGCCCGCTCTTCGGCCTGTCCGAGGAGGCGCTCTATGCCCTGGCCCATGACCGCGAGGGGAAATCGCTGTGGCGCGTCCTTCGCGAGTTCAAGGATGCCGAGCCGTTCGAGTCGGCGTACCAGC
The DNA here is from genome assembly GCA_050184415.1 of Bauldia sp. Taxonomy (GTDB): domain Bacteria; phylum Pseudomonadota; class Alphaproteobacteria; order Rhizobiales; family Kaistiaceae; genus JADLGL01. The sequence goes on from JBFXAJ010000023.1 coordinate 15,450, forward strand.
TCCTTGAGGCGCTGCGCGGCCGGGCCGACACCGTGCGGCCGTTCGCCTTCTATGCCGACGTCCTGGGTCCACGGCAGGGGCGCCGGAAATTCGTGTCCCGCCTCGGCGTCGAGGCCGATGACGTCCTCGACGAGTTTTTGGCGCAGGCGCTCGTCTATGAGCGGATCGAGACGCCGTCGCTCCAGGGTTTTCTGGCCTGGATGCGCTCGACCGCGACCGAGATCCGGCGCGAGACCGAGCTGATCCGCGACGAGGTGCGGGTCATGACCGTGCACGGCGCCAAGGGCCTCGAAGCGGACGTGGTGTTCCTCGTCGATGACGGCTCGACGCCGGCCCATTCCGGCCACGACCCGGCCTTCGTCGCCATCACCGACGATCCCGATTCGGCCGAGCCGGCGCCGCTCGTCTGGACCCGCTCGGCCCGCAAGACGCCGCCGCAGATCAAGGCGCTGATCGATCGGACCCGGGAGCGGGCGCGGCAGGAGTACCGGCGGCTCCTCTATGTCGGCCTGACCCGCGCGCGCGATCGGCTCTATGTCTGCGGCACCATGAACCAGAACACCGACCGCGCCATGGGCTGGCATGCCCTGGTGTCGGCCGCCCTTCTGCCATCGGCGACCGCCGCAACGGCAGTCGACGGCTCGGAAGAATATGTCTGGACCGCCGGGGACTTTCCCACCGCCCCAGCGGCGGAAGAAAGCGCGCTCGCGGAGGCCGAGCTCGAGCCGCCGGCGTGGCTGCGACGGAACGCGCCGACGTCGCGGGCGATCCGAGCGGTGCGGCCTTCGGCCGTCGTCCCGGACGCTGGGCCTGTCGAGGCCGCCGAGGAGGCGCTGGCGGCGCGCCGGCAGGGAACGCTTCTGGCGCTCGAGCGCGGCCACCTCATCCATCGCATGCTCGAAGCTTTGCCGGAACAGGATCCGGCCGAGCGCCCCGCCATCGCGCGGCGCTACCTCGCCGCTGTGGCGCCCCTCCGCTCCGAAGCCGAGCGCGAGGACCTGATGCGCGAGGCGCTCGCCCTCCTCGACGACCAGCGCTTCGGCGCGGTGTTCGCGGACGGAAGCCGTGCCGAGGTCGACATTGCCGCGGAGATCGAGACGCCGACCGGCCCGGTGGCGGTGGCAGGCCGCATCGACCGGCTCGCCATCACCCAACGCGAAATCCTCATCGTCGACTACAAGACCAACCGGCCGGCGCCGCGAACCCTGGGTGCCGTATCCGAAGGATACGTGAACCAGCTCGCACTCTATCGCGAGGTGCTCGGCCGGCTCTACCCGACGCGGCGGGTGGCGGCTGCCCTCCTGTTCACCGACACGCCGGAGCTGATCGAGATCCCCGCCGATCGGCTGAACAAAGCCATGCTCAAGATCCTCGGCCAGGAGGAACCGCCGTTCTAGGATCGACGCCCCGGAGCGTGGTTGCAGCTTTGATCGCCGGCGCGGGGGTTTCTACCCTTGCCGCTTCCTCAGAGGAGAGCGGGAAAATGCCGACCAACGTCACCGACGGTTCCTTCGAAGCTGATGTCATCCAGTCCACCGCGCCGGTGCTCGTCGATTTCTGGGCCGAATGGTGCCCGCCCTGCCATGCGATCGCGCCGTCGCTCGAAGAGATTGCCGCCGAGCTCGAAGGGTCGGTGAAGATCGCCAAGCTCAACGTCGACGACAATCCGCGGACCGCGGTGAAATACGGCGTCCGCTCGCTGCCGACGCTGATCATGTTCAAGAACGGCGAACCGATCTCGCTCCAGATCGGTGCCGCGCCGAAGAGCCGGCTCTCCGACTGGATCAAAAAAGCCATCTAAGCGTTTCGAAGGGAGCTGCCCTGTGCTGATGGGCGGACAGGCCGCAACCTGCCACGCCTTGACGCTTCCTGGGGCAATTCCTACGTTTCAGCCTCGAATTTCAGCGAGGTTTCCATGCCTACCAAAGTATCTGACGTCTCGTTCGACAACGACGTCCTCAAGGCCGACGGCCCCGTCGTCGTGGATTTCTGGGCCGAATGGTGCGGCCCGTGCCACGCGATCGCCCCGGCGCTCGAAGAGCTCGCAACCGAGCTCAACGGCAAGGTAACCATCGCGAAACTCAACATCGACGAGAATCCGAAGACGGCCATCAAATATGGCGTCCGCTCGATCCCGACGCTCATCATGTTCAAGAATGGCGAGCCGATGGCCATGCAGGTCGGCGCCGCCCCGAAGAGCCGGCTGTCGGACTGGATCAAGAAGGCGATCTAGCCAAACCCGGCTGCAGAAGCGAAAAAGGCCGCGCCAGCAGCGCGGCCTTTTTGTCGCCGGGACTACCCCGCGGGCGGTAGCGGCGCCGGCTCCGACGGAGCTGCGGAGCCTGCGCCCGGCTCCTCTTGCAGCCGCTGGAGCAAAGCCAGCGACGGCTCGCCATCGACCGCAAGGCCCAGAGCCTGCTGCGCCGCTGAAACGGCCGCTCGGGTCCCAGGTCCGACGATTCCGTCGATGCCCCGGGGATCGTAGCCGAGCTGGGCGAGCAGCGTCTGCAGTTCGACGACCTGATCGAAACTCAGCATTCCCCCGCGTGGCAGCGTCCGCCCCGGCGTACCGGGTGCAGGCTGACCAGGCGCGTCGACCTGCGCCAGCGCCGGTCCGCCGGCGACCGATAGAGCGAGCAGCGCGGCGGCTGCGCTCAAACCAACTTGCTTCATTCCCGTCCTCCGTCCCATCGCCCCAGAGCCCGGATGCCAGTGGAGACGGGACGGCGTTGCGGTGACGTATGAGGATTTCGATACGCCGGCGATATGGGCGGAGCGACGCCGCGCAGCGCAGTGCTGGCGCGGCAGCGTGCCGTCGTGATCGAGGACCGTGCCCGCACGATACAGCGAGCCGCAGCTCAGCACCCGCCCGGCGGGTTGGACGGGGTCGATCGCCGCCGCGGTCCTCCAGGTCCACGGCGTCTCTTGCCGACGGCCGCGCCACGAGGCGCGGCCGTTCTTGTTGGCGTGACCTACCCGCCGGGCACCGGCAGCGGTGCCAGCCCCGGCACCGGGGCCGGAGATGCTGCCGCGGGCGCGGCGGGTGCTGCCGTCGCAGCGGTGCGGAGACGATCGAGGAGCTCCAGCGTCGCCTCGCCGTCAACCGGCAGACCGAGGGCCTGTTGCGCCGCCTCGATCGCGGCCCGCGTTGCAGGCCCGACGACGCCGTCGATGCCCTGCGTGTCGTAGCCGAGCTGTGTGAGCAACGTCTGCAACTCGGTGACCTGCTCGGCCGTCAGCTCCGCCGCCTCTGGCAGAGCCGGGGCCGGAGCCCCCGGAGCCGCCGGATCGACCTGCGCAATCGCAGGGGCGCTGGCCAGGCCAAGCGCGAGCAGCGCCGCGGCGCCGCCCAAATAGTTGAGCTTCATTCACGTACTCCAATGCTGGGAAAAACCCCCGCGATCCTCCGGCGCCCCATGGGCAACGATGGGCGACGACGATCGGTTCCCTAGGAGCGAGGCCGTTGTCAGGGTTGCGCGGCCGCCGGAAGGGTCGCGCTACCTTGGCGGCGTACCGTTCCGGTCGAGCACGGTTCCCGCGAGGTACAGCGAGCCGCAGATGAGGACGCGCGGCGGGTTCGACGGGTCGATCGCGGCCACGATGTCGAGCGCCCGCTCGACCGAGTCCGCCGCCATCGCATCAAGCCCGACCGAGCGCGCGACGCTGGCGAGCTGTTCGGCCGTGAAGCTTTCGTGGCCGGCGATCGGAACGGTGATGACGCCACGGGCCAGGCCCGCGAAGGGCGCGAGGAAGCCGCTCGGATTCTTGACCGTCAGCATGCCGACGATGAGGTAGAGCGGCCGCGGCGAGCGCTCCTCGAGGTCCGCCATCGCCTCCGCGATCACCGCGCCCGCGCCCGGATTGTGGCCGCCATCGAGCCACAGATCGGCGATGGCCTCGCCGACGCGGTCGACCAGCCGGCCCGTCGCCAGACGCTGCATCCGCGCCGGCCATTCGGCATTCTGCAGCCCGGCCTCGATAGCCTGCGCCGACAGCCCGAGCCTGGCCGCGCGGACGGCGGCGGTCGCCGTCCCGGCATTGACGAACTGATGGCGCCCGATGAGCCGCGGCGGCGGCAGGTCGAGAAGGCCGTCCTCGTCCTGGTAGACGAGCCGGCCGCGCTCGGGATAGGCGGACCAGTCCTGGTTGGCGACGTGGAGCGGCGCGCGCTTCCGCGCCGCTTCCCGCTCGATGACGGCCAGCGCCGCCTCGGTCTGCGGCGCGACGACCACCGGCCGGCCGGGCTTGATGATGCCCGCCTTCTCTCCGGCGATCTCGACGATCGTGTTCCCGAGGAAGCGCTCATGGTCGATCGAGATCGGCGTGATCACGGAGATCAGCGGCTCCGACACGACATTGGTCGCGTCGAGCCGGCCGCCGAGCCCGACCTCCAGAAGCGTGTAGTCCGCGGGCCTGCGCGCGAAGAGGAGGAGCGCCGCGGCGGTCGTGATCTCGAAATGCGTGATCGGCTGGCCGGCATTCGCGTCCTCGACTTCGAGGAGCGCGTCGGCGAGGTCGTCCTCGTCCACGAACCCTGCGCCACCGCGATGGCCGATGCGGATGCGCTCGTGGAAGTTCACGAGGTGGGGCGAGGTGTAGACGTGCGCCGTTCGGCCTGCCGCTTCAATCATCGCCCGCATGAAGGCGGTGACCGAGCCCTTGCCGTTGGTCCCGGCGATATGGATCACCGGCGGCAGGTCGAGGTCGGGCCGGCCGAGCGTGTCGAGGAGGCGAAAGATCCGATCGAGGGAGAGATCGATAGCCTGCGGGTGCAGCGACGTGAGCCGCTGCAGGATGGCGTTCGAGCGATTCATGGTTCGAGCTTTGGCAGCTCCGCTCAGGCTCCCGCGCGGGCGCCCTGGATGTCGACGGGGACCATCGCGTTCGCCTCGAGAGCCAGGGTGCGAGGCGAATTGACCGCGGCGCTCTCGAGATCGGCGGGCGTCAGCAGACGGCAAAGCCGCGCGATCACCTCGCGGAGGTTGTGACGATGGACCACCATGTCGACCATGCCGTGGTCGCGGAGATACTCGGCGCGCTGGAAGCCTTCCGGCAGCTTCTGGCGGATGGTGTCCTCGATGACGCGGGGGCCGGCGAAGCCGATCAGGGCGCCCGGTTCGGCGATGTGGATGTCGCCCAGCATGGCGTAGGAGGCGGTGACGCCGCCGGTCGTCGGGTTGGTGAGGACGACGAGGAAGGGGAGGCTCGCTTCGCGAAGGCGCTGCACCGCAATCGTGGTGCGCGGCATCTGCATCAGCGAGAGGATGCCCTCCTGCATGCGGGCGCCGCCGGAGGCAGCGAACATCACGAACGGCATGCCGCGCTCGCGCGCGGTGTCGAGCCCGGTCACGATCGCCTCGCCTGCGGCCATGCCGAGCGAGCCGCCCATGAAGTCGAAATCCTGCACGGCAGCAACGAGGGCCACGCCCTCGACCTTGCCGGCGCCGACAAGAACGGCGTCGGTCATGCCGGTCTTGGCGCGGGCATCCTTGAGACGGTCGACATATTTCCGCTCATCGCGGAACTTCAGCGGATCGACGGGCACCTCGGGGAAGGACACCTCCTCCCACGCTGCCTCGTCGAAGAAGTAGTCCAGCCGGCGCCGGGCGCCCATCCGCATGTGGAAGCCGGACCCGGGAACCACGAAGTGGTTGTTCTCGAGGTCGCGGTGGAAAACCATCTCGCCCGTTTCCGGGCACTTGATCCAGAGATTCTCAGGAACTTCCCGCTTCGCGCTGCCGAAGACGTTCTTCAGCTTCGGGCGGACGATGTTGCTGATCCAGTTCACGTCGGATGTTCCGTCCTACGGAGATCACGGCGAAAGGCGGCGCCGCTCCGCGATAGTCTACCCCGTTGCGCCGAGTCGCGCCAAACGGGTCCCGGAGGCGAGGTCGGCAACAAGATCGAAGACTGCGCCTGCAGTGGTTTCCGTTGCCTTTCCATCCGCATCGAGCGATCCGGCGATCGCATTGACGAGCGCGGAGCCAACGACGACGCCATCGGCGGTCCGCCCGAGCGCGGCGGCCTGGGCGGCGGTCTTCACGCCAAAACCCACGGCCACCGGTAATGTGGTGTGCTTCTTGATGCGCGCAACTGCCGAAACGACCTTGGCCGTGTCCGGCGACGCGGTGCCGGTGATCCCGAGGATCGACACGTAATAGACGAAGCCGGACGTGTTCCGGAGCACCGAGGGCAACCGCTTCTCGTCCGTGGTCGGGGTCGCGAGCCGGATGAAATTGAGCCCGGCGCCGATCGCGGGAATGCAGAGCTCGTCGTCAGCTTCGGGCGGCACGTCGACCACGATGAGGCCGTCGACGCCTGCCGCGGCCGCATCGGCAAGGAAACGCTCGTTCCCGTAGGAATAGATCGGGTTGTAGTAACCCATCAGCACGATGGGGGTCGCATCGTCATGAGTCCGGAACGCGCGGACCATCGCCAGCGTCTTCCGCATCGTCTGGCCAGCCCGGAGCGCACGCTCCGACGCGCGCTGGATGGGCGGCCCTTCGGCCATCGGGTCCGAGAACGGCATGCCGAGCTCGATGACGTCAGCGCCGGCCGAGGGCAGACCCTTCAGGATCGCCAGCGAGGTTTCGTAGTCGGGGTCGCCGGCGCTGATGAAGGTGACCAGCGCGGGACGGCCGTCGGCGGCGCATTCGGCGAAACGGGCAGCTAAACGGGTCATCGTCAGATTTTCGTGCCGAGATGTTTCGCGACGGAGAAGACGTCCTTGTCGCCGCGGCCGCACAGATTCATCAGGATGATCTGGTCCCTGCCCATCCTCGGCGCGAGCTTCAGGACATGCGCAAGCGCATGCGCCGGCTCGAGCGCGGGGATGATGCCTTCGAGCCTGGTCAGGAGCTGGAACGCCTCGAGCGCCTCGGCGTCGGTTGCCGGCACATAGGTGACGCGGCCGGTGTCGCGGAGCCAGGAATGCTCCGGCCCGACGCCGGGATAGTCGAGCCCGGCGGAGATCGAATGGCCTTCGAGGATCTGTCCGTCGGCGTCCTGCAGGAGATAGGTGCGGTTGCCGTGGAGGACGCCTGGCCTGCCGCCATTCATCGACGCGGCGTGACCATTCTCGACGTCGAGGCCATGGCCGCCGGCTTCGACGCCGACGAGTGCCACCTCGCGGTCGTCCAGGAACGGATGGAACAGGCCGATCGCGTTGGAGCCGCCGCCGATGCAGGCGACGGCCGCATCCGGTAGCCGCCCTTCCCGCTCCATCATCTGTTCCTTGGCCTCACGGCCGATGATCGACTGGAAGTCGCGGACCATCGCCGGATAGGGATGCGGGCCGGCTGCGGTGCCGATGAGATAGTAGGTGTCCTCGACATTGGTGACCCAGTCGCGGAGCGCCTCGTTCATGGCGTCCTTGAGGGTGCCGTTCCCGGCGGTGACAGGCTTCAGCTCCGCGCCGAGGAGCCGCATGCGGAACACGTTGGGCTGCTGCCGCTCGACGTCGGTCGCGCCCATGTAGATGACGCAGGGGAGGCCGAAGCGGGCGCAGACCGTCGCGGTCGCGACGCCGTGCTGGCCGGCGCCGGTCTCGGCGATGATCCGGGTCTTGCCCATGCGGCGGGCGAGGAGGATCTGGCCGAGCGTGTTGTTGATCTTGTGCGAGCCGGTGTGATTGAGCTCGTCGCGCTTGAAGTAGATCTTCGCGCCGCCCAGGTGCTCGGTCAGCCGCTCCGCGAAATAGAGCGGGCTCGGCCGGCCGGCATAGTGGATCGACAGACCCTCGAGCTCGCGCGCGAAGGCCGGGTCCGCCTTGGCGGCGTTGTACGCCTCCTCGAGCTCGAGGATGAGCGGCATCAGCGTCTCGGCGACGAAGCGGCCGCCATAGATGCCGAAGAAGCCGCGGTCGTCGGGACCGGACCGGAAGGTGTTGGCAACGTTCATCAGGCAGCGCCGCGTGTGGAGTTCTGGAAGGAGGCCATGCGCGCCGTGGCAATGAAGGCGCCTATGAGGTCAACATCCTTCCGGCCCGGCGACGTCTCGACGCCGGACGAAACGTCGACGCCAAAGGGCGCGGTGGTTGCGATGGCCTCCGCGACATTCGCCGGATCGAGCCCGCCGGACACCATGAACGGCATCCCGACCTCGACGCCACGCAGAAGACGCCAGTTGAACGGGACGCCGTTCCCGCCCGGCAGGATCGCGCCGATCGGCGGCTTGGCGTCGAACAGGACCAGGTCCGCCACGCCGCGATAGGGCTCGACCGCGTCGAGGTCGTTCCGCCCGCGAACGGGAATCGCCTTCATGATGCGAAGGGCGTAGCGGGCCTTGAGCTCGCGGATGCGATCGGCCGATTCACTGCCGTGAAGCTGGAGCCAGTCGGGGCGGACGCGCGCCACGATCTCGTCGAGATCGCCATCGCCGGCATTCACCGTCAGCGCAACGACCTCCGCGCGGCGCCCGACCTTGTCGCGAAGGCCGGAAGCGACCGCAACGCCGATATTCCGCGGGCTCGCCGGATGGAAGACGAAGCCGACCATGTCGGCGCCGCCGGCCACCGCCGCTTCGAGCGTTTTCTCCTCGGAGAGCCCGCATATCTTCACAGTCAGCGTCATGGCGCGACCATTGGCACAGAAGACCTATGCTGTCCAATGATCGGGCCGGCCGGACCGCTCAGCGTGCGGTCGTGCGGTCCACGGGCGGAAGGGCGACGGTCCGCGGCGGTTCCGCCGTCCGTTTCATCCGCTCGAGCTCGGCGTGATCGTGGCGCGCCGCACGGCGCCATTTGCCCTGGCGGAGCCAGGCGGCAACGCCGCCGAGGAGCACGCCGATCGCGAGCGCTCCGAAGAGAAGCCAGAACAGCGGCACGTTGACGGAAAGGGCCGGGTCGGTCTCCGCGAACGGGTCGACCGAAAACAGCACCGTATGCCGGTTGGCGACCGACAGGGCCACGACGACGATGACGATCGGAAGAAGGAGAAGGAGCTTCAGCGCCCGCTTCATCGCGGCCTATTCGTCGTCGCCGTGATCGACGCCGTTGTTGAGACGCTCGCGCATTTCCTTGCCGGTCTTGAAGAACGGCACGTATTTCTCGGTGACCTCGACCTTGGTCCCGGTGCGCGGATTGCGCCCGACGCGGGCCGGCCGGTTCTTCACCGAGAAGGCTCCGAACCCCCGCAGCTCCACCCGGTCGCCGCGCGCCAGCGCATCGGTGATGGCATCAAGGATCGCGTTCACGATGTGCTCGACGTCCCGCTGATAGAGATGCGGGTTTTCGCTCGAGATGGCCTGCACCAATTCGGATTTGATCATCGCGCGGCCCCCCTCGGCTTTGATCGGAAGGAGGTCACCGTGCCAAACGGGTCCACCACCGTCAAGCCGATGATATTCCATGGCGGTTGGCTTCTTTGACGCGCTCTCTTCCGATGCTTCGAGCGCCTTTCGCGACGCCCCGCAAGAGATCGGCGCGCTGCTCCGAAGACTGGCCCGTGTCATGTACAGGGCGCATCCGAAGGACTGACGGTCGGGCTTGCCGCTCGAACCGGCTCGCGCCACCCTTCCGGGATGCGCCGGGCGGCAGCACCGCCGTCGGTGAGGTCATGCGATGTCTCAGGACGGAACCGAGATTCCTCTCGCCGGCGGACGGGTCACGACGGGCGTGGTGCGCGTGGGCGACACCGTCCGCCGCCCGCAAACGGCGAACTCCGGCTTCGTCGCGCGCCTCCTTGATCATCTTGCCGCGCAGGGTTTCCGCGGCGCGCCAATAGCGCTCGGCATCGACGATCGCGACCGGGACATCTTCTCCTACATCGAAGGCGCCGTTCCGCCCGATCTCGGGTTTCACGGCGACGCCGTGCTGCGATCCGCGGCGACCCTGATCCGGCGGTTCCACGACCTGACGGCCGGTTTCGTAACCAGCGCGGAGGTCATCTGTCACAACGACCTTTCGCCTTGCAATTTCGTCTTCCGGGAAGGCGTGCCGGTGGCGATCATCGATTTCGACGCCGCAGCTCCTGGGTCGCGCGACCATGATCTCGGCTACGCGGCGTGGCTCTGGCTCGACATCGGGAACGACGAGATACCGCCCGTCGAACAAAGACGCAGGCTCCGGCTTTTTGCCGACGCCTATGGCGCCGACGACCACGGTGCGCTCGTGGCGGCGATGATGCATCGGCAGGAGGCGCTGATCGGAAGTGGCGTGCGGAACGGGGACGAGGGCCTGCGGCGCTGGGCCAGCGATTGCCTCGCCTGGACCCGCCGTCATGGGACCGTGCTTGCCGCCGCGGATTAGCCTGCGTTGCCCCGCCCGCGGGCGGCTGCAAAGCAAAAGGCCCCGCCGCATGCCGGCGGGGCCTCTGCCGATTGCCTTTCGGCGAGCGGCTATTCCTCGTCGTCGGCGGCGCGCTTGGCGCGCGATTCCTTCGCGGGCCGGGCGGGCTTGTCGTCGCGGGCCTTGAGCGCGGCCCCGAGAATGTCGCCGAGCGACGCTCCCGAATCGGACGAGCCGTACTGCGCAACCGCTTCCTTCTCCTCGGCGATCTCGAGCGCCTTGATCGACACCGAGATCTTGCGGGACTTCTTGTCGAAGTTGGTCACGCGGGCATCGAACTTGTCGCCGACCGCGAAACGCTCCGGACGCTGGTCCTGGCGGTCGCGGGCAAGATCCGCGCGGCGGATGAAGGTCGTGAGCTCGCTGTCCGCGATGCGGACCTCGACGCCGGTGTCCTTCACCTCGATCACCTCGCAGGTGACGACCGAGCCCTTCCGGATCTCGCCGGAATCGGCGGCTGCGGCGAAGGCATCGACGCCGAGTTGCTTGATGCCGAGCGAGATGCGCTCCTTCTCGACGTCGACGTCGAGAACCTGGGCGCTGACCTGGTCACCCCTGTTGTAGTCCTCGATCGCGATCTCGCCCGGACGGTTCCAGTCGAGGTCCGACAGATGGACCATGCCGTCGATGTCGCCATCGAGGCCGACGAAGAGACCGAACTCAGTCTTGTTCTTGACCTCGCCGGTGACGACCGTGCCGGGCGGATGGGCCTCGGCAAACGCCTCCCACGGATTGGCGAGGGTCTGCTTGAGGCCGAGGCTGATGCGGCGCTTCACCGGATCGACCTCGAGCACCATCACCTCGACCTCCTGGGAGGTGGAGACGATCTTGCCGGGGTGGACGTTCTTCTTGGTCCACGACATCTCGGAGACGTGGATTAGGCCTTCGATGCCCGGCTCGAGCTCGACGAACGCACCGTAGTCGGTGATGTTCGTGACGCGGCCCTTGAACTTGGCGCTCACCGGGTATTTCGCGGCGATGCCCTCCCACGGATCGGCCTCGAGCTGCTTCATGCCGAGGGAGATGCGGTGGGTTTCCTGGTTGACGCGGATGACCTGCACCCGGACGGTCTGGCCGATCGACAGCACCTCGGACGGGTGGTTGATGCGGCGCCAGGCGATGTCGGTGACGTGGAGGAGGCCGTCGATGCCGCCGAGGTCCACGAACGCACCGTAGTCGGTGATGTTCTTGACCACGCCGTCGACGATCTGACCCTCTTCGAGGCTCTGGACGAGCTCCGAACGCTGCTCGGCCCGGGTCTCTTCAAGGACGGTACGGCGCGACACGACGATGTTGCCGCGGCGCTTGTCCATCTTGAGGATCTGGAACGGCTGCGGCGTGTGCATCAGGGGCCCCACGTCGCGCACCGGGCGGATGTCGACCTGGCTGCGCGGCAGGAAGGCCACGGCACCGTCGAGGTCGACGGTGAAGCCACCCTTGACCTGGTTGAAGATCTGGCCGGTGACCTTCTCGTTCTTGTTGAAGGAGACTTCGAGGCGGGTCCAGCTCTCTTCGCGGCGAGCCTTCTCGCGCGACAGCATGGCCTCGCCAAGGGCGTTCTCGACGCGCTCGAGATAGACCTCGACCTCGTCGCCGACCTTGAGCTTGTTCTCTTCGCCCGGCAGGCCGAATTCCTTGAGCGGGACGCGGCCTTCGGTCTTGAGGCCGACGTCGATGACGGCCAGATCCTTCTCGATCCCGACAACCGTGCCCTTGATGACGCTTCCTTCGACGAGATCGTCGGCCTTGAAGCTCTCATTCAGAAGGGCGGCAAAATCCTCACGGCTCGGGTTCTGGCCGCTCTGGGTCGCTACGCTCATCAGCACTCCTGGTACCGGGACCGGCCGAAGCCGGCAGTTGGTGTTGCGAAAGTCGTACGGGACGGTTCTCGTTGGGTCCGCACCCCGGTGCGAGACGGCCGCAACCCCCTGTCCTGTCCGACGCGATGGTCTCCGCCGAGGCGCCCGGAGCGGGCGGGACGGCGGCTGAAAGCACAAAAACGGGACGCTGCTCGCGCCCCGCTACCGGTGCTTCCGATGTCCGCGCTTCCCGACGATTTCGAGGGCCGCGCGGAACGCCGCTTCTATATCCATTTGGCTGGTATCGAGCAAGTGCGCGTCCGCCGCCGCGCGAAGCGGCGCAACGGCCCTCTGGGTATCGCGCTCATCGCGCCGCCTTATGTCGGCGAGGATGACGTTGTACCCGTCCTCGTCGGTGATCCCGAACTGCATCGCCCGCCGCCGCGCCCGGATCTCGGGGTCGGCGACGAGGTAGATCTTCACGTCGGCGTTCGGACAGATCACGGTGCCGATGTCGCGCCCGTCGAGGACCGCGCCGGGCTCGCGCGCCGCAAACCGGCGCTGCAGGTCGAGGAGCGCACTCCGCAGCTCGGGGATGACGGCGACCCGCGAAGCGGCCTCGCCGATGTCGTGCCCGGCGAGGCGCGCCGCGTCGAGCCGGTCGAGGTTCAGCCCGTGGGCGACGGCAACGACGGTCTGCACGTCCCCGAAGTCGAGGCCGGCATCGAGGAGTGCGGCGCCGACCGCGCGGTAGAGGAGGCCGGTGTCGAGATGATGGTAGCCGAGATGCTCCGCGAGCTTGCGGCCGAGCGTCCCCTTCCCGGACGCCGCGGGACCGTCGATCGCGAGGATCATCAGGCAGCGGCCGCCGGCGCGTCGATCCGGGCGCCGAGCGCGGCCATCAACTGACGGAATTCCGGGAAGCTCGTCGCAATCGCCGTGGCGTCGTCGACCGTGACCGGCTGCTCCGATGCGAGGCCGAACACCAGGAAGCTCATCGCGATGCGATGGTCGAAATGGGTCACGACGGTGCCGCCGCCGCGTGCCGCGCCCCGGCCGTGCACGACCATCCGCTCCTTCTCTTCCTCCGCGTCCACGCCATTGACACGGAGGCCGGCGATCGTGGCGGCGACGCGGTCGGACTCCTTCACGCGGAGCTCGCCGACGCCGTCCATGATGGTGTCCCCTTCGGCGAAGGACGCCGCGACGGCAAGGACCGGATACTCGTCGATCATCGACGGCGCCCGATCTGCGGGGACCACAACGCCGCGCAGCTTCGCGCCCTCGACACGGATGTCGCCGACGGTCTCGCCGCCGACAGTGCGTTCGTTCTCGACCGTAAGGCTCGCGCCCATTTCCCGCAGCGTCTCGATGAGGCCGATCCGGGTCGGGTTGAGGAGAACCCCCTGCACGACGACGTTCGACCCCGGAACGATGGTGGCGGCGACGATCGGAAACGCCGCGGAGCTCGGGTCGCCAGGTACGGAGATGTTCTGCGGCCGCAGCTTCGGGCGCCCTTCGAGGCGGATGATCCGCGCGCCGTCGTCGCCCGTCGTCACCTCGATCGTGGCGCCGAAGCCGGCGAACATGCGCTCCGTATGGTCGCGCGTCGGCCACGGCTCGATGACGGTCGTCGGCCCGGGCGCGTTGAGCCCGGCGAAGAGGACCGCCGACTTCACCTGCGCCGACGGCACCGGCAGCCGGTACTCGATCGGCGTCAGCCGATCGGGCCCGACGATGGTGAGAGGGAGGCGTTCGCCGGAACGGGCGAGGATCTGCGCCCCCATCCGCCGCAGCGGGTCGGTGACGCGGCCCATCGGACGGCCGACCAGCGACGCGTCGCCGGTAAAGGTGGTGGCGAAGGCGTGGCTGCCGGCGATCGCCATCGCAAGGCGGCAGCCGGTGCCGGAATTACCGAAATCGATGACCCGCTCCGGCTCGAGGCAACCGCCGACGCCGACGCCACTGACGCGGCGGACGCCATTCTCGGACCGGCTGATCTTCGCGCCGAGGGCGCGCATCGCCTCGATCGTCGCGAGGACATCGTCGCCTTCGAGGAGGCCATCGATCACCGTCTCGCCGACCGCAAGCGCGCCGAGCATGATCGCCCGATGCGAGATCGACTTGTCGCCCGGCAGACGCACGCTTCCGGCCAGCGGCCCGGCGGGCGTGGCGACGAGGGGGGCAAAGGCGTGCTCGAAGCCCATGGGATATCGACGACCGCTTCAGGAGTTGAACCGCCGCGGGACGAGCCGCGGCTTGTTGACGAGGCAGGCGATAGCATGGCCTTCGGGCGCCGTCATCCTCGCCGCGAAGGGCGGAATCTCGCGAAAATGACCCAAGCCTTTTTGGGCTTTGACACCAACGGGCGCACCCGATATGGGGACCGCGCTCAAGAACAAGAGGCTAGGGCGTGGCGAAAGCTGACCTCGGAACCAAGCGTGTCTGCCCGAATTGCGGGACGCGCTACTACGACCTGAACCGGGTACCGATCATCTGCCCGAAATGCGGGACGCAGTTCGAGATCCCCGCAGGCCGCGCCCGGCCCCAGGCAGCTGCGGTCGTCGAGGAGGAAGACACCGAGGAGGCCGAGACCGAGGGCGCCGAGATGATCTCGCTCGAGGAGGCCGACGCCGAAGCCGCCGGCGACACGCCGGAGGAAGAGGGCGACGACATCGAGGTCGGCGAAGAGGGCGAGGAAGACGTGTTCCTCGAGGAAGAGGAAGAGGAAGGCGACGACGTCACCGACATCATCGGCGATGTCGACGACGAGGAGCGCTAGGCGCGACGAAATCAACCCGCGGATCGGTTGCTTCTCCGGTAACTCCGAGAGTAATGTCCGCGGCCTCGCGCACCCCAAGGCGCGAGATCGGATGGGGCCATAGCTCAGTTGGGAGAGCGCTTGAATGGCATTCAAGAGGTCAGGGGTTCGACTCCCCTTGGCTCCACCAATCCCTGATATTCTGTTCGATCAATCACTTAGTCGGGCCGCGTGTCACGCGAGGACCTCGTTTGGCGTCCTCACTGTTCCGCGGCAAGGCCGACAAACGCACCCTCAAGACGAGCATCAGGGTGCCACTGTACGAGCAGGATTGAACGCACGGCTTCAAAGGCCTATGTCTCGGCATAGGCCACGGAACCGGCATGATCCAGCAGCGCCACGTCAAACTCTTTCGCAACGGCCGCAACCAAGCCGTTCGCATTCCGCGGGAGTTCGAGCTCCCGGGGACGGACGCGGTCATGCGGAAAGAAGACGATCGGCTTGTGATCGAGCCGGCTGAGCGGAAATCCCGCCTCCTTGCGTATCTGGCTACGGCAGAGCCGATCGACGAGCCATTCCCGGAAATTGAGGACTACCCTCCTGATCCTGTCGAGATCTAGCGGGTGCGCTATCTTCTCGACACGAACGTCCTCAGCGACCTTCTTCGCAACCCCCGTGGTGCGGTCTATCGACGGCTGAATGACGTCGAGGAGGCCGCCGTCGCGACGAGCATCGTCGTTGCGGCGGAACTCCGCGTTGGCGGTCAGCGGAACGGTCGCCCGCAGCTCGTGGCGGCGATTGAAGGCCTTCTCGACCGAATCGAGGTCTTGCCGTTCGAGGCGCCGGCCGATCAAAGCTATGCCGCGCTCCGGACGGACCTCGAGCGCCGAGGTCGGCCGCTGGACGGCAACGGCCTCCTCATCGCCGCCCACGCTCTGTCGCTCGGCTGTACCCTCGTCACCGCCGACGCCGCTTTCCGCCACGTTCCCGACCTCAAGGTCGAGAACTGGCTCATGCCATAGGCCTCCCTTGCCCCACGATCCCGTCGCCATCCTCCAGGACCTCGTCCGCTGCCCGTCGGTCACGCCGGCGGAAGGTGGCGCGCTCGCCTTTCTGGAACGGCTCCTTGCCCCGGCCGGCTTCAAGGTCGACCGCCCCGTCTTCACCGACACCGACACGCCGGACGTCGAGAACCTCTTCGCGGTCATCGGCGAGGGCGGGCCGCATCTCATGTTCGCCGGGCACACGGACGTCGTGCCCACCGGGCCGGTCGAGAAATGGACGCACCCGCCCTTCGCGGCGGAGATTGGCGACGGCGTCCTCTATGGCCGCGGGACGGCTGACATGAAGGGCGGCATCGCCTGCTTCGCGGCGGCGGCGCTCGACTGGCTCGACGCGCGCAAGCGGCCAGGCACGCTCTCCTTCCTCATCACGGGGGACGAGGAAGGGCCGGCGATCAACGGCACGGCGAAACTCCTCGACTGGGCCGTGCAGCGCGGCCACCGCTTCGATGCGTCGCTGGTCGGCGAGCCGACCAATCCGAACCGCATCGGCGAGGCCATCAAGGTCGGGCGCCGCGGAAGCATCTCCGGCACGATGACCGTGGCCGGCAAGCAGGGCCACGTCGCCCACCCACATGTCGCCGACAACCCGGTGCCGCGCCTTGTCCGGCTCCTCAATGCGCTGGTGCATGAGCGTTTCGACGAGGGCAGCGAGCGCTTCCAGCGCTCCAACCTCGAGGTCGTCAGCATCGACGTCGGCAACGAGGCGTTCAACGTCATCCCGGCGCAGGCGACCGCGACCTTCAACATCCGCTTCACGGACCGCTGGACCTACGAGACGCTGACCGCGCGGATCATCGAGATCCTCGATGGCGTCCACCCCGGCGCCTATACGATCCGCTTCGAGCGCTTCAATAGCCCGGCATTCTTCACCGACGCCGGCACGCTCATCGATCCGCTGGCCGCCGCGATCGAGGCCGAAACCGGGCTCCGGCCCGAGCGCTCCACGAGCGGCGGCACCTCGGACGCGCGCTTCATCAAGGCGTATTGCCCGGTCGTCGAGTTCGGCCTCGTCTCGAGCACGATCCACCAGATCGACGAGCGCGTGCCGGTAGCAGACCTCCATCTTCTGACGCGGATCTATCGCGGCTTCCTCGACCGCTATTTCGGCACGGCCTGATGACTTTCATCGCCGAAGCCGGCCGCTCGCTGAAGGGGGCGTGGCTTCTCTTCGCCGATCGCGCCGATGCTCTCGCGCATTTCAACGTTTCCCGCGCCGGTTTCTACCGGTCCTTTGCGGCGTTCTTCATCGCGCTGCCGTTCTATCTCGTCACGATCCATTTCGAGCAGGGCCAGCCGGTCGCGGTTCCAGGCGGCATCATCCTCGACGGCAGCGGCGCCTGGGGCAGCCGGCTCATTGCGCTCGCCCTCACATGGCTGGCGCTGCCGGCGCTGCTGCGGCTCGCAGCGCGGCCGCTCGCGATCGAGGCGACCTACCGCCAGTTCGTCATCGCCCGGAACTGGGCGTCGGTCCTTGTCAGCATCCCCTATGCGATCGTCGCTCCGCTCCGGACCGTGGCGGGCACTGGCGGCGAGCTCGGCGAGATCCTCGCCCTCGCCACGTTGTTCCTGGTCGTGCGGTTCCTCTACCTCGTGGCGCGGCGCGCGCTCGGCGCCGGCCTCGTGCTTGCCGTCTTCATCGTGGCCGCCAGCCTCCTTCTCGGCTGG
Source organism: Bauldia sp. (assembly GCA_050184415.1). Classification (GTDB taxonomy): domain Bacteria; phylum Pseudomonadota; class Alphaproteobacteria; order Rhizobiales; family Kaistiaceae; genus JADLGL01. Next base: position 33,024 of record JBFXAJ010000023.1, read on the forward strand.
CTCATCGACGCTGCCGCCGGCGCGCTGATCCCGTTCTAGGCGGGGTAGTCGACCGCCACCAGGTAAAGCCCGTGCGGCGGCGCGAGCGGACCGCAGGCGGTGCGATCACGCGCTTCGAGCGCGATCTTGATCTGCTCCGGCTGCCACGAGCCGCTGCCGACCTTCACCAGCGAGCCCACCATCGACCGTACCTGGCTGTGCAGGAACGAGCGCGCCGATGCCTCGACGCGGATCTCGTCGCCATTGGTGATCACCTCGAAGCGGTCGAGATTGCGGATCGGCGATTTCGCCTGGCACTCGACCGAGCGGAAGGTGGTGAAATCGTGCCGGCCGACCAGCAAGGCGGCACCGGCGCGCATCGCGGCGACGTCCAGCGGCCTCGGCTGGTGCCACATCCGCCCTGCATTCAGCGCCGGCGGCGCGCGGCGGTTGAGGATGCTGTAGCAATAATGCCGCCCGATCGCCGAGAACCGCGCGTCGAAATGCGCGAGCGCCGGTTCGGCTGCGACCACCACGATCTGCTCGCCGCGGAGATGAGCGTTGAGCCCGTCGCGGATGGTGCGGCTCGTCGGCTTGCCGATGAGATCGAAATGGGCGACCTGGCCGAGCGCATGGACGCCGGCATCCGTGCGGCCCGCGCCCCGGATCGTCACCGCCTCGCCGGTGAGCTTTGCGATCGCCTCCTCGATCGCGCCCTGGATCGAGCGGCCGTTCGCCTGACGCTGCCAGCCGACATAGGCCGTCCCGTCATATTCGATGGTGATCCGGAACCGGTTGAGGTTGGCCAGCGCCTCCGTCGAGGGCGCGGGGCCGTTCACGCAAGACTCCTCATCGGCCCGCCGCACGCGGCCGGGGCACTTCCGCCCGTTCGATTGCATTCGCCGGCAATACCGCCATTTCGCCCCCGTGCAGGATATCGCTCCGCCTGTATAGTCCGCCTCGTGGCGGGATCGGCAAGCGCCGGAGGGCAGAGATTTGAGACTGGCAAGCTATCGGCACAAGGAGTCGGACTCCTTCGGCATCGTCACCCCGACCGGCCTCGTCGACATTCCCTGGCGGCTCGACATCCCGTCGCTGCGGGCGGCCCTGACGCGCGAGGGGGCGCTGGCCGCCATCGCCAAGCTCGCCGGGGACGATGGCGACATCCCGCTCGAGGATGTCGCGCTGCTGCCGCCGGTGACCCGTCCGGACAAGATCATCTGCATCGGCGTGAACTACCGCGACCACGCCGCCGAGCTCGGCTCCAAGCTGACCGAGCATCCGGTGGTCTTCGTCCGCTGGCCGTCCTCTCTGGTCGGGAACGCAACACCGCTGGTTCGCCCGCGCGTATCCGAACGCTTCGACTATGAGGGTGAGCTTGCGGTCATCATCGGCAAGGCGGGGCGGCACATCGCCAAGGCCGACGCGCTCGCGCATGTGGCCGGTTACTCCTGCCTCAATGACGGCTCGATCCGCGATTTCCAGCGCCATACCGGCCAGTTCACGCCGGGGAAGAATTTTGTCGCCTCCGGTGCCTTCGGCCCGTGGATGGTGACGGCGGACGAGGTTGCCGATCCCCAGAAGCTGTCGGTGAGAACGACCCTCAACGGCGCCGTCGTCCAGGACGGGACGACTGCGGACATGATCTTCCCGATCGCCGACATCATCGCCTACGTCTCGACCTTCACCGAACTCGTCCCCGGCGACGTCATCGCGACCGGTACCCCCTCAGGCGTCGGCGACGGCCGCACCCCGCCACTCTACATGAAGGGCGGTGACGTCGTGGAAGTCGCGATCGAGGGGATCGGGACGCTGCGCAACCCGGTAATCGACGAGGCGTAACCCCAAGCCGTGTCCTGCGGTGCCCACCAGGACCCGAGCCTCGGGATCGCGTCGCCAACGCCGAGCGTGCCCGAGAACGCGCCGTCACCGGATCGGCCGCGACCCTTGGCGCAAACCCGCGCGGGCGCTGGACAGCGCGGGGTCGCCTTCCTATAACCCGCGGGCTTTGCACCGGAGCGGCGACGCTTCGCGGGGGCGCCCAGGTAGCTCAGTTGGTAGAGCAGCGGACTGAAAATCCGCGTGTCGCTGGTTCGATTCCGGCCCTGGGCACCATTTCTCTGCCATCCGCGCAACGCCTTTGGCCCGGCGTCAGAGCCGCCGTCGCGGCGCGTAGGGACTGAGCGGATTGATGTCGAGATCGACATCCTTCACGCAGCCCTGCGGGGCGCTGTGGCGGTCGCCGGTGCGCCATTCGCCGTCGCGAAGCACAGCGGCACTGACCTTGCCGAGGAATACACAGCGCCAGCGGTTGTGGGCGAGGCTTGAGCCGCTCGTCCCGCCGACCTGGAAGGTCAGCGCCTTTTCCTCGCCGTCGGTGTGGCCGAGGATCACCGGCGCGAGGACGCGGTCATGCCCGTCATAGCGGCATGCGACAAGTCTGCCCCGGCGCATCGCCTCCGCAAACAGCTGATAGGTCTCGCTCGTCACGCGCTCCCAACCGGATGCGGCCCCCCTAGGTTTCCTTCGCGGCTGCGGTCGCGGTCAAATGACCGTGTCGCGCTTGGCGCCGCGCGGACCAGTCCGGTCACCGACATGATGGAAATGGCATTCGCCCGAACAGCCACCCGGTTCGAGGGCCGGCGGTCAACCCAATTGTGGTTCGGATGGCGCCCGGCGGGCTGGCCGCCTATCGCAGAGCCGCCGCCATGTTGCCCCCGTCCACAGTGGTGACGCTCCCCGTCGTCTTGAGCGCCAGCGCCTGGTGGAGGAAGGCCTCGGCGACGTCCTCGGCGGTCACCTCCAGGCCGAGCAGGTTGCCGGCCATGTAGTCCGTCTCGGAGAGGCCGCGCGCGGTCGAGCGGGAGGCGATCATCTCCGCGGTGAGCAGGCCGGAGCGGATGCGGTCGGCGTTGACTGCGTTGGAACGGATGCCGGCCGACCCGTAGTCCACCGCATATTGCCGGGACAGGAACAGCGTCGCCGCCTTGGGAAGACCATAGGCGCCGAAATTGGCGCCGGGGTTCACGGCCTGTTTGGAGGCGTTGAAGAGGAGCGCGCCGCCGGTGCCTTGGGCGAGCATGATCTTCACCGCCGCCTGCGCGACATTCTGGTGGCCGAAGAAATTGAGCTCGAAGCTCTGCCGCAAAGTCGCGTCGTCGACCTCGCCGATCCGGCCCTGCCAGGCGGCGCCGGCGTTCGACACCACGATGTCGACGCCGCCGAAGGCTTCGGCGACCTTGGCGAAGGCAGAGTCGACCGAGGCTCGGTCCGTCACGTTGCACGCGATGCCGATCCCTCCGATCGCCTTTGCGACGCCAGCGGCCTTCTCCCCGTCGACGTCGAGGACGGCGACTTCGGCGCCGTTCCTCGCCAACAGCCTTGCGGTCGCCGCGCCGATCGTGCCGGCCCCGCCGGTCACGACCGCCACCTGGCGCTGCAACGGCTTCTCCGCCGCCTTGCTCAGCTTGGCCTGCTCGAGCGACCAGTACTCCATGTTGAAGAGCTCGGCGGCGGGTAGCGGGGTGAACCGGCCGACGCTTTCCGCGTCCATCACGGTCCCGATCGTCGCCTCCGCGACGTCGGCCGCCACCGCCGCTTCCTTGCGGCTCCGGCCGAGGCCGAACAGCCCGATCCCAGGCACGAGGACGACGCGCGGGATCGGGTCCAGCATCGTCTTGGGCCCCGCGGGATCGCGGCCATAGGCATCGAAATATTGCCGGTAGGCCTCGATGTAGGCTGCGACCGCACCGCGCACCGACTTGGCGAAGCCCGGGAGGTCGCCGGCATCCGGAGCCGGAACGACAAGCGGCAGGTTCTTGGTGCGGATGATGTGGTCCGGGGTGACCACGCCGCGACGCGCGTAGTCCGCGACGCCGGCGCCGCCGACATAGCCCAGAACCTTCGGGCCGGTCCGGAACTCCAGGATGAGCCGGCGCCACGCACCCGGGCCAGCCGGCTCGGCAACCGCGCCGCGGATGATCGGCGCAACGTCCCGAAGCGGGGCAATGGCCGCCGGCAACGCCGCCGCCGCGAACACCCTCGGCTTCGCCTTCGCGATGCGGGCTTCGGCGCGCGAGACCATTTCGATCATCAGCTCGTAAGCCTCGCGCGCGGTGTCGGCGAAAGTGAAGATCCCGTGCTTGTCTAGGATCAGCCCCTTCACATGGGGGGCAGCCGCGAACGCGGCACCCGCCGCCTTCGAGAGCAGGAAGCCGGGCATGATGTAGGGGATGAACGCCATCTCATCGCCCCAGACGTCCGCCGCGATCGCCGCGCTGTCCGCCTGGTCGACCAGGCTGAGGACGGCGTTGGCATGGGTGTGGTCGACGAATTTGTGGGGCAGGAAGGCGTGGAGCAGCGTCTCGACCGAGGGGTTCGGCGCGGCGCTGTCGAGGAGCGACAGCCGCACCTGGTTGACCATCTCCTCGTCCGTCAGGGTGTCGAGCGACTGGAGGCGCCGCAGCGGCGCGATTTTCACGGCCGGGAGGCCCGCGGGCTCGATGGTCCCCATGTCCCAGCCCGAGCCTTTGACACAAATCACTTGGGTCGGATCGCCGATGCCATCGGCCATCACCGTCTTGACCGAGGTATTGCCGCCGCCATGGAGCACCAGCGCCGGATTCGAGCCGAGGAGCCGCGTGGTGTACGTACGGAGCGCGAGGTCCTCGTTGACGCCGGCCGCGCCGTAGCGCGCGACGGCCGCCTCGGCATCGCGGTCCGACCAGAGCGATTTCACGACGGAGCTCCTTGGAAGACGAGTGCGCCGCTCATGCGGCGTCGCGGCCGAACAGGTCGGACAGGGCGGGTTCGAAAGGCGCGCGCACGATCCCGCGCTCGGTGATGATGCCGGCGATGAGGTCGTGCGGCGTGACGTCGAAGGCCGGGTTGCGGACCTTGATGCCCTCGGGCGCGGTGCGAACGCCGGCGACCTGGACGACTTCGTCGGGCGGGCGCTCCTCGATCGGAATGGCCGCGCCGTCGATCGTCCCGAGGTCGAGCGTGGACGAGGGGGCCGCGACGTAGAACGGAATACCGAAATGCTTCGCGAGGATCGCAACGCCGAGCGTGCCGATCTTGTTGGCCGCGTCGCCATTGCGGGCGATGCGGTCGGCTCCGGTGATGACGAGATCGACCAGCCCCGCGGCCATGGTCGATGCCGCCATCGAGTCGGTGATGACGGTGACGTCGACGCCGCCGCGCTGGAGCTCCCACGCGGTGAGCCGGGCGCCCTGGAGCAGCGGGCGGGTCTCGTCGGCGTAGACCCGGAACGGGACGCCGCGTTCGTGGGCCACATATATCGGGGCCGTCGCCGTCCCGATGCCGGTCGCGCACAGCGCCCCCGCATTGCAGTGCGTGAGGACGCCGGCACCCGCCTGAAGCAGCGGCGCCCCTGCGACGCCGATGCCGAGGCAGAGCGCCTGATCCTCGTCGTGGATGCGGATCGCCTCGTCCACCAGCGCATCGTAGAGCGCGCCCGCAGTCGTCGCCTTCGTGGCGGCCGCGCGCCGCATCTGCCGGCGCAGCGCCCAGCCCAGATTGACGGCGGTCGGCCGCGACGCATCGAGGTATCTCGCCTGCTTCTCGATCTCGGCACGGAATGCGTCCACCGAGCCGGAGCGGAACGGCTTGAGAGCCACACAGAGGCCATAGGCGGCAGCAACGCCGATCGCGGGAGCGCCGCGCACCTTCAGACGCCGGATGGAGTCGAAGACATCGGCGGCATCCCCCTGGCGCTCGATCACCACCTCATGCGGGAGCCGGGTCTGGTCGAGGAGATAGAGCTCGTCGTCGCGCCACGCGACGGTGCGCGGCAGGAGATCGAGGATCGCACTCGTCATGCCATCGTCCCCGCCAGCGGCGCGATCTTGCGAGCGAGAGCCGAGATTTCCGCCACCGAACTGAAGCCCGTTCGCCGCATCACCAATTGGCGACCCATCGTCAGCGCCTGCTGCTCGATCCGGACGCGCGCCTCGCGGTCCGTGATGCCTGCAATGTCGGCCACCTTCGCGATGCCGACAATGCGCCGCATGATCTTGCAGCCGGCAAAGCCGATCGTGTCGGCGAGCAGCCGCCGCATGAAGCGCTGGCGAAACGCCTCGGCGCTCGCGCCGCGGTCGAGGTCACGGCCGATGAAGGACGTGCCGTCGCGCGCCGCGTCGCTCACGCGCCAGAGCTCGAGGAATTTCCGCTCGAAGCCGGTCCAAACGGATTCGGCGGTTTCGAGGAGCCAGCGCCGGTACGGGTCGGGATCGTTTCCCATCGCCCGCTGCCGCCATTCATGCGCGAGAAAGGCGAGCCAGAGATTGGCGAGGAGGGCACCGACATCAAAACCCATCGGGCCGTAAAAGGCGAATTCCGGGTCGATGACGAACGTCTCGCGCTCGTTCGCCATGATCGATCCGGTGTGGAGATCGCCGTGGAGCAGCGCCTCGGCGGCGTTCATGAAGAGCCACTTCATCTCGCCGACGGCGGCGCGCAGCTCGGGGTCCTTCTGGATGGCGTCGATCACCGCCTGCGGCAGGTCCGGGTTCGGGGCGTTCGACGGCGATGCGTCGTAGGGATGGGTGAAGACAAAATCCTCGGTGATCTTGCACAGCTCGATGTTGATCGCGCGCGCGACCGCCGGCTTCTTGTCGGCCGGGTCGAGGAAGAGGTCCGAGGTGTGGAACAGCGTGCGCGCGAGGAAGGTCGACATGTGGTCGGCGAGGAGCGGGAAGCGCTTGCCGAGGTTCATCTCGCCGCGGACGATCCTGTGGTCGCTGAGATTGCGCATCGCGATGAGCGACATGTCAGGCGCAGCGAGGAAGAGCTCGGGCACCATGTCGGGACAGAGTTCCGCATAGCGCCGCAGCGCCAGCGTCTCGAACTCCATGCGCTGGCGCCCGAGCGGCCAGGATTCGCCGGCGATCCGCAGGAACGGCACCGCCTGCTTCACGACCATGCTCTCGGCGGGCTCCTCCGGATTAGTGACGATGAACACGTAGTTGAGGTTGCCGTCGCCGACCTCGCGGGCCGCGAGCCGGCTCGTGCGGAAGCGGCGCCGCAGCTCGGGCTGCGCCACGACATAGTCGACCACCGTCTGCTCGGTGAGCCGGCTGTAGCCCATCGGTTTCCTCCCGGCTCCGTTGTCGCGCCAAGGCCGGGAAAGTGCAATCGAGGCCGCGTCGGCGCGCGCCACCGATGTCCTATTCGACCCCGTCGACGGCGATGAGGTCGTGAGTGGCCCATTCCTCCTCGGGGATCGGATCGCCGACCGCGAAGCGGAATTCGGTGACGCGATCGAGCTCCGCGCTGACGGTGCAGGAGAAGCGGACCGCGTACCAGCGGCGATCGCTGCGGAACGCTCCGCCCTCCGCCTCCAGCGTCGTTCCGGTGAGCGTCGGTTCGGCGAAGGCATAGGAGATCAGTGCGTCCGGCATCGTTCCCGCCTCCGCAAGGCGGATCTGCTCGAGGCCTTCGATGTTGCAGAGCTGGACGATCCGTTCGCTCCACTCCAGCGTTCGCATCGTCTCGCGCAGTCTACGATTGGCGGGGTCGGCGAGAATGGCTTCGGCGTACAGATTCGTTGCCGCAGTCAATTCAGCCGGGGAAGGGGTCGCAGGCGCCCGAAGGGCGTCGTCGATGGGCATCAGGCACGTCGCGACCGTCGGCGTGCCAGCCGAACTGCGCGTCATGCAGCCTGCGATAGGCGCCGCCGCGAGCCAGGAGCTCGGCGTGCGCTCCCTCCTCGACGATCCCGTTCTCGTCGACCACGACGATGCGGTCGGCGTTCTGGATGGTTGCGAGGCGATGGGCGATCACGAGGCTCGTCCGCCCCTTCGCGAGGTCCGCGAGCGAGCGCTGGATAGCGAGTTCGGTGGCGCTGTCGAGCGCCGACGTCGCCTCGTCGAGAATGACGATCGGCGGGTTCTTCAGGAACATCCGTGCGATCGCAACACGCTGCTTCTGGCCGCCGGACAGTTTTACGCCGCGCTCGCCGACGATCGTGTCGAGGCCGGCGGGCAGGCCGAGGATGAGCTCGTCGAGCCGGGCCCGGCGGGCGGCGCCCATGATCTCGGCGTCCGACGCGCCGAGCCGGCCATACGAGATGTTCTCGCGGATCGAGCCGGAGAAGAGGAACACGTCCTGCTGGACAATGCCGATCTGGCTCCGCAGCGAGTCCTGCGTCATGTCGCGGATGTCGATGCCGTCGATGGTGATCGACCCGCTGTCCGGCTCGTAGAAGCGCGGCAGGAGGGAGCAGATCGTCGTCTTGCCGGCTCCGGACGGCCCGACCAGCGCCACTGTCTCGCTGGCACGGATCGCGAGGTTGAAGTCCCGGATCACCGGCGCCTCGCGCGCGTAGCCGAAGGTCACATTGCGGTATGCGATGTCGCCGCGAACACCGGTGATGGCCTGGGCGCCGGGGCGGTCGGCGATGTCGGGCTCGGTGTCCATCAGCTCGGTGAAGCGGCGGAAGCCGGCGATGCCCTTCGGGTAGCTCTCGAGGACGGAGGTGATCTTCGCGATGGGCCGGAAGAACACCTCGACCAGGAGAAGGAAGCCGACGAACTCGCCCGAGGAGAGCTCGCCGCGGATCACGAGGAAGGTCCCGGCGACCAGCACCACGAGCTGCACCAGCCGCGTGCTGAGATAGCTGATCGTGATGCTCGCGGTCATGATGGCGTAGGCGCGGAGCTTGGTGCTCCGGTAGTTCTGGTTGTCGGTCTCGAACAGGCGGCGCTCGTGGTGCTCGTTGGCGAACGCCTTCACGACACGGATGCCGCCGATCGAATCCTCCACCCGCGCGTTGAAGTTGCCCACGCGGCCGAACAGCTCGCGCCAGGTCAGCGTCATCCGCGATCCGTAGCGGCCGATGAGGATCGCCGCGACCGGCACCAGCGCGAGCGTGACGAGCGCGAGCGTCCAGTTCACCACGAACATCAGGATGAAGGCGCCCACGAAGGTCATCACGGCGATGAAGACGTCCTCCGGCCCGTGATGAGCGACCTCGCCGACTTCCTCGAGATCCTTGGTGACGTGGGTGATGAGCTGCCCGGTCTTCTTGTTGTCGAAATAGCGGAACGACAGCTTGTGCAGGTGGTCGAAGGCCTGGCGGCGCATGTCGGTCTCGATCGAGACCCCGAGGACATGGCCCCAGTAATTCACGACGCCGTTGAGCACGGCGTTGAGGATGTAGATGCCGAGGAGCGCGGCGGCGGCAGCCAGGATCCAGCCCCAGTCCTGACTGGGCAGGAGCTGGTCGATGAACGCCTGCACCGCGAGCGGAAAGGCGAGCTCGAGGAGGCCGGCGATCAGCGCGCAGCCGAAATCGAGGATGAACAGGTGCCGATAGGGCCGGTAGTAGGCGAAGAAGCGGCGGATGAGCTGCATGGCAAGAACGGCAAAAAGACCGTTCCGCCGGCGCCTCCGGCGAAACAGGTCATGGATCGGTCAGCCCCTGATCAGGCGGGCGTGGCTGAGATGGTCACGGTCGCGCCAAAGGAGCTGTCGCGTGGAGCACTCCTCAATGGGCCGGACGCGGCTGCCGGCGCAAGGCCTCGTCACATGCACCGCGCTCAACGCTGTTCGGGGTCCGGGTGTGCATTGCCGCGCGGAATGACGAGCGGCGTATGGGCGACAGGGTCGTCGATAATGACGCAGGGAAGGCCGAACACCTCCTCCACGAGGTCCGCCGTCACGACGGCTCGCGGCGGTCCTTCGGCGACGATCCGGCCGTCGCGCATCGCGACGATGTGGGTGGCATAGCGGCAGGCGTGATTGAGGTCATGGAGGACCGCAACCACGGTGTGATCGTCGCGCCGGTTGAGCATCTGCAGGAGGTCGAGGAGCTCGATCTGGTGGGCGATGTCGAGAAAAGTGGTCGGCTCGTCGAGAAGGAGGATCGGTGTCTCCTGGGCGAGGACCATCGCCACCCAGACCCGCTGGCGCTGGCCTCCCGACAGCTCGTCAACATTCCGCGCGGACAGCGGCGTGACCCTGGTCGCCTCCATCGCCGCGACGACGGCGGCTTCGTCCGCCTTGCTCCACTGGCGCAGGAGCTTCTGGTGCGGGTAGCGGCCGCGGGCGACGAGGTCGGCGACGGAGATTCCGTCCGGCGCGACGGACGTCTGCGGCAGGAGGCCGAGCCGACGGGCGACCTCCTTGGCCGGATAGGTCGAGATGCCTTTGCCGTCGAGGACGACCTCGCCGCCGGTGGGCCGGAGCAGGCGCGACAGGGAGCGCAGCAGCGTCGACTTCCCGCAGGCATTGGGGCCGACGATCACCGTGAATGATTTGTCGGGGATCGCGACCGTCAGGTTCCGCGAGATCACGCGCTGGTCGTAGCCGATGGTGACGTCGCGCGCCGCAAGCCTGGCAGGCTCCAGGAGATCCGGGTCGATGTGCTGGTTCATGGTCTGATTGTCCTTCACGCCGCTGCCGGCAAGCCAGGTTCGCTCGACCTTCGGCTGTCGATTGCCGGCTCAGATGCCGACCCTGTCGAGGATCGAATCGACCTCGTCGGCGACCTCCGCGCGGTCGCGATTCGATGCCCAGGCGCCTTCGATCCGGGCCTTGAGCGCGGGGTCCATGCCGTCCCAGCCGGCCTTCCATTCGGACCAGCGGTCGGTCCAGTAGCCGGTGGCGGAGTAGCGCTCGGCGGGAAGGCGGAGCTGGTGGCGGAAATAGCGGCGGATCGGACGGACGCTGCGCTGCTCGGCCGCCACCCAGACATAGCCGGGGCCGCCCGGCAGAGGCACGGCCTGCACGGCCTCGAGGAGGTGGCTCGGGGCGATGCCGTTGCCGCTGTGCTCGAGCCAAGTGACCCCGAGCCGGTCGCGCTCCGGCAGCGGGAGACGGTGAGCCGGTTCGGCGATCTCGGCGATCAGTCGCACCTTGATCGACGGGTGGATCGTCTCGATCAGCCGCGAGGCTGCGGGAAGGCCGGTGGCATCGCAGGCGAGCAGCATCCATGTCGCGTCGCCGGGCACGGCGCAGATGCCGAGCGGAGCGTTGACCGCGATCTCGTCCCCCGGCTCGGCGGTCGCCGCCCAGCTGGCGGCACGGCCACCGTCGTGGAGCACGAAGTCGAGGTCGAACGAGCCCGCCGCGCGGTCGACGCTGCGGACGGTATAGGTGGCGACATGCGACGGCTTCTTCCCCGCCGGATACGCCCACCCGCCGGTCGGCGTCATTTGGGGCAGCACGAGCTCGCCGGTCTCCGGATCGGGAAAGAACAGGCGAAGATACTCGTCGGCAATGCCCGTCGATGCGAACCCCGCGAGGCCGGGGCCGCCAAGGGTCACGCGCACCATTGCCGGCGTGAGAGCGCGACGCGCCAGGACCTCGGCGCGAAAGATGCGCATCGTCACCGGCCAGCCTCGGAATCGGCACGCCCCGACCCCACGATTTCGGCGACGAAGTCGATGCCGTCGGCCGACTGATCCACCGCCCCGGGGCGGTGGGCGTCTTCGGGGAATGGCATTTTGGGACCATCCGGTGAGAAGGACGGGGCGCGCAGAGCTACGGTCGGCTCCGCGCAAATCTTTCATGGGCGCTTAGGATCGCCGGGAGGACCAGTCAACAGGATTCCAGTTGATTGCAGGCATTCTAGACTTCTGAATTGAGGCCAGTGCTATTGAGACTGATGCAACCAGTTTGTCAATATTGAACAATTCCAAGGGAGGGCCTGCAGTAATATTCATTCTAATCTAGGTCGAAGACCGCCATCTTCGAAGCCGCGAATGGCGGGGACGTCACGCCCGGCTGACGTCGCGATCGCGCAACACCGGCGATTTTTGCAGTATTTGACGCTTTTCCAGGCTCGGAGCCCATCCCGTTCGTGCCCGTGCCCTCGCAGGCTGGCTATCGAAGGTCGCGCGGCGCCTTCAGCGACTTCGGCAAGGAGACGGCGATGGCGGCTGCCGCCGCGTGGCTGGACGCTTACGCCGCTCGTAGCAAACCGAACCTGGCGGTGCCCGACTCCGGCCCGCGCTCAGATCGGGGCTCGATGGGTTTGCTGTCCATCCTTCCGCCGCGCCCAGCCTCACTCGAACTGCTGGTCTTCGATTCCCTTCGGATAGCGATCGAGCGTCAGGTTCAACTGAACGCCGTGCTCAAGCCACGCCTTCAGGCCCGCAAGCAAGAGCGTGAAGCCCTGCGTGGAATCGGCGACGTAGCGCATGAGCTTGTCGGCGTCTCCCGTCCATCCGAGATGCTCTCTCGGTTCACCGATAGCTTTGCGTCCAGGCCGTCAGCGCGGACCGTCGCACGAAAGCGCGCCCAGACCGAGTGGGAGAGATTGTCGAGACCGAAGTACGGATCCTCGGGCTTAATTACTCGCCCTCGGATGTTGACGAAGAAGCCGTTGGAAACCTCAATGTTCTCGGATTTCCCCCCGGTGATCCGGTCGCTGTAGAGGCGAAACCGCCCGGTCACCGGTCCAATGCCTTCAATCAGAAGGTGTGGATAGGGCGATGAATGCTCTTCGACCGAAATGATTTCGCCGTCAGGCAGGCTCAGCGTCCCGAGTGTAAGACCTTGGCCAATGATCCACTCGTTAACGACATCAATATTCGACTTCGCCGAGGAAAGAGGTATGTCATTGAAATAGATGGAGATTGTATCTCCGAGCGGAAGCGCGGCCCGCAAAAGCCGCTTGACCCAACCTACGCTAAGCTTTCGTCCCGGCGCCTTCAACGACGACATGACCACCAGCGTCCAAGTGCCGGTTTGCCGGGGTGCGTCGGGCTCCTTGCCACCAAACTCATCATCGAAATCAGGATCGAGCGCGGGACCTGGAACACCCGCGTTAATCAGTTCGAGAGCGCGCTCGCCGTTCGGGGTGTGTTGCAGCAGCGTGACCAATTCAGACGAAGTGAGTTCCCTAACCGATAGCGGGATCGGGTCGATATGCAGCGCGCCCTTCTTGGGGTCATCGTCGATGCGGCGGTAGTCCATAGTAACCAGTCGGACGATCCCATCGGCCGCTTTGCACACGTACGTAAGTTCATGGGCGAGAAGGTAGGTTGCCAACTTGCCAACGCCGAACTTTCCGATCGGCCTTCTAGCATCGGCGCCCTCGACAGCCCGCTTGGATGAGGTGGCAACTGACCAAAGAGCGCGAAAACCCTCAACGTCCATCGACTCGCCGTCATCGAGGACCCAGATCGCCGCCTCGTCATCTTGAAGATTGTCGGGCACGCTGATGAAGACACGACGAGCACCGGCATCCCAGGAATTGGAGACGAGTTCCTCAAACGCCTTGTTCGGAGAGGAATAGAGATGCTCGCTGAACAAGTTGAGAAATTGAGGACCGATCTTGACCTCGACCTGGTCGACGGGCCTGCCCACATCCTGGATGTTCATTTTCCTTCCCCCGGCCGTCGATTCATGCCTGCGCTGAGACCACCGTATGATTTATCGGCTAGAGCTCGGCAACCTGCTGCTCGAGGTGCCACGTCTTGGCAACTCTCATTGGTCTCGATCCTTGCGTCCCGCTAAGCCGCACGCACTCGCGGCTCTCGTTCCGCCGACCCTGGCTATAACAATTCCTCGCCCGCAAGAGGCCGGTGACGCGAGGTATCGCATACGCTTTCCGACACGTGGAAAGTTGCCAGTTGTCACAGAGCGCCTCTTCACACAGTCGGAAGCGAATCTTGAATAGCGGGCGATTATCCTGGGCGGCGGCCCTCAGAGCCCCTGTTAGGGAGCTGATAGAGGTTGCCATGTGGTTGCCACGCAGCCCGCCCTTCCATGGACGCGACGACCAAGTCGACCTAAGCCTCTGAAAACAATTTAGTAAATGGCGCGCCCGAAGAGATTCGAACTCCTGACCCCCAGATTCGTAGTCTTAGTCCGATCGATGATTGGACAACACTTTTCCTGCAAACTGGCAGCATTTTGGGCTCAAGCTTGTCAAAGGCTTATGCCCGAACTGCAAACCGTTGTTCGGCCTCGAACCAGTGTTGCATCCACCCTCTCTGCTCGCCGGGAAAGCTACGCCTATAGGCCGCTCGACATGGATCGGCGGTCTTCTAATGGTCTTGTCCCTGCCGAGCAGCCAGGCGCTGTCGATGAAGATCCGCGGTTGTCCGGACCGCCCAAACAACACCGGACAATGCTCCGCCGGCACTTGCCCCCACGAGGGATTCCGACGGCCCGAATGGTCGAGGCGACCTGAGGGATAACGACGCCAATTGACCCCCCCTTGCGAGCCCGACGTTTTCGGGCGGGGGAGCGGCTGGTCCCCGAGATCGGACAGCGTCGCTATACGGAGCTGGAAAGCCTCCCCAAGTTACCGCAGCAACCCTCCCGGAGCGGGAGGGGGAGGGGTGCGGAAGGCGGACTATTGCCTGAACGGAGCAATGCTGGCGAGGACCGAAACCAGATGGAACCCGCGAACGTGATTCAAGGCCAGGCCAACGGACAGACCGCCACCCGTCACCGTCGTCGAGGCGACGATACGACCATTAAGCTCCGAAACGGCGAAGGTGGCGGCGTCGCTGTTGAGATTGGCAAAGCGAATATTAGTCCCGAAACGGGCTCTTTAATGGACGCTGTGGGTGCAAGCGAAACAGCGTTTGTGGATCCATACCTCCTTCAGCTTATCAACGCCGTTTCAAAGGGAGGCGGTGTAAATGAGGACGCGTCGGGGTTCATGCTCGCGGTCGTCAAAGGCCTCGAACCACGCGACCAACTAGAGGCGATGCTGGCGGCGCAAATGGCCGCGGTCCATGTTGCCACGATGACCTTCGCCCGTCGCCTAAACCACGTCGAGAACATACCCCAGCAGGACAGTGCCGCGCGGGCCTTCAACAAGCTTGCCCGAACGTTCACCATGCAGCTCGACGCGCTGAAGCGCTTCAGGAGTGGCGGACAGCAGACGGTCATCGTCCAACACGTCACCGTCAATGACGGGGGGCAGGCTGTCGTTGGAAGCGTCGAGCGGAGTGGGGGCACTGGAGGATAACAGGGCGATACCTTTCACAAGATTGAAGGCAATCAGCCCGAGCGAGATAAAACGCACCACATTGCGAATCCGAGGGGAAGGCAGCCGAAGGCCGACCACCTGGAAGGCTACGGGGCCTGTGCGCGCCGAGAAACCGCGACGGTCAAAGCCGATCTCGATGTATTTCATAACTTTTCGCGCAAACGACGCGAACTGCGCGCAGCGGTCATAAATTAGCAAAAATCCAAAGCTGACGGCCGCGGCTAGAAAATGAGCAACGAACGACTCGACCCCTTCCAGGGCGCCTAGAGCTGGTGCCGCCCCTACTAGAATAATTGCCGGAACAACAGCTATCGAGACGGTGTCGTAATGGTGCTGTTCCGCCCTTGCAGACTCATGGATTTCATTCGGAAAATCGGCATTTTGACGATATAGAGGTACATCCACCCATTCAAACTTCAGGGTTAGGAGCTTCCTCTTTTCTGCGTTGTCTTTACTAGGAAACGCCATAGGGTTGCTTGGAGCAATAACGACTTCTGCATCTATGTCTGGCATCATACGGCGAAGAATATACCTTACTCTTGGCGCGTGGTAGTCCGACGTAATCGCAATTATTCTCGTATAATTGCCATCAAAATAAACTTTTCTTGCACAAAACGAATCTTCAATCGTGTTTGAGCTGTTGGTGGGGGATAAGATGTGTGTCCTAATCTTCGGGTCGTCCTGTTTCTGGAGCAGGCAGATGAGGTGATCGCCGTGGGGCGTGTTGGTTGGATTGAATTTCCCGTACGCCCCCGTCGGCAAGATGTCTGCCGTCTCCGCCTCTTCCAACCGATTGAACATCTCGATGGCACTCCGGCACCGCTGCTTTGCATCGTCTGACAGGACGCAATTCTCGTCATTCTCATGGCCGTAGAGTATGATGAGCGTCTTTGCCATAATTCGACTCCCCCAACGTATCGAGCTGATGACATACGCCGAAACTCACAGTCACCGTCAAGCGGCGCAGATTGACAATGACGTTTGCCCGCCGCTTGGGGTCACGGGGTAGAAAATCCCCATCAAGACAGCGCGGCGCGCGCGTTCAACAACTGCGCGCGCATCTAAGCAATGCTGCTGGAGGTGCTTATGCGGTATCTGAAGGGCGGACAGCACACGGTCGTCGTGCGGCAAGTCACGGTCAATGAAGGATGCAGGCTGTCGTTGGAGGCATCGACCGGCGCGGGGGGGGGCGTGACGAAACCTGACATCAACCCCATGCACTTGGCACCGCGATGCTGTGCGCACTCCAAGCGAACTGGTTTGAGCTGTCGCTCACCGGCGGTTAGGGGGTGGCGCGTGTGCCGTATGCACGGGGCGCGAGGAGGGGCACCTTCAGGTCACCTGAATGGCAACTACAGACACGGGTCGAGGACGATCTGCGCCAAGATCGAGCGAAAGGGCATTCGTGCCCTCTCAGACCACGCGGCCTTCCTTATCAAACAGATGGAGATGAGGGAGGCGGTCCCAACCACGACGGGTTCGGCTCGCCGGAAAGGGAGGTAACCCCAGTTGACACGTCGGTGGGGCACACCTAGGTCTGTTGTCTAGTCTCTACCCTGACGCCGGTTGTGCCGGAGTTGGGCGAACCGCACCCCGAAAGGGCGTGCGGTTTTTTTGCGTTGTGAACCACGAGGAAAACCCGCGATGGGCAAGCCGTTCTCCTTTGGGTACCCCGATGTTGGGGAGGCTAGCTCCCCCCGGATTTGCAGGAGGGCCAAACCGATCGAACTCGACATTCGCGACCGAAGAACCGGGGAACTGGTGAGCTTGAATCGCCGCGACCGGTATTGGTGGCGCCACGATAAGAAGCGCTTCTACAAGAGGCTCCGACAGAGACTTGGGTTGCCCGAACCTCAGGTCCAAAAGCGATTGTCCGACGGGCGAGCTTTTTACTGGGACGATCACGAGCCTCGTCGGCTACGCGCCTTCATACCTCGGGATAGTGGCTAACTTGATGATTCATGCCAAGGGAGACAGCCGCGGCGGGAGCCTTCAATTTTACCGAGCTCTCTTTTGAACGGGACAAATCGCCGGCTTGGAAATTGGTGTCGTCTCTTGGTGCCCCCTCGCCAGATACAGCACCCAAATTTTCAGGCAGCCGGTAGGTCTATGGAATGAGCGCGGCGTTGATCGACGCGCAAGAGGGCGTATCGACCACCGCGAGGAAGATGAGCGCTATCGCGGAGCGGGCGGCTTAGGGGGAGCGGTCGTCGTCTGTCCTTTTGACGCCAGCCCGTGGAAACAACGCATGCGCGGCGCGGTGGAATTGGTGAAGCGCCCGAGAGGAACATCGGTGCTTGGCGGGCGAGCCAATGTACCCCGCCGGGGGCGCCGTTCAATTGCAGCCTCGTGGTCACGCAGCCAGCCTATCGTTTCCTTGCCGGTTGTTGGTGTTGGCGCCGGTTGTCGCCATCGCGTTGGGGGTTTGGTCCCTCCGACGTGAACCGCCAACTCAAAATTCAAGCTGAGACGCCACTCGATCCAGCTTGGTGACGAGGATGCCCTTCACTCCCTCGTGGCTGATGCTCAGACCTACTTCCCGGAGTTGGGCAGCAATCGCTCGGAGCGAGGCACCCTGCGAACGCATCTCGCGGGCGGTGTGGATCGCAGCCTGCTCTTCGTGGTGTTCGACCAGCTCGCCGCCGAGGCCAACTCGATAGCCGAAGGGAACTTTCCCGCCGAGATACCGGCCGCGCGCCTTCTGGTCGGCCTTTACGTTGGCGATGCGCTCGCGGATGCGGTCGCGCTCGGCTTCGGCGAAGGCAGCCGCAATCGTGAGGAAGAGCTTGGAAAGGCCGTTGCCAGCGATGTCACCGCCGAGGTCTAGGAGGTGAAGCTTCACGGCGCGGCGCTTCAGCTCCTCGACAACCTGGAGGGCGTCCAGCGCAGACCGGAAAAGGCGATCCAGCTTGCTCGCAATGACGATGTCGCCTTCTTGGAGGGTGGCGAAGAGCGGTCCGCCGACCGGCCGCTCATGGACCGGCACCGAGCCCGATATGCCTTCCTCCACGGCGACCGCAGATACAGGCAGGCCGTGCATTAGCGCGTAGCCCTCGATCTGGCGCCGTTGGACCTCCAGGCTCTCACCCTCGTTCGCTTGCCGTGCCGTCGAAACTCGGCAGTAGCCATACACCGCCATTTGACCCCTCCCGTCAGCTTGTCAGCTCGCCACTACGAATGGCAGACGGGCCGCGGCGCGTCAACTTGCTTTAGCAAGCTGACAGATGTGCGTGGGGCAGCAAGCTCTCGACCAGCCATTGGGGGGCCCACTATCGGCCCAATGGCTGCGCGGCCTCCGAAGGAATTCCTTTTCGGACCGCAGACCGAACGGAACCTCCCCGTTGACTGGCGTCCTACGGCTTGCTCTCCAAAGGCAGAGGCCAGGGGTTCGAATCCCTTGGGGTGCGCCAACAGTTTCAAATACTTAAGGACGCTCCGAAGCTTTCGGTACGCCAGGCAAGCACATAGTAAGCACCCAATCCTCCAGTTTGACCTGAGAAAAGCGCCTGCGCCACCAGGCGAACAACCTCGTCTCCGCATTGGCCTAGGCGAAGCGGAATGGTTGTGGATTTGAGGGAACTCTTGTTGTGCTGGATGACGCTCCATATGCGTTGCCGAAAAAGCGCGGGCCGTATAGAAGCGCGCCGCAGGTTCGGATTTCGGGGGGCGGAATCTTGACTTTCTGGATCGTCGGCACTACCTGCGGAGTCCATTCCCCCCGGCAGGTACGTCCTGTCGGACAGGCCGGCTCTCTGAGTCGGCCTTTACTTTTTTAGGCGAGAGCAGCTTTGCGGGTCGCCTGCTACGTCGACGGGTTCAACCTGTACCACGCGATCAATGAACTACGTCGACCCTACCTGAAATGGGTCGACCTACGCGCCGTTGCGCAGTCGTTGTGCCGCCAAGGAGAGACCCTCTCGAAGGTCGGATACTTCTCAGCCTTTGCGACATGGTTGCCCGGTCCCTACTCCCGTCACCGGGAATACGTAGCTGCGCTCCGCCATACCGGAGTCGAATGCCACATCGCGCGCTTTAGCGATAAGGGCGCGTCATGCAAGGCCTGCGGCTCAACGTGGATTCAGCATGAGGAGAAGGAAACTGACGTTCACTTCTCCCTAACGCTCCTGGAAGACGCCTTCGATGACGTGTTTGACCGGGCAATACTGATCAGTGCCGATAGTGATGTACCTGCGGTTAGGAGGGTGCGAACCCGGTTTCCTGCAAAGGAGGTTTTCATCGCGACCCCGCCGAAGCGGCACGGCAAGGCACGCGACCTACTGCAGGCCGCCAATTCTGGCACAGCGATCACCCCAGGCCGCCTCGCTCGCAACCTGCTGCCTCAAACCATCCGCGCCGCTGATGGGAGGTCTGTCATTACCCGCCCCGCGAACTACAATCCGCCGGCCGGATGGACGCCCCCGCCTTAGATTTCAAACAGAGGTACCACCAGCCATGAGCGAACTCAGCCCGAACGTGCCCGAGCATCGCCTCGATGAAGAACGGATAGAAGTGGTCAAGAGAGAAAGCCGGTGAGACGTTCCTCTAGATTGTTCCCGATCTCACACTCCCAGATGGTCATGGTGTGCCAGCCGAGCGCGCAAAGCTCCTCGCGCTGCGCTGCATCTCGCTTCACGTTCCGGCCGATCTTCGCGGTCCAGTAGTCGGTGTTGGTCTTTGGAACTCGGTTGCCGCGCTTGCAGTCGTGGCCGTGCCAGAAGCAGCCGTGGACAAAGATAGCGGCCCTACGGCCGGGGAACACGAGATCGGGCTTTCCAGGGAGGTCTGCGCGATGGAGGCGGAATCGGTATCCTAGACGGTGTGCTGTCCGGCGGACGATCCGCTCAGGCGCGGTGTCTTTCCCTTTGACGGCTCGCATAATGGCGGAGCGGTTGGTCATTCCTCCGGCGCGTCGCCCTCTACCTCTGTCGCAAGTCCCAAGAGGCGCCGGTGGTAGCGCTCGAGCCGTTGGAAATGCGCTTGTATGGCTCCTGCGATTTCACGAGAGTTTTTCACCGCTAGGAAATGCCCCACGATTTGCGAGTAGTGCTCGGCTTGCCGTGGGAGCCGGAGGGCCGGGTCGCGCTTCTCGGCGATCTCCCCGTCCGTCATGACTTGAATGCGCTGTGTGGGTTCGGGAATGGCAAATGCAGCGGCGGGCTTCAGCGGCACTTTTCCGTTCATCAATGCCGAGCGTGGGTGGAACTGGTGGAAGAGCGCATCCTCCAGAGGCCCGATCTGAACTGAGTTCGCAACGGGGTATGCCCATACCCAAGCGATCTCCCACACGTCCACCTGACGATTCGCGATAATGTCCGAGCGGGCAGACGTGAGATGCCGGTTCACGCGCGAGCGAATGCCGTCAACCGACTGCCCGACGTAGATTGGCACTTCGTCCAGGTCGCAGAGTACGTAGCAGCCAATCTGATTCGTCAGCGTGCGGACTTGGCGACGCCGATACGCGAGGTCTATAGCCAATGCAGCCCAGCCTATGCGGCGATCATTCTCGGCGCGATCCTATTTGCATCGAGGATCGGTTCAAGAAGCGTGGCGGCAATATGGCGAACGACGGGAACGCACACGCCGTCTCCGGCGACATGGTAAGCGTCGTTGTATCGCGCGGGGATAATGTAGCTATCGTCCAGCCCCATAAGGCGGATAGCTTCACGGGGTGAGAGGAGCCGAGAGCGAACCTTGTTGCCTTCGACGACGAGGATGGTTTGACGGCTCGATCCTCCTGCCGGGGTGCGCAGGCAGCCCGCGATGTCATCGAAGCGCACCTCCGCACGCTGTCGCTTCACCCCATCCTCATCAGGACGGGTGCGGCGATAAACGCCGCCGGCGACGCGCTTCTTGAGCTTCTTCGCTTCGATAACCTTCGCCACGTTCACGGGAGACATTAGCGAAAGTAAATACGCGGTATCCTCGGGGGTGTGCCATGTGACGCCGGTCGGGTCTTCCTCGACCAGATCCGCAAAGACAGCAGTACGGGGCTTCGGCGTGGGGATCGACCACCAGACCCATTTCTTCCGGGCGGCTGCAGTGAGGCCATTGTGAGCCGCAATGAGGGCCGCCGGGTGCCACCGAGACTGCGGGCCGTCGACGACCAAACTTGGGGGAATGCCCTCGCCGGAGCGAGCCGCGATGAAGAACACGCGCGGCCGAGACTGCGGGACGAATAGGCTCGCATTAATGACGACGGCACCGAACCGGTAGCCCGCCGCGGAGAAAGCGCTGCCGATCGCGGCGAAGTCCTCGCCCCCGTGCGAGGTCAAGGCGCCGTAGACATTTTCAAGGACGATGAGGCGCGGCGCGCGTCCGTCTTCGACCAGTCCCCGCATGAGCTTCCAGAAGGGCCAGAAGGTACCGGAACGCGTCATGACGGCGGACTGCGCCGTCCCCAGGCCGCGATAATCACCCGCCAGCGACAAATCCTGACATGGAAAGGACGCCCAGGTGAGATCGGCGGTCCCAGGAAGATCGGGAAGGCGTAGCTTAGCAACGTCTTCGCACACGAGCCAATCCCCGCCCCAATTTGCGCGGTAGGTATTCGCCTTCATTGGATCGATGTCGTTCGCGAACGTGCAACGCCAGCGGTCGCCCAAACCGGCGTGGGCCATGCCGCCCCCGGCGAAGAACTCGTAAAACGTCAATTGTTCTGATTTTGACATACCCGCGCTCCCTCCGTGGAATCATGCCACGTCCTTGGCCCGCCGCGTACCCAAAGAACTGTGAACGGAGAGTGAACGTTCCCAACCTTTAGTTCCGGGTGTGTAATGGTCGACCTTCGTCGACTCGCCCGCACAGGACTTCACCGGCAAGGACTTCATATACCTCATGCCCCGTGCAGGGAGCTCGAAGCTGACCGCCGCACCCGCTTGGAGGCCAGCGGCCGAAAGTCTAAACCTCCATACACAAACATTGCCGCGCAGGCATCGGGCATCGAGTTAGGCCGAACGCGGGTCAGTGGCCCGCGCCCGCTCGCCGCTCATCGAAGCAGACCGCGGCTCGTCCAATTGTCGAGGAGCCAGGCGAAGCCCTGCTCCGCTCGCTCGTCTCGCTTCTCGAGCCGCCGATAGGTTCGCCAGTGCATCCCCTTGGGCTTGGGAGGAAAAGGTTCGTCCATCGAGCCGCTACCGCCGAGCCGCATCCGGACCTTTTGGGCTTGGCTGATCGGCCGCTCCCACCCGCCTTCGTACTGGCTGTCATAGTCAGGCGATGACAGCGCCGGCAACGAAAATAGGACGCGCCTTGGCGCACCCGGCACGCCTGTTGGCATGCTGCTGGGATGGTAGCGGTCCATACGAAAGGGATCGTTTCGTCGATGTCGGTCCATTCGTCATCGCCGAGCGGCGGCACGCGGTAGGTCAGGCGAAGTCCGGTCGACCGAATACCTGATCGACCCGCTTCGCTCCCCTCGGCGCGACCACGCCAATAACCCGGAGTTAGATGGCCTTAACAGCCTGTGACGATTGAGATAGGCGAGGTCGATCGAATGGGTCGACTCGCACCTCCGCGCCCCGCGATCTCCCCATCGCCATTGCCGGACTGTCTCGGAAGGCTCGAAGATGAGAAGGGTATCGGCGTGTCGAAGGTGATCTCGAAGATTGCCGTGCAAGCGCCTTCGCGGGTGGCGACAATGCTGGTGAGATTGAGTTCGCCATGGTTGGCAACGAGATTCTGGCGGGTAGCAAGGGCTCTACTTCTACTGCGGCTGTCGTGTGCGTTGCGACAACTGATGCGAGCCAGTCGGGGAGCTCGTCGACGATCAAGCGGTCGGTGTTTCCGCACCCGTCACAGCTTATGATGATCTCACGTATTCGACCGCTCATTGGCTCCTCAGATAGCCCCCGAACCATCACCGCCGCTTTACGCCGTAGCGGCGAACATCAGCCATTATTGTGTGAACGCTTTCTTGCCTTCTTGTCCACGATGCAACGAGCGCCAGCGTAGCGTGCCTCTATGCAGGAGCAGCCACTTATCCGTCCGAAAGATACCGTCCCGCGATCAACCGTTCTTGGATTTTATCTCGCTTCAGCTGGCCAAGTGTCGGGCGCCGATACCCCTTGAACCGAGTCGAAACCGCTCCGGCCCCCTCTGCTAGGCTGATTTGTAGCTGAGCTATCTCCATCCCCGGACGAAGAGCAATCGGAACCTCGCCCACATTCGCCAGCTCAAGGGTTAGACATCCCGAAAAACCGGGATGCACTACCGGCGCCGTCTCGATAATCAACCCATGCCGCCCCAACGAGGATTTGCCAACAATCGACCCCGCGCATGATGTCGGCATCAGGATCCATTCGAGCGTGGATCCCAACACAAACCTCCCCGGATGCAACACATAATATCGGTCAAACCGGATAAAATCCTTCCGGCCAAGCGAGTGGTCCGAGTGACCCTGGGCATTAAGAAAATCTAGCTCAGTTCGGCTGGACTGCTGGAGAGTTAGGAACCAACGTCCAAGACGCACATCAAGCGAAGCATTGCCGCTATCTCGCCGCTTTATCTCCGAAAGCTGCGGAATGACATAAAGTCTGTCGTCGATGAAGCTTCCGCCACCTTCAAGGGCGAGCTTTAGCACGCTTCGTTTTAGCACCACGACGTGTCATCCGCTCTATTTCAAAGACCTCAACGCTCTTCAGCACCAGCTCGTTTATCGTATTCATTCTGTCGCTATCGGGACTCGACCCCATAAATCGCGAGTCCTTGAACGCCGCCCATCCAGCGTTGAGGATAGCTCCAACGCCCGTTGTATTCTGAGCCGGAACCCCCGTCGAAAAATCTTTCATAATGGTGAGTGTCTCCCCCTGGTCGGGCGGTCGGATTCCTCTCTTATTTCCCAGGGCCGCGACATAAGTGGCCACTTCCGAAACCAGTTGCTTGGTGGCAGTGTCGGCGAGCGTTACTTGGAAAGAAGACTTCGTCCGCGGGTTAAACGGGCTCGCCTCTTTAAAAAATAGACTTTCGAAAGCCGAAGGAGCGGACGCACCCACCACAGAAGCGTAGGTCCGTAAGTACTCCGCTCTAACAGCCACCGGCGGATAATCGGGATGTCGCTCCGGTGATAGGGAAGGGCTCAGAAGGTACTCGAACGCATCCAGGTAGCTCGACCCAAAAATAAGTAACCCCGTGAAATCGGAGAATAATTCTTCCACTTGCCGAAAACAATAATCTGACGCCTCTTCCCAAGTCCAAAGATTATCAAGAACGTAGCACAAATCGGGATCTATCCGAAAGTGCCTCTGATATTCTGTTCGCAACGGACCACGTATCG
>JBFXAJ010000024.1:0-52233 GCA_050184415.1 Bauldia sp.
GACCACGTCCTCGCCGAGATAGTGGATGAGCTGGTGCATCTGACCGGCATGGATGCCGCCCGAAGCCACCGGCATGGTCTTGTTGAGCGAGGCCCAGTCCTGCTCGAAGAACAGGCCGTGCTCGAGCGACACCGGGGTGTGGGTCTGGAGCAGCGTGTCGTAGAAGCCCTTGATCATGAGGGGGTCGCCCTCGAGCTTGCCGACGACGGTACCGGCGTGGATGTGATCGACACCGGCCATGCGCATCCACTTGCAGATGACACGGAAGTTCATGCCGTGGTTCTTCTGCCGCGAGTAGGTCGAGTTGCCGGCGCGGTGGAGGTGCAGGATCATGTCGTTCTTGCGGGCCCACTTCGCCATCGTCTGGATGGCGGTGTAGCCGATCACGAGGTCGATCATGATGATGACCGAGCCGAGTTCCTTGGCGAACTCGGCGCGCTCGTACATCTCTTCCATCGTGCCCGCGGTCACGTTGAGGTAATGACCCTTGACCTCGCCGGTGGCGGCCGAGGCGCGGTTGACGGCTTCCATGCAGTACAGGAAGCGGTCACGCCAATGCATGAAGGGCTGCGAGTTGATGTTCTCGTCGTCCTTCACGAAGTCGAGCCCACCCTTGAGCGCCTCGTAGACCACACGGCCATAGTTGCGGCCCGAGAGGCCGAGCTTCGGCTTGGTGGTGGCGCCGAGCAGCGGACGGCCGAACTTGTCGAGACGCTCGCGCTCCACGACCACGCCGGTGGCCGGGCCCTGGAAGGTCTTGAGGTAGGCGACCGGGATGCGCATGTCCTCGAGGCGGAGCGCCTTGACGGCCTTGAAGCCGAAGACGTTGCCGATGATCGAGGCGGTCAGGTTCGCGATCGAGCCCGGCTCGAAGAGGTCGAGCTCATAGGCGATGTACGCGAAGTACTGCTGCTCGGTCTTGGTGCCCTCGCCGGTGTTCGGAACCGGGTCGACCTTGTAGGCCTTGGCGCGGTAGATCGGCGCCGCGGTCAGGCGGTCGGTCCACACCACGGTCCAGGTCGCGGTCGACGATTCGCCGGCGACGGCGGCCGCCGCCTCGACCGGATCGACGCCCGGCTGGGGGGTGATGCGGAACAGGGCGAGGACGTCGGTGTCCTTCACCGTGTAGTCCGGCTCCCAGTAGCCCATCTTGGCATAGGGAATGACGCCCGACTTGTAGCGTTCCTTCCCTTCGGCCATCGTCTTGGGCGCGCCGCCCGCGGTATCAGTAGCCATCTTCTCGTACTCTCCTGTTTTTGGTCTTGGGGGGATGTGGTTCTAGGCTGCGCGAGCCGGGGCGATCTTCGGATCGAGCGCACCCTTCGCATACTGCTTGGCCATCTCGCTCATCGGGACGACCTTGATCTTAGAGCCGTGGCCGGCGGCGCCGAACTGCTCGAGCCGGTCCTTGCAGAGCTTCTGCATGGCATCGAGCGCCGGCTTCAGGAACTTCCGCGGGTCGAACTCGCTCTTGTTCTTCTGCGCGACCTGGCGCATCGCACCGGTCATGGCGATACGGCAGTCGGTGTCGATGTTGACCTTGCGGACGCCGTGCTTGATGCCGCGGACGATCTCCTCCACCGGCACGCCCCAGGTCTGGGGCATCTCGCCGCCGGCGGCGTTGAAGATGTCCTGGAGCTCCTGCGGCACCGAGGACGAGCCGTGCATCACGAGGTGGGTGTTCGGGAGCTTGCGGTGGATCTCCTCGATCACGTGCATGGCGAGGATCGCGCCGTCCGGCTTCCGCGAGAACTTGTATGCGCCGTGCGAGGTGCCCATCGCGATCGCGAGGGCATCCACCTTGGTGCGCGACACGAAGTCGACCGCCTGGTCCGGATCGGTCAGGAGCTGGTCGTGCGACAGCACCCCTTCGGCGCCATGGCCGTCCTCGGCCTCGCCCTGGCCGCTCTCGAGCGAGCCGAGCACGCCGAGCTCGCCCTCCACCGAGGCGCCGACCATGTGGGCCATCTCGGTGACGTGCTTGGTGATGTTGACGTTGTAGTCATACGACGCCGGAGTCTTGGCATCGCACTCGAGCGAGCCGTCCATCATCACCGACGTGAAGCCGTACTTGATGGCGGTGAGGCAGGTCGCCTCCTCGTTGCCGTGGTCCTGGTGCATGACGATCGGGACCTGCGGGTAGATCTCGACGAGCGCGTCGATCATCTTCGCCAGCATGATGTCGTTGGCGTAGCTGCGGGCGCCGCGGCTCGCCTGGATGATGACGGGCGCGTCCACGGAGGCGGCGGCGCCGACCATGGCGAGCCCCTGCTCCATGTTGTTGATGTTGAAGGCCGGAACGCCGTAGCCATGCTCGGCGGCGTGGTCCAGCAGCTGTCTCAGAGTGATACGGGCCATCGCGGTTCTCCTCCTACCTCAGTCGTTTCTCTGGCTTTCCGGTCGTGTCAGCCCGCGAGCCGGCGGGCGGCCGCCGCGATCGCGTCGGCAGTGATGCCGAAGTGGGTGTAGAGCTCGGGCGCCGGACCCGACGCGCCGAAGCTCGACATGCCGATGAAGACGTCGTCCTCGCGGATGAAGCGGTCCCAGCTCTGGCGGACCGCCGCCTCGCAGACGACGCGCGGCGCGGTGCCGAGCACGTCGCGCCGGTAGGCATCCGGCTGCTTGAGGAACAGCTCGATGCTCGGCATCGAGACCACCGCGACGTCGATGTCCTCGGCCGCCAGCTTTTCCGCGGCAGCGACCGCGAGCGACACCTCGGAGCCCGAGGCGATGAGGGTCGCCTGCCGCTCGCCCTTCGGCGCGCGGAGGATGTAGCCGCCCTTGGCGACGAGGTTCTCGTCGCTGTGGGTCGCGCGGAGCGCCGGCAGGCCCTGGCGGGTCAGCGCCAGCACCGTCGGACCGGTCTCGTTGTCGATCGCCGACTGCCAGGCCTCGGCCGTCTCGATCGCATCCGCCGGGCGGATGACGAGAAGGTTCGGGATGCAGCGGAGCGCTGCCAGCGTCTCGACCGGCTGGTGGGTCGGGCCGTCCTCGCCGAGGCCGATCGAGTCATGGGTCATGATGTGGATCACGCGGACACCCATCAGGGCGCCGAGCCGGATCGCCGGACGCGAGTAGTCGGCGAAGACGAGGAACGTGCCGCCATAGGGGATGAAGCCCTTGTGCAGCGCGATGCCGTTCATGGCGGTCGCCATGCCGAACTCGCGGACGCCGTAATGGATGTAGTCGCCGGTGAAATCGTCCGGGGTGACCGACTTGTGCGGCCCGATCCGCGTCCCCACCGAACCGGTGAGATCCGCCGAGCCGCCGAGCAGCGACGGCACCGCGGGGATCAGCGCCTCGAGCGTCTTCTGCGAGGACTGGCGGGTGGCGAGCTTCGGCTTCTCGTCGGCCCACTTCTTCTTCAGCGCGGTGACCGCCGCGGCCGCCGCCTTGCTGACATGGCCGTCCTGGCCCGTCTCGAAGCGGTTGCGGACGTCGTTGGAGACAGAGGACAGCCGGCCTTCCCAAGCCTTGCGGCGCTGGCCGCCGGCTGCGCCGGCCGCACGCCAGGCGCCGAGGATCGACTCCGGGACCACGAAGGGCTCGTGCGGCCATTCGAGGAACACGCGGGCCGCGGCGACTTCCTCGGTGCCGAGGGCCTCGCCATGGACCTTGTGGGTGCCGGCCTTGTTGGGAGCGCCCCAGCCGATCTTGGTCTTGCACGCGATGAAGGACGGCTTGTCGGTCTCGCGCTCGGCCGAGATCGCCGCGGCGACGGCCTCAGCATCGTGGCCGTCGACCGCGCGGGTCGACCAGCCGGCGGCTGCGAAACGGGCAAGCTGGTCGGTCGAGGTCGAGAGCGAGGTCGCGCCGTCGATCGAGATCGAATTGTCGTCCCACAGGACGATCAGCTTGCGGAGCTTGAGGTGACCGGCCATGTCGATCGCCTCATGGCTGATGCCTTCCATCAGGCAGCCATCGCCGGCGATGACGTAGGTGTAGTGGTCGACGAGGTCGTCGCCGTAGCGGGCATTGAGGAGCCGCTCGGTCATCGCCATGCCGACCGCGGTGGCAAGGCCCTGCCCCAGCGGGCCGGTCGTGGTCTCGATGCCGTGGGCGTGGCCATATTCGGGATGGCCGGCGGTACGCGAGCCGAGCTGGCGGAAGCGCCGGATCTCGTCGATCGTGATGTCCTCGTAGCCGGTGAGGTACATCAGTGAATATTGCAGCATCGAGCCGTGGCCGGCCGACAGCACGAAACGGTCGCGGTCGGGCCAGTTCGGCGCCTTCGGGTCGTACTTCAGGAAGCGGGTGAAGAGGACGGTGGCGACGTCCGCCATCCCCATCGGCATGCCGGGATGGCCGGAATTGGCGGCCTGGACGGCGTCCATCGACAGGGCGCGGATGGCGGCGGCCATCATCTTGTCGGTGACGACCTCGGTCTTGATCTGAGCGGAGGCTTGGGTCATGGGTCCGGGCTTTCTGGCTAGGCCGCCTTGCGGCTCTCGACGAGCTTCAGGATCATCGGGGTCAGGATCAGCTGCATCGCGAGCTCCATGGAGCCGCCGGGGATGACGATCGAGTTGGCCCGCGACATGAAGGAGTGCGGGATCATCGCGAGCAGATGCTGGAAGTCGACGCCACGCGGATTGGCGTAGCGGATGACGACCATCGACTCGTTCGGCGTCGGGATCCAGCGGGCGATGAACGGGTTGGACGTGTCGACCGTCGGCACCCGCTGGAAATTGATGTTGGTCTGCGAGAACTGCGGGACGATGTACTCGACATAGTCCGGCATGCGGCGAAGGATGGTGTCGGTGACCGCCTGCGTGGTGTAGCCGCGTTGATCGCGGTCGCGGTGGATCTTCTGGATCCATTCGAGGTTGATCACCGGGACGACGCCGATCTTGACGTCGGCATGCTGGGCGACGTTGACCGTATCGGTCACCACCGCGCCGTGGAGACCCTCATAGAAGAGAAGGTCGGTGCCGGCCGGGAATTCCTCCCAGGCGGTGAAGGTGCCGGGCGGCGAGCCGTATTCCTCGGCCTCGCGCTCGTCATGGACGTAGTGGCGGGTGAGGCCGCCGCCCGTCTCGCCATACGCCTTGAAGGACTCGGCGAGCTTGTCGAGGAGGTTCGCGTCGGGGCCGAAATGCGAGAAGCGCATGTTGCCCTTCTTCGCCTCGGCCGCCATGACCTCGCGCATGTCCTTGCGGTCATAGCGATGGAAGGCATCGCCTTCGATATAGGCGGCGTTGATGCCTTCGCGGCGGAAGATCTGGACGAAAGTCTTGCGCACGGACGTGGTGCCCGCGCCGGAAGAACCGGTAATGGAAATGATTGGATGGCGACGCGACATAGATCCCTCTAGTGCCCCAGAAGTCCGAAAGCGGCCCGGCACCCCTTGCCGGCCAATGCAGGATCCATCCCCGCCGAAACTCGGCCGGAGCGGGTACGCGCGCCGATGACCCGTAACGGGGTCCGCTGCATCACCCAATTCCTCCCTGGACCCGAGGTCTCCCGCGGCGTCCAACCCCGGCGTGCCGGGTCCCACATTTCCGCCGACCGCATAGCAAGCCGGTCAACAGATGTCGCGCACTAAGTCTCCCTGACGCGGCGGCACGATGTCCAAATCCGACCCCGAGGGAAAATGAAATTATCTTGGCTTCGCGATAAATTTCATTTAGTGCGGAGGCATGCGAAACGTCACCCTGAAGCAGCTGCGCTCGGTCGCCGCGATCCTGAAAAGCGGCCGGATCGTCAGCGCCGCCAAGGAACTCAACCTCACCACGCCGGCCATCACCAGCCAGCTGAAGCTCCTCGAGAGTGCGCTCGGCGTAACCCTCTTCGACCGCACCCAGACCGGGATGCGTCCCACCGCCGCAGGATGGGAAGTCTTCAGGACTGCCTCAAGAATAGCCGACCTCCTGCGTGAATGCGAAGAGCGGATCGACGATCTCAAGGGCCTCCGCAGCGGTGCGATAACCGTCGGCGTCGTTTCGACCGGCAAGTATTTTGCGCCGCGACTGATCGCGGCCTTCATGAAATCTCACCCGCATGTCGAAATCCGGATGAATGTCGGCAACCGCGATGCGGTGGTCGACGCGCTCAGCCAGTACTCGGTCGACCTTGCGATCATGGGGCGGCCGCCGCGCGATTTCGAGGTCGAGGCCGTCCAGTTCGGCCCCCACCCGCTCGTCGTCATCGCCCCGCCCGACCATCCTCTCGTCAAGAAGCCGCGCGTCCCGAAGCGCGCCCTTGTCGGCGAGTTGTTCCTGATCCGCGAGGAAGGCTCCGGCACCCGCTCGGCCTTCGACACCTTCTTCTCGGGCATGGCCGTCGAGGGTTTCCGCACGGGCATGGAGATGGGCAGCAACGAGACCATCAAGCAGGCCGTGATGGCCGGTCTCGGCATCGCGCTGATCTCGGGCCATGCCATCGCCGCCGAGATCGCGGACGGGCGACTCGCGACCATCGACGTGCCGGGGTTGCCGATCATGCGGCAATGGTACGTGGTCCGGCGCACGGACCGCACGATGTCGACCGCCGCTACGGCGTTCTACGCTTTCCTGAGGGAGCGGGGAGAAGAGTTCCTCCCCTCCGCAGTCCTCTTCGGAGGGCTCGGCCCGACAGAACCGCTCGCTGCTTCCTAGCCGCGAGCCTCGACACAAACGGCTCCCGGAGCGCGCCGGGTCCCGTCTAGCACCCGCCTTCGACCAACAGCGTGACGGCGAGGCCGAGCGGCCCGCTCTCGACACGCATCGTCGCGCCTGCCCGCGACGCCAGCGAGCGGATCGTGCGGAATCCGAGATTGCCGCCGGCTTCGGCGTCAAACCCCTCCGGCAACCCGACGCCATCGTCGATGACCGAAATCTCGAGGTCCCGATGCGCGCTCTTCCGGCAGACCAGCGTGATCGTGCCTCCGGCTCCCGCCGGGTGGGCGTACTTGATCGAGTTCGTCAGCAGCTCGGCGACGCAGAGCGACAACGATATCGCCGTGTCGGGCGAAACCGCGCACGTGTCGTCTACTGCGGTGATCAATCGGAACTGCCCGGCCTCGGCGAGCGAAGAGACGATCGTCTCCGACAGCTCCACGAGGTGTTGGCCGACATCCACATGCGAACCATCCGGAATGCGCGTCAGGATCCGGTGGACGGACCCGACGGCCGCGATGCGCGCCGAGACGTCGCCGAGAAGCGACGCCGCCTCCGCCGGTTCGAGCTTCTGCTCCCGTGACCCAAGCTGCCGTGCGCGCGACGAAACGAGTGCCACCAGCAACGTCAGGCTGTTCGCGATGCGGTGGTGCGCCTCCGCCAGGAAGTCGCCACCGCGAAACCGTTGGTCCGTTCGGCCCCCCTCCCCGAGACTATATGCCGACATCGCGTCCTCCTCGGAAGGAAAGACTGATCATATACCCCGGCCAATAGGATGGCAACTATCCGGCGCGCGTTTTACTATCCCACTATTTACACCTGCTATGGTCCCCGCGCCTATTACTATAAGAATGCCTTTTCCGCCTTTGTGGCGCTTGAGGCTGACAGGCCCGCCGCCGGCAAATGAGTAAGTGGCGGAACCTCAGCCGCCTGCCGCAGTTATGCAAACGGGAACAACAGAGCGTTGGGGCAACTCAGCCATGTCCGCCGACATCAACAGGGGCGAACGCCTCCAGATCATGCTGACCGAAGAGGAGCTGAAGGCCGTGGACGATTGGCGGTTCGAGCGCCGCATGCCGAGCCGGGCCGCCGCGGTCAGAGAGCTCCTGCGCCGTGGCCTAACGGCCGAGGGTTTCCTGTCGGCGCAAGCGGGCAAGGCTTCGCGATCGTTCGGCGTCCTCGAAGACGGCGCCCCCATCGGCGAGGTGCCGCTCAACGGAAACGGAGCGGCGAAGAGTGGCAAGGACCGCCTCTAGGGCGGTCCTCCCGCGATCGGACGAGCGCGCGAACCGATCGCTTATGGCGTCACCGTTGCCGCCGCCGCGATGACAGCCTGCACCACCACCGTCGGATCGACCACGAAGCGGATGTGACCCGCGCCGGCGTCCTCGACGATCGTGGCCCCGGCGCGCGTTGCCATCTGCCGCTGCGCGTCCGGCGGGATGATGTGGTCGTCGGTGGCAAGCACGTACCATGTCGGCTTGTCGTGCCAGGCCGCCACCGACAAGGGCGCCTGCCCGGCCTGTTCGACCGAGATCGGGATCTGCACGTCGGCAAGGAACGCGGCGAGGACCGGATCGAGCCCGCTCGCGAACGCGGCAATGAAGGCGTCGCGCTGGAAGAAGGCGAAGCCGTCGGCGGATACTTCGATCGGCGGCGGTTCGCCGCCGGCGAGGAGGCCGAAGGTCGATTCCCCGGCGTCGGGCACGAAGGCCGCGACATAGACGAGCGCCGCGACATTGGCGTGGTCGCCGGCCTCGGTAATGACCGCGCCGCCATAGGAATGGCCCACGAGCACCGTCGGGCCGGTCTGGCGGTCGAGCACGCGATCGGCCGCCGCAACGTCGTCGGCGAGCGAGGTCAGCGGGTTCTGGACGATGGTGACCGTGTAGCCCTCGGCGACGAGCGCGTCATAGACCGCCCGCCAGCCGGACCCATCGGCCCATGCGCCGTGAACGAGGACGACATTGCGCGCGCCCGCGGGCTGCGCCATTGCCGCCATCGGCATTGCCACGGCAGCGAGTACGGCCGCAGTTGTAGCGACCGTCGACAATAGATTCGACATGCGAAAGATCCTCCGTGCCTGAGACCCCAAGTCTCGCGGGAGCGCATGACACAACGGCGACAGCCCGCGGAGAAGAGCCGTGAACGACAGAATGTTTGCCGAAAACGACGTTTACCGTCAGGCCACGGCAATTTCGGAGGTGGGAATCGTCGTCTATCCGGACGCGCAGCTATCGGCAATCCATGGCTGGACCGATCTCTTCACCTTGGCGGCGTGGACCGTGGCGCAGCACGGTACCGGACGGAACGCCATCAGGGTGACGCACTGGAGGGCGAGCGCTGACGGCGGCGGCGTTGCCTGCGTCTATGATTCGATGCCCGGGCCGCCGCACAGTCCGTCGATCATCCTCATGCCGTCCTGCCTCGGCCATCCGCCGGGTCCGGATGTCGTGACCGGCTTTGCCGAATGGCTGAAGACCCGGCACGCCGAAGGCGCGACGATTGCCTCGGTATGCCTCGGGGCGTTCCTCCTTGCCGAAGCAGGCCTGCTCGCCGGCCGGAGGGCCACCACGCACTGGAGGTTCGGCCACGTGATGGCCTCGCGGTTTCCGGACGTTGAGATCGATGTCGACCGCCTCATCGTGGACGACGGCGATATCATCACGGCCGGCGGCCTGCTCGCCTGGGTCGATCTCGGACTCCTCATCGTCGCAAGACTCCTCGGACCGGCCATCGCGGTGGAGACCTCGCGCTACCTGCTGTTCGATGCGACAGGACGCGAGCAGCGCCACTACAGCGCCTTCCTGCCAAGCCGCGAGCATGGCGACGAGCGCATTCTCCTCGTCCAGCACTGGCTCGACACGACCTATCGCGATCCGGCCACGATCGAAGCGATGGCGAGCCGCGCCGGGATGACGGAGCGCACCTTTCTTCGCCGCTTCCAGAAAGCCACGGGCATGACGCCGCGTGCCTATCACCAGCGGATCCGGATCGACCACGCGCGCGAAATGCTCGAATTCTCCAACGCCGCGGTCAAGTCTGTCGCCTGGGATGTCGGCTATGCGGATCTCACCGCCTTCTCGCGCGTGTTCCGTCGGATCACCGGGTTGCCTCCGGCCGAATACCGACGGCGATTCACGAGCCGAGGCTTTCCCGCGCAGGAAAGGCCCCAGCTCGCTTCGGACTGAGGTTCGACGATACGGTGAAGCCGCCGGCCTCGAGCGGCCGCGGCTAACGGCAATCGCCGCCCATCACCGGACCGCGAGATGACACCGGCAGGCGGCGCGCCTATAAGCGCCCGACACGAGACTTTCTCTAAGGTGGCGGTGTTGCGGCGAGACCCCACGGCAGAGCTGACCAAGGGCCGGGAGTCCGTTCCCGCGACGGCCCGCGATGCCGTGGAGCACGGCAACGGAGCGGCTGCGCCGGCCGGTTCGCGCGGCGAGATGACCCTTCATCAGCTCCGCATCTTCTGGGCCGTGGCGCATGCGGAGACGCTGACCAAGGCCGCCAAGCAGCTCGGGCTCACGCAGCCCTCGCTCTCCCAGCAGCTCTCGAAGCTCGAGGCGACCGTCGGTGCCCGGCTGTTCGACCGGACCCCCGGCGCCATGGCGCTCACCGAAGCCGGCCAGTTCCTGCTCCGGAAGGCCGAGTACATCCTCTCCAACGTGTCCGAGGCCGCGGATGGGCTCCGCCAGTTCAGCGCCGGCAGCCGCTCCACCATCCGCATCGCCGGACTGAACTCGGTGCTCCGCGTGCTGCTCCCGCCGGCGCTCGCCCGGCTGACCGTCAGCTATCCCGGCATCGAGTTCGACATCCACGAGACCGCGCCCGCCGATGCCCTCGACCTCCTTTATGGGCGGCGGGTGAATCTCGGCCTCGTCGCGGAAAACTCGATCGCCTCGGCGAGCGTCGGTTTCCGGCAGGTGCCGATCACCACCGATCCCTACGTTTTCGCCGTGCCGAAGGGCATCGATCTCGACGGGATCGCCGACCCCGACCACGAGCTCAGCGCGGCTGACGCGCGGATCCTCAATGCCTGCATCCAGTTCACCTTCGGCACCCAGCACACCCGCCGGGTCGAGCAGTGGTACCAGCAGGTGCTGCCGCGCCACCGTCTGATCGCGCAATGCCGGAGCTACGAGGTGGCGCTCGGCATGGTCCAGGCCGGGCTCGGCGTCTGCCTCGTCCCCGCCCTCACCGCCTATGACGGCGCCAAGATCCTCGACGGCATCTCGATCTACCGCTCGGCCGAGCCGGACCGCTCGATCGTCGCCCTCCTCCCCGGTCAGTACCAGCGCATCGAGCCCTATCGGAGCTTCCTCAACGCGCTGAAGAGCGCCGGCAGCGCGATCAAGCTCGAAGGGATCCGCGACACGCCTCCGTTCCTCCATCGGGCCGACTCACTCGCCGAGTAGGGCGCCGTCTCTTGACGGAGCCACCCGACATGGACCCATTAGCGGAACTGCAGTCGCCGCCAGCCGTTCACCGGCTGATGGCTGGCGACGCCCGAGCCGCCGGAGAGACGACCATGGAAGGCCCCGCCAGGCAGAACCAGGCGAGCGTCTGGATCGCCATCGCACTGATCGCGGTCGGAGCGTTCTTCTTCATCGTCGAGGTCTTCAACATCAGGCTCGGCATCGCGTGGTGGCCGCTCCTGTTCCTGCTGCCGGGCCTTGCGATGATCGCCTGGGCATTCTCGATGCGGACGGTCAATTCCGGGCTCGCCGTCTCCGGCGCAAATCTTGCCACGCTCGGCGGAATCTTCCTGTACCAGACCGCCTCGGGCAACTGGGAATCCTGGACCTATATCTGGACGCTGTTCCCGCTCGCGACCGGCGTGGCGCTGATGGCCGCCGGCAACCGGAACGGCGACGAGACGCTCACCAGATCCGGGCTCGAGAGCGCCCGCTGGGGCGGGATCGCCTTCGTCGTCGGCGTCGTCATCTTCGAGGTTTTCATCTTCGGCGGCCTGATCGGGTACATCATCCCTCTCGTCCTCGTCGCCATTGGCGGCTTCATCCTGTGGAACAACAGCCGGGATGGCGGCCGGCCGTTCGGGAACATGCAGAACCCGTTCGGCCCGCGTGATCCCGATGCGCCGCCCTTCCCGTCCCCGCCGCCTCCTCCTCCGATGACACCGCAGCCGCCGGTCCCGCCTTCGCCGGCGATGGCGACCCCGCCCGCGTCCCCGCCCATCGTCACGCCGCCGCCGGCCGCACCTCCCCCCGTGATAGCGGCTCCGCCGCCTGCGGCCGTCGTGCCGCCGACGGCGGACGAGGTGTCGCCCGAGCCGTTCCCGGCCGACGACATCCCCGAGGCGCCGCAACCGGACGGGGCTCCGTTCCCTGCCGACGCCGAGGCACCCGCAACGCCGCCTCCCGCTTCGCCCAAAGGGCGCTCACGCCGCGCAACGTGAACGCCGGCATCGCCCCGGACGCCGCCAGCGAGGCGGCTGCCGTAAGCCTTTGAGCGGCGTGGCGGATTGGCCCGATTCCTGCTTCTCCCGAGGATGTCCTTCGGCCGCCGCGACATTGCGCGGCTCGCGCCGAAGGTCGACATGACCCTCCCCCGGCGCTACCCCTCCCCGCCGACATTGAAGCGTTCACGAAGGACATTGGTTGAATGAGCCGCGACCTCGAAGCCTACCAGCGGAAGAGCAGCGTCGCCTATTTCACGATGGAGATTTCGCTCCGTCCGGAAATCCATACCTATTCAGGTGGCCTTGGCGTTCTTGCGGGCGATACCGCGCGGTCTGCCGCCGATCTGGGCCTGCCGGTGGTTTTCGTCTCGCTGGCGAGCCGCCAGGGCTACATCCACCAGGAGATCGACGCCGGCGGCCGTCAGGTGCACCGCCCGGACCCGTGGAACCCGCCGGACTGGTGCATCCCGCTCCCCGCCAAGATCGCGATCGAGCTCGAGGGCCGGAAGGTCTGGATCCGGCCGTGGCTCTACGAGTGCAAGGGCGCGCTCCGGAAGCCGGTGCCCGTCATCCTTCTCGACACCGATCTCGACGAGAACTCGGCCTCCGACCGCCCGCTGACCGATCACCTCTATGGCGGCGACGCGTCGTACCGGCTGAAGCAGGAGGCGGTGCTCGGCATCGGCGGCTTCCGCATCCTCCAGGCGCTCGGCTTCACGATCAACACCTACCACCTCAATGAGGGCCACGCCGCCTTCCTCACCATGGAGCTGCTGCGGCAGTATCCGCGGAAGACCAATCTCCTCCAGCCGAGCGGGCGCCGCTACGACGCGAGCCCCGTCCTGACGCGCTGCCTCTTCACCACGCATACGCCGGTCGAGGCCGGGCACGACCGCTTCTCCTACGAGCTGGTCGACCGGGTGCTGTCGGACCTCGTCGACGTCGAGGAGATGCGCGTCTATGCCGGCACCGAGAACTGCAACATGACCAAGCTCGCCCTCAATCTGTCGGGCTTCGTCAACGGCGTCGCGACCCGTCACGCCGAGACTACCCAGCACATGTTCCCGGGCTACAAGGTCCACGCGATCACCAACGGCATCCACGCCGCGCGCTGGGCCCATCCCGTGTTCTCGCGCCTCTTCAACGCCCACATCCCGAACTGGCAGGTCGAGCCGGAGCTCCTCTTCCACGCCGACCATCTGCCGGACGAGGAGATCTGGCGCGCGAAGCAGACGGCGAAGTCCGACCTCATCGACCTCGTCACCGAGGTGACCGGCGTCGCCCTCAAGCCGGATATCCCGATCATCGGCTATGCGCGGCGCATGACGGCCTACAAGCGCCCGAGCCTGATCCTCCAGGACGTCGAGCGCCTCCGTGCCATCGCCAAGCGCTACCCGGTGCAGTTCGTCTATGCCGGCA
This sequence comes from Bauldia sp., assembly GCA_050184415.1. Taxonomy (GTDB): domain Bacteria; phylum Pseudomonadota; class Alphaproteobacteria; order Rhizobiales; family Kaistiaceae; genus JADLGL01. The sequence continues at coordinate 13,441 of JBFXAJ010000024.1, forward strand.
AGGCGCACCCGGCCGACACCGAGGGCGGCGAGGTCATCAAGATGATCCAGCAGCAGGCGCAGAGCCTCGTGGGTGACGTACCGATGGCGTTCCTGCCGAACTACAACACGCAGTCGGCGCAGCTTCTCGTCGCCGGCGCCGACGTCTGGCTCAACACCCCGCGTCCGCCGCTCGAAGCCTCCGGCACCAGCGGCATGAAGGCAGCCCTCAACGGCACGCTGAACCTGTCGACCGTCGACGGCTGGTGGGTGGAAGCCTGGATAGAAGGCGTCACCGGCTGGTCCGTCGGCACCGATGCAGACCACGAATCCGACTGGGACCACGCCAACGACCTCTATTCGAAGCTCGAGAATGTGGTGCTGCCGCTCTATACGAACGACCGCGCGCGGTGGACGTGGATGATGAAGCAGTCGATCTCCAAGATCGCGCCGTACTTCAACAGTCATCGCATGATGCGGCGCTACGCCAACGACGCCTACCTGCGCTGACCTGACCGAGCCGCATGCACGTGAGCGATCCCTGCGCTATCATCGGCGCGGGCGTCTCCGGCGCGGCCGGGCGTCCTGCGCGGCGAGGCTGTCATGGTCGACGTCACGGTGACGGACCACTTCGATGCTCCGGCGGAGCGGATCGCGGTGATTATGTTCGATCCAGTCCGCGACCCGGAGTGGATCGGCGGCGCGAAGCGCGCTGAAACGGTCGGCATGGGACCCTACGGCGTCGGGACTCGAGTGCGGCGGGAGGGATCGTTCCTCGGGCGGAGATTCGCCTGGGTCACCGAGGTGACCGAGTTTGTCCCCGGCCACCTCGTCCGCATGAAGCACGTCAGCGGGCCGTTCAAGGGCGGCGTCGACTATACTATCGCCGCGAAGGTGCGGGGTACCGACGTTACGATCCGGAACTACGGGAGTGCCTCCTTCTGGGTTCCGTTCATGGGCACGATGATGCGCGCTTCGGTGGCTGGCGATCTCCGCCGGCTGAGGCGGCTCGTCGAGCGCCCGCTGTCCTAGGCGATCCCTGCGCTGCCGGTCCTTTCGCATCCCTCATCAAAAATTCTCCTCAAAGCATGTCGAAACCGGCGCCGCTCGCTCGTCGTAGGGGCGAAGGGCCGTGTGCTCCAAAGGAGAAAACTGATGGAAATGCGCCATTCCGAATCCCCTCGCATCGACTTCGCGACCCTCCGGTCTCGCGTGAAGGGCCAGGTCATCGCGCCGACGGACGAAGGCTATGACGCTGCGCGCGCCGTCGTCATGGGCATGTTCGACGGGCATCCCGCGGCGATCGTGAAGGTTGCGGACGCCAACGACATCGTGACCGTCGTCGGCATCGCCCGCGAGACCGGGCTCGAGCTCGCCGTGCGCAGCGGCGGCCATAGCGGCGCCGGACATTCGACCACCGACGGCGGCATCGTCATCGACCTCCGCAACATGAAGGCGATCGATATCGACGTCGCCGGCCGCACTGCCTGGGCCGAGACCGGCGTGACCGCGAAGGAGTTCGGCGTGGCCACCACCGCGCACGGCCTCGTCGTCGGCTTTGGCGACGCGGGCTCGGTCGGCCTCGGCGGCATCGTTTCCGGCGGCGGCGTCGGCTACCTGACGCGGAAGTTCGGCATGACCATCGACGCGCTGATCGGCGCCGAAATCGTCACGGCCGACGGACGCATCGTCTATACCGACGCGAGCACCGAGCCGGACCTCTTCTGGGCGATCCGCGGCGGCGGCGGCAATTTCGGCGTCATCAGCCGCATGAAGTTCCGGCTCGAGCAGCTGGCCGGCCTCTATGGCGGCATGCTCATCCTGCCCGCAACGCCGGAGACCATCGCCGGGTTCGTCGCGGCCGCCAAGGCGGCGCCGGACGAGGTCTCGACGATCGCCAATGTCTTCCCGGCGCCGCCGATGCCGTTCCTGCCGCCCGAGGTCCACGGCAAGCTGGTGATCTTCGCGAACCTCGCCTTCGCCGGCGACGCCGCAGCCGGCGAGGCCGCGCTGCGGCCGTTCCGCGAGCTCGCCAAGCCCCACGCGGACATGATGCGGCCGATTCAGCTGCCCGACCTCTATCCGCCCGAGGACCCGAACTACCGGCCGACCGCGTCGTCGCGGACCATGTTCATCGATTCCGTCGACGAGGCGACCGCCGCGACGATCATCGATCGCCTCGAGAAGTCCGACGCCGCGATGCGTGTCGTGCAGCTCCGGGTCCTCGGCGGCGCGGCGAGCCGCGTGCCGGCCGATGCGACCGCATTCGGCCACCGCGCGAGCAAGATCATGGTCAACATCGCAGCGTTCTACACCGGGCCTGAAGACAAGGCCGTCCGCGACCGCTGGGTGGCGGAGGTCGCCGCCGCGCTGCGCCAGGGCGACCAGGCGGTCTACGTCAATTTCCTCGGCGACGAGGGACCGGACCGCGTCAAGGCCGCCTACCCCGCCGCGACCTGGGACCGCCTCCGCAAGATCAAGGCGAAGTACGACCCCACCAATCTGTTCCACCGCAACCAGAACATCCCGCCGGCGGCATAAGGGGACGGCGTTCGACCCTACCGGAGGAAGGAAGCTGCGAGGGTTCGTGGCGGCAAGCGCCGCGATCGCTGAGGGTCCCCCACGGTTTTGCGTCGGCGTCGCCTCGCGAAGCCCCGCTCCCCCTCCAGGGGGGAGCTCGGAGTTCGCCGTGCCGTTTCGGCGCGGTCTTGTCGCAGAAACGGTGTGGATGCCTCGATCGTGCATCAAACTCCCGAGCCTCCCCCTTGAGGGGAGGCGGAAGCTTGCGACTGCAAGGAGCAAGCTTCGGAGGGGGGCGCGGCCGGCCCGCCAGCGCAGGCGCGCGCGATAGATCGAGGACGGGATGGCGTACCGCGCCGTTTCGACGCCTCTCGGTCTAGAACGGGATCTCGTCGTCGAGGTCGGCAGCGTAGGAGCCAGCACCCTGTTTGGCCGGCTGGCCGGCCCGCGCCGGCTGCATCGCCCGCGACTGGCCGAAATCGCCGCCAGCCTCCGCGAAGTCCTCGCCTCCGCCACCGCCACGGCCGTCCAGCATCGTCAGCACCGAGTTGAAGCCCTGCAGCACGACTTCCGTCGTGTAGCGTTCCTGACCCGACTGGTCCTCCCATTTCCGCGTCTGGAGCTGGCCTTCGACGTAAATCTTCGAGCCTTTCTTGAGGTACTGCTCGGCGATCTTGGTCAGACCTTCGGAGAAGATCACGATCCGATGCCATTCGGTGCGTTCGCGCCGCTCGCCGGTGTTCTTGTCGCGCCAGGAGTCGGTCGTCGCGAGGCGTAGGTTCGCGATCGCGCGGCCGTCCTGCGTCCGGCGGATTTCGGGATCGGCGCCGAGATTGCCGATGAGAATGACCTTGTTGACGCTGCCGGCCATGGAGCACCTCTTCGATTGTCTGATCGTTGCCGCGGACCCTAGCGCCCCCCGCCGTCCGCGTCGCGGCGAAAGCGCTTTTCCACAGATGGACCGTCCGCGCTTCTGCGTATTTGTTCTTCTTACGTTCTTAGCCCAACACTTCGGCAGGCACAAGATGGCGTTCGGATCCGACAGCACTTACGCAGTCTCTGCCTCCCTCGACGCTTCGGCCACGATCCACTCGCGAAAGTGCTTGATCTTAAGGACGTTTCGTCGGCCCTCCGGGTAGGCGAGCCAGTAGGCATTGCCCTCGTCGATGACCTTCTCGAAGGGCTGCAGCAACAGGCCTTCGGCGATTTCGCGCCTGTAGTAGGCGGGGGTGAGCAGAGCCACGCCGGCGCCGGCCATGGCGGCGCTGGCGTTCAGCGCCTGCACCTGCAGCGAGGCCAGATGCTGCTGCTTGTCGAGGATGTCGACCGGCAGGCCGTACTCGTTGAGCCAGTCCAGCCACCAAGTGTCCTTCGGATCGAGCAACGGCAGTTTCAGGATGTCGGCGGGTTCGCGGATGCCGCCGATCGTCTCCGCGAGCTTCGGCGACAGCATCGGCGTGAAACGCACGTCGAGCAGCCGGTGCGCGATGAGCCCAGGCCATTTGCCCTTGCCCGAGCGGATGACGACGTCGACCTCCTCCTTGGCGAAGTCGACGAGCCGCTGGGTCGTCTCGAGGCGCAGCGCCATCCCCGGATGCAGCAGTTGAAAGGTGCCGAGCCGCGGGGCCAGCCACTGGGCGGCGAAGGTGTGCATCGTGTTGACGATCAGCGTGCCCTGTTCGCGCTCGGCAAGGTCCGCAAAGGACTCGCGAAGGATGTCGAAGGCGCGGCTGACCTCGGGCGCGAGCCGCTGGCCGGCTTCGGTCAGCGCAAGCTCCTTCGGTCGGCGGAGGAAAAGCGGCGCGCCGACGCGCTCCTCGAGGACCTTGATCTGGTAGCTGACGGCAGCCTGCGTCATGCCCAGTTCGTTCGCCGCCTTGGTGAAGTTGAGATGCCGGGCGGCGGCCTCGAAAACGCGGATGGCGGCGAGCGGCGGGATCGACATGGCATAAGGGTTCCTTATGCCTTCTACTCGCGGTTTAGTTGGCGTTCAACGGCGGGAAGGCGCATCTGACACTCACCCAATCGAACGCAGGGAGCCTCAGATGCTCTACCGTGAACCAACCGTAAGCCGAACCTTCTCCTTCAGGCGCCTCGCCTTGGCCGCTGTCTCTTGGGTGGGTGCCGGGCGCCACCGGCGCGCCGAGTTCGATCTTCGCGCGATGAGCCCGTATCTCAAGCGCGACATCGGGCTCCGCGACGGCGACCTTGGCGGCCTTATGGGCCGTGATTGAAACGATGGCGCCCCGATGAACACCGGGGCGCCATGAACCATCGACAATTCCGCGCCGGCAGCCGACGGCACGAGGCGCCCGCCGGCTTCCGCTTCATCGACGTTAGACGGCACGGTTCTGCTCGCCTCCCGCGGCTTCGCCTGACGGGACCTGAGGTGCTGCGGAGACCGGCGCCGCTGGCTGCGCCCGCCGGCGCCGGAGGACGGTCCGCTCGACGCGCCGCCGGTTCTTCACGATCCGCCGCATCGTCCACCACCACAGGTGCCGGTAGCGGCGCGAGACCCAGTCGCGGACTGGGGCCGGAATGATGCGCCAGGCTGCCGGCGCCGCCTGCGAAATGCCGGTCGCGGCGGCCTTGTGCGCGAGCCAGCGGATCGCGGCGACGCCTATCGTCGTCTTGGCGATGAAGGGCAGCAGCGCCACCAGCCACAGGAAGGCGCCGGAGAGGATCGCAACGCCCGCCACGACCATGAGGACGAGGAGCCCGAGCAGCGTCCGGACCCAGACCGGCAGATGGCTGGCCGCCTCGACAAGGCCCGCCCAGGCCCGCGCGGCCCAGTTCCGGACCCTCCCGATCTGACGGCTGACATAGACCCGGCCGCGGCGGCGGAGGACCACCGGGACGAGCGCCAGGCCGAGGATCATCAGGATGCGGTTGACGCCGATCTTCCAGATCACCGTCCGGAAGAAGAGCAGCGGCGACAGGAGCAGCGCCCACACCGTGTGCGCGCCCGTCACCCACTGCACCCCAACCGCAAGGGCGATCACGAGGACTGCGGCAATGACGAGCGCCACGTGCCGCTGCAGCCAGCTCCGGTCGTCCGGCGGCGGTTCCGTCGGACCGGCAACCGCTTCCTCAGAGGCGGGTTGCGGGTCGGCCATCGCGCCGGCGTCAGTTGGCGGCGCTGATGCGCACGCGATTGCCGGCGGGGTCGACGGTCTCGACCACGCCGGCGTCTTCGCCGAGCGGCGCACCGGCGCCGGCGAGCCGATCCTTCATCGCATCGAGGTCGGCCTGCGACGGCACCTCGATCGTGAACCAGCGGAGGCCCGCATGCTCCGGCGAGGCCTGCGGCGCGCCCTCTCCGTTCCAGGTGTTGAACGCGAGGATGTGCGGCGGGTAGTCGAGGGTGACGTCCGCCATGCCGAAGCCCCGGCCGAGCATCTGGTACTCGAAGCCGATGACGTCGGTGTAGAAGGCCATCGCCTTGTCGAGCGAGTCGACATGGAGGTGGACGTGCCCGATCCGAGTCCCTTTCGGCAGAGGCACGCGAAGCGACTCGCCCTCCTTCAGCTCCGCGAACATCGAGCCGAGATCGATCCGCTCGCGGCCGGAATGCCGGCGCCCCTGCGCGTCGAGCCCGTAATAGTCGCCGGTGTCGGCGACGAGGACGCCACGCTCCGGCGTTTCGAAGGTGAGCTCGATGCCGTTGTTGTCGGCGTCCCAGAGATAGGTCGTCTCGGTGACGAGATGGTCCGTCGGCGCGTTCCGGTACTTCGCCGAAAAGAGACGTGCGATCGCGAGCGCCAGATCCTTTCGCTTCGGGACATGGATGGCGACGTGATAGAGGCCGCTCGTCCGCGGCGCGACCGGTCGGCTCGCATCGACATGGAGGACGATCAGCGGCTCGTTCCCGGCCCCGAGGACGAGTTCCTTTTCATCCTGCGAAAGGAGCGTCAGCCCGACGAGATCCCGCCACACCGGCAGTGCGGTGCGCGCGTCGGTGACTCCGATATGGACCGGGCCGAGCCGCGTCTCCGACGGCACCAGCGCCGGCCGCACGGCCGCCTCGGGGATCTGCCGAAAGTGCTTTGACATCGCCTTCCCACGCCCTGGATTGGGACGCCCCGAATATAGGGCGCGGGAAGCGCGACAGCGAGGACAACGGCTAGCGCGACACCCGCGCCTCGTTGCGGGCGCGGGTCGCCGCACCCTTCTTGGCCGCGGCCGACCGCGCTTTCGCGCCCTTGGTCGCGGCGCCCTTCTTGGCGGCTGCCGAGCGGTCCGCGGCCGTCCGCTTCTTCGCGGCCTTCGTCGCCTGTGTCGAGAGCGCCTTCGGCGACACGGTGCTCGTCGGCTCCTTCTTGAGTGCCGCCTTCGCGGCGCGGGCGACCTTCGGGCGCTTCACCGGCGTCCGCTCGCCTTGCCCGACCTCATAGGCGTATTCGGCGCTCTTCCGCGTCGACTCCTTCACCGTCCCCTTCTTGGGCGGCTTCAGATCGACGCCGGCGCGGCGGGCCTCGGAGAGGCCGATCGCGATCGCCTGCTTGGCCGACCGCGCGCCGTGCTCGCCGCGGCGGATCTTCTCGATCTCCTCGTGGACGAATTCGCCGGCCTGGGTCGAGGCTGACTTTCCCGCCCGCTTGTCCTTGCGGGCGGCTTCGGTGGCTTTCTTGCTGGGCATGACTGATCCTCCGCGCTACCCCCCAAGGCGAAACGCGGTAGTGCGCGGATCGATCCGCCATCGCCGAGCCGTCAGCAGGCACCGTTGACCGCGATCTCGGAGAGGATCCAGGTGATCGGATAGGGGCGGAACGCACGGGTCACGAACCCCTCGTGACTCGCACCGGCGCCGGCGGGCACGAAGGTGATCGCGGTCGGGTCGAGGCGGCGGATGCCGCCGCGGACGAAGCTGATTCCGCGCTGGTTGAGGACCGACTGGAGGGTCTGGTTGCCGGCCAGCGAGGACGACGAATAGCTCGACAGGAAGAAGCCCTCGCGGCGGGCGATCCAGTCGGCGAAGCGTGCCTCCTCGCCATAGACCGCGTCGAGGAGCACGAGTCCGCAGATCCGGCCGCCGGCGCCGCCGACGGTCGCTGCGTACGCCGCCGGGAGGTAGCCGCCGCTATAGGCGATCAGGAGCACCGGCATCTGGTCGAAGGCGATCGCCATGCGGATGTCGCCGGTCATGGCGGCGATGCGGTCGCCGGCCTCGCCGAGCCAGCGCGCGAACGCCCCGCGCTCCCAGAACCTGCCGGCGCTGGAATCGAGCGCATCGACGGCGAATTGCGGGGCGACGAGGATTGCGTTGAGCCGCGACGCCTCGACCTGCGCGGCGACCTGCTGCCGGCCGAGCACGTCGCGCTCCAGCGTCGCGTTGTTGCCGTGGAAGAAGACGACAACCAGCGCCGGCCGCGTCGGGTCGAACCCGGCGGGCACGAAGAGGAGGCCGCGATTGTCGGCATAGGTCTCGTCCGCCCAGTAGACGCCGCCCCGCGGCGCCGCATGACCCCGCCGGCCATTGGACGACACGTCGAGAAACGGCGCTCCGGTATCGGGCACGACGCCGTCATAGGGGAACGGCGCGTTGGCGAAGGGGACGAGGGCGAGTTGCTGGGCGTGGGCGGGCTGGACCGTGGTCAGCATCGTCGCCAGAAGCGCGATGAACATAACCAGCCATTCCCGCGCGACGCTCCGCCTTCCCTCTGAGACCGAGCCGTTCTTGGTCGTAGCGAGCTCGTCGTGCCTGCGGTGACGCGAGGCATGTCCACGGCTTCCCCACCTCTCCCCGGCGGGGAGAGGTCGAGCCGTCGCGCAAGCGACGGATCGGGTGAGGGGGCTCCGGCCTCGAGGTCTGCTCCCCCTCACCCGGATCGATCTGCTTCGCATTTCGATCCGACCTCTCCCCGCCGGGGAGAGGCGAAGAGGTACAACGCCGCTCGGCCCAGCGCCGCTCACGCGGGCGCCGGCTGGAGGGCGCGGCGGAAGGGGAGGAGCACCGCGAAGAAGGCGGGGATCGCGATCAGGTAGGCCATGCCCGCGATCTGCAGCACCGCCGTCAGCCCGAACGACGTCGCCAGCACCGGGATCGCGGCGGAGGCAATCACGGAGAAGGAGCCGTTGATGCCCCAGGCCCAGATGAAGAGGTGATCCTTGCGGAGCCGGCCCAGCCACGACATCGCCGTCGCCAGCGGGAAGCCCATCAGATAAGCCGGGGGCGCGATGATGAGGAGGCAGAGGACGAGGCGGACGGCGTAGGGGAACGTCCCGATCCAGTCGAGGACGTTGTCGATGAAGAAGGCGTAGCCGATGAGGAGCGCGGCGATCATCGCAAAGATGACGGGCATCGTCAGCCGAGCCCGATCGAGGAGCCGCTCCGAGGTGAGGCTGCCGAGGCCGGAGAAGACCAGCATGCCCGTGATGAGGATGGAGGCCGACACGGTCGGCGTCGACAGCGCCAAGACGAACTTCGCGATCAGGCCGACCTCGACCAGCATGTAGCCGAAGCCGAGGCACGCGAAATAAAGGAGCGTGCCGAGCTTGCCGGGATAGCGGCTGAAGATGGTCCGCCATCCGGCGACGACCGGGAACAGGAGGAGCAGCAGCGCGGCGACGCCGGCGACGAGGAGCGTCGCCCACACCGCGAGATAGCCCCAGTCGTCCTGGAACAGCTCGAGGCGGTCGAGGGTCTTGGTCAGGTCGCCCGGCCGGACATAGGCGGCGAAATAGGGTCGGTTGTTGTCGAGCTCCGCCACGTCGAAGACATAGGCGCTCGAGAATGCCTCCCACGTCCCGCCGATGAGCGCCTGCCACGCCAGACGCCCGAGCTCGGTCGGCGGCAGCACGAACGGCCCCTCGTCGACCCCGAGCAGCGGATCGCCCAGCAGTGGGTCCAGGATCGGATCGAGCATCGGGTCGGCGGCCGCCGCCGGATCGGCCGGCACGTTGGGGTTCCCCTCCCCGGTGCCGAAGATCTGCTCGTAGTAGTCCGCCAGCACCGTGGAGTCCGCGCCGTCGACCACCATCCCCGGCGCGTAGATCTCGTCGAACGACATCGCATAGGTGTTGTCCGAGAGGATCGCGATTTCTTCGGGCGTGAAGCCGCCGCGCTTGTAGAGGACGGTCGCCGTCGAGAGGTAGTTCGCCGAGACGTAGAACGAATTGGCGAGGCCCGCGGGATCGAGGTTGCGGGCGGCGGCGACCATCGTCGCATAGAGGCGGAGCACCGATTTCGGCGGCTCCTCCTTGTTCCACACCGTGACCGAGAGGATGCCGCCCTCGTTGAGGGCGCCCATGTAGCTCGCCATCGCCTCCCGCGTGTAGGCGTAGCGCTCGCTGATCGCGAAGCCGCCGGGGCTGGAGAGGCCCACGGAATCGGCGAGGCTGAGGTCGATGATGTCGAACCGGCGGTCGGTGTTGGCGAGGAACAGCCGCCCCTCATAGGGGATCACCGTGACCCGCGGATCGGCGAGGAGATCGCCGGTGAACTCGTTGATCGTCGGGTCGTCGAACGTCCACAGCACCGCCGGATTGGCCTCGGCCACAGTCACCGACGACGAGCCGCTCCTCAGCGCCACTGTCGTGGAAATGCCGCCGCCGAACTGGACGACGAAGGTCTCCGGGTCCTCCTTGAGGAGGAAGGGATAATAGTGCGGCAGGAAGCGGAAATAGTCGGTCTGCTCGTCCGGCAGGTCGCGCATGATCCCGATCGGGCCGTCGCCGTCGATGTACATGCCGAGGAAGGCGTTGGACGGCATGTCCGGGATGTTGAAGGCGGCGTTGTCGGAAAGGCCCGGGGCGAAATGGAGGTATGAGCTCGAATAGACGTGGAGGTCGCCGAACGGCGAGTTCGAGCTGTAGACGAGCTGCGCGTCCGGGAAGCGGCGGGCGTAGGAAATGCCCTTGTAGTCCGAGACCGCGATCGGCGTGAGGCTCGCCGCGGAGGGCAGCACGAACTGGAGCCCGCCGGCCACGATGGCGGACAGGACGAGCGCGACGAGGCCCGCGCGGCTGCCGATCCAGAGCAACCAGCAGATGCCGCCGGCGAGCCACACGACCAGCGGGATGATGAGGAGGTTCTCCGGCGGGAACAGGAACATGCCGGCAAGGATGAGGAGGCCGGCAAGACCGGCGCCGAGAAGGTCCGCGAAATAGACCCGGCCGAAGATCGCCGAGCTTTTCAGGAACACGGTCCCGATGAACACCGCTGCGGACAGGAACGGGATGAAATAAAGGACGAAGTTCGCGACGAGGTTCCATTTCTGGACCGGGTCGGAGACGAGGAAGATCGGGTTGAACGGGTTCTGCTGCGCCAGGAGATGGCAGCCCGCCATCAGCGGCCCGAACAGCAGCAGCGTCGCCGTCGTGACCCCACGCCAGCGGCGCTGGAAGAAGCCCTCCCAGATGCACATCACCGCCGACGCCAGCCCGAATCCGAGCATGGCGAGCGCGACGACGAACGAGCCGAAATGCGTCCAGCTCCCCACCGCGAAGACGCGCATGATGAAGATCTGGAAAGCGATGACCGCCCCGGCGACGAGGCCGATGGCAAGGTAAAGGAGGAGGCTCGGCGCCGGGCTCGCGGGTGCTGCGACCGAAGGGGAACCGGCGCTTGCCATGCTACGGCGCCTGACCGGTGCAGCGGACGAGGTGAAGCTGCTGCTCGAAGGGCTCGCCGTTCTGGAGACCGCCCTGGATCAGCTCCAGCGCGGTGGCCTGCGCGGTCCCGACGACTTCGGCGGCAATGGCGAAGGTCACGTTCTCGAGGACCCCCGGCGTCGGGGTACAGGTCCCGACCACGGTGATCACGCCCTCGTCCCGTTCGGAGGAGAGGATCGTACAGGTGGTCTGGTCCGATCGCGTGTTGGTCAGCAACGTCGCGCCGATCTCGAGACGGGCGCCGGCCTGGCATTGCGCCGCGCTGGGCGCCCACTGCCCGATAAGGGCGCCATGCACGACCTCGCCGGCCGGAAGCGCCGGCGCCTGCGGCACCGGGACGTCGGCGGCGGGTACGACAGGCGCCGCCGGCGGCGCCTCCTCCTCGTCCCCGCCGCCACAGGCAGCGAGGATCGCGGTCAGAGCCACGAGAACGGCTACGCCGGGACGGCGATCGCGCCCGGTCGTCGACATCACTCGGCGCATGCACTCATCTTCAGGACGGCCCGAATCGTTCGGGGAGACTGACCTCAACCTCCTCGAATCATACACGCCGCGGCGCTATTCGGCATGCACGCCGACGATCTGATCCCCTTCGAGCTTCGTGAACGGCACGAAGGGCACGATTCGCCCGCCATAGATGTCCGACCGCTCGACGCGGATGGTGCCGTCGGCCGCCTGCGCGGTGACGATCTTCAGCACATGGTGGGCGCCGGGCGGCCCGACCGGGATCACCATCGTGCCGCCGACCTTGAGCTGCTGGAGCAGCGGCGGCGGCACGTGGTCGATGCCACACGTCACGATGATCTTGTCGAACGGGGCGTACTCTTCCCAGCCGTAGTAGCCGTCGGCGCTGCGCGACAGGATCGACTGGTACTCGGTGTAGCCCCGCGCGATGAGGCCGTCATAGACGCCGCGCGTCCGGATCGCGATCGGCTGGATGATCTCGATGGTCCACACCTGGTTGGTGAGGTTGGCAAGATAGGCCGACTGGTAGCCGGACCCGGTGCCGATCTCGAGCACCTTCTCGCCATACTGCACGTCGATCGACGTCGTCATCCGCCCGACGAGATGCGGGCCGGAGATGGTCACGCCATAGCCGATGTCGAGGAAGGCGTGCTCGTAGGCCCGCGACAGGTTGCGCTCCAGCACGAATTCCTCACGCGGAACAAGGAGAAACGCGCGCTTGTTGCGGTCGTCGAGGAGGTCCCGGTTGGCGACCAGCACCTCGTAGCGCGCCCAATGCTGGGCGAGGAACCCCGGATCCTCGCCGCGGTTCTCGACCATCCACGCGATGTAGGCCTCGCGCTGTCCGACCTCGAGCGGCGGATAGGCGTTCCAGTCATAGGGGCGCGGCACGTCGGCCTGCGCGACCTGCGAGAAGGCGCCGGCGGCGACGATCGCGCCACCCGACACCTGAATGAATTCGCGTCTGTTCATGGCTCACCCCGCTCCGATCCAGCGGCGATACCATTCCACGGTGCGCGAACCAATTGAAGCCCCCTACCCCAGTCGGGGCGGCACGATCGGTTCTCGCGATCGGAAGCCGGGACCGGGGGGACTTTGGATCGATCGTCCCGCCGGTCGCGCGCAGCCTACTGGCCCGGGCGCCGGATGATGCGCGGCGCACCGCCCGGCCGGCCCTTCGCAAGGCTGCTCTTCTTCGTGGAGACCGCAAGGCCCTTGCCGGGAGCAACGATGTGCGCGGAATTCCCGGCGGGTCCGACCTTGAGCGGGCCGGTAACCGAAGATGGCGAAGTGATCACTTTGGACATGAAATCCTCCTTCCTTGCCGTTGCTCAGCAAAGCAACAGCAAAAGGTGATAGACGCGCGGGAGGGCACAGGACGGCCCACCCGGTGCCGCGGGAGATACTGGCGGCGCGCCGCCGCTTCACGCGCAGGAGCGCTGATGCGACAGCGATGAACCTCCGCGGCCGAAATCGCAGAGGCACAGGCTGGCGATGGAGAAGACCGGCTAAGTCAATCGTCCCGACCGGATACAGCGCGCCGCCATGCGATTGCTGGCTGCCAAGAAAAAGGCGAGTCGGCAAATCGCGGGTGGTACAGACGCTGATTAGATCATCGGAGGACGAGACCTCATGGTTCGAGACCAGTTCGAGATAGGCGCGGGAGCTGTCCCAGTCAACCCTCGCGGCGCTCGCGTTCGCCATGTTCGGTCCCTTCCGCGATGGCGAATAGGACGCCACATGCTCTAGAGACTAGAGGAGCAAGACCCAGAATGAGCAGTCTCGCCATCGGCGCGGTCGCCGACCGCAGCGGCGTGAAAGTGCCGACCATCCGCTACTACGAGTCCATCGGTCTCCTGCCGGTGCCACCGCGCAGCGAAGGCAACCGCCGGACCTATGGCGATGACACGGTCCGCCGGCTCCGCTTCATCCGCCATGCCCGCGAGCTCGGCTTCGAGGTCGAGGCGATCCGTGAGTTGCTGCGGTTGAGCGAGGATCCTGAGCAGTCGTGCCACGGCGTCGACAGCATCGCGGCGGCGCATCTCGCCGACATCAACGGCAAGATCGCCCGCCTCGTCGCCCTCCGCGACGAGATCGCGAGGATGGTCGACGAATGCGCGAGCGGCTCGATCGAGACCTGCCGCGTGATCGAAGTGCTCGCAGACGACAGCCACGACCACGAGCCTTTCCCGCTCAGGGTCGGGACATGACCCCCCTCGCCCGTCAGTAGCGGACCGTGAGGTCGACCAGCCAGACCGGGAGCACCGAGCCGAGCCAGCCTTCGAGCCGTCGGTCGAGCCCGGTCAGGATCAGGACGCCGATCGTGATCATCAGGACGCCGAGGACGATCCTGCCGATGGCCGCGATGCGCGCGAGGCGGTCGCGCCAGCGCATCATCACCGTCCGCGACAGGAACCCGATGACCACGAGCGGGATTGCGGCGCCGATCGCGAAGATCAGGAGGATCCCGACCATGGCGCCGAGGTTCTCGCCGGAATAGGCCATCGACGACGCGACGCCGATCGTCGGACCCACGCACGGGCTCCAGACGAGGCCGAGGACGACACCGAGGCCGAACTGCCCGGCCCAACCCCCTCCGCCTGCGCCTCCGAAGCGGCTGTTGAACCAGTTCGTCGCCGGACCTGCCGCCCGCTGCAGCGCCTCCTGAATTTGGGGCACGAGCAGCACGACGCCGATGAGGATGAGAATGACGCCCCCGATCGGGCGGAGCCGCTCCGCGCCGAGCCCAGTGACGGTCTGCCCCGCGAGTGCGAGGACGAAGCCGATGGTGACGAACGAAACGACGAGGCCTGCGGCGAGCGCCAGCGGGCCGGCGATCCGGTGTTTCGAGATGGCCGCCGCGAAGACGATCGGCAGCAGCGGCAGGACACAGGGATTGAGCGCGGTGAGGAGGCCGGCAACGAAGGCGGCGAGGCCGCTCCCCGCCTCCACCAATCAGCCTTAGGCGCCCGGCACGGCCGGGGGCAGAGGCGGCATCGTCCCAGGCACGTAATTGGGCGAGCCTGCCATCGTCATCGTCAGGAAGGCCTCGATGCCCTCCGGTGTGGTGTCGGCCCACGACCGGCCGAGCTCGGTCGTGCCGTTGAAGGCGATGAACGTGCTCCGCTCCCCGACATTGAAGATCATCATCAGGTTGCGCTTGGTGTCATAGTCGATCGTGAGGATCAGGAGATCGGCGAAGCGCGGATCGTCGACCAGCGTCTCGAGCACGCGGTCCTGGGCCTGGCAGGTCACGCACCAGTCGGCGTGGACGAAGATGATGTAGGGCCGGCCGGTGGTCCGGGCCTGCTGGATCAGATCGTTGGTGTAGGCGGTCCGCTCGAAGGCCGATGCCGGCATCGCCGTGCCGGCGATCATAAGTCCGATGATCGCGGCGCCGAGCGCAGACGCGAATGATCTCAGGCGCATCGTACTGCTGACCTTTCCTCGGGCGGATTCCGGGCCGTCCCGGATCGGAAGAATACGCTTCGGCTCTTCCGGCGGAAGTGACATTCGCTTGAGCCGGGCGTGGTCCGGGACGTGGTGCGGCCGCCGGCTCCGCCACGAAATGCCCTTTCGGTCGTCATATGGGCGTCTGCCGGCGTCTTGTGCAGGCGATAGCATGAATCCGTCCATTGCGCGCTTCAGCTACCGCTCGAAAGTCTTGATCCCAGCCACTTAGCGACTGGCATCGTGATTGCATACAATCATGGGAGGCGATGGCAGGGGCGGTGGAGCCGGCATCGCGGTGCCTAACAATGGAGCAGTCGATGCCGTTCAAACCGAATCCTTCCCGTAGAGACCTTCTGCGCACCAGCGCCGCCCTCGGCGGAGCCGCGGCGCTGAGCCCGTTGATCGGAAGCCGCGCCTTCGCGCAGGGCGCGCTCACGGTCGGCTTCATCTATGTCGGCCCGCGCGACGACTATGGTTACAACCAGGCCCACGCCGAGGGCGCTGCGATCGTCAAGGAGATCCCGGGCGTCACCGTCATCGAAGAGGAGAACGTGCCGGAGACCGTCGCCGTCCAGCGGTCGATGGAATCGATGATCAACCTCGACGGCGCGACGCTGCTCTTCCCGACGTCCTTCGGCTATTTCGACCCGCACATGCTCGCGGTCGCCGCGGGATATCCCGACATCCAGTTCCGCCATTGCGGCGGCCTCTGGACCGATGCCAACCCGCCGAACACCGGCTCCTATTTCGGCTATATCGGCATGGGCCAGTACCTCAACGGCATCATCGCCGGACACATGAGCCGGTCCAAGAAGATCGGCTTCGTCGCGGCCAAACCGATCCCGCAGGTCCTCCTCAACATCAACAGCTTCGCACTCGGCGCGCGGAGCGTCGACCCGACCATCACCTGCCAGGTCATCTTCACCGGCGAATGGTCGATGGCGGTGCGCGAGGCCGAGGCGACCAACGTCCTCCTCGACCAGAATGTCGATGTCGTCACGATGCATGTCGACGGGCCGAAGGTGGTCGTCGAGACCGCGGCCGCTCGCGGAGCCTATGTCTGCGGCTATCACGCGAGCCAGGCCGCGCTTGCGCCGCAGCTCTACCTCACCGGCGCAGAGTGGAACTGGGGTCAGGTCTACACGAACTTCGTCAACGCGATGCTCGCCGGCGAGCCGCTCGGCAACTTCGTCCGCGGCGGCCTTGCCGAAGGTTTTGTGAAGATGAGCGCCTACGGCCCGGCGGTGACGCCCGAAGCTGCCGCCGCGGCCGATGCCGTGAAGGCAGAGATCATGGCCGGCGGCTACTCGGTCATCAAGGGCCCGCTCTACTCCAACACCGGAACGCTCGTGGTGCCGGAGGGCGTCGCCTATGCGGAGGACGCCATCGAGCTCGAGAGCATGGACTACCTCGTCGACGGCGTCCTCGGGTCGACCACCTAGCAGCGGCCGAAAGGACGACCGATGGTTCAGCTCGTCGGCGGCGGCAACGACCTCATCTCCGCACCGCCCAGGATAACGCCACGCGGCGTCCTCGACTGGATCGCGCGGCGGGCGGAGGTGGTCGTCATCCCGCTCGCGGCAATTCTCGTCGGCCTCGTTCTTTTCGGCATCTTCATCGTCCTTCAGGGCCACGACCCGTTCCAGCTCTACCAGCTGATGTACACGGGCGGCTTCGGGACCTGGTTCTCGATCCAGAACGCCCTCGCCCGCGCCGCGCCGCTGATCCTTGCGGCGCTGTGCGTCGCGCTCCCGGCGCGGCTCGGCCTCGTCATCATCGGCGGCGAGGGCGCGATCGTCCTCGGCGGCCTCGCGGCCGGGACCGTCGGCCCGCTCCTCGCCGGAACGCCCGCCTTCATCGGCATCCCGGTCATGGGGATCGCCGCGGCGCTCGTCGGCGGCCTCTGGATCGGCGCCGTCGGCGCGCTCCGCCACTATCGCGGCGTCAACGAGACGATCGCGAGCCTCCTGATGGCGTACATCGCCATCGCCCTCCTCAACTTCTTCGTCGAAGGTCCGCTCCGCGATCCCGCGAGCCTCAACAAGCCGTCGACGGCACCGATCCCCGACGCGCTGATGGTCGGCACGCTGCCCGGCATGAACGTCCATTGGGGGCTTGCCGTCGGCATCATCGGCTGCGTCATCGCCTGGGTGCTGATCGACCGCACGACCTGGGGCTTCTCGGCCCGCATCGCCGGCGGCAATGTCCGGGCCGCGCAGATCCAGGGCCTCCCGGTCGGCAAGCTCATCATCGCCTTCTGCGCGCTCGGCGGCGCTTTCGCGGGCCTTGCCGGCATGTTCGAGGTCGCGGCGGTCCAGTACAGCGCCAACGCCTCGCTCGCCGCCCGCTACGGCTACACCGGCATCCTCATCGCCTTCCTCGCGCGCCATAACCCGCTGGCCGTGATCCCCTTCGCGATCCTCCTCGGCGGCATCGAGGCCTCGAATGGCCTGATCCAGCGCCGCATGGGGCTGCCGGACGCGACGATCCTCGTCTTCGAGGGTCTCCTCTTCGTGGTGATCCTCCTCAGCGACACGCTCTATGGCCGCTTCAAGATCTTCAATCCCGAGAAGTGGAAGAGACGCTGATGGACTCGACCGACCTCGGCCTCTGGACCGTCGTCCTCGCCATCGTCGGCGGGGCGATCCGGATCTCGACGCCCTTCCTCTTCGTCAGCCTCGGCGAGACGATCACCGAGAAGAGCGGCCGCATCAATCTCGGCCTCGAAGGCACGCTCGTGTTCGGGGCCATGATCGGCTACGGCGTCGCCTATCTCGTCGGCCAGGGCTGGGCAGATGCCGCGATCGCCGCTGCGGTAGCGCAAGGACTCCCCGCCCCCGCGCTCACCGCGCATGACTACACCGCGGCGGCGTGGGTCGGCGTCCTTGCGGCCGGTGTCGCCGGCGCCGTGTTCGGCATCGTCCACGGCCTCATCTGCAGCCTGCCCAAGGTCAACGACATCGCCGTCGGCATCGCGATGATGCTGTTCGGCATGGGCATCGCCTTCTATTTCGGCAAGCCCTTCATCGCGCCGTCGGCGCCGGACCTGCCGGCAATCCCCTTCGCCGGCTGGTCGGACATCGAGCAGGTCCGCGTCGCCTTCAACGTCAACGCGCTCTTCATCATCGGGCTCGTGCTCGCGGTCGCGCTGTGGTGGGCGTTCCGCAACACCCGGCTCGGCCTCATCATCCGCGTTGTCGGCGACAGCGCCGATGCCGCGCGCGCCCTCGGCTACAACGTCAACCTCGTCCGCACCCTGTCGACCGGCGCCGGCGGCGTCCTCGCCGGCATCGGCGGCGCCTATCTCTCGCTGTACTATCCAGGAAGCTGGAACGAGGGCCTGTCGTCGGGCCAGGGCCTGATGGCGGTCGCGCTCGTCATCTTCGCGCGCTGGAACCCCCTCGCCTGCTTCTGGGCGGCGCTCCTCTTCGGCGCGACCTCGGCGCTCGGTCCGGCGCTCCAAGCGGTCGGCGTCACCGAAGGGTACTACCTCTTCAACGCCGCGCCCTACATCCTCACGCTCGGCCTCATGGTCATCACCGCCTCCAAGAAGCGGGCGCTCGCCGGTGCGCCGGGCGAGCTCTCGATCACGAAGTGACGGACGGGAGAAATGCGATGAACGGACTCGGCGGACTGAACAAGTCGGACAATGGCGTCGTCATCGGCCTCGTGCAGCTCCAGCTCCCCAACGTCACGACCAAGGCGGACCTTGCGGCGCAGACGGCGAAGATCGTCGCGATGGTCGGCAAGGCGCGGCGGAACCTTGCCACGATGGACCTCGTGGTGTTCCCCGAATACGCCCTCCACGGCCTCTCGATGGACACCGATCCGGAGATCATGTGCCGGATGGACGGGCCCGAGGTCGCCGCGTTCCGGGCGGCCTGCGCCGACAACCGGATCTGGGGCTGCTTCTCCATCATGGAGTTCAACCCGGCCGGCAATCCGTACAACACCGGCCTCGTCATCGACGATTCCGGGACCGTGAGGCTCTACTACCGGAAACTCCATCCGTGGGTGCCGGTCGAGCCGTGGGAGCCCGGTGACGTCGGCATCCCGGTGATCGACGGACCGAAGGGCGCGAAACTCGCGCTCATCATCTGCCATGACGGGATGTTCCCCGAGATGGCGCGCGAATGCGCCTATAAGGGCGCCGAGATCATGATCCGGACCGCGGGCTACACCGCCCCGATCCGCGAGGCCTGGCGCTTCACCAACCAGGCCAACGCTTTCCAGAACCTGATGGTGACCGCGAACGTGTGCATGTGCGGCAGCGACGGCACCTTCGATTCGATGGGCGAAGGCATGGTCGTCAATTTCGACGGCTCGATCATCGCCCACGGCACGTCCGGCCGTCCCGACGAGATCATCACCGCCGAAGTCCGCCCCGACCTCGTCCGCGAAGCCCGCGCCAATTGGGGGGTCGAGAACAACATCTACCAGCTCGGCCATCGCGGCTTCACTGCCGTGAAGGGCGGCGCCCAGGACTGCCCCTATACCTTCATGCAGGACATGGTCGCCGGCCGGTACCGGCTGCCATGGGAGCATAGCGTCAAGGTCACGGATGGAACGCCGTCGGGCTTCGCGAAGCCGACGCGCCTTTACCGGAATGCGCGGGCGGCGGAGGCCGCGGAATGAAGCGGCATATCAGGAGCAGGCGTGGACGGCCGAATGGGCCCTTAGCCCCCCGGCACGAGGTCCTCGATCTTCAGCCCCAAGGCTTCGGCGAGACGCCGATAGAGATCAACTTCGCCGATGCGGCGCCCGGCCTCGATCTGGGCGACGTAGGACTGGGTGACGCCCACCTGCGCGGCCAACGCCGCTTGTGTCAGGCCGCGGCGCTTTCGCCAGAAGGCGAGAGGCGTCGAAGCGGCGAGCAGCTCGTCGACCTCCTCGCTGGTAAGCCACTCCCCACCTTCCGCAAGAGCCGCATCCGCGGCAAGGTTGTCGGCACGATCCTCCAGGTCCTCGACGAGACGGTCGTAGTCGGCGGCCGCAAGGATCACGATCTCCTCACCGGAAGGAGTGAAGGTACGAACGGGCTTGCCCATCAGACAAACTCCCTAGTCATAGACGTTGCCGCGCGGGCCGAGGTCGATCACCCACATTGTGCCGCCTTCGACCTCGAAGATGATCCTGAAGTCGCCGACACGAAGTCTGAAACGCGGCCGATCAGTCCCGGAGAGACGTTTGACATTGTTGGACTGGCCGGCGGGATCGGCAGCATAGGCTCTGATCTTGGCGATCAAGCGATCCCTTTGGTTCGCGTGCTTCTGCAGAGCGCGTTGCGCAGCCGGCGAGAGCCGGACAATCAGCACGCACTAGGCCCCATGACGACTAGCCATTCGCCCAGTATGTCAGTTCGTCATTGCCCGCGCAAGTTTGGCAGGGTGACCGCAGGGACGCCGTCGGGGCAGCACCAGTGCCGACCAGATCTTCCGTCCGAACTGCCGGACAGCGGTCGGCAGCGGCCATCGTCGCTCGCCCTATCGCTTCTCACCTTGGAACGGGAGCCCGGCGCGTGAACATCGTGACGCCCATGACCGCCGACGCGTATATCGAGGCCGACCCCTATCCCTGGCCCTACAATGGCGACCTCCGCCCGGAGAACACCGCGCTCATCATCATCGACATGCAGACCGATTTCTGCGGTCCGGGCGGCTATGTCGCCGCGATGGGCTACGACATCTCGCTGACCCGGGCGCCGATCGAGCCGATCCGGCGGGTGCTCGCGGCGATGCGCGATGGCGGCTACCACATCATCCACACGCGGGAGGGGCACCGGCCGGACCTCTCCGATTTGCCGGCTAACAAGCGCTGGCGATCGCGCCGCATCAACGCCGGGATCGGCGACGTCAGTCCAGCGGGCAACGGGCTGATCCTCGTCCGCGGCGAGCCGGGCTGGGAGATCATTCCCGAGCTCGCGCCGCTTCCCGGCGAGCCGATCATCGACAAGCCCGGCAAGGGCTCGTTCTGCGCGACCGACCTCGACCTGATCCTCCGCCAGAAAGGCATAGAGAACATCGTCCTGACCGGGATCACGACGGACGTCTGCGTCCACACCACCATGCGCGAGGCGAACGACCGCGGCTATGAGTGCGTGTTGCTGGAGGACTGCTGCGGCGCGACCGACTACGGCAACCACCTCGCGGCGCTGAAGATGATCAAGATGCAGGGTGGCGTGTTCGGGGCGGTGGCGACGTCCGAAGCCTTCATCAGGGGCCTGCCATGAGCGTCGCCGAGATCCTCGAGCCACTGCCCGAACAACTCCCGCCGTTGCCGCATCTTGTGGAAGGCGGCCCGACGCCGTCGGCCGACCGCGCCATTGCGGTCGAAACTGTGGGGATGACCAAACGTTTCGGCGCCTTCACCGCGCTCGACAACGTCTCGGTCAAGATCCCGGCCGGCACCGTCCATGCGCTCCTCGGCGAGAACGGCGCCGGGAAGTCGACCCTCGTCAAATGCATCATGGGCTTCTACCAGCCCACCGAGGGGCAGCTCATCGTCGGCGACCGCGAGGTCGCGATCAAAAGCCCGCGCGACGCCCACACACGGGGCCTCGGCATGGTCTACCAGCACTTCACGCTGATCCCGTCGCTGACGGCGACCGAGAACCTCGTCATTTCACGGCATGACGTCCCGGCGATCATCGACTGGAAGACCGAGAAAGCGCGGCTTGCGGAGTTCCTGTCGCGCATGCCCTTCCGGGTGCCGCTCGATCGCCCGGTCTCGGAACTCGCTGCCGGCGAGAAGCAGAAGCTCGAGATCCTGAAGCAGCTCTATCTTGAGAGCCGCTTCCTGATCCTCGACGAGCCGACCTCGGTGCTGACGCCCGGCGAGGCGGAAGAAGTCCTCGGCCTCCTCAAGGGCATGGCGCAGGCCGGCGATCTGACGATCCTGATGATCACCCACAAGTTCCGCGAGGTCGAAGCTTTTGCCGAGGACGTCAGCGTGCTCCGCCGTGGCAAGCTGACGGGCAGCGGCAAGGCCGCCGAGCTCAGCCGCGAGGCTCTCGCCGCGATGATGATCGGCGAGAAGAAGGTGGCAGCCGTCGCCGGCCGCGTGGGCGCCCCCGACCCCGACAAGAACGTCCTCGTCATCGACGGCCTCAGGATCCACGACCGCACCGGCCTCAAGACCATCGCGGTCGACGATCTCGTCGTCCACGCCCGCGAGATCGTCGGCATCGCCGGCGTGTCCGGCAACGGGCAGAAGGAGCTCGCCGAGGCGCTTGGTGGCCAGGTCACGCCGGACGCCGGCACGATCAGTGTCGAGGGCGACCGCTATGTCGGCAGCCGCGACGAGTCGCGCGAGCATCGCGTCCGCTTCATCCCCGAGGAGCCGCTCCGCAACGCCTGCGCGCCGCGCATGTCCGTGACCGAGAATATCGGCTTCCGCACATTCGACGAGACGCCATCCGGCACCGGCGTGTGGCTTCGCCCGGGCCGGATGCGGTCCTTCGCGCGCCAGCTCATCGAGGCATTCGGCGTCAAGACCGCTTCGGCCGCGGCACCGATCTCCACGCTCTCCGGCGGCAACGTGCAGCGCGCGGTGCTCGCGCGCGAGCTCTCCGGCGAGGTCGATCTCCTGATCGTGACCAACCCCTGCTTCGGCCTCGATTTCTCGGCGGTATCGGAGATCCGCAACCGCATCGTCGCGGCGCGGAATGCCGGCGCGGCTGTCCTCCTCATCTCGGAGGATCTCGACGAAATCCTCGAACTGGCCGACCGCATCCTGGTGATGTCGGAAGGCAAGATCGTCTATGAGACGCCGCGCGACGGCGCGAACGTGACGATCATCGGCCAGCACATGGCGGGGCATCACTGAGCATGGCTACCATCAAGGCCGAGCCCTTCGACTTCACCTTCGACCCCGGCGCCACCGCGCTCATCGTGATCGACATGCAACGCGACTTCATCGAGCCCGGCGGCTTCGGCGAAAGCCTCGGCAACAACGTGGCGCTCCTCGAGGCGATCGTGCCGACGGTGGCCCGCCTCATCGGTGGCTTCCGCGACGCCGGCGTGCCGGTCATCCACACCATGGAATGCCACAAGCCCGACCTCTCGGATTGTCCACCCTCCAAGCGCGAACGCGGCAGCCCGAGCCGGCGGATCGGCGACCCCGGGTCGATGGGCCGCCTCCTCATCTCCGGCGAGCCCGGCACCATGATCGTCGACGAGCTCGCCCCGCTCCCCTCGGAGATCGTGATCGAGAAGCCGGGCAAGGGCGCGTTCTATGCCACCGGGCTCGGCGACGTGCTGAAGCGGCTGGGGACGAAGCATCTCGTGTTCGCCGGCGTCACGACCGAGGTCTGCGTGCAGACCACGATGCGCGAGGCCAACGACCGCGGCTATGACGCGATCCTCGCCGAGGACGCGACCGAGAGCTACTTCCCGGAATTCAAGGCTGCGACGCTCGCGATGATCCGCGCCCAGGGCGCGATCGTCGGCTGGACCGCGCCGACCGACAAGATCGTCGGTGCGCTCGGTGGCTGAGCCGATGTCGATCGCGGGTCTCCTCGACGGCGGCTGGAAGGAAGCGGAGTTCGTCCCGTTCCGCCCCGGCGTCGAGATCAGCCGCCTCGCCGGCGATCCGGCTGGCGCATCCGTCGCGCTGCTCCGCTATGCTCCGGGCGCGTCGGTGCCGATGCACGAGCATACGGGCCTTGAGACCATCGTGGTCCTCGACGGCGCCCAATCCGACGACCGCGGCCGCTACGCCGCGGGCGCGATCGCGATCAACCCGGCCGGCACGCGGCACCGCGTCTGGTCCGACGAAGGCTGCGTCGTCCTCATCCAGTGGGAGCGCCCGGTCCGGATTCTCGATAACGAATAACAAGACTTCGAGGGAACAAGAGGGATCATGTCGGGTATCACCGACCTGCCGTTCACCATTGCCGCGCTCCGCGGCGCCTATGCGGAGGGGCTGAAGCCGGCTGCCATCGTCGACGAGGTCTTCCGCCGCCTCGCGGTGGCCCAGGACCCCGGGATCTTCATCACAATGGCCCCGCGCTCGGCCCTACTCGCCGTCGCTGACGCGCTTGGGGCGTTCGATCCCGCGCGGCCGCTCTGGGGCGTTCCGGTCGCAGTGAAGGACAACATCGACGTCGAGGGCCTTGCGACAACGGCGGCGTGCCGTGAATACGCCTACAACCCCCAGCGCGATGCCGAAGCGGTACGCCGGCTCAGGAATGCAGGCGCCCTGATCGTCGGGAAGACCAATCTCGACCAGTTCGCCACCGGCCTCGTCGGCGTGCGGACCCCCCACCCGGTCCCGCGCAACTCGATCGACCCCAATCTCGTGCCCGGCGGCTCCTCGTCCGGCTCGGCGGTCGCCGTCGCCCGCGGGATCGTCGCGGTCTCGCTCGGCACGGACACGGCGGGCTCGGGGCGCGTGCCGGCGGCGTTCAACAACATCGTCGGCCTGAAGCCGTCCAATGGCGCCGTGTCGTCGGTGGGCATGGTCCCGGCCTGCCGCTCTCTCGACTGCACCTCGGTCTTCGCCCTCGACGTCGAGGATGCCTGGACGACCTTCGAGGCGCTCGCCTCGTTCGACGAGCGCGATCCCTATGCCCGGCCGCTACCGCCGCCCGCGGTGCCGGCGCTGCCGCCGCGGCTCCGCATCGGGGTGCCGGAGGATGACGACCGCATCTTCAGCTCGCCCCACACCCGCGCCGCCTATGACGCGGCGCTCGAGACGGCGGCGAGGATCGGAGCGGACATCGTCGAGGTGGACTTCGACGCCTTCTTCGACGTCGGCACCCTCCTCTATGGCGGGCCGTGGGTCGCGGAGCGCCACGCGGCGACCCGGGGGTTCTTCTCCGGCCACGCGGACGCGATGCTGCCGGTGATCCGCGAGATCATCGGGCGCTCGACGCTCCTGTCGGCGGCGGATGCCTTCGACGGGCTTTACAAGCTCCGGACGCTGGAGCGCGCCACGAGCCCGATCTGGGACGCTGTCGACATTCTCTGCGTGCCGTCGATCCCGGGACCCGTGACCCGGGCCGAGATCACGGCGGACCCCTTTGCCGCCAATGCCCGCCTCGGCACCTACACCAACTTCGTCAACCTCCTCGGCCTCTGCGGCCTCACGATCCCGACCGGCACGCAGACCGACGGGGCGCCGGCGAGTGTCACCTTCCTCGGCCGGAACGGCGACGACGGCCGCCTCGCCGCGTTCGGCCGCAGCCTCCATCTGGCGCGGAGCGAGACCATGGGCGCGACCGGCTGGCCCTTGCCGCAACAGGAATGGCCCGCCCGCGGCGCCAAGACGCTCGGCATTCCGCTGATGGTGTTCGGCGCTCATCTCTCCGGCCTGCCGCTGAACCACGAATTGCTCGAAGCCGGCGCGATCTTCACCTCCGTCGCGCTCACGGCGCCCGACTACCGGCTCCACGCCCTTCCCGGGGCCAAGGCGCGGCCCGGCCTTGTCCGCGTCGCGCCGGACACCGGCGTCTCGGTCGTCGGCGAGATCTGGACACTGCCCGTCGCCGGCTTCGGCAGCTTCGTCGCCAGTGTCGTGCCGCCGCTTGCGATCGGCACGATCCGCCTCGACGACGGCTCGACCGTGAAAGGCTTCCTCGCCGAAGCCGAGGGCGTCCGCGGCACGCCCGACATCAGCCACCATGGCGGCTGGCGGGCCTATCTCAACGCGAAGGAGAGGCGGCCTCGGGCCGCGGGCTAGACACCCGGAAACTGTGATACCATATTTTGGTACTCGCAACGTCGGCAGCAGTCATGGCCAGAAACACGTCCGTCTCGCTCGGGGAGCATTTTGCGGCATTCATCGACGAGCAGGTGGAGTCGGGACGGTACAATTCGGCAAGCGATGTCGTGCGCGCCGGATTGCGGCTGCTCGAGGAACGCGAGGCCAGGGTCAGCGCCTTGCGCGAAGCCCTCATCGAAGGCGAGGAGTCCGGGCCCCCTGCTCCATTCGACAATGCTGCATTCCTGAAGCGAATGCGCGACAAGCATGGGCCGTAGCGGACCGCACTACAGGCTTAGCCCTCGAGCCGAAGACGACCTTCAGAACATCTATGGCTACACGGCGGAAACCTGGTCCCCGCCACAGGCCATGCGTTACCACTCGATGATTGTGGCCGCCCTGGACGATATCGCCGATCGTCCGGCAAAGGGCCGGGCGATCGACATCCGCCCGGGCTACATGAAATACGCCGTCGGATCGCACGTCATCTTCTATCGGATCGCGGACGACGGGATCGACGTCATCCGCATTCTCCATCGCCGCATGGATGCGGAGACCAACCTCTAGGCGCTGGCGCGCCTGCCTCAACGCGAAGGAGAGGCGGCCTCGGGCCGCGGGCTGACCGGCCGCTCGTGACCCGGGATAGCTTGGGTCACGGTCTCCACCGACGAGCGGACGACGAGGATGTGGCGGCGCATTTCGGTCGCCGCGCGCTCGCCGTCGCCCTGCAGGATCGCGTCGACCACCTGGCCGTGCTCGACATGCGATTTCGACACGCGGCCGATGTTCTCGAATTGCGCGTGGCGGAACGGGGCGAGGCGCGCCCGGACCAGCAGCGTCATCTCGCCGAGGAAGTCGTTGTGCGCGCCGCGATAGATCGCGTCGTGGAAGCGGTCGTTCGCCTCGACATACTCGTCGAGCGACCCGGCCGAGACGATCGCTCCGCCCTCATGGTGCATCCGGTCGAGCTCTCGGCGCTCCGCCGGTGTCATCGAGGCGGCCGCGAAACGAGCCGCCAGCGCCTCGAGCTCCGCCATCACCACGAACATCTCGTCGAGGCGATGCTCCGAGATGTCCGCCGCAACGGCGCCGCGATGCGGCCGCGCCTCGGCGAGGCCGATCGCCTCGAGCTGGCGGATCGCTTCGCGCACCGGGGTCCGCGACACGCCGAACTGCTTAGCGAGGCGGGTTTCGTCGAGCGGCTCGCCCGGACCGATTCGGCCGTGGACGATGTCGTCGGCAAGGGCGGCCTGGATTTCCTGGGCCCGCGTCAGTCGTGGCGCCATCTGTGTCCTGATCTCCCGCCGCCGCCATTCTCGCAATTCCGTTATCGGTCGGCAATTGGGCGAACGCGTGCCGAAAGCGTCGGCAACATGCGGCGCCGCTTCCGGTCGACAGCGGCGTACGCCCGCGCCAAGGTCCGGGATAGCCGCCAGAAATGCGAGGAATGGATCGATGCCGGCACCGGCAGATTGCACGACGAAGGAAGAGATCCGCACCGAGATCGACCGGCTCGACGGGGAGATCCTCGAGCTCTTTGCGGAGCGCTTCGCCTACGTCCGGCGCATGGCGGAAATCAAGAGCGATCCGGCCGACGCCTATGACGCCGGCCGCATCGACCACATCCTGGCCCGAGTCCGGTTCGGCGCGGTTTCCCGTGGCCTTGATCCGGATCTCTTCGAGGCGATGTGGAAGTCGATGATCGACTGGAACGTGGCCTATGAGGAGCGCACGATCGGGAAAGGGTAACCTTGGCAATGGCGGACGCCCGGGAGGGCGCCCGCCATTTCGCCTAGCGGAACACGTAGACGATGTTCCGCGTGGTCGGATCGACGAGCACCATCTGCCCGTTGATCATCGCATAGGGATACTCGTAGTCCGGGATCGGCGTCAGCGTGACGACGTCCGGGACTCCGGCGCCGATCACGACCTCACCGGTCAGGAAGACCGGCTGCGGCGGCGGCTGCTGCTGCACATAGGTGATCACGGTCGGCGGCGGGACGATCGCCGCGCCCACGGTCGCGCCGATCGCGGCACCGACGGCCGCCCCGATCGGGCCGAACACCAGCGCGCCGATCGTGGCTCCGGCGCCGACGCCGCCGGCCGCGCCGATCAGCCGGGCGCGGTCGTTGTAGAATGGCTGCGTCTGGTAGTTCTGGTCGAAATATTGCTCGGGGTTGTAGACGACCACCGGCGGTGGCATCACGGTGACTTCCGGGATCGGCGCCGGGGTTGGGAGCGGGGTGGCCGTCGGCCCGCCATAGATCAGATAGGCGGCGTAGGACCAGCCGCGGACGCCATTGTAGTCGACGTCGCACCAGGTGAGCCCTTCGTTGCAGCCGAAGACGGTCACGTCGGTGTTCGCCGGGATCGCCGTGATGACGTAGTATTCGGGTCCGGGGCCGACGCGAAGATTGAGGTCGACTGCCACGGTTGCCGTACCGGTGACCGGCTGGGCGAGAGCAAGTGTCGGCAGGCTCACCGCCCCCAGCAGAGCGGCGGCGACCGCCGTGTGAGCAACACGCATTTCAACGCTCCTTTTGAGCATGCCCCGCTCGTGCTGTGGAAACACGGAAACGCGGTTCCCGGTTCCATCAGCCCGGGGCTTCGCGGCGCGCTGAACGACGCTTTCGCGGCGCCGGTTTTGGCTTGTCCGCCGGCTTGTCGCCGATCAGCGGCTCCTCCTTGGGCGGCTCTGCCGGCTCCTCGAGGAGGTGGTCCTCCTTGAGGAGGTCGCGGACGTAGAATTCGCGGACGCCGACATAGATCGCCACCGTGAGCGGGGCCGCCACCACGATGCCCGGAATGCCGAAGAGGAGTCCGAGGGCGACCAGCGAGAAGAGCAGCAGCACCGGCGGGATGGCAACGATCTGCCGCTGCAGCAGCGGCGTGAGAAGGTTGGCCTCGAACTGCTGCACGGCGATGTAGACGACGATCGTCCAGACGAGGAGTTGGGTGTCCTCGGCGAAGGCGATGATCAGCGCCGGCACCGTTGCCACGAACGGGCCGAGGATCGGCACGAATTCGCCGAGCCCCGCGATCAGGCCGAGCGCGAGGGGCGACGGAAGGCCGATCGCCCATGCCCCGATCCCAGTGAGGACGCCGACGACCACCATCGCGACAAGCTGCGCCCGGAGCCACAGCGTCAGCCCCTCGCCGATGCGATCCATGCCGTTGCGGACCTTGTCGTGCCAGTACTTCGGAAAGAGCAGCACCAGGCCGTCGCGATAGCGCCGCGGCTCGGCCGCGATGAAGATGCCGCCGACGATCACGAGAAGGAGGCTCGAGACGATCGTCACGAGCGCCGAGAGGACGGTGACGAGGCCGCTCCAGAGCTGGTCGGCCATGCCCCCCAGCGTCGACGTCAGCTCCTCCATATTGTCGGGAATCTGGATGTTGAAGGTCGACTCGATCTCCCGCAGCGCTTCGGCGATGCGGTCGAAGAGGTTCGGCATCTGCGTGGCGATCTGCGGCCACGCCAGGACCGCCGCGCCGCCGACGACGACAATGACGACGAGCACGGCGAGCGTCAGGCTCCATTTGGAGTTGAGGCGGGTCCACCGGCCGATCTCGGATGAGAGCGAGCGGAACGCCACGGCGACGAGCGCGGCCGCGAAGGCGAGGATCCAGACATCCCGAAGGAGGAGGGCGACCGCGACGATCAGGAGAACGCCGATCGTTACGAGGAGGCGACGGAGGAAGGGGACCAGCTCCTCACGTCGCGTCATCGGTCGTTCGTTTGCCATGCAATGGTCCGCCCGGGGAGCGCAATCGCTCCTCGCTCTAACGGACGGACGCTGGGGCGGTTCCGGACCCGAACCGTCGCGGTTCGATCCCCAGGCGGCCAGCGTCATCAAGTCGAAATGAAACTTCCTTGAGGTGAAGATCGGTCACGATGCTCCGGTGCCGACACGATATTCGGGAATCTTCGACTTAGATCGCGTCGACTCCGGCGCCTCGCCTCGTCACGAAGGGCGGAACCGGGACTCTCTTCTTGCGTTGAACGGCCGGCGAGGAAGCATCGACCGGGCGTCATACCCGGCGCTACAGAGAGAGGACGCAATGCGTAACCCCAGCAATTTGAAGACCGTGGTAGGCCTCGGTGCCGGCCTGCTGCTCGGGGCTTCGGCTCTCGCAATGGCCCAGGCCCCGGCGCCCGCCCCCGCGCCGGCAGAGCCGCCCGCGGCAGCACCGGCGGCTCCGGCCGACGATGCGCCGTTCGTCACCGAGGAAGAGGCGACGCAGGTCGCCGAGCTGACCGGCGACGAGGAAGTTCCGCCGGTCACCACGTCCGCGACCGGCACCGCCTGGATCCTCGCGGACCCGCAGGCGCTGACCGTCCGCTGGTACGTGACCTATGAAGGGCTGACCGGCCCGGCGACGGGCGCCCACTTCCACGGCCCGGCCGAGCCGGGTGAAAACGCCGACGTCGTGATCGACCTCACGGGCGGCGACGCGGCCGGCGGCCTCGACTCGCCGATCGAGGGCGAAGCGACGCTGACGCAGGATCAGTTCGACCAGCTCATCGCCGGTGACTGGTACGTCAACATCCACACCGAGGCGAACCCGGGTGGCGAGATCCGCGGCCAGGTCGTGGCCAAGGACGCCGAGGGCGATGCCGCCGCTCCGCCGGCTGGTGGCGCAGCTCCCCCGGCTGGTGGCGCAGCTCCGCCCGCTGGCGGCGCGGCCCCGCCTGCACCGCCGGCCCCGTAGCGGCCTGCTTGAAACGACTGAAAAGGGCGGCGGGTCCATCCCGCCGCCCTTTTCGTTGGCCGACGCCATCGCATTCAGGTGCAGTTCAGCAACAGCGGCAGAGAAGTGCGCTTCTTAACGAAACCTCAGGCCCGGGTGCCCGTTGAAGGCATGGAACTGGAGCTGAGAAGAAATGATCCTTGCCCGCATCTTCATCGTCACCCTCTTCGTGAGCTGCCTCTTTGCCATCGGCATGATGAACGTCACCGGTGACGCCATCGGCGAACAACTGGCGCTCGACGCCGCGGCTGCGCCCCTGCAGACCGCACTCCGCTAAGACCGCCTTCCGGAACAAACATCATCGTCACGGCCTTTTACCGCCACTGGACGGTGGAGGGCCCGTGACCGAACTCGAGATGCTTCTGCGCCTCGTCACCGCGACGGTGGCCGGCGCCCTCCTTGGCCTCGATCGCGAGATGCGGGGCATCTCCGCCGGTCTCCGCACGCACGCGATGGTCGCCCTGTCCTCGGCGGTCATCACGGTTTCGTCCATCCTCATCTACGAGCAATTCCGGACGCCGTCCGGCGATCCGGTGTCCGATCCGCTCCGAGCCATCCAGGGCCTTGCCCAGGCGATCGGTTTCATCGCGGCGGGCGCCATCTTCTTCGCCCGCGGGCGGGTGAAGAACCTGACCTCCGCCGCCAATATCTGGCTTGCGGCGGGGCTCGGGATAGCCGCCGGCGCCGGGCAGTATGTCCTGGTCGGCATCGCCATGGCGCTCGGCATCATCGTCGTCACGGGCGTCGGCTTCCTGGAGCGCTATTTGCCCCGGAAGCGGACACCACACGACGGCGACCCCGACGCCGAGCCGGGTCCGGTGAACCGCATCTCGGGACAGCGGCCCAAGAAGTAGCCGCACCTGCCCGCAGCGGGGCTGACCCGCCTCGCAATCCAACGGGCCGGCCATCGTCCGTCACTGGTACGACGCTTGCTCCTCCCGCGCCGGGGCTCCCCCTTTGGACGAGAGGACAATCATGAAAGACCTGAGATTTCGGCGTCGCCTCGCCGGCGCGATCGCCGTCGGAACCGTCGCCCTGCTGCCTTTCCCGGCACTCGCCTTCACGCCGGAGGAAGGCACGATCGCCGACCTCCACGCGGCATTCGCCGCCGGCGAGACCACCTGCGTCGAGGTGGTCCAGGCCTATCTCGATCGCATCGAGGCCTATGACGACCAAGGTCCTACGCTCCGCGCAATCCTGACCGTCAGCCCGACTGCGCTCGAAACCGCCGCCGAAATGGACGCCGCCTATGCCGCCGACCCGAACGCCGTCGGCCCGCTGTTCTGCGTCCCGGTCATCCTCAAGGACAATTACAACACCTTCGACATGCCGACCTCCGGCGGCGTCGCGGCGATGGCGACCTCGCAGCCGCTCACCGATGCCTATGCCGTGCAGCAGATGCGCGAGGCGGGAGCGATCATCCTCGCCAAGGCCAACCTCATGGAGCTCGCGATGGGCGGGACGACCGTCTCCTCGCTCGGCGGGCAGACCCTGAACCCCTACGACCTGACCCGGACCCCGGGCGGCTCCAGCGGCGGAACCGGCGCTGCGATTGCCGCCAGCTTCGGCATCATCGGGACCGGCAGCGACACCGGCCAGTCGACACGGTCGCCGGCCTCGGCGCAGTCCCTCGTCGGCATCCGCGCCACCCGCGGCCTTGTCAGCCGCGTCGGCGTGATCCCGCTGTCGGGCACGCAGGACGAGATCGGGCCCATCACGCGTACCGTGGAGGATGCCGCTCGGGTGCTGCAAATCATAGCCGGCTATGATCCGGCCGATCCGATCACCGCGGCAAGCGTCGGGAACGTTCCCGACTATCTCAGCTACCTCGATCCCACTGCGCTGGACGGCGCCCGGATCGGCCTCCTGATGGACGTCGTGGGAACCGAGGAGCGGCACGCGGAGGTCAACGCCGTGCTCGAAGCGGCGATCGCTACGATGGAGTCGCTCGGGGCCGAGGTGATCGAGATCACGATCCCGAACTTCGCCGAACTGACCAGCGGCATGGGCACCAGCGGCGCGGAGTTCGGCGGCCTCTTCCAAGCCTATCTCGACGCGCTGCCGCCGGAGGCGCCGATCCGCTCGATCCAGGCGCTTCTCGACGACGGCGGCCATCTCGAGGCCAATGCGGAGAGCCTCCGCGAGGGCCTCGACGCAGCGGCCGCCCTCCTCGACCCCGACTACATCGCCGTGTTCCAGCGCCGCGATGCGTTCCAGCGCGCGCTCTACGTGGCGATGGCCGAGAACGACATCGACGCCATCCTCTATCCGCACCAGCGCGTCCTCGTCGCGCCGATCGCCGATGGTGGCCAGCCCGAACGGAACGGCATCGTTTCCAATGCGAGCGGGTTCCCCGCCGTCACCTTCCCCGGCGGTTTCTCGACACCGTCCGAAACCGCACCGATCGGCGTTCCGGTCGGCATCGAGCTTCTAGGCCGTCCATGGTCGGAGGGAACGCTGCTCGGCTTCGCCTATGCCTTTGAGCAGGCAGCAGATCCGCGGCTGCCGCCCGAAAGCACGCCTCCGCTCGCGGCCGCGCCATAGCGAGCGGGACCGGGGCGATGATCCGCCCCGGTCCGTTTCCGCCGATTTTTGCGGAACCGCCGATGCGAAGCGGCGTTGTTTGGCCGGAGCGGGATCCAAAGTCAGTTTCTGCCGGCGCTCCCTCCGCCCCCCTCCCCAGCGCCGGCACATACGGGCCGCCGATGCCTAGAGCATCGGCGGCTTGTAGCTGTCGGAAGGTGCAGATGCTCGATCCCAAGGCTCGCCAGAAGCGCGGCGTTTTCCGGCCGGTCCGGTCGCGGCGGCTCCGCCAGGCCAAGGAGCGCACTGCCGGAGCGGGGCGCTCCGGCGCGGGCAAGAAGAGCCGGATCGTCCCCCAGCCGGACTACATGCCGCGCTACCCGGGAAGCGGCCGGCTCGATGGCAAGGTCGCGATCGTTACCGGCGGAGATTCGGGGATCGGCCGCGCCGTCGCCATTCTCTTCGCCCGTGAGGGCGCCAAGGTCGCCATCGGCTATCTCGAATCCGATGGTGATGCAGAGGAGACCATCGGCCTGGTCGAGGCCGAGGGCAGCGAGGGTCTCGCTATAAGGGGCGACGTCGGCGACAAGGATTTCTGCGACCGGTTCATCCAGGAGGTGGAGGACGCCTTCGGCCAGGTGGACATCCTCGTCAACAATGCCGCCGAGCAGCACGTCCGCGAGGATCTTGCCGAGGTGGACGAAGCCTCGATGGTCGAGACCTTCCGCACCAACATCTTCGGCTATTTCTTCATGGTGCAGGCGGCGCTCCCGAAGCTCGGGCGCGGCGGCATCATCATCAACACGGCGTCCGTCACCGCCTATCGCGGCCACGAGCTCCTGGTCGACTACGCGGCCACCAAGGGGGCGATCGTCGCCCTCACGCGCTCGCTCGCGGCGCGGCTCGCGAAGGACGGCATCCGCGTCAACGCGGTGGCGCCCGGGCCGATCTGGACCCCGCTGATCCCCGAGACGATGCCGCCCGACCAGGTGGCGTCCTTCGGCAAGAACACGCCGCTCGGCCGGGTCGGCCAGCCGAACGAGGTCGCCCCGAGTTTCCTCTTCCTCGCCTGCGAGGATGCGTCGTATATGACGGGCCAGACGCTCCACCCGAATGGCGGGCAGCCCGTATCGGGCTGAGCTCGCGGAACGGCATGGCTGAACAGAAGCACGTCGTCTGTCCTCATTGCGGCGCGGTCAACCGCTTCGCCGAGGACCGCGATCCGGCGGCGGCGAAGTGCGGCCGCTGCCACAATCATCTGTTCGAAGGCCATCCCTTCCCGGTCGCCACCGGGCAGTTCGATCATCAGATCGGGAGAAGCGACATCCCGGTGGTGGTGGATTTCTGGGCCGACTGGTGCGGCCCGTGTCATGCTATGGCGCCGGTCTTCGACAAGGTGGCGAAAGAGCTCGAGCCAAAACTCCGCTTCCTCAAGGTCGATACCGACGCCGAGCCGGCGCTGTCGCAGCGCTTCGGCATTCGCGGCATTCCCACGCTGATGCTGTTCAGCGGCGGTCGTCCGGTCGCCTCCCAGGCTGGCGCGATGCCGGAATCGGCGCTCCGCGCCTGGCTTCGCCAGCACGCCGGCGTCTAGGGCACCTCGACCGCGGCATCGCCGGTCACCTCCGACCACACCGCCACCACACCGTCGACGACGAACTGCACGGCAAGTGCCGCAAGCAGCACGCCGAGAAGGCGGATGAAGATCGCCTGCGTCTTGTGGCCGAGCACGCGGTCGAGCCACGGCGAGAGGCGGAAGATCGCGAACGCCATCCCGATGACGATGGCGAAGACGAGGATCAGCAGCCCGAGATCGAGGATGTCGCCGCCGGCGCGGCTGGCCAGGAGCACCGCGGCGGTGATCGCGCCGGGTCCGGTCATCAGCGGGATCGCCAGCGGGAACACCGCAAGGCCCGCCTGACGCTCAGCGGCGGTCTCGCTGGCGTCGTTGGCCTTCCGCTGCTGCCGGCGGTCGAACAGCATCTCGAAGCCGATGACGAAGAGGAGGATGCCGCCCGCGATCCGGAACGCGGGGAGGCCGATCCCGAGATTGCGGAGCAGCCACTCGCCGATCAGCGCGGCACCCGCGAGGACGCCGAAGGAGATGAGCGCGGCCTCGAGGGCGATCCGCCGCCGGGCCGCGTCCGGCATCCCTTGCGTCACCGCGAGGAAGATCGGCCCGAGCCCCGGGGGATCGACGATGACGAAGAGAGTGATGAAAGCGGAGATGAGATCAGCAATCGTCATGCCCACCGGCCACGGACGCGGCCTCCCCCGTGCATGCCGCCATTGTGACACGGGGTTTGTCCCGTGGGCAGTGGCGTTCCCCGTTTCGCGCGGCGCGGCTAGGGTCGGGCCGAACGAGGACCGCGATGACGATGCATGCTCCCGCCCTTCCGGCGCCCGACGACCAGTCCGAGACGCTCGCCTTCCTCGGCGAGAGCGCGACCCATGGCGGGCACGAGGTCACGCGCATCGACACGCATGGCGCCATCGTCTTCCTCGCCGGCGACCGCGCCGTGAAGCTCAAGCGGGCGGTGAAATTCCCGTTTCTCGATTTCACGACGGTCGACCGGCGGAAGGCGGCCTGTGACGCCGAGATCAGGGTGAACCGTCCTGCGGCGCCGGACATCTATCTCGGCGTCGAGGCCATCACCCGGAACCACCGCGGGGAGCTTGCGATCGACGGCCCGGGGACCGTCATCGATCACGTCGTCATCATGCGGCGCTTCGACGAGACGCAGACGCTGGACCGGCTTGCCGCGAACGGCATGCTGACGACGGCGATCGTCCCAGCCCTCGCCGAGGCCGTGCTTGCCTCGCATCGCGCCGCGGCGCTCCATGATGGTGCGCCCTGGCTCCGCCAGCTCGGGGTCTATCTCGACCAGAACGAGGCGGCGTTCGCGGAGTATCCGGAGCTGTTCCCGGTCGAAGCGGTCGCAAGGCTGTCGGCCGCGAGCCGTGCGACGCTCGCCGCCCTCGTGCCGCTGGTCGAACGCCGCGGCCGGCTCGGCTTCGTGCGCCGCTGCCATGGCGACCTCCACCTCCGCAACATCGTGCTTATCGACGGGCGGCCGACCCTCTTCGACGCCATCGAGTTCGACGAGGCGATCGCGATCTCGGACGTCTTCTACGACCTCGCCTTCCTGCTGATGGACCTCTGGCATCGCGGCCTTCGGGCCGAAGCCAACGACCTGTTCAACCGGTATGTCGCGGCGACCGGCGACGACCACATCGACGGGCTGGCGTTGCTGCCGCTGTTCATCAGCATCCGCGCCGGCATCCGGGCCAAGGTCACGGCCGCAACGATCGCGCACGGGCGCTCGGAGGAGCGGGCGGAGATCGCTCGCGAGGCGGGCGAATATTTCGAGCTTGCCTGCGCCGTCATGGCGTCGCCGACGCCCCGCCTGGTCGCGATCGGCGGCCTCTCCGGCACCGGGAAATCGACCCTCGCGGCGGCGCTCGCTCCCCTTCTCGGCGGCGCTCCCGGCGCCCTCCTCCTGCGCAGCGACGTGGAGCGGAAGGCACTGTTCGGCGTTGCCGAGACCGAGCGGCTCGGCTCGGATGCTTACGCCGCGGCCGTCACCGCGGACGTTTATGAGCGCATCCAGCGGAAAGCCCGGATCGCGATCGAAGCCGGTCGGAGCGTGATCCTGGATGCCGTCCACGCCCGCCCGGAGGAACGCGCCGAGGCCGAGACTGTCGCGGCGGCGCTCGGCGTCCCATTCGACGGGCTGTGGCTCGAGGCGCCGGAGGCGGAGCTCGTCGCCCGCGTCACGGCGCGGACGGGCGACGCCTCCGACGCAGACGCCGCGATCGTCCTGCGCCAGCTCGAATATGACGTCGGCTCCGTCGGCTGGCACCGCGTCGACGCCCACGGCGGCGCGGACGCCGTCGCCGAACGCGCCCGGGCGGCGCTCCGGCTTGCGGGCTAGCCGATGCCCGGCCCCACCCTCACTGCCGAAGCCCTCATCGCGGCGATGAAGGAACACCCACGGCCTTCACCAACCGGCCGGTCGTGGCACCACCGGGGAGGAGCCCGGGCAGATGTTCGAAGCGACGGGCGGGCCTCGTTGAGCGGCGCGGCCCATGCCGCAATGCGGCCGAACTAAGCGGGCAGCCTTCGCCGGAACATCCCCGTCACGGCCCGGAACAGCGGTGTGATGATGTACTGCACGGTCGGGATCAGGATCGCGCCGATGATGAGGCCGACGATTCCGGACAGCGCCGCCGTCACCAGCCACTCGACGAGGCCGCCAATCACCGGCAGCGCATCATGGGCGGCGACGGCGATGTCGTGGACAAGGTGCTCCGGGCCGTCGAGGCCGAACTCCGCGAGGCCGTGGAGGATGATCTGGCCGCCGACCCAGATCATGGCGGCGGTGCCGAGGACCGAGAGGCCCTTCAGGAAATACGGCATGCCCTTCGCGATGCCGCGGCCGAGCCTCCGCGTGAGCGGGCTCCGGTCCTCGCGCGCCAGCGAGACGCCGATATCGTCGGCCCGGACGATCAGCGCGACGGCGCCGTACACGACCGCGGTGATCGCGACCGCGACGACGGCCAGGATGATCGCCTGCATCACGAAGGACGATTCCTCGAGCGAAGCGAGCGTGATCGCCATGATCTCGGCGGAAAGGATGAAGTCGGTCTGGATCGCGCCCCGGACTTTCGCGTCCTCAAGCGCCTTCGGGTCGGCCGGGGCGGCGCCGATCGCCTCCTCGTGGTGATGCGCTTCATGGGGGAAGAGCATCTCGTAGACCTTCTCCGCGCCCTCGTAACAGAGATAGGCGCCGCCGATCATGAGGAGCGGCGTTATCGCCCACGGCGCGACCAGGCTGAGGATCAGCGCCGCGGGAAGCAGGAAGACGAGCTTGTTGCGCACCGAGCCGCGCGCGATCTTCCAGACAATCGGCAGCTCGCGGTTCGAGGCAAATCCCACCACGTAGCTCGGGGCCACCGCGGCGTCGTCGATCACGACGCCCGCGGCCTTCACGCCAGCCTTGGCGGCCTGGCCGATGACGTCGTCGACGGAAGCGGCGGCGACCTTCGCGATGCCGGCGATGTCGTCGAGAAGGGCGAGAAGTCCGGTGGCCATGACGTGTCCCGATAGCGTGCCGGGCTCCCCCGGACAGGTGGGCGCAACCTAGCGCGGCGGCAGCGGAAGCGCATCCGTCCGCCAACGCGATACGGATGCGTCGCGTTGCGGCAGGGCGGGAGCGAACCGGCGCGATCGTGCGAGGCCCCGGTGATTGCCCGGCCTCGCAGCGGACCGAGGGCAGTCTCACCGTACCGTTGCTTGACCCGGATCGGGCCTGCGTCGAATTGTGGTCGCACGGCGGCAGGCACTTCCGGGGAGGCTCCGATGACCAACCGTTCGGTGTTCGATTCGCTCAGCCTGACGCGCCGACAATATTTGACCGCATTCGCCGCGGCGATCGCGGCGGCGGCCACGCCGTCCCTGGCGCAGCCGGCGGCCAGTGCCGCCGATTTGCAGGCGACGCACGACGCGCTCTTCAACGTCTGGTTTCCATTGTCCGATCTCGGCCTGCCGCCGGCGACGGAGCAGACCATCGGCGCGATCGCCGCACAGGTAAGCAGCGGGATGTTCACCGCGTTCGAGGATTCCCCCCTCGCGGCCATCCTGACGGGGCTGACGAGCCCTGCCCTCCTGCCCTTCCACGATGCGCTGGCCGGCTCGAACGATCCCGCGGTCCAGGCGTTCCTTGCCGCGCCCGGCGGGTTCGGCGGCATGGCGGCGGATCTCCGCGCGCCCCTGCTGTCCTTCTTC